>JAZKHS010000056.1:39155-44904 GCA_040385265.1 Pseudomonadota bacterium | reverse complement strand
GCTCCGTGTAAGGGAGCTGCTCTACCAGCTGAGCTAAGCACCCTTGAGGCATTCAGCGTGGGGCGCATTATAGGGACTATGGAAAAGCTGTCAAAGGGAAAAACACATTATTTTTCCCCTTATATATCAATCGCTTGTTTTTCAGCCAATTTACCGCTCGCCGGGCCGATTCACCCCGCCCGGCGCCATTGCTGCCCTCGCAGTGGCCGCCAGGGCAGCAATGGCACACGCTGCCCCGACACCCCCGATCTGGCCGTCGATGGTGGTGGCTTACTCCTCGATGACTACGGGCATATACGCCGCCACTTGGGCAAACAGCTCGATGATGTCGGCATTGCGCATGCGCACGCAGCCATGGGACAGCGGCACCCCCATGGGTTCCAGGTCGGGGGTGCCATGGATATAGATATAACGGCGCATGCTGTCGCAGTTGCCGCCCCGGTTGCGTCCCGGCTCGCTACCCGACAGCCAGAGGATGCGGGTCAGTATCCAGTCCCGTCCCGGGAACTGCGCATGAAGCTCAGGCGTCCACACTTCGCCAGTGGGGCGGCGGCCCCGAAAGACCGTGCCGGAAGGCATCCCGGCCCCGATCCGGGCGCGCACCACATGCCGCCCGCGCGGGGTCTGCTCGCTGCCCGACCGCTCGCCCGCGCCCTTCAGCGCCGTCGAAACCGGCCATGCTGCCCGGGTATGGCCATCCGCCAGCAGGCGCAGGACTTGCTCCGCGATCGAGACTTGCAGCAGCTTCATTCTTCTTCCATGCCCACCATGCGCTGGTGATAGTAATCAATGATGATGCGGGCGCCTTCGTCGACGCTGTCGACCACATGGAACAAGTCGAGGTCGCCGGGGCTGATGCAGCCGTCGGCCAGCATGCGCTCGCGCATCCAGTCGAGCAGGCCGCTCCAGAAATCGCGGCCATAGAGGATGACCGGGAAGGGCTCGCTCTTGCCGGTCTGGATCAGCGTCAGCACCTCGAACATCTCGTCGAGGGTGCCATAGCCGCCGGGGAAAATCACGAAGGCCACGGCATGCTTCATGAACATGAACTTGCGCACAAAGAAGTAGCGAAAATAGAGACTGATGTCCTGGTAGACGTTGGCCGACTGCTCCATGGGCAGCGAGATGTTGAGGCCGATGGACTTGGCGCCCTGGTTGTGCGCCCCCTTGTTGGCGGCCTCCATGATGCCGGGGCCGCCGCCGGTGATGACATTGACGCCGGCCTGCGACAACTGCCGGCCCATTGCCTCGGCGGCCTGGTAGTAGGGCGACGACGGTGGCAGGCGGGCGCTGCCGAAAAGAATGGCGGCATAGGACACCTTGATGAGGTGCTCGATGCCATCGACGATTTCCGACTGGATGCGCAGCACGCGCCACGCCTCGGGCATTTTCTTGTCGAACATGGTGACTCCCTTGTTCCCTTGCACCTGAGGGCTCGTTCCCTTGCGGCTAAGGGCTCTCGTTTCGGCTGAGGTCGAGCCCAGTCTAGCAGCCGCCCCGACCCGCCGTGCCGCGGCGGCCGTCACAACACGAGCAGCGGCAGCGCAGCAGGATGAAAGGCGTCACCGCATGGCCCGCCACTCGACATCCCCCATATCGCCTTCGCGCCCCGGCCCTCTGCAGTACCGGCGCCCTGCCGGCCATCTCTGTCACCCACCGGGCCGGCGCGTGAGCGGCCCGGAAGCGCAGCCGCCCCTTGGCCCAACCGCGACGCTGGCGCCCGCTACCGGCCCAGAAAGCAAGAAGCCCGCAAGAGCTGCGGGCTTTACGGAGAACGCCAGAGAGGGATCAGTGCAGCAGTCGTGGCATTTCATCCTCGACGCCGATGGCCTGGCGCTGCGCCAGGGCGGAGGTGGCGCGCATGCCGGCGCCCAGCATGGCCAGGGCGACCTCGTTCAGGTGCTCCCCCAGCATGGCGCGCACCTCGGGAGAAAAGCGCAGGGACACCAGCGGCTCGGCCTCGGACGCCCCGGTATCGCTACGGCGCAACAGCACGTCGCCGTCCTCGGTTTGCACGACTTCCAGATACTGTGCAGTGGTCATGATGGTCTCGGACATTCAGCAGCCTTGATACCGGAAGAGGTGGGGATGGTGCGCGCCATTTCAAGCGGGCGCGGATGCTGCCATGCCCGGCGGCAGAACGAAAGAGGGAGATCAGGGCTGCCACGACGGCAGCAGGGAGGCCCCCTGCCCCGCTCAGCGCGAAGCGCTCACCACTCCTGCATCTCGCGGCGGAAGTCGCGGATGATGGCGGTGAGCTCCTGCAGCCAGCGCTGGAGATTGCCCACGTCGGTGGCGGACAGCGGCGTATCCGCGGCCACCACCACTACGCTGATGGCGCGGGAGCCGGTTTCTTCTTCCTCGACCGCGACCGGGGCCTGGTCGGGGGCGATCAGGCAGTCCTGGTGCGCGCGCAACAGCTGCGCCAGCCAGGAATCGTGTGCCTGCTCCAGCTGCTGCAGCACGGTGATCTCGGGCGAGACCTGGCCCTTGGCCGCCATGCCCAGGCGCAGGGCCTCGCTGGTCAGCAGCGGGCCCGACAGCTTGTAGAAACGCACCAGCTCCTGCAGGAAGGCGAGATAGGCACCGTGCAGGTGCAGGATGACCGCCTCGCGGCAGGACAGCGCCTCGGCCTCCCAGGAAAAAGCCTCGCGGGATTCCAGCAGCGACTGCAGGCGATCGAGCTGCAAGCGCGCAAAGTACAGCTTCTGGTTGGTGCGGCCCTGGTTGGGTCGCAGCTTGCCGGTATCGATGGCGCCTTTCATTGCAACCTCACTTGGCCTTGGCCGGGCTCTCGACCCACTTGCCGTCGCGGAAGAAGGCCTGCCAGCCGGTGGGCTTGCCTTCGACCTCGGTCACCACGTACTGCTCGCGGGTCTTGCGACTGAAGCGTAGCACGGCCTTGTTGCCCTCCTTGTCCTTGACCGGCGCGCCCAGCAGGTACTGGTGCTTGGGATCGAGCTTGTCGCCCACCGACTTCAGTTCCTCGATGGTGGGCGCGCGCGTCTCGCGGTGCTTGGGGAACTGGCTGGCGGCCAGGAAGAGGCCGGCGGCGCCGTCGCGCAGCAGGAAGAAGTCATCCGACTTCTGGCACTTCAGCGTCGGCATGGGGATCGGGTCGGCCTTGGGCGGCGCCGCCTCGCCGTTGCGCAGCAGCTTGCGGGTATTGCCGCACTCGCTGCTGGTGCAACCGAAATACTTGCCGAAGCGGCCGGTCTTGAGCTGCATGTCGGAGCCGCACTTGTCGCACTCGATCAGCGGGCCTTCATAGCCCTTGATGCGGTACGCGCCCTTCTCGATCTCGTAGCCCGTGCAGTCCGGGTTGTTGCCGCAGACGTGCAGCTTGCGGTGCTCGTCGACCAGGTAGCTGTCCATGGCAGTGGCGCACTTGGGGCAGCGGCGGCGCGCCAGCAACTGCTTGGACTCGCTGTCCTCGTCGTTCTCGTCGAGGGCGACGATCTCGCCGCCGGGCACCAGGTTGATGGTGGCCTTGCAGCGCTCCTTGGGCGGCAGCGCATAGCCGGAGCAGCCCAGGAAGACGCCGGTGCTGGCGGTGCGGATCTGCATGGGACGGCTGCAGGTCGGGCAGGGAATGTCGGTGGTCACCGGCTCATTGGGGCGCATGCCGTCGGCATCGTCCTGGCCGGCCTTCTGCAGGCGCTTCTGGAAGCCCTGGTAGAAATCATTGAGGACCTTCTTCCACTCCAGGGAGCCTTGCGCCACCTTGTCCAGCTCGGCTTCGAGCTCGGCGGTGAAAGCGTAGTCCATGAGGTCGTCGAAGTTCTCGGTCAGGCGCGCGGTGACGATGTCGCCCATCTTCTCGGCATAGAGGCGACGCGCCTCCAGCTTCACATAGCCGCGCTCCTGGATCGTGGAAATGATCGCGGCATAGGTGGAGGGACGGCCGATGCCGCGCTTTTCCATCTCGCGCACCAGGGTGGCTTCGGTAAAGCGCGCCGGCGGCTTGGTGAAGTGCTGGGAGGGATCCAGCTTCTTCAGCGCCAGCACCTCGCCCACCTTCACGTCGGGCAGCACCAGGTCTTCCTTGTCCTTCTGCTGCGCCGCCATCACCTTCGTGAAGCCGTCGAACTTGAGGATGCGGCCGCGGGTGCGCAGCTCGAAGCGGTCGGCGCTGACCACCAGGCTGGTGGACAGGTATTCGGCATCCGGCATCTGGCAGGCGACAAATTGACGCCAGATCAGCTCGTAGAGGCGCTCGGCGTCGCGCTCCAGGCCGGCCACGTCGCCCGGCTTGGCGTTGACGTCGGAAGGACGGATGGCTTCATGGGCCTCCTGCGCGCCTTCCTTGCTGGAGTAGAAATTCGGCTTCTCCGGCAGGTACTTCTTGCCGAACTCGTCCTCGATAAAGCCGCGCACCATGGCGATGGCGTCCTGGCTCAGGTTGGTCGAGTCGGTACGCATGTAGGTGATGTGGCCGGCTTCATACAGGCGCTGCGCCAGCGTCATGGTCTTTTTCACGGAGAAGCCGAGGCGCGTGCTCGCGGCCTGCTGCAGCGTGGAGGTGATGAAGGGCGCGTTGGGACGCGTGCGCGTCGGCTTGTCCTCGCGCTTGGCGACCTTGTACTCGGCCTTTTCCAGCAGCGTCAGCGCGGCGTCGGCCTGCTGCTTGCTGGTCGGGCGGAAGGCGGCGTCACCGTCGCGGGTGACTTCCAGGCGCAAGCCGTCTTTCTTCGCCGTCAGGGTATCGGCATGGATTTCCCAGAACTCTTCGGGGATGAAGGCACGGATCTCGCGCTCGCGCTCCACCACCAGGCGCACCGCCACCGATTGCACGCGGCCGGCGGAGAGGCCACGGGCAATCTTTTCCCACAGCAGCGGCGAAACCATGTAGCCGACGACGCGATCCAGGAAGCGGCGTGCCTGCTGCGCATTGACGCGCGCCATGTTGAGCACGCCGGGCTGCTTGAAGGCCTCGGTGATGGCGTTCTTGGTGATCTCGTTGAACACCACGCGCTTGAAGCGGCTGTCGTCGCCGCCGATGACCTCGCGCAGGTGCCAGGCGATGGCTTCCCCCTCGCGGTCCAAGTCGGTGGCCAGATAGATGGTGTCGGCATCCTTGGCGAGCTTCTTCAGCTCGTCGATGACCTTTTCCTTGCCCGGCAGGATCTCGTAGTGGGCCTTCCAGTCCTTCTCGGGATCGACGCCCATGCGCGCCACCAGCGCGCTCTTGCCCTTGCTCTCCTTCTGCAGGGCCTTGGCCTCGGGCGAGAGCTTGCGGGTGGCGGCGGCGGCCTTGGCACGCGCGGCCGGGTCGACCTTGGTGCCGGAACCGCTCACGGGCAGGTCGCGGACGTGGCCGACGGAGGACTTCACCACGAAGTCCTTGCCGAGGTACTTGTTGATCGTCTTGGCCTTGGCCGGCGACTCGACGATGACCAGCGATTTACCCATGGAATTTGACAGCCAGTGAAGGAGTGGGAGCGGCCAGGACGGGCCGGAGAGTCGGCATATATAAGAGGCACGACCGGCGGGGTCAAGCCGGACATCAGTAGAGGGGGGGGTGGAAGGTGCCGTCCGGAAGGGGGTAAGCGGTTGTTTCTAGTGGGATTTGTCCATCAGTTGACGGAGCAGCGCGAGATAGGCCGGCAACACCTCGGGACCGGTACTTTCGGTCCACCAGAGGCTGACGGCGTTGGCCTGGGCCTCCAGGGCCAGCAGCTGGTCGGCCTCCGGCGGCAGTTCCAGGCTGCCCAGCAGCGCCTTCGAACCGGCCCGGACCACCCACTCG
>JAZKHS010000056.1:10749-39145 GCA_040385265.1 Pseudomonadota bacterium | reverse complement strand
TCCGCCTGCAACAGCGAATAGCAGGCCAGCAGGCCGCCGGTGGGGCGTTCGCCGCGGTACCACTCCGGCGGCGCCAGCAGGCGGGGATGCAGCCCCGCCTTGCGCGCCTCGGCCCGCAGCAGCATGAGGCGGGTGTCACGGGCGCTCGGACGGAGCAGGGTCATCTGCCCCACCACATAGGCCACGACCACCAGCAGGACGATGGCAAAGGTGCTCACGTGGCGCTGTCTTCCTGCCCCGAGAAGATCGGCTTGATCTTGGCGAGCTGGGCATCCAGCGAACTGGACACGCTGGAGGACAGCGTGAAGAAGCTGAGCAGCGCCTTGGAATTGGCGTCGTTCTGGAAGCCGTTGATGGTGCGCTGCCAGAAGGCATGGTTGACCAGTTGCAGTTGCTCGTTGGTCTTGATCAGGCCCTTGAACTCCCAGTCCGGCACGCCGCCGTCGCGGGCGATGAAGTACTGGCGCAACAGGTACATGGAGGCCGAGCGGGTGATGAACTCGTGCGCGGTGGCAAAGGGCAGGTGCATGCGGGCATTGGCCTTGAGCGCACCGAACACCGGACAGGCACTGGTGGCCATGATCAGGCCCATGAGGGCGCGCACGCCCTCCTCCAGGCCGACGCGCTTGACGTATTCGCGCTCCGGGGTGACCACGCGCACATGCGCCTTGATGTGGGCCGGCAGCTTCTGGAAGTCGCGCGCCACCTTGTCCAGGTCGAGCGCCGCCGGGCAATGGCTGGTGCTCGCCTTGTCCAGCGGGCAGTTGCTGCACTGGTTGTTGCCGAGCCGGGTCCACTCGGGGGCGTCGGTAGGGATCTTGCGCGGATCAAACGTGCGATCCAGGTTGACGTCGAACTTGAGCTCGTGGCCGTCGTCGAAAGTGAAGTAGTACTGAATGCTGGTCATGATTTTTTTATGCTGCTTGCCGCAGACGCGGCGTGGTCTTCCGTGGACGAGGGTGCGGGGCCGGCGGGCTTGCCGTAATAGAGCCCGGACCACTCTGCCGGACTCTACATGCAAGGTACAGGCCTGTCCCTCTACCGGCAGCAGTAGGCAGGCTTGTGTATCGGCCCCGCCGCTCGCGGGACCGCCATTTTTCGCGATTTACCCGAGAATTTCCACCTTTTCACCACAACGCAGCCGGGCGCCTTGGGGGGCGTGCGCCACGACCACGTTCTGGCCAAAGTAAATGCGACCGTCCTCCCGTGTGCGGTAGCGACGCAAAATTGTCAGGATGCGACTGTCCTTGTCCGCCGTGGCCGGGTCGATGGCGGGAATGACGCAACGGGAACAGGGCTTGACCAGCGCCAGCTCGACCCCCCCCACGCGCAGCCGGCGCCAGCCGTCCTCGGCATGGGGCGGCAGGTCGCCCGCCACCACGAGGTTGGGCCGGAAGCGCGCCCAGTCCACCGCCGGCACCCCCGCCTCGCGCAGCCGGCCATTGAGATGGTCCAGGGAGGGCTGGGTTACCAGCAGCAGCGGAAAGCCGTCGGAGAAGGCGGTCCGGTGACCGGCCCCCGCCCAGGCCGGATCCACCGGTCGCACCACGGACTCGGGCAGGAAGACCAGGCGCAGGGGCAGGCCCAGGAAGTCCGAGCACCAGGCGTCGGCCGCGGCGCTGGGTGCCTGCGCAAGCACGGTGTCGCCCCAGACGGTGACGGCAAGGCTGGCCGGGCAGGCGTCCGGCACCACCCGGTGGTCAGACCAGCCGTCAGCCGCCAGGCGCAGCCGGCCCCGCTCCACCAATGCCGACAACAGGCAGAGCCGGGGATGGCTGCGCTGGGTGACGAAGCGGCCACTGGCGTCCACCAGCATCCAGCGCCGGTCCCATTCCGGGCCGAGGGGGCCCAGGACCAGCTCGGGCACCCGCACGCGGCGGGCGGACTTGAGTGGATGGAGGGCGAGTTCGCTGAGGTGCATATGGTCTCCAGAGGGACAGGGGTGGCCGCCCGGCCCGGGCCGGGGTGCCGGCAGGCTTCGTCTCGACCGCCCCGCCACTGATCAGAAGGGCAGGCTGAACACAGGGACAGGGCTGTACACAAGAACAGTGTGCATGCTAGCTTGTCTGCTCACTCCGTTCACGGCTTACAGCGAGGATCGCGACATGGAAGGCTTGACCACCCGGCAGGCGGAAATCCTGGACTTCATTCGCGAGAACATCGAGCGCACCGGCATGGCCCCGACCCGCGCCGAGGTTGCCCTGCGCTTCGGCTTCAAGTCCAAGAATGCCGCCGCCGACCACCTGCGCGCGCTCGAGCACAAGGGCTATATCAAGCTCCATGCCGAGCTCTCCCGCGGCATCCAGCTGCTCGACGAAGCCGACGCCGACCTCATCCCCATCATCGGTTCGGTGGCCGCCGGCCTGCCCATCGAGGCCATCGAGAACCACGACCACGCCATGCCGGTGCCGCAGGGCATGTTCTCCAAGCGCCCCACCTACCTGCTGCGGGTGAAGGGCGACTCCATGAAGGATGCCGGCATCCTGGAAGGCGATCTGATCGCCGTCTACAAGACCAGCATTGCCCGCAAGGGCCAGATCGTGGTGGCCCGCATCGACAACGAGGTCACCGTGAAGTACCTCGACCAGGAAGACGGCAAGGTCAAGCTGCTGCCGGCCAACATGAACTACCAGCCCATCATTGTCTCCCCCGACGACATGGTCATCGAAGGCGTCTTTGTCGGCCTGATCCGCGACTCCTTCAGCTTCTGAGGCCGGCAGCAAGGTCCGTCACTGGCGGACCCTGCACGGCACGCGGCAGATAGTCCCGCCCGCCCCGTCAGCCGGGACCTGTCGCAGGATTTCCCGCCCCGTGTCCGGCTGACCGCTTCCCGACCGTTCAGACGGGTGATCCCCAGAGGCGCTCACCCTCAGGGCCGGTCCGGGCCGCCCTCCTCCGGCCGCCCGGGGCGCCGCTAGGCCTGGCCCTTGCGGGCGATCAGCTGGCGCCGCCACCAGGGCCAGCGCTCGTCCTTCGACCGAATCTCGAACAGCTCGTCCATCTGGCGATAAATCGCCCGCTCCACCTCGTGGCGCACCTGCCATTGCGCGGCCCGGTTGTGGGCGGCGGCCTGCAGGTGGCGGATCGGGATGCGCTCGCCGAAGCGGAAATACAGCTTCTCCGGCCGCGGCAGCGGCGTTCCCGCCACCCCGGTGGCCCAGGGCATGACCAGGTCGCCGCCCCGGAACCACCGCTCCAGCACGCCGGTGGCGCGCGTCAGGCGGCCCGGCAGCGAGCGCTGGAAGGTCTTGCTGTCATAGCGGATGGCCAGGCTGTCATCGGCACCGATGGCGGCGAAGGGAATAATGTCGTAGCCATGCTCCATGGCCATGCGGGCAAAGCCGGTGCGCTGCTTCCAGACCAGGCGGTACTCCTCGCCGGCATTCTTCATCACTTCGCGGGCGCCGCCGGGGTAGACCATGATGTGGGCGCCAGCCTGCATCAGGCGGCGGCAGTTCTCCGGGGTGCCGTCCACCGCCCCGAAACGCAGCAGCAGCGGGCCCCAGACTGGCGTGACGAAGTGGAAATGATCACCCAGGGCACGCAGGAAGATGCCGGTGTGCTCATACAGGCCCTGCACCATCAGCGGTGAGTCGATGATGCCGTAGAGGGTGTGGTTGCCGACGTAAAGGGCCGGCCGCGCCGCGTCCAGGTGCTCAAGGCCGGAGAACTGGGGATCGAACCAGAAGCGGCGCGCAGCCAGCAGCCGGCGCAGCAGGGCCCGGGGAGGCGGCGTGAAATCCAGGGGATCAGGCAGGGAGCGGGACATGGACGGCCTTGTGTCAGGAGTCTGTTGCCTGATCATAGCCACTTGGTCATTGCAGGGCATCGGCTTGTGAGGCCAGCTTTAATCTGTTTCAGGTAGAATGCGCCTCCCTTTGCCCTGCCGCCCTGGATGTCCCGGATGAGCGACAACCCGCACCAGATGAAACGCCTCAAGACCGGCGCCTTCGAACGCCGTCTTTCCATGGCCATGGCCGGCTTCGTGGCCGGCACCCGCCTGGCCGCGGGCGCTGCCGGCTCCATGTTCGCCAGCCCCGACGAACGCGAGGAAAAGCGCCGCCGGGTCATGGCCGAGCAGGCCCAGTACCTGGTCCGCGAGCTGGGCAAGCTGAAAGGATCCGTGGTCAAGATCGGCCAGATGATGGCCCTCTACGGCGAGCACTTCCTGCCGGACGAAATCACCCGCGCCCTGCACCAGCTCAACGACGACACCACGACGCTGACCTGGTCCACGCTGGAGCCCATCGTGCGCCAGCAGCTGGGCGAGCAGCGCTTTGCCGAGCTGGACATCGACCCCGAGCCCCTGGGCGCCGCCTCGCTGGCCCAGGTGCACCGCGCCCGCCGCCGCAGCGACGGCGCCGAGCTCGTGCTCAAGATCCAGTACCCGGGCGTGGCCGACGCCATCGACTCCGACCTCAACCTGGTCACGCAGATGCTGCGCCTGACCAAGGCGGTGCCGCAGACCCGCGAGTTCGACGAGTGGCTGGACGAGGTGCGCATGATGATGCACCGCGAGGTCAACTATCCGCAGGAAGCCGAGACCACCCGCGTCTTTTATTCCTACCTGCGCGACGACCCGCGCTTCATCGTGCCGCGCATCTACCCCGAATACTGCACCGACACCCTGCTTTGCATGAGCTTCGAGCGCGGCGTGCCCATCAACAGCCCTATCGTGCTGGGCCTGGCGCAGGAGCGGCGCAACCGCATCGCCGAGGCCGCCCTCGAGATCTGCTGCCGCGAGGTGTTCGAGTGGGGCGAGATCCAGACTGACCCCAACTTCGGCAACTACCTGGTCCGCCTGGCCGAGACAGAGGGCGCACCTGACCGCATCGTGCTGCTGGACTTCGGCGCCGTGCGCGACTTCCCCGATGACCTGCTGGCGCTGGCGCGCAAACTGACCCGTGCCGCCTTCTACCGCGACCGCGAAGCGATGCAGCGTGCGATGAAGGGCTTCAGCTTCTTCGACAACATGCCGGACAGCGTGAAGAACAGCCTTACCGACCTGTTCTTCCTGGCCATCGAACCCTTCTCGGACCTCAAGGACGCGCCCGCCGACGCGGTGACGCCGGAGGGCGCCTACGACTGGGCCCGCGGCAAGCTGCATGCCCGCGTCGGCGCCACCGCCGCCAAGTCGGCAGCGACCCGCCATTTCTCGGTGCCGCCGAAGGAGGTCATGTTCATCAGCCGCAAGTTCATGGGCGCCTACACGTTCATGACGGTGATCGGGGCCCGCATCAAGGCCCGCCCACTGCTGGAGCGCTATCTGGAGCGGACGCCGGACTGAGCGGCGTGTGCACCCAAAAGAAAGCCGGCCATCGCGCCGGCTTTCTTTTGGGCAAAGCGGAACGGCGACGGCCTCAGCGCAGGTGTTGCTCGATCACCTCGACCGGAAGGTGGTCGCTGATGTCGCGGCCGTAATAGGCGACCAGCACGCGGCCGTCCTCGCCAATGATGAAGTCCGCCGGCACCATGTTGATGTCGCCTTCCATCTTGCCCGGCAGGAAACCCTGCTTGAGGGCCGCGGTCAGCTTGCCGACCTGCAGGCTGCCCTTGAGGAAGCCGCCCCAGGAGCCTTCGACGCCATAGGCCCGGTACAGGCCGCGGCCGGGGTCCGGAAGGATGGCGAAGGGACGGGCTTCCTTGCCGGCATGCTCCAGGATGCTCTCGCGCGGCGACTGGAACACGGCGACCAGGTCCAGGCCCCGCGCCTGCCAGGCCGGCGCCAGCTGCGACAACTGGTGCACGCGCAGGTTGCAGAAAGGGCAGGAGGCGTAGCGGTAAAAGGACAGCAGCAGCTTGCGGCCACGGTACTGCTGCAGCCCCGTGGCCTGGCCGTGAAGGTCGGGAAGGGAAAAGATCGGGGCCGGGGCGCCGGGAGACAGCTTCATGAGGGAACTCCGTGAGCGGCCGCCGTCAGGGCAGCCCTCTATTCGATAGATATCAAACTATCAAATTCAACACCATCCAGGCTCGACTACGGCCGACCGGTGGCAGGCAGGCTCCGGCTTTTCAGCCAATCATTGACATCGGTCAATGTCATTATCCCCATGGATTCGTCAAGCTTGGCCCGCCCTGCCCGCCTCCGCCGCGGCTTCCCGGCCTGTCTTCCTCCCGCCCCTCATTAAATACATTACTCACTGTCACAGTTGACAATGTGTTTAATGGCCGGCAGCATGTGCCTACCTACTGCGCACAACACTCCCGGAGGGGTGCCATGTCCATCCAGATCGATCCGATCCGCCGCAACCTCAAGTTCCTGCTGCCGCATGACAAGGCCACGAACTGGAACCCGGGCGGGCTGCACATCACCCAGTTCTACAACACCCTCTCCATCTTCTTTCCGGCCGGGGAACGCTTCTTTATCCAGAGCGTGCGCAACTACCGCGACGAGCTGACCGACCCCAGGCTCAAGGAACAGATCTCCGCCTTTATCGGCCAGGAAGGGTTCCATACCCGCGAGCACGAGGATTACAACGCCGCCCTGGTGGAGGCCGGCCTGCCGGTCGAGGCCATGGACCGCATCGTGGTGCGACTGCTGGAGAACGTGAAGAATCTGCCGAAGCCGCTGCAACTGGCCGCCACGGTGGCGCTGGAGCACCTGACCGCGGTGCTGGGCGACACCCTGCTGCGCGATCCCGGGCTGCTGGAAGGCGCCGACCCGCACTTTGCCGCCGTCTGGCGCTGGCATGCCATCGAGGAGACCGAGCACAAGGCGGTCTGCTTCGATGCCTATGAAAGCCTGTTCGGCAAGGGCGCTGCCGCCTATGCGCAGCGCTCCGTCGCCTTTGTCATCGCCAACCTGCTGTTCTGGAGCCTCTACGTTCCCTTCCTGGTGGAGATGGTGCGCCGGCAGGGGGGCCTTGCAGACCTCAAGGGCTGGGCGAAACTCGGCAACTTCCTGCTCGGCAAGCCCGGCATCCTGCGCCGCGTGGTGCCGGAGTGGCTGGACTTCTTCCGCCCGGGCTTCCACCCCTGGCTGCACGACAACCGCGAGGTACTGCAGCAGGCCGAAGCGCTGATGGCCGAAGTGGCGCGCTTCCATGAAGAGGCGGGGGCCGACGCGAAGGCGGCCTGATCCCGTCCCGAGTCCGGAAAAGGCGCCCGCAGGGGCGCCTTTTGCATTGGCGCCCCTGCGGACGCCTTTGACACGGCAGGCCAGCGCGCCTGTCGCCTTGGGTCAATCCGTCCGCCACCCTCCCCGCTAGACTGGCCGCACAACAAGAATCGCGAGGACTTGCCGTGCAGGACATCATCCAGTGGATCAACAGCACCTTCGGGCCGCATGTGGACTGGAAGCAGGTCGTGGTGGTGACCATGACCCCGCTCTTCATCCTCGGCTTCGTCGTGGAGTTTCTCTACCTGCGGCGGCGCACCGGGCGCTGGGACATCGCGCAGCCGGGGCAGCGCTTCTACTGGAAGGAGATGCTGGCCTCCACTTCTCTGGGCCTCGGCTACTACGCCTCGGAAGCGGTCATGCACTTGCTGCTGGTCAGCGTGGCGTTGGCCTGGGTGTGGGAGCACCGCCTGTACGAACTGCCCATCAACGCCTGGACCATTGTCGCCGCCTTCTTTGTCGAGGAGTTCTGTTATTACTGGTACCACCGCACCGCGCATCGCGTGCGCTGGTTCTGGACCCAGCATGTCTCCCACCACAGCGGCGAGACCATGAACATGACCACCGCGGCGCGCCAGAGCATCCTCAACGGCGTCATCGGCGTGTGGTTCTTCTTCGTGCCGCCCATCCTGCTCGGCTTCCACCCCGGACTTATCCTGGGGATGCTGGGCCTCAACCTGGCCTACCAGTGGTTCATCCACACCGAGTCGGTGGGCCGCCTGCACCCGGTGCTGGAGTGGATCTTCGACACTCCCAGCAACCACTGCGTGCACCACGGGCGCAATGCGCAGTACATCGACAAGAACTACGGCGGCGTGCTCATGATCTACGACCACCTGTTCGGCACCTATGAGCCGGAGAAGGAGAAGATCGAGTTCGGCATTACCCGCCAGATCAAGAGCTACAACTGGTTCGTGCTCAACTTCCACGAGTTCGTGGACATGTGGCGGGACATCCTGGCGCCGGGGCCCCTCTGGCAGCGCCTGCAGCACCTGTGGCGCCCGCCAGAGTGGCAGCGCCCCGGGCATGCGCCGGTGCAGACGTGGTCGGTGGTGCGGGAGGAGGCAGCGGCCAAGCCCCTGCCCGGAGTGCTGCATCCTGAGCCCTGAGCCCTGAAAAATGAAAAAGCCCCGCATGCGGGGCTTTTTCATTTCTGCGCCGGCGGGCCGGGATCAGGCCGCGCCCAGCACCATCTCCAGCACGCGGTCGGTGAGCTGCTCCAACGTCACCGGCCCCTCGGGCTTGTACCAGTAGCGGGTCCAGTTGATGGCCCCCGCCAGCAGGCGGCGGGTGATGAAGGGGTCGTGGTGGAACAGGCCCTCGGCGTGGGCGGTCTCCAGGGCCTGCATCCAGCAGGCCTCGTACTGCTCGCGCAGGGCCAGCAGCTCGCGCTGCTTGTCCGCCGATACCGCGCCCCACTCGTAGACCAGCACCGTCATGGCGTCACGGGTCTCGCCCATGATGGATTCCAGCTCGGCGCGGATCAGGTTGCGCAGTTGCTGGCGCGGCCCGGTACCGCCGGCCACCGCCTCCTTCATGCGCTCCAGGTTGAAGCGGATGCCCTCCTCCATGACCGCCAGCAGGATGTCCTCCTTGGTCTTGAAATGGTGGAACAGCGAGCCGGACTGGATACCCACCACCTTGGCCAGGTCGCGCACGGTGGTGCGCTCGTAGCCCTGGGTGCGGAACAGGTGGGCGGCGGCGCGCAGGACGCGGCCCCGGGGGCTGTCGTCCAGCCCACCCATCTGGGGAATGCTGCTGAGCTGCGATACCGCGGTCATTCTCTTCAACCCTCAAGGAGCCGGACGGGCCGGCCCCGAAACGTAGGTCGGGCATCCACCCGACTAAAGCACCAGCCTGCAGGACAGGCTTCAGTCGGTGGCACACAGCCGCACAAGAAACGGCGGCTTTATACCGCCTGCAGGGGGTCGGGCTGAAGCCCGACCTTCAGGAGCCTGGGTGTCAGGCTCACGCCCGACCTGCAGTCGCTTTCAGGGGGGGCGGCCGGCCGGGGAAGTTGTCCCTTTCTGACCAAACCAAGCGCTTGCTTTGTCGGCTTTCGGGTCGTATCGTAGCCCTCGTTTCCGGATAAAGCCAGACCCCCGCCATGACCAAATCGTCCGTTCGTATCGGCTGCGCCTCCGGCTTCTGGGGCGATACCAACACTGCCGCCTTCCAGCTCGTGAAGTTGGCCCAGATCGACTACCTCGTCTTCGACTACCTGTCCGAGATCACCATGTCCATCATGGCCAAGGCCCAGGCCAGGGATCCGGCGCTGGGCTATGCCCCGGACTTCGTCACCCGCGTCATGGGCCCCCTGCTCCAGGACATCGCGGCCAGGAAGATCAAGGTGGTGAGCAACGCCGGCGGCATCAATCCGCTGGGCTGCGGCGAGGCGCTGAAGAAGCTGATCGCGGACGCCGGCCTCAATCTCAAGGTGGCCGTGGTGGTCGGCGACAACCTCAGCGAGCGCCAGCAGGAATTCCGCGACGCCGGCCTCCCGGAAATGTTCTCCGGAACAGCCATGCCGGCAAAGCTCGCCTCCATGAACGCTTACCTGGGCGCCGTGCCCATCCGCGATGCGCTGGCCGCGGGCGCCGACATCGTCATCACTGGCCGCTGCGTGGACTCCGCTGTCGCGGTGGGGCCGCTGCTGCACGAGTTCGGCTGGTCGCTCGACGACTACGACAAGCTGGCCCAGGCCTCGCTCGCCGGCCACATCATCGAATGCGGCGCGCAGTGCAACGGCGGCAATTTCACCGACTGGGACACGGTGCCGGGCTTCGACAACATGGGCTTCCCCATCGCCGAGGTATTGGCCGACAGCACTTTCACCATCTCCAAGCCCGCCGGCACCGGCGGCCTCATTTCGCCCGCCACCATCAGCGAGCAGATCGTCTACGAGATCGGCGACCCGCAGGCCTACCTGCTGCCGGACGTCACCGCCGACTTTTCGCACACGCAGCTGGAACAGGTCGCCGAGAACGTGGTCCGTGTCTCCGGCGCCCGCGGCACCGCCCCCACCGATTCCTACAAGGTCAGCGCCACCTATCCCGACGGCTACCGCACCATCGTCAGCTTCATGATCGGCGGCATGGATGCAAAACGGAAAGGCGAGCGCGTGGCCGAGGCCATCCTGACCAAGTGCGAGCGCGTGCTGGCGCTGCGTGGCGCGCCCGGCTTCACGGCAAAAGACGTGGAAATCATCGGCACCGAAACCACCTACGGCGTCCACGGCCGTCATGCCGACACGCGCGAGGTAGTGGTCAAGATCGCGGTGACGCATCCGGTCAAGGAAGCGCTGCTCTTCTTTGCCTCCGAGATCGCCCAGGCCTCTACCGGCATGGCGCCGGGCCTGGCGGGCATCTTCGGCGGCCGCCCCAAGCCTTCCGACGTCATCAAGCTCTTCTCCTGTCTGGTGAAGAAGACCGCCGTGCCGGTGTCCATCGAGATCGACGGCGAGCGCCATCCGGTCGCGATTCCCGCCGGCTCCGCCGCGCCGTTGCCTACGCCGCTGCCCGCCGGCCCCGCCGCCACGCTCAAGGGCGACGAGGTCGAGGTACCGCTGGTGAAGCTGGCCTGGGGGCGCAGCGGCGACAAGGGCAACAGCTCCAATATCGGCATCATCGCGCGCAAGCCTGAATACCTGCCGTATATCCGCGCCGCGGTGAACGCGCAGAGCGTGCGCGCCTGGATGGCGCATGTCCTGGACGGCGACAACAGCGTCATCAGCCGCTACGAACTGCCCGGCCTCCATGCCGTCAATTTCCTGATGACCAATGCCCTCGGCGGCGGCGGCATCGCCAGCCTGCGCATCGATCCGCAGGGCAAGGCGCTCGGGCAGCAGTTGCTGGAAATCCCGGTGAAGGTGCCGGCCTCCCTGCTGAAATAGCCACTGCCTGATCCTCTCTCCCTTCGCGGGAGAGGAGAAGAAAACGAAGCACCGCTTCGTTCCCCGCAGCGCTCATCGCCTACTGGCGAAGGGCCGGGGCGCGAAGCGGGGTTAAGAGAGGGGGTGGTAGCCGAAGCCGCTCCCCCCCTTGCCGGCCAGCGCCCCGCAGGGGACTGGCGCTCGGACGGCAAGAAGCGATGCTTCTTGAAACCCCGTCCTCGCCCCCGGCCCTCTCCCACCAGGAGAGAGGGAGAAACCCGACGAGGAAGACGCATCAATGAAATACCAGTCGCAGTTCCACCCCGAAGCCTTCAAGGACAAGGTCGTCATCGTCACCGGTGGCGGCTCCGGCATCGGCCGCTGCACCGCGCATGAACTCGCCGCCCTGGGCGCGCAGGTGGTGGTCACCGGCCGCAAGGTCGAGAAGCTCGACAAGGTGGTGGCAGAAATCACCGAGGATGGCGGCAAGGCCCTGGGCCTGGTCTGCGATATCCGCAATGAAGAGCAGGTGCGCGACACCATCGCTGCCGTGCTCAAGGAATTCGGCCGCCTCGACGGCCTGGTCAACAATGCCGGCGGCCAGTTCCCGGCACCGCTGGAGGCGATCTCGGCCAATGGCTTCGAGTCGGTGGTGCGCAACAACCTGCAGGGCACCTTCCTGATGATGCGCGAGGCGCACAACCAGTGGATGAACCAGCACGGCGGCGCCATCGTCAACATGACCGCCGACATGTGGGGCGGCATGCCCGGCATGGGCCACTCCGGAGCGGCCCGCGCCGGCGTCGACAACCTCACCAAGACGGCGGCCGTGGAATGGGCCAAGGCCGGCGTCCGCGTGAACGCGGTGGCGCCGGGCTGGATCATGTCCTCGGGCATGGACACCTACCAGGGCGACTTCCGCAAGCACGTGATTCCCATGCTGGGCTCCAAGGTGCCGCTGAAGCGCATGGGCACGGAATCTGAAGTCTCGGCTGTGATCTGCTTCCTGCTGTCGCCGGGCGCCGCCTTCGTGAGCGGCGTGACGGTGCGCATCGACGGCGCCGCCTCGCTGGGCACCCCCATCTTCCCGCTGGTGGACCACCAGAACTCCGAGCCCTACAACGGCTTCCACCGCGCCTACATCCCTGACGTGTTCAAGGAAAACGAGTAATGCCCGCCATCGAATCCGGCGTCGACCGCCTGAGCCCCGAATTCCGCGCCAACACCCAGGCGCTGGAAGCCACCATCGCCGAGCTGCGCGCCATCCAGCAGAAGGTGGTCGACAAGTCCTACGAGGCCCGCCCCAAGTTCGAGAAGCGCGGCCAGGTGCTGCCGCACGAGCGCCTGCAACTGCTGCTGGACCCGGGTTCACCCTTTGTGGAGTTGTGCGGGCTGGCCGGCTACCAGCAGCATGATGACAAGGACGGCTCGGAAGCGGGTGGCGGCATCCTCTCCGGCATCGGTTACGTGAGTGGCGTGCGCTGCCTGGTCAACGCCAGCAACAGCGCCATCAAGGGCGGCACCATCTCGCCCGCGGGCCTGCAGAAGACGTTGCGCCTGCAGGAGATCGCCCTGGAGAACCGGCTGCCCATCGTGACCCTGGCGGAAAGCGGCGGCGCCAACCTCAATTACGCGGGCGAAATTTTCGTGCATGGCGCACGCGGCTTCGCCAACCAGGCCCGCCTCTCGGCGGCCGGCATTCCGCAAATCACCGTGGTGCACGGCAATGCCACCGCGGGCGGCGCCTATCAGCCCGGCCTCTCCGATTATGTGGTCCTGGTGCGCAAGCGCTCCCAGATGTTTCTCGCCGGGCCGCCCCTGCTCTTTGCCGCCACCGGGGAAGTGGCGACGGAAGAGGCCTTGGGCGGCGCCGAAATGCATGCGCAAATCGCCGGCACCGGTGAATACCTGGCCGAGAACGATGCCGACGCGATCCGCATGGCGCGCGAGATCGTCGCGATGCTGAACTGGAAGGAAACCACGCCGGCGGTGGGCCAGGCCTTCAGCGAGCCGCTCTATCCCGCTGATGAACTCATCGGCCTGGTGCCCGCCGACGCCAAGAAGCCCTTCGACATGAAGGAGGTCATCGCCCGCCTGGTCGATGCCTCCGACTTCCTGGAATTCAAGAACGAATACGACAGCCAGACCGTCTGCGGCTGGGCGCGCATCGGCGGCTTCGTGGTGGGCATCATCACCAACAATGGCCCCATCACGCCGCAGGGCGCCAGCAAGGCCTCGCAATTCATCCAGATGTGCGACCAGACCGGCCGCCCGCTGCTATTTCTGCACAACACCACCGGCTTCATGGTGGGCACCGATTCCGAGCAGCAGGGCGTGATCAAGCACGGCTCCAAGATGATCCAGGCCGTGGCCAACTGCCGCGTGCCCAAGATCTCGCTGGTGGTGGGCGGCTCCTATGGCGCCGGCAACTACGCCATGTGCGGCCGCGGCCTCGACCCGCGCTTCATCTTCGCCTGGCCCAACTCGCGCACCGCCGTCATGGGCGGCGCCCAGGCCGGCAAGGTGCTGCGCATCGTCACCGAGGCCAAGCAGCGCAAGGCCGGCATCGAGGTCAACCCGCAGATGCTGGACTTCATCGAGCAGAGCACAGCGCTGAAGCTGGACGAGCAGTCCACCGCGCTCTTCAACACCTCGCGCCTGTTCGACGACGGCCTCATCGACCCGCGCGACTCGCGCAAGCTGCTCGTGTTCCTGCTGCAGACCATCGCGGAAGCACAAGCCCGCGCCCTGAATCCCAACAGCTACGGCGTGGCGCGTTTCTAGCGCTGATCCACACGCCCGGCACCCCAAGAAGAGGAGTAGCAGAAGATGAAGTTCACCCAGGAACACGAGGAACTCCGCCGCACCGCGCGTAATTTCGTGGAGAAGGAGATCAACCCCTACGTCAAGGAGTGGGAGGAGAACGGTCCCTTCCCCGCCCATGCCCTGTTCAAGAAGATGGGCGACCTCGGCCTGCTCGGCATCTGCAAGCCGGTGGAATACGGCGGCATGGGCCTGGACTACTCCTACAACCTGGTGGTGGCGGACGAGATCGGCCGCGCCCACTGCGGCGGCGTGCCGCTGGCCATCGGCGTGCAGACCGACATGGCCACGCCGGCCATCGCCCGCTTCGGCTCCGACGAGCTCAAGCGCCGGTTCCTGGCCCCGGCCATCGCCGGCGACATGGTCGCCGCCATCGCCGTCTCCGAGCCGCACGCCGGCTCCGACGTCGCCGCCATCAAGACCACGGCGAAGAAAGACGGCGACGACTACGTCATCAACGGCACCAAGATGTGGATCACCAACTCCACCCAGGCCGACTTCTTCTGCCTGCTGGCCAACACCTCCGACGACAAGCCGCACTTCAACAAGTCGCTGATCGTGGTGCCGGCCAACACGCCCGGCATCAGCTTCTCGGAAAAGCTCGACAAGCTCGGCATGCGCTCCTCCGACACCGCCCAGGTCTTTTTCGACAATGTGCGCGTGCCCCAGGCCAACCGCATCGGCGCCGAAGGCATGGGCTTCATGATGCAGATGATGCAATTCCAGGAAGAGCGCCTCTGGGGCGCCGCCAATGCCCTGGGCGGCCTGCAGACCTGCGTCGATGCCACCATCGAGTATTGCCGCCAGCGCACCACCTTCGGCCAGCCGCTGATCGACAACCAGGTCGTGCATTTCCGCATGGCCGAGCTGCAGACCGAGATCGAGTGCCTGCGCGCCCTGGTCTACCAGGCCACCGAGGCGCATATCGCCGGCGAAGACGTCACCCGCCTGGCCTCCATGGCCAAGCTCAAGGCCGGCCGCCTGATCCGCGAGGTGTCCGACTCCTGCCTGCAGTACTGGGGCGGGATGGGTTTCATGTGGGACAACCCCGCCGGCCAGCTCTATCGCGACGGGCGCCTCGCCTCGATTGGCGGCGGCGCCGACGAGATCATGCTCGGCATCATCTGCAAGCTGATGAACATCCTGCCGGGCAAGAAGAAGAAGGCCGAGTGATTTTCCCCCTCTCCCCTCGCGGGAGAGGGTTGGGGGCGAGGACGGGGTTTCGGGAAGCATCGCTTCCTGCCGTCCGAGCGCCAGTGCCCTGCAGGGCACTGGCAGGCAGGGGGGCAGCGGCTTCGGCCATTCCCCCCTCTCCCTGACCCACTCCCACCAGGGGAGAGGGAAAACGGAGCAGCAGAATGAATCTACCTACCGTCGAGACCCTGCAGCTGCGCGAAGAGGGCTTCGTCCTCCACGTCACGCTGAACCGTCCGGAATCGCGCAACGCCATGAGCCTGCAGATGACGCAGGAGCTGCGCGCCGTGTTCACCGCCATCCATGACAGCGGGCGCATCCGCGCGGTGCTGCTGCGTGGCGCCGGCGGGCACTTCTGTGCCGGCGGCGACATCAAGGACATGGCCGGCGCCCGCCTGCGCGCCATGGAAAGCGGCAACGACGAGGCCTATGCCGAGCTCAACCGCGCCTTCGGCCACATGATCACGCAGGTGGACCACGCGCCGCAGGTGGTGATCGCCGTACTGGAAGGCGCCGTCATGGGCGGCGGCTTCGGCCTCGCCTGCGTCAGCGACGTGGCCATCGCCCGGCAGGACGCGAAGTTTGCGCTGCCGGAAACCGGCCTTGGCATCCTCCCCGCCCAGATTGCGCCTTTCGTGGTGCAGCGCGTGGGCTTCACCCAGGCGCGCCGGCTGGCGCTGCTGGGTGCTCGTTTTGACGGCGCGGAAGCCGCGCGTATCGGTATTGCCCATCACGTTGTCGCGGACTCCGCCGAACTCGATGCCGTGCTGGCCACGACCCTCGACCAGGTGAAGAAGTGTGCGCCCCAGGCCAACCGCGCCACCAAGGCGCTGCTGCACCGCGTTGGCAAGGAGTCGCTCGAGGCACTGCTCGACGATGCCGCCAGGCAGTTCGCCCGCGCTGTCGCCGGCCCGGAAGGCGCCGAGGGCACCATGGCTTTCGTGCAGAAGCGCCCGGCGAAATGGGCCGAGTGACGGGCTGGAGCGGGTTGCCGTCCCGACGTTGCGTCAGCTTGTCGCAGGCACCCCGCCAGATCCGGTACACCGGAAGCGGACAGGCAATGCATTTGAAGAATCATCCTCGCCCATCACCCGGGCAAGGGCATTGAGAGATCAAGAAAATGGCGTTTAGCAAAGTACTGATTGCCAACCGCGGGGAAATCGCCTGCCGCGTCATCCGCACCGCGAAGGCCATGGGCTACCGCACCGTCGCTGTGTTCTCCGATGCCGATGCGAAGGCGCTGCATGTGCAGCTGGCCGATGAGGCCGTGCATATCGGCCCGGCGCGCGTGTCCGATTCCTATCTGCGCATCGAGGCCATCATCGAGGCCTGCCGCAAGAGCGGCGCCGATGCCGTGCACCCCGGCTACGGCTTTCTCTCCGAGAACGAGGCCTTTGCCCGCGCCTGCGCCGACAACGGCATCACCTTTATCGGGCCGACGCCCAAGGCCATCGAGCTCATGGGCTCCAAGCGCCTGTCCAAGATCGCCATGATCGAGGCCGGCGTGCCCTGCGTGCCGGGCTATGAGGGCGCCGACCAGTCCGACGCCAGCTTTGTCGAACATGCCCGCCGCATCGGCTTCCCGGTCATGGTCAAGGCCTCGGCCGGCGGCGGCGGCCGCGGCATGCGCCTGGTCGCGCAGGAGGCCGAGCTGGCCGCCGCACTGGCCACCGCGCGCAGCGAGGCGCAAAACGCCTTCGGCTCCGGCGAGCTCATCCTCGAGAAGGCGGTGATCGCGCCGCGTCATGTCGAGATCCAGGTGTTTGGCGACACCCATGGCAACTGCGTCTACTTGGGCGAGCGCGACTGCTCCATCCAGCGCCGCCACCAGAAGGTCGTGGAAGAAGCGCCCTGCCCGGTGATGACGCCGGAACTGCGCCGGAAGATGGGCGAGGCCGCCGTCGCCGCCGCGAAGAGCGTCGACTATGTGGGCGCCGGCACCGTGGAATTCCTGCTCGATGCGCAAGGCCATTTCTATTTCCTGGAAATGAACACCCGCCTGCAGGTCGAGCACCCGGTCACCGAGCTCGTCACCGGCCAGGACCTCGTGGAATGGCAGTTGCGCGTCGCCAATGGCGAACACCTGCCCCTGGCGCAGGAAGAGATTGAACTCACCGGCGCCGCCATTGAAGTGCGCCTCTATGCCGAGGATCCGGGCCACCAGTTCCTCCCGCAGACCGGCCCCGTGCTGCGCTGGCACCCGGCCAAGCTGCCCGGCGTGCGCATCGACCATGGCATGGTCGGTGGCGGCGAAGTCAGCCCGCATTATGATCCCATGGTGGCCAAGGTCATCGCCTACGGCCGCACCCGCACCGACGCCGCCCGCCTGCTGGCGCGTGCCCTCGAGGACACCATCCTGCTCGGCGTGAACAGCAACAAGCAGTTCCTCATCAATCTGTTGCGCACGCCCCAGTTCATTGCCGGTGACACCTCCACCGCCTTTATCGACCAGTACTTCAGCGCCGACCCCAGCCTGCAGCCGGCCACGGCCGACGCCGAATCGCTGGCCATCGCCACCGCGCTCATCCTGCACCGCCGCCATGGCACCGGCTTCCATACCGGCCTCGCCGGCGCCACGCCGGTGAAGCTGATGCTGGGCGAGACGCTGTTCAGCCTCGCTGCCCACCTGAAGGGCGATACCCTGACCGTGCTGCAGGGCGATACGCACAGTCATCTGACCGTGCTGAAGGCCGACGAGCATGCGCTGCACTATGAATGGGCCGGTGTGCGTCGTCGCTGCGCCTGCGCCTGGCACGGCGACACGCTGCACCTGGACCGCGCCAACGGCAACCTCATGCTCACCGACATCACCCATGCGCCGGCCGTGACCGCCGATGCCGAGGGCGATGGCCTGCTGCGCGCGCCCATGGACGGCGCCATCGTCACGCTGCTGGTCAAGGAGGGCGACACCGTCCAGAAAGGGCAAACCCTCGCCGTCATGGAGGCCATGAAGATCGAGCACCAGCTCAAGGCTAACCGTGACGGTCGCGTCGCCAGCGTGAGTGTCAGCGAGAAGCAACAGGTGAAAAAACGCCAGCAGTTGCTGCTGGTCCAGGATTGAACCGATAGGTCGGGCTTTTGCCATCGGCGCCGAGCCCGCCAGCGACAATATTCAACCCGATAGGTCGGGCTTCAGCCGGGGGCGCCTGGCCTGGCAACAGGGACAGCGTCGGGCCGAGGCCCGACCTGTATAGAGAATTTACAGAGAAGGAGAAGCAGATGGGTTCGCTCAAGGGTCGCACCGTATTCATCACCGGCGGCAGCCGCGGCATCGGCCGCGCCATCGCCCTGCGCGCCGCGCACGATGGCGCCAACGTGGTCATCGCCGCCAAGTCCGCGGAGCCGCACCCCAAGCTCGCCGGCACCATCTTCAGCGTGGCGGAGGAGGTGGAAGCCGCCGGCGGCCGCGCCCTGGCCCTGCAGGTGGACGTGCGCGACGAGGAACAGGTCCGTGCCGCCCTGGCGAAAGCCGCTGAACACTTCGGCGGCATCGATTGCCTGGTCAACAACGCTGGCGCCATCAACCTCATGGGCGTGGAACACACTCCGCTCAAGAAGTACGACCTGATCCAGGGCGTCAACCACCGCGCCACCTTCCTGTGCGCCCAGGCCGCCCTGCCCTACCTCAAGCAGTCGCCCGCCGCCCATATCCTCAGCCTGTCGCCGCCGGTCAACATGGCCCCGCACTGGCTCAAGCCCTTCGCGCCCTATGCGGTGTCCAAGTACGGCATGACCATCCTCACCCTGGGCATGGCCGAGGAATTCCGCGACTACGGCATCTCCTGCAATACCCTCTGGCCCGCCACCTACATCGCCACCGCGGCGGTGGAGGTGAACCTGGGCGGCGAGGCGGCCGCCGCCGTCAGCCGCAAACCCGAGATCATGGCGGACGCGGCCCATGCCATCCTGGCCACCGGCCGGGGCGAATTGACGGGCCAGTCCCTGCTGGACGAGCAGGCGCTGGCGCGCATCGGCATCACCGACTTGACGGGCTACGCCTGCGACCCGGCCAACATCGCCCGCCTCCAACGCGACTTCTTCCTGGACTGAACCCACAACTCCTACCCAACGGCGGCGTATATTGTCCGACAACGTACGCCCGCCGGTCGGGCTGGAGTTTCCACCGGAATTGCCGCGAACTGCCTATTTCTCAAGGCCTTGCGTTCTTCCGGCGCAAGCCCCGGCGCGATATTTTCCGGCTTGAAGTGCGGCCATGGGCCGGGTACTTTAAGCCCTCGCCTTGGAGCGGTCCTTCCGTTCCGATCTGTCGACACGCCTATAAGAATTACCGGCTAGCGGTTATGCATTCCGCTCCCGAGGACACTCCAGCATGAGCAAGCAAGACGTCATCACCCCCATTGCCTTCGCCAAGAAGTTCGCAGAAATCGCCCCCCGTCTGCCCAAGATGGTGCAGGGCCTGCTGCTGGCCTCCAACACCGACCCGACCCGGAATGTGGGCCTCGGCTGGGCCATCGAGAAGGCTACCCGCGAGAACCCGCACGGGACCGCGGTGCTGTACAAGGACGTTCGCCTCACCTGGACCCAGTTCAACCAGTGGGCCAACCGCATGGCCCACTATTTCCAGAGCAAGGGCCTGCAGAAGGGCGACGTGGTTGCCATCTATGTGGAAAACCGCCCGGAGCTGCTGGCCATCGTCACCGCGCTCGGCAAGATCGGCGTGGTCTCCGCCATGATCAACACCTCGCAGACCGGCAAGGTGCTGACCCACAGCGTGAACCTGGTCAAGCCCAAGATGGCCATCGTCGGCGAGGAGCTGGTCGCCAACTTCAATGAAGTGCTGGCCGACCTGCACCTGGACCACAAGAACGTGTTCTGGTTCGCCGACCACGACACCCTGCAGACCCCGGGCCGCGCGCCCAAGGGCTACCACAACCTCGCCGAGGAGATCCACGGCCAGCCGGTGTACAACCCGGCCTCCACCAGCCAGATCTACCCGCACGACGGCCTCTTCTACATCTATACCTCCGGCACCACGGGCCTGCCCAAGGCGGCGATCTTCTCGCACGGCCGCTGGATGAAGGCCTACGGCGTCTT
This sequence comes from Pseudomonadota bacterium, assembly GCA_040385265.1. Lineage (GTDB taxonomy): Bacteria > Pseudomonadota > Gammaproteobacteria > Pseudomonadales > Moraxellaceae > UBA2031. The sequence goes on along the minus strand of JAZKHS010000056.1, from coordinate 19,085 downwards.
CGGCTACACCATGCAGCTGGGCAAGACCGACGTCATCTACGCCACCCTGCCCTTCTACCATGCCACCGCCATGGCCGTTTGCTGGGGCTGCGCCATCGCCGGCGGCGCCGGCATCGCCATCCGCCGCAAGTTCTCGGCGCGCGAGTTCTGGGACGACTGCCGCAAATACCGCGCCACCGCCATCGGCTACGTCGGCGAGCTTTGCCGCTACCTGAACGAGCTGCCGCCCAAGCCCAATGACCAGGACCACCTGGTGCGCCAGGCCATCGGCAACGGCCTGCGCCCCGGCATCTGGACGCCGTTCAAGGAACGCTTCGGCATCGAGCGCGTGCTCGAGCTGTACGCCTCCTCCGAAGGCAACATCGGCTTTTCCAACATCTTCAACTTCGACAACACCGTCGGCTTCTGCCCGCTGCCCTACAAGATCGTCAAGTACGACAAGGACAACGACCAGCCCGTGCGCGGCAAGAACGGCTTCATGATCGAGACCGGCAAGGGCGAAGCCGGCCTGCTGATCGGCGAGATCACCGAGAAGACCCCCTTCGACGGCTATACCGATCCGTCCAAGAACGAAGCCTGCATCCTCAAGGACGTCTTCGTGAAGGGCGACCGCTACTTCAACACCGGCGACCTGGTGCGCGGCATCGGCTTCCGCCACGCCCAGTTCGTCGACCGCACCGGCGACACCTTCCGCTGGAAGGGCGAGAACGTCTCCACCACGGAAGTCGAAAACATCATGACGGGCCACCCGCCCCTGCAGGATGCCGTGGTGTACGGCGTGGAAATCCCCAACACCAACGGTCGCGCCGGCATGGCCTCGATCACGCCGCATGAAGGCCACAGCATGGAGGAGCTGGACCTGCCCGGCCTGCTCGCCCTGCTCCGCCGCGAGCTGCCGGCCTATGCGGTTCCGGTGTTCCTGCGCGAGCGCCGCATCGTCGAGACCACCGGCACCTTCAAGTACCAGAAGAACACGCTGAAGAAGGAAGGCTTCGATCCCAGGCAAGTGGCCGGCGAGCCCCTGTACGTGCTGCTGCCGGGCGGCAACGGCTACGAGCTGCTGACCGACGAGATCTACGCCAACATCGAGGCGGGCAAGTACCGCTTCTGATCGCGGCGCTGACGCCCCATAAAAAACGCCGGCAAATGCCGGCGTTTTTTATGGGGACTCCCGGCCTGCCGCGAAAAGCGTATTTCAGTTTGCCACTACCAGATTGAGCGAAGCGCATCTCAGGGTCGGGTGACGATGCCCACCCGGGTGAGCCCGGCGCGCTGCGCCGCCGCGAGAGCCTGGGCCACCGGCTCGTAGCGGGCATTGCGGTCCGCGCTGATGCGGATCTCCGGCGGCAGCGGCGCGCGCGCCGCCGCCGCCAGGCGCTGCTCGAGACCCGCCAGGTCCACCTCGGCGTCGTTCCACTGCAGGCGGCCGGCCGCGTCGATGACCAGTTCCACCGCCCGCGGCGACGGCACGGCGGGCTGCGTCGCCGCTTCCGGCAGTTGCACCTTTACCGCATGCGTCAGCACCGGCATGGTGACCATGAAGATGATGAGCAGCACCAGCATGACGTCCACCAGTGGCGTCATGTTGATTTCGCCCATGACCTCGTCGTCGCTGTCGAAGTCACCGCCCCCGGACAGCGCCATCAGGATTCCCCGCGCACGGTGAGGGGAGGCACCCCGGCCTCGTCCTCGCGCGCGCCCACACGGGCGCCGGTGACGAAGTAGGCATGCAGGTCATGGCCGAAGCGCCGGAGCTGGACCAGCACCGCCTTGTTGCCGCGCAACAAGGCGTTGTAGGCCAGCACGGCCGGAATGGCGACGATGAGGCCGAAGGCGGTCATCACCAGCGCCTCGCCCACCGGGCCGGCGACCTTGTCGAGCGTGGCGGCATCCGTGCTGGCGGCGAGGCCGAGCAGGGCATGGTAAATGCCCCATACCGTGCCGAGCAGGCCCACGAAGGGCGCGGTGGCGCCAATGGAGGCCAGCACCGTGAGGCCGGACTGGAATTGCTGCGCGGACTCGTCGAGGCCACGGCGCAGGTTGCTGTCGACCCAGTCGCTGATATTGAGCGCACCGTGCAGGCGCTCCTGCTGCGCGGTATGGTGCCGCACGGCCTCCTGCCCGGCCTCGGCAAGGGCGCGGAAGGGATTGTCGGCGGGCGTGCCGCCCAGCAGCCCCAGGCCTTCGCGGAAGTTCGGCGCATGCCAGAAGCCGCGACCCGCGAGGGCCGCCATGCGCCGCAGCTGCACCAGGCGCAGGGCCTTGACCAGGATCACCCACCAACTGCTCACCGACATCAGCAGCAGCGTGAGGATCACACCGCGGCCGAGCAGGTCAGTCTGGGTCCAGAGGCCAAGCAGGCCCGCGGGTTCTTGCATCTCAATTCTCCAGGCGGAATTCCAGGGTCTGGACGAGGACACCTTCCACGGCTCGTCCTTCCCGTTGCGCCGGCAGCAGCCGCCAGCGCCAGGCCGCGTCGCGCGCCGCGCGGTCAAGCCGGGCATGGCCGCTGGACTCCAGCACCTGCACCGCCATCACCTTGCCGTCGGCGCGCACCTTCAACTGCAGTGTGACGTGCCCCTCCTCCCGATTCCAGCGCGCCGCGTCCGGGTAGGGCGGCTCGGTGGCGCCCGGCGCCAGCCGGGGCGGCAGCATAACCAGCGCCGCCGGCGCGCCCCCCGCGGCGGAGACGGCCGTGGCCGGGGCAGCGACAGGGCCTGCCAGCAGAGCGCCCGCCGGAACGGACTCCGAGGGCAAGGCCGCCGCCGGTACTGGCGCCGCCGAAGCCGCGGTGTCCGCCGCCGGGGCCGGCAGCGCCGGAGGATGCGCGGCAAGGGTCACGGCAGGCTCTCGCGGCGGCGCCGGGTCGGACGCCGCCGCGGGAATGGCAACGGAAGCCGGAAGGTCCGCGGAAAGGGGCGCGGGCGGCGCCGCCACCAGCAGCGCCACCGGCAGGACCTCCCCGCCCGGCTGCCCCGGCACGGTACCGCGTGCCAGCAGCGCAAGCAGCACGCCATGCGCCGCGACCACCAGCAGCAGCGGAAGTCCGTAGCGGGAAGGGGAACGAGTGAACGACATCAGGCCTCGCAGGGCGCCGCCAGCCGCAGGCGCCATCGGGGGGCCATCATAAGAGGGCAGCCGGGCTTCGGCCAGCGTCAGGGCGCCGGATCGTCCGCCGCCTGCTCGATAGCGACGATATCGCCGGCCCGGAACAGATAGGTGCGCATGTGTTCGTTGAACACCGGGTCCTGTCGCCGCAGGTATTCCAGCACCATCATGGCGTGCTCGATCTCCTCGTTTCGGTTATGCATCAGGATCCGGCGCAGCTCGGCATCCTGGGTCGCCTGCGCACGCTGGTTGTACCAGTCGACCGCCTCCAGCTCTTCCTGCAGGGACTTGATGGCGCGGGAAAAATCCAGCGCTGCCTCGCTGAGGCTGGCGCGGCTCTCATGCCATTCCGCACTCGTGGCCATGCTGCCCTCCTCCCGACCGTGAAGCTCCAAGCCTAGGCGATGCCGTGACAAGTGGCTGTTCCAGCTTGTAGGGAATTGCGCCGGCCAAGTTTCAGCCTGCCGGCGGGTCGGGCTTTGTCCCGCCGCGGGAACAGTGCAACCCGGCGCCCCGGGTTTTTCTTTGCCGGCGCCTGGGCGAGACTGCGCCCATCGCCCAGGAGGAATCCGTCATGAGCCTGCCCACCCCCGACCGCAGCCGCCCCCTCACCCGCGTCGTGCGCGGCACGCCCGCCAGCGACGGCGCCGGCGCCGGCGTCAAGCTCAACCGGGTCATCGGCACGCAGCAGGTGCCGGACATCGACCCTTTCCTGATGCTGGACGAATTCCGCTCCGATGACGCGGACGACTATATCGCCGGCTTTCCGGACCATCCCCACCGCGGCTTTGAAACCGTGACCTACATGCTGGCCGGGCGCATGCGCCATGCCGACAACCATGGCCACAGCGGCCTCATGGAGGCCGGCTCGGTGCAGTGGATGACGGCGGGCCGCGGCATCATCCACTCCGAGATGCCGGAGCAGCAGGACGGCCTCATGGCCGGCTTCCAGCTCTGGATCAACCTGCCGGCGCGGCTCAAGATGAGCCAGCCGCGCTACCAGGAGTTCCCGGCGGCGGCGATCCCGGCGGTAGCGCCCGCGCCGGGCGTCAGCGTCAAGCTGATCGCCGGCGAACTGGCGGGCCAGGCCGGGCCCGTGCAGGGCATCGCCACGCAACCGCTGTACTGGGACATCGCCCTGGCCGCGGGCGCGGCCTGGCAGGCGCCGGTGCCGGCGACCCACCAGGCCTTCATCTATGTTTTCGAGGGCAGCGTCGAGGCGGGCCCGGCGGAGGCGCGTCACCGCGTGCAGCAGGGACAGATGGCCGTGCTCGGCCAGGGCGAGCATCTGGAACTTGCGACAGGGGCCGGCGGCGGCCGGCTGCTGCTCATCGCGGGGCTGCCGTTGCAGGAGCCGGTGGCGCGCTACGGGCCCTTCGTGATGAACACATCACAGGAAATCCACCAGGCCTTCGAGGACTACCAGGGCGGCCGGTTCTGACCTCACCCTGAGGGGCGTCAACGGCAAGGAAGAAGTGGCGCGGGGTGACGTTTTTTCCTGCTTGCCAACCTGCTGCCGCAGGATGACGTTTTGGCTTGATTGCCACCCTGCCGGCGCATGGCCAGCGCGCCTCCCCGGCCACGGGTTGACGGGCAGCGCCGGGCACCGCTCAGGACAGGAGCCAGGGCAGCCAGAGCGCGACCAGGACCAGCGACAGGCCGGCAATGACATGCGCGGCATAGCGCCAGCCCCCGGTCACCACCGCCATCACCGACTTGGACACGCTATTGGTGCTGATCGCCACCAGCACCGGCAGCACCACGGCCTCCGGCGCCACCTTGCCGGCGGACACCAGCACGGCGGCCGAGGCGGCCGCGGCGTGCACATCGGCAAAGCCGCTCACGGAGGTGGACAACAGCACCCCCGGGTTGCCCATGTAATGAAAGAAAATCGCTGAAAACAGCTGGACCAGCGCAATCACCAGGGCGGCTCCCAAGGCCATGCGCAGGTCGAAGATATGGCCGTTCATGCTGTCCGCCTCGACCCGGATCCGGTCGGAGAGCGAGTAATGCGCGGCATAGGCGCAGGCCGTGAGGAAGGCGCAGGACAGCGGCAGCAACAAGGCGGGAAGGATGCGCACATCGATGGCTGCCAGCACGACACCCATGAGCAGCATGGTGGTGGCAGTGGAGAGGGTGGCGGCCGCCACCGCCGCCCGCAGCGACGCCGGTTCACGACGAGCGCGCTCGCCCATGCTGGCCACGGTGGCGGTACTGGAGGCGAAGCCGGAGATGAAGCCGGCCAGCGGCAGGCCAAAGCGCTGCCCGGCGATGCGGATGGCCAGGTGGCCCAGGGCGCCGATGCCCATCATGAGCACGCACAGCATCCACACCGTGCGCAGGTTGAGCGAGCCGAAGGGCCCGATGAAGCGATCCGGCACCAGCGGCAGGATGACGAGGGCGGCGCTGGCCAGCACCAGGCCGTCACGCACTTCGGTCTCGGTCAGTTGCGATCTCACGAAGTGGTGCAGGCCCTCGCGATAGGCCAGCAGGAGCGCCAGCACCACGCCCATGCCCACGGCCAGCGGCGGACTCTTGTCGGCGTAGGCGCCGAGCATCAGCACGAGCAGCAGGGCGACCTCGGTGGTGAGGCCGGGGTCGCGCGAGCTGGCCTGGTAATAGGCGATGGCGAGCAGGGCCGCGAGGCCGACCGCCATCGCCGCCAGCAGCGGCACGCCGCCCAGCGACATGCTGCCCCAGCCCAGCAGGGAAGTGATGGCGAAGGTGCGCAGGCCGGCGGGCTCGCGGTTGCCGTCGTCGCGAAGTTTCTTGCGCTCGCGCTCCAGGCCCACGAGCAGGCCGATGCCCAGGGCCGAGCCCAGGCCAATGATGTCGGCAGGAAAGGCGGTCATAAAATCCTTGTCAGCGCCACACCCGGGCCGGCGCCGGATGCGACGGGTCAGTGGCCGACCCTGTCGTCCCCCGGCCACTGGCCGTAGATCTCGGACGGGGTCACGCAGCCGATGGCGGAGGGACTGTCACCCCGCACCAGCAGGACGGGACAGCAGGACTCGCGCACCACGCGCTCGGCGACGCTGCCCAGCAGGAAGCGCTTGAAACCGTGCCGGCCATGGGTGCCCATCACGATGAGGTCGACCCTGGCGCTGCGCGCCTCGTCGAGGATGGTCCGGGCGATATTGTGCTCGGCGCTCTCGGTCAGGTCCACCAGCAGGGTGTCGGCCTTGATGTTGCGGGCGGATAGCTGGCGCCCGGCCAGCTCCAGCACGGCGCGGCTCTTCTCGACCGCGGCAAAGCCGGCCTGGCCGGCATCCGCACCCTCGCCCCGGGCCAACCGCAACGGCAAGCCCTGGCTCTCCGCCACCGCCAGCACGATCAGCTGCGAGCCCTCCTCCGCCATGCGGATGGCTTCACGCAAGGCCAGTTCGGCACAGCCGGTTCCGTCATAGGCCACTAGCACCCTGCTGTACATGGAGCACCTCACCCCTGCAATTCCGTCATGACCACAGCATAGGAAATGCCCGGGGCGCCGGTCTTGACCTGCGTCAACGGGGAGCCGGCGTCCCCCGGAATGCCCGGGCCGCCGGCCCCGCGGATGCGTATAGCCGGGCGGGTCGTCTGAAATCTTGACATGCATCAAAGAGCAGCCGCGATTCTGCTACGATCATGACACTACTCCTAAAAAGCCTGCCAAGACCGCGACCATGGATATCCCCAGCCGCCACAACCTCATCAAGTCGTTGCGCCAGACCCATTGCTCCGACTGCGCGCTCAACCCGGTCTGCCTGCCCCCCGCCATCGACGAAGGCGAGATCCAGCAACTGGACGACATCATCAATCGCAACCGGCCGCTGGCCCGCGGTGGCGTGCTCTTTCACGAGGGTCTGGCCTTCGAGGCCGTGTTCGCGGTCCGCTCCGGCGCCATCAAGACTTGCAGCAGCACGCCCTCGGGCGAAGAGCAGGTGACCGGCTTCTATCTGCCCGGCGAGATCGTGGGCCTGGACAGCATCGGCAATCCCAGCGGCAACTACGGCTCCACTGCCATTGCCCTGGAAACGACCGCGGTCTGCGCCCTGCCCTTTGACGCCCTGCAGGATCTGGCCGCGCAGCTGCCCAACCTGCAGCACCACCTGTTCCGCCTGATGAGCTCGGAGATCCGCGCCGACCAGCAGGTAATGCAGCTGGTGGGCCGTCGCACCGCTGACGAGCGCATCGCCACCTTCCTGCTGACGTTGTCGGCGCGCTACAAGCGCCGCCACCTGTCCGAGAACCACATCCACCTGCCGATGTCGCGCTCCGACATCGCCAACCACCTGGGCCTGGCCCTGGAAACGGTCAGCCGCATCTTTACGCGCTTCCAGCAGATGGAAGTGTTGAAGGTAAATGGCCGCGACGTCGAGATCAGCAACCGTGACCGTCTCCGCGAGCTGGCCAATGGCGACACCGAGGGCAGCGGCTGCAAGGCCCACGCCTGAACATCGCCCCGGCGCCCATGAAAAAGGCCGCGTGAATACGCGGCCTTTTTCATTTCGGCCTTCCGCCCTGCGGGCGAGCCGACGGTATCCGGGCGTGGACGCAGGCAGTCGGCGTCAGGAGGCCTCGGCGCGCAGCGCGTCCATGCTGAGGCCGGCGCACTGCAGGCTGATCTCGACTTCCTCGTCGCAGGCCAGCATCAGGATGCGACAGCGTGAGCCCGGACGGCTGAGCATCCCCTCGCCGGCCAGGTTGGCCTCTCGGTCGAGCTCCACGCCCATCCAGCCCAGTCGCTGGCAGATCCTCTCGCGCAGCAGCGGCTGGTGCTCGCCCACCCCGCCGGTGAACACCAGCACATCCAGGCCCTCCATGGCGCAGGCCAGGGAGGCCGCCATGCGCGCGGCGCGGTAGCAGAAATAATCCACGGCGAAGCGGGCGGCCTCGCCGGGGCTGGCAAGCAGCTCGCGCATGTCGGCGGACAGGCCGGACAGGCCCAGCAGGCCGGACTGGTGGTAGAGCAGGTCGGTCAGGCGCGACTTGTTCCAGCCCTGGTCCAGCAGGTAAAGCAGGATGCCGGGGTCGAGCTGGCCGGCGCGGGTGCCCATGGGCAGCCCGTCCAGCGTGGAGAAGCCCATGCTCGTGGCCACACTCTTGCCCTGGTGAACCGCCGTCATGCTGGCGCCCTGCCCGAGGTGGGCAATGAGCACGCGGCCGCCCGCCAGCAAGGGCTGGGTCGCCTGCAGCTCGCGCATCACGTGCTGGCAGGAGAGACCGTGAAAGCCGTGCGCCACCACGCC
>JAZKHS010000056.1:0-10739 GCA_040385265.1 Pseudomonadota bacterium | reverse complement strand
CGACATCAACGCGGGCCTGCCCGCGGGCGCCACGATCGCCACCGCCAGCACCGCCCGCTTCGGCTACCACGATGGCGCCGGCACGGTTGCGGCCAGCAATGCCAACACCGTGCAGTACACGGTGGTGGCCAGCGCCGGCAGGTGCTGGTGGAAGGAGGTGTCGAAAAAGCCGGCCTGGGGCAGCTCGGGCCACAGCGCACGCAGGTGCCAGACGATCTCGAGGGCGGGCGGCTGGTGCAGGGGGCAGAGCGGCTCCAGGTCCTCGAGTTCCTGCAGGACCTCGTCAGTGAGCCACTGCGGGCCACCGTAGCGGCCACCATGCACGATACGGTGCGCCAGCACCGACACCACCTGTCCCGGCGCGGCAGCATGGCTGACCACCAGGGTGACGATGTCGGTGACGTCCATATGCGGCTCGAAGGCCTGCAGCTGGGGCGGCACCGCGCCACTGCCGACGGCCTGGCCCGTCGCCAGCTCCACCGTCAGCCGGAACAGGACAACGCCCGGGCAGGCCACCGCGAAGGCCGCGACCTTGAGCGTGGTCGAGCCCATGTTGAAGGAGAGCAGCAATTCGGTGCCATGAGGCGTCAGTCGGGCAGTCATCGTTCGCACAGTTCTGGGGCAGGGCCCGCACGGAATATGTCGAAGCTGCATGATTTCCCAATCGTGTCCATAACACCTTGATATACGTCAGGCTTTACAGCAATTGTCCTATAGTCGGGTGACCTGCCCCGCGGTGAGCGCCCACCGGATTGACCTGTCTCAAGGCGGGCAGGCCGAGTTGTGAAACGATTCACACAAAGGTCGACTGTCGCCACGGCGACGGTCACGGAAGGGGACATTCCCCAAGGAGACACCCATGTACAAGAAGATCCTCGTCGCTGTTGACGGCAGCGCAGGCACCGCCCAGGTACTGCAGGAAGCGGCGCGCATGGCCCCGGCCGACGCCAGCTTGCGCGTGGTCAGCGTGGTGGAGAACCCGATGTGGGGCGTGCCGCTGGAACAGGGCGTGCTCTACGACCTGGAAGCCATGCACAACTCACTGCTGAAGGCCGCCACCGATATCCTGGTCAGCGCCAGCGAACAACTGGGCAAGCTCGGCTTACAGGCGGAGACGCGCGTACTGGACCTGTTCGAGGCGGACAACAGCATCCCCGGCGCCATCCTGCGCGAGGCGGATGCCTGGGGCGCCGACGTGATCGTGATCGGCACCCATGGCCGCCGCGGCATCAAGCGCCTGATCATGGGTTCCGTCGCCGAGTCCCTGCTGCGCGTGGCGCGTCGCCCGGTGCTGCTGGTGCATGGTCCCGTCGACGCACAGTGAACGCTGCGGCAGGAGCCTGGCGCCCGCCGCGGCGAGCGGCCGCCCGGACCGCCCTGCCGCCGGTCTTAAAAGCCCCGCGCCGCCGGGGTAGGCTGCACCTCCCTACCGCCAAGGAGAGTCCCCCATGGAACTGCAGTTTCTCGGCGCCGCCGGCACTGTCACCGGCTCGCGCTACCTGCTGCGCCGCGGCGCGCACAAGGTGCTGGTCGATTGCGGCATGTTCCAGGGCGTGAAGCGCCTGCGCGAACGCAATCGCGCGCCCTTCCCGGTCGACCCCAAGTCCCTGCACGCGGTGGTGCTCACCCATGCCCATGTCGACCACAGCGGTTGGCTGCCCGCCCTGGTCAGGGCCGGTTTCAGGGGACATGTCTATTGCACGCCCGGCACCCAGGCCCTGTGCGAGATCCTGTTGCGCGATGCGGCCAAGCTGCAGGAGGAAGACGCCCGCTACGCCAACAAGAAAGGCTTCAGCAAGCACCAGCCGGCCGAGCCGCTCTACACGCTGGATGACGCCGAGGATGCCCTGCGCCTGTTCCATCCGGTGGACTGGCACCAGCGCGTCAATATCGATGGCATGAGCATCACCTTCCACCATGCCGGCCACATCATCGGCGCCTCCTCACTGCATATCGCCACCGACGGCGGCACGCTGGTGTTCTCCGGCGACGTGGGGCGCCGCGTCGACCCGGTGCTGAATCCGCCGGAGCCCCTGCCCGGCTGCGACTGGCTGGTGACGGAGTCCACCTACGGCAACCGCCTGCATCCGCGCGTGGACGCCCTGGAGCTCCTGGCCGACGCGGTGACGCGGACCGCGCAGCGCGGTGGCGTGGTGGTGATGCCGGCCTTTGCGGTGGGCCGCGCGCAAATGATCCTTCACCTGCTGCTGACGCTGCGCAAGCAGGGCCGCATTCCGGACATGCCGATCTACCTGGACAGCCCCATGGCGAGCAAGGCCACGGAAGTGTTGCTGAAATTCCCGGACGAGCACCACCTGACGCGCGACGAATGCCAGGACATCATCAACGAAGTGAAGTACGTCGACACGGTGGACCAGTCGATGGCCCTGAACGCCAAGAAAGACCCGCACATCATCGTCTCGGCCAGCGGCATGGCCACCGGCGGGCGCGTGCTGCACCACCTGCGCCGACTGCTGCCGGAGCCGCGCAACCAGGTCATCTTCCTGGGCTTTCAGGCTGTCGGCACCCGCGGCGACACGCTCGTGAAGGGGGCCCCCTACGTCAAGATCCACGGCGAATACGTACCGGTGCACGCACCCGTCCTCAATATCGACGGCCTCTCCGCCCATGCCGACCAGGCCGAGCTCATCGACTGGTACCGCACCATGCCGCATGCCCCGCGCCAGGTCTTCGTGACGCATGGCGAGCCCGACGCCTCCGACGCGTTGCGCCTGCAGATCCAGGACCTGCTGGGCTGGCCGGCGACGGTGCCCGAGCCCGGCGAGAAGTTCACGCTGCAGCGCTAGGCTGCCCCGCTCCCTGCGGCGGGAAAGCGCTCCGCTCCGCGGCGCGGGCGCAGGCGGGCTGCCCCGGCCGGTGCGGCTCAGGGCGGCGCCGCCAGCGCCTGCAGCAGCGGGGCATCTCGCTGGTAGATATCGGGCCGGAAGGCCACGTAACCGTCCGGGCTCACCTGTGCGGTCCAGTAGGCCAGCAGGATGGGCACGGCACGTCCCAGTGCCACCTGGCGCGTTTCCCGCGTATTGATCGCCTCCTGCAGGCGCTCCCGGCTCCACTGCGCCGGATCGTCCAGCAGCAACACGGCTAGCTCGTGGATATTCTCGACCCGGATGCAGCCCGAACTGGTGGCGCGCTTGCTGGCGCCAAACAGCTCCTTGTGCGGCGTGTCGTGCAGATAGACCGAATAAGGATTGTCGAAGCGCACCACCAGTTCGCCCAGCGATCCGTCCGGCCCCGGCTCCTGGCGCAGGGTGATGCGCCCCGGGCGCCACCAGTTCACTGCCCCCGGTGCAACGCGCTGGCCCGCGGCGTTGTAGACATGCAGCTTGTGCCTCGCCAGGTAGCTGCGATTGCGCCGGATCGCCGGCAGCGCATCCTCCAGCAGGATGGTGGGCGGCACCACCCAGGCCGGGCTCAGTGTGAGATGGGTGATGGCGGACTGGAACACCGGCGAGGGCCGGTACTCGCGCCCCACCTGCACGCGCGCCTGCCATTTCACCGCACCGTCGCGCAGGTAGTAGATGCGATAGCCGGCGATATCGACGATGACGGTTTCCGCGGCCAGCTGGTTCTGGAACCAGCGCACGCGCTCGAGATTGGCGCGAAGCTGGTCGATGCGGGCCGGCACGGGAACGTTCAGCTCGGCGCGCGTGGCCGGGCCGACGCCGCCATCCGGCTCCAGATTGGCTTCGCGCTGAAAGCGCTGTACCGCCGCCACCAGGGCAGCGTCATAAACCTGCGCCGCCACTGGTGCCGGCTCCGCCGGCAGCAACCCGGCCAGCACCAGGCGCTGGCGCAGCAGCGGCACGCGGGCATCGCTCACTCCCGGCTTCAGGGTCGGCCCGGCCGGCAACACGGGCCAGCCGCCCGCCACCTCCAGCCGCCGCAACTGCGCCAGGGCAATGCGCAGGCGATCGTAGAAGCCCCAGGCCGGACGGGCCTGGTCGAACAGCTCCTCGACCTGGTTGCCGGCCAGGCTGGCCGCCACTTCGCGCAGGGCCTCGGCGGGGGCCAGGCGGCGCCCGGCGAAATTCCAGTGGGCATCCAGGCGATGCGGATCGGCCTTGCCACGGTACAGGTGCAACAGGGCCAGCAAGCAATTGTGCGTGGCGAGCACCTCGCGCTCGGCCAGTTGCCCCGGTTCGCGGGCGCCGGCGAGGCGGCGCAACGCCGGCAGCGCGTAGTCGGCCGGGCGCAGGCCATCCCCCTCCAGCCCGTCGAGGGCACGCAACGGCGCCTGGAAGCGGGCTTCATCCCAGGCCGGCGCCCACTGCCGGTTGGCGTAAAAGATCGCCACCGCTCGCGGCAGCGCGTCGGCGCCCAGCCTCCCGGCCACGCCCTCCGTCCGCGAGGGCGTCCGCCGGCTGCCCGGATCCCGCGACCCCTGCTCCCCGGACTGCCGGCCGGAAACGACAACGCCCGGCAAGCAGGGCTTGGCCGGGCGTTGGCAGGAGGCAGAGCCGGCAGGCGCCGGACCGGCTTACTCGTCCTTGAGCGCGCACTCGTAGTTCTGCGGCTCCGCCTTGCAGCGTACGCGCTTCAGCACCTTCATCATCTGCGGATCGTAGGTGCCGTCCTGGGTCAGCATCAGGCGTGCCTCGCGCAGCATGCGCTGGTACTTGTCCTTGTCGGTGGGCGTCAGGTCCAGCCAGTAGCGCTCCTCGATCTCCTTCTCGCTCTTGGCCACGTAGCTGAAGGCTTCCTCGACATTGGCATAGGCGTACTGGCGCATCAGCTCGACACGGGCATCCAGGTCGGGCACCTGCTTCGACAGGCGTTCGCGGTTGATGATGACGGCACCGGAGATCATCACCACCGGGAAGCGGAAGATGGCGCCCTTGGTGCCGAGGCCGCGGTACAGCTCAAGCGGCTTGAACACGATCGCCGGCGCCACCACGATATCCACCTGGCCGTTGTTGAACTTGCCGGCAAAGTTGGAGATGTCGGACGCCACTGGCTGCGAGCCCAGCTGCTGCACGAGCTTGGCCTGGGACTTGTCCCACTCCAGCACGGCCACCTTCTTGCCCGCCGCCTTCTCGATGGAGTTGATGCTGCGGTCATTGACGAACACATAGGCCGCGCCCAGCGGAATGGCGGCGACGACCTGGTAGGGGCCGGAGATGGTCAGCGGCACGATGGCCGGGCTGGACAGGGTACGCAGCAGCGAGCGCATCTCGTTGTAATTACGGATACCGCCGATGGCATCCATGCTGCCCATGAACTTGTTGAACTGGCGGGCGCGGAGCGAGGTCAGCACAACGCCGTCGCACTGGCCGGCCTTGAAGTCCTCGGCCGCAATGCGCTCGTCGATGTAGACCCTGACCGTGGTCATGATGTTCCACTTGCGCGCCGCCAGCGCCATGTCGCTGGCTCGGGTAGACGCGTCGCCCTTGGTGCCGACCGGGTCGTACACGCAGAACGTCATGTTGAGGGGCTTCTCGAAGGCACCGGGGGCCGCCACGACGGCGGGCGCCGACAAGGCCAGACCGGTGGCCAGCAGCACACGCTGGAAAAACTGCTTGCTCAGGATCATGGAGAGGTTCCGCATCGGGTAGATTTTTCTAGTTGGCCAGCGCCGCTGCATACCGGCAGCGCCCCGCCTATGGTAAACGACCGCGCCGGGGACGGATTGGCTGGCCTGACAGGGTGACGGGGCGTTGCAGCCTAGACGGTGGCAGGTGCCGTCATTCTGCATGAAAAAAGCCCCGGCCACCCCTCCCCCGGCAGGAGGATGGACGACCGGGGCCTGGCCGGTTTACTGGCCGCGCAGCTCGCGGTGCAGGATCTTGCCGACCGGCGTCTTGGGCAGGTCGTCGCGGAACACGATGTGCTTGGGCACCTTGTAGCCGGTCAGGTGGGCACGCAGGTGCTCGAGCAGGACGTCCTCGGAGAGGGCCGGATCCTTCTTGACCACGAACAGCTTCACCACCTCGCCGGACTTGTCGCAGGGCACGCCGATGGCGGCGCTCTCCAGCACGCCATCATGCTTGGCGGCGACATCCTCGATCTCGTTCGGGTACACGTTGAAGCCGGACACCAGGATCATGTTCTTCTTGCGGTCGACGATGCGCATATAGCCGTCGCGGTCGATGACGGCGACGTCGCCGGTCTTGAGCCAGCCGTCGGCGTCCAGGATCTCGTCGGTGGCTTCCGGACGCTGCCAGTACCCCTTCATGACCTGCGGCCCCTTCACGCAGAGCTCGCCGGCATGGCCCGGTTCCAGCTCCTTGCCGTCATCGTCGATGACCTTGACCAGGGTATTGGGCAGCGGCATGCCGATGGTGCCGATACGGATGGCGGACAGCGGGTTCACGGACACCACGGGCGATGTCTCGGTCATGCCGAAGCCTTCGCAGATGGCGCAGCCGGTGAGCTTTTCCCAGTCCTCGGCCACCTTGACCTGGGTGGCCATGCCGCCGGCCATGGTGCGCTTGAGCGAGGAGAAATCGAGCTTGCGGAATTCGGCATTCTGCATCAGCGCGATGAACAGGGTGTTGAGGCCGGCAAAACCGGTGAAGCGCCACTTCGCCAGTTCCTTGACGAAGCCGGGGATGTCGCGCGGGTTGGTGATCAGCACGGAATGGCCGCCCTGGTCCATCATGCCCAGGCAACACACCACGAAAGCGAAGATGTGGTACATCGGCAGCGGCACGATGGTGACTTCCTTGCCCGCCTCGAAGCCGGTCAGGGTGGCGCGCATCTGCAACAGGTTGGCGACCAGGTTGGCGTGGGTGAGCATGGCGCCCTTGGCCACGCCGGTGGTGCCGCCGGTGTACTGCAGCACGGCAATGTCGCCGGCCACGGGCCTGGCGTCCTTGACCTGGTGCTTCGCGCCGCGGCTCATCACCGTGGTGTAGGGAATGGCATCGGGCAGGCTGTAGGCCGGCACCATTTTCTTGACCTTCTTCACCACGAAATTGGTGAGCAGGCGCTTGAAGCCCGGGAGCTGGTCGCCGAGCTCGGTGACGATGACGGTCTTGATGCCGGTCTGCGGCAGCACCTTCTCCACCTTGTCGCAGAAGTTGGAGACGACCAGCAGTGCCTTGGCGCCGGAGTCGTTGAACTGGTGCAGCATCTCGCGCTCGGTGTAGAGCGGGTTGGTATTGACGATGATGAGGCCGGCACGCATGGCGCCGAACACCGCCACCGGGTATTGCAGGATGTTGGGCATCTGCAGGGCGATGCGGTCGCCCGGCTGGAGATCGGTCTCGTTCTGGATATAGGCGGCGAAGGCGGCGGTGAGGCGGTCCAGCTCGCGGTAGGTCAGGGTCTTGCCCATGTTGGACACGGCCGGCAGGTCGGCGTATTTCCGGCAGGCCTCGAGGAAGACCTCGTTGACCGACCCGTAGACGGCGGTGTCGATCTCGAAGGGCACATCGGCCGGGTATTTGTCTTTCCAGAAATCCGCTTGCATGGGGTACTCCTTGGGTGAGTCGTGGCCGATCTTGTTATGACGATGGATTGTGCCAAAGACCGGCAGATCCGGCAGCCTTGCCGTG
This sequence comes from Pseudomonadota bacterium, assembly GCA_040385265.1. Taxonomy (GTDB): domain Bacteria; phylum Pseudomonadota; class Gammaproteobacteria; order Pseudomonadales; family Moraxellaceae; genus UBA2031. Next base: position 3,222 of record JAZKHS010000056.1, on the reverse strand, counting down.
AGTTTTGTTGCCGTTTTTGCCGCCTTTCGGCGACGACCGGCCAGAAGCCGGGTGATTCCGTCGCGTCCGCCGGGGTGCCGGTGGCCAGGACGCCCCGGGCCGAGACTCGGGGGACATGCGCCGGGCACTGCCCGGCGGCGGCTTCAGGCCGGCTGGCCCCGGATCCAGGCCTCTGCGCGCGACCGGCGACCGGCCTCGGCCGCCAGCGCCAGGACGCAGGTATCCGCCGGGGCCGCCGCCAGGGTCACGCTGAAGCGCATCAGCTCGTCGCGGCGAAAGGCATGGAGCTCCAGGACCTCCCCCGGAACGCGACTGCCCACCCCCTTGTCCAGGCTGGCGCCACTGACCTTGAGGCCGTCCGCGGCAATCACCATATCCCCCGCCGACAGCCCGGCCGCCTGGGCCGGGCCGCCCGTGAACACATGCTGCAGGAGTGCCCCTGCCTCGCCGCCGCCGACCTTGGCACCCAGCCAGGCACGGGCGCGGCCATCGCCACTGCCGGGCTTGCCGCCACTGTCGGCCGCGCCCTCCGCCGCGCGCAGGGTCCAGTCCAGGCCCCGCGCCACCAGCAGCTCAGCCAGCGGCAGCTCATCGGTGCCGTCGAGGGCCTGGGCCCAGAACGCGGCCAGGGAGTCCCCGCAGAGCTCGGCGGCCAGGCGCTGGATGTCGTCCTCGCCAACGCCCCGACCGGTCTGGCCAAACTCGGCCCACAGCCGCTGCATCAGCGTGTCCAGGGAGACCTGGTCACCGCTCTTCTCGCGCAGCAGCAAGTCCAGGCAGAGGCCGACCAGGGCCCCCTTCACGTAATAGCTGACGATGGCATTGGGCGAGTTCTCGTCCTGCTTGTAGTACTTGGTCCAGGCCTCGCGACTGGACTCGGCCACGCTCTGGCGCAGGCGGCCGGGCGTGCGCAGGTGACGGGTCACCTGCTGCGCCAGCAGCTCCAGGTAGGCCTCGGGCGTGATGAGGCCGGCACGGACCAGGAAAAGGTCGTCGTAGTAGCTGGTAAAGCCTTCGAAGGCCCACAGCAAGGGGGTGACGGTCTCGGCCGTGAGGTCGTAGGGCAGGAAGGCCGCCGGCTTGATGCGCTTGACGTTCCAGCTGTGGAAGTACTCGTGGCTGCAAAGGCCGAGGAAGGTCCGGTAACGCTCGCCCGGCGCCGCCGGCTCGCCTGGCTGCGGCAGGTCGTCACGGGAGCACAGCAGCGCCGTGGAGGCGCGGTGCTCGAGGCCGCCATAGCCGCTGCCCACCGCCGTGACCAGGAAGACGTAGCGGGCAAAGGGGGCCGGTTCGCCAAAAAAGCGGATCTGCGCCGCGCACAACGGCTCGAGGTCCCGGCACAGGCGCTCCAGGTCGGCACGGTGGCGGCCGCTGACGACGACATCATGGGGGACGCCACAGGCGCTGAAACGGGCACGGCTGAAGGTCCCCATCTCCACCGGGTGGTCGATGAGCTCGTCATAGCTGCCGGCCAGGTAGGCGCCAAAGCCCCACTCCGGGGTAGCGGCCGCGCGCGCCAGGCTGGTGGCCACTTCCCAGCCGGCAACGCCCTCCGGACACTCGATGTCGACGCGGTGCGGCTGGTCCTGCTGGCCCACCACCTCAAGGAAGACCGAGGTGCCGTTGAAGAAGCCGTGGCTCTGGTCGAGGTGGGCGCCGCGTACGGAAAGGTCCCAGGCGTAGACGCTGTAATGCACGGTCAACGGCCCGGTCGCGGGCGCGCAGCGCCAGTCGGACTTGCCGCTGCGGATGAGCGGCACCGGCTGCCCGGCCCCGTCCACTACACTGATGGGGCCCAGGTGACGGGAAAAATCACGGATCATGTAGCTGCCGGGTATCCAATTCGGCAGACGCAGCTGCTGTCCGTCTGGCGCCGGCTTGGCGACAGACAGCGTCAGGTCGAAGATATGCGCAGAAGGCTGGCGCGATGCGATGCGGTAGTGAACGGCGGCATTCATGCCCCTGACGGCTCCGGCGATAACCCTTGAGAAAAGGTCACTAGGATAATGAACAATCTGGTCACGAGCCACGCCATGTATGCCATGACTTCAGCTGATTCACTCGAATGGCTGGCCTGCCCTGACGGCCACCGCATCCCCTTCCGGCACTGGCCGGTGGCGGAACCGCGTGCCGTCATCCACATTTCCCACGGCATGGCCGAGCATTCCGGCTGCTACGCCGACGTGGCGGACCTGCTCAACCAGGCCGGCTACGCCGTGCTGGCCCATGACCATCGCTGCCATGGCCAGGCCGTCAGCCCGGGGGCCCTGGGCAATACCAGCCTCTCCCAGCACTGGGACGGCCTCTGCGACGACATGGAGCGGGTCAACGCCGAGGTGCGCCGCCGCCATCCCGACCTGCCCGTCATCCTGCTCGGCCACAGCATGGGCTCCTTCATCGCCCAGACCTTCGCCCAGCGCCATGCCGACCGCATCAACCTGCTGCTGATCGAGGGCAGCTCCTACCAGGCACCCTGGTTTACCTATCTGGCCGGTCTGATGGTGCGCCTGGAAACCTGGCGCCAGGGCGAACATGGCCGCAGCCCGCTGGTACATGCGCTGTCCTTTGGCGGCTTCAACAAGGCGTTCAAGAATGCGCGCACCGACTTTGACTGGCTCTCGCGCGAGAACGGCTTCGTCGACCGCTACATCGCCGACCCGCTGTGCGGCTTCCAGATGTGCAACGGCTACTGGCGCGACTTCCTGCGCGGCCTCAACACCCTCTACCGCGACGACGCCATGCGCCGCATCCGCAGCGACCTGCCGGTGTACCTGTTCGCCGGCGACAACGACCCCGCCGGCCACCATGGCCGCGGCATGGAGAAGCTGGCGCAGGTTTACCGCGATGTGGTGGGCAGCCGCGACGTCACGCTGCGCCTCTATCCGGGCGCGCGCCACGACATCCTGCACGAAACCAACCGCGACGAGGTCCTCGCCGACCTGCTGGGCTGGGTGAAGCGCCACCTGCCCTGAGCAGCCACCCGCCCCCTCCTGCCGTCCCTGAAAAAGCCCGCCATCCGCGGGCTTTTTCATGAGCACGACCCCGGCCCTCGGCAGACCGCCCCTCCGCGTCAAACGTCGAAGATCTCGATGCCTTCGAGAATCCCGCGGCTGCCGGGTTGCCGGGTTGCCGGGTTGCCGGGTTGCCGGGTTGCCGGGTTGCCGGGCTGCAGAGTTGCAGAGTTGCAGAGTTGCAGAGTTGCAGAGTTGCAGAGTTGCAGAG
>JAZKHS010000055.1:17923-26027 GCA_040385265.1 Pseudomonadota bacterium | reverse complement strand
CGGCACGCCGTGGTGGTCCACCAGTAATGGCCATGGACTGACGACGCTGGCGGTATCGACGCAGCGACCCACGGGACTGGAATGCAGGGCATGCAACGGCCAGCGCAGCTGCCGCCCCCACTCCTCCGCCAGGCGGATGCCCTCCTCGGTCAGGGGCAGGTCATAGCCGGCAATACCGTTCGGCGCCGGCTCGCGTACCGAGTGCCGGGTCAGCAGGACAAGCGGCTGGTTGTCCGGGAGCAGCGCCATGGCGGGCGCCAGGGCCGGATGCAGGCTAGCCATTTCGGTCAACCCTCCTTTTTTCTCATCAAAATCATGACTCTACACGAAAATCTCCGGCGCCGGACAAGGCCGGGCAGTGGCATTTTGTCCCAGCCAAAGGAGGGGATTGATTGGACAAAATAGCCATTTGTCTAATACAGAACCATGGGTTCGGGGCCTACTGTTCAATACATGAGTGGCGCGTTGTATTGGACAGTCTGGTTTCACCTCGTCATGTACAGGACAAAATAGGTGCATCCAGTCCGCAACGTTTTCCGTATTGAACAACATCGACTAGTCACAAGGCAGGAAGAAGATGCGAATTGCCGTCATCGGATCGGGGATTGCCGGACTGGGCGCCGCCTGGCTGCTCTCCCCCCAGCACGAAGTGGTGCTCTATGAGGCCGCCGACTATGCCGGCGGCCATAGCAACACCGTCGACGTCACCCTGGACGGCCTCACCCACCCGGTCGACACCGGCTTCCTGGTACATAACGACCGCACCTATCCCAACCTGATCCAGCTCTTCGCCCTGCTCGGCGTGGACACCCCGGCCAGCGAGATGACGTTTTCCGTCTCCCTCCCCGGCGAGGACCTGGAGTGGGCCGGCAGCGACCTCGGCACCCTCTTCGCGCAGCGCCGCAACCTGCTGCGCCCGGCCTTCTGGCGCATGGTCAGCGATCTCCTCCGTTTCAACCGCAATGCCCAGGCCCTGCTGGTCCATGCCCGCGGCCACCGCCCCACCCTCGGCCAACTGCTGGATGAGCAGGGCTACAGCCAGGAGTTCCGCCGCTGGTACCTCTACCCCATGGGTGCCGCGATCTGGTCGACGCCGCTGACCGGGATGGAAGCCTTCCCGGCCGAGACCTTCCTGCAGTTCTGCCTGAATCACGGCCTGCTGCAGGTGTTTGACCGGCCGCAGTGGAAAACGGTCCGCAACGGCTCGCGCGAATACGTGAAGGCCATGCTGACGCTGATCCCGGACGTGCGCTTGTCCTGCCCGGTGCAGTCCGTGCGCCGCGAGAGCGAGGCCGTGGTGGTCACCAGTGCCCGCGGCAGCGAGCGCTTCGACCGCGTCGTGCTGGCCACCCATACCGACCAGGCCCTGGCCCTGCTCCAGGATGCCCATCCCGCCGAGCGCGAAGTCCTGTCCGGCATCCGCTACCTGCCCAACACCGCCTGGCTGCACACCGACAGCAGCCTCATGCCGGTACGCCGCAAGGCCTGGTCGGCCTGGAATTACTACGGCCGAGGCAGTGGTGATGGCGCGAGCCCGGTGGCGGTCACCTACTGGCTGAACCGCCTGCAGCCGCTGCCTTTTTCCAGCGACGTCTTCGTCACCCTGAACCCGCCGGCGCCTCCCGCGCCGGACAAGGTAATCCAGCGCATCGATTATGCGCATCCGCAGCTGGACCAGTCCGCCTATGCGGCGCAGGCCAGGCTGGCGGCGATCCAGGGCCTGGACCGGGTCTACTTCTGCGGCGCCTGGGCCAGCTACGGCTTCCATGAGGACGGCCTCAAGGCTGGCATGAAAGTGGCGCAGCTGCTGGGCGCCACGGTGCCCTGGATCCCCCATGCATAAGGTGCCCGTGACTGAATCCTGGCTCTACCGCGGCAAGGTCGTGCATACCCGGCTAAAGCCGAAGCGCCACCATTTCCGCTACCCGGCGTTTTTCGTCTGCTTCCCGGTCAGCCGCAAGCCGGAGCTGAAGCGCGCCCTGTTCAGCCTGGATCACTTCAACCTGTTCAGCTTCCACGAGGCCGACCACGGCGATGGCAAGGACGGCATGGCCTGGGCGCGCGGCATCCTCGAGCGCTTCGCGGTACCCGCCGACGGCGAGATCTGGTTGCAGGCCATGCCGCGCATGCTGGGCTTCGTCTTCAACCCGGTGAGCTTCTGGTACTGCGAAGACCGCGACGGCCGGCTGCGCGCCGTGATCTGCGAGGTCAACAACACCTTTGGCGAGCGTCATTGCTACCTGCTCACGGCTCCGGACGGCGGCATCATCGCCCCCGACAGCGACCTGCGCGCGCAAAAGATCTTCCACGTTTCGCCCTTCTTCGACGTCGAGGGCGAGTACCGCTTCCGCTTCCGCCTGGAACAAGACCGCCGCACCGTGCGCATCGATTACTGGGTGGCGGCGGAGCCGGTGCTGATGACGGCCGTCACCGGCGCGGCCGCCCCCCTTTCCGACGCCATGCTGCTGCGCACGGCCGCCAGCTTTGGCTGGTCCACCCTGCTGGTGGTGGCGCGCATCCACTGGCAAGCCCTGCGGCTCTGGCTGAAGGGCGCGAAATTCCACAAGAAACCCGTCCCGCCCTCCGAGGAGATCTCGACATGACGATCGCTGCCAGCCCCCCCTCCGATATCCGCGCCGTTCCGGCGCTCGCGCGCAGCTTCCTGCGCCTGCTGGAGGGCATCAAAGCCGGCCGGCTTCACCTGGTGACACCCATGGGGGAGGCCCTCCTTTTCCAGGGTGACCTGCCCGGCCCCGACGCCACCTTGCAGATCAACGACTGGGCCGCCTGCGCCGCCATCCTCAAGAGCGGCGATATCGGCGTGGCCGAAAGCTATCGCGACCAGAAGCTGGACACGCCCGACCTGCTCGCCGTGCTCATGCTCGCGCTGGCCAACCAGGACATCCTGGAAAAGGCCCTGCACGGCAGCTTCTGGGGCACCCTGCTGTATCGCCTTCGCCACCTGATGAACCGCAACACCCGCGCCGGCAGCAAGAAGAACATCCATGCCCACTATGACATCGGCAACGATTTCTACCGGCTGTGGCTGGATCCGTCGATGACCTACTCGGCGGCGCTGTTCAGCCACGAGCAGCAGTCGCTGCAGGAAGCGCAGCATGCCAAGTACGACCGCCTGCTTGACCTGCTCCAGCTGCAGCGCGGCGACCACCTGCTGGAAATCGGCTGCGGCTGGGGCGGGCTGGCGGAGCGGGCCGCCGAACGCGGCTGCTATGTCACCGGCATTTCCTTGTCGCAGCAGCAGCTGGAGTACGCCCGCGAGCGGGTGCGCGGCACACCGGCCGAGGGCCGCACCCACTTCCGCTTCCTGGACTATCGCGACCTCGAGGGCCGCTTCGACGCCATTGTCTCCGTCGAGATGCTGGAGGCGGTGGGCAAGGAATACTGGCCCTCCTACTTCCAGACCCTGCACAAGTGCCTGAAGCCGGGCGGTCGCGCCGCGGTGCAGACCATCACCATCGCCGACGATCGCTACGAGGATTACCAGCGTGGCACCGACTTCATCCAGCAATACATCTTCCCCGGCGGCATGCTGCCCTCGCCCACCGTGCTGCGGCAGCACATCCGCCATGCCGGCCTCGACCTGCTGGACGACCACCGCTTCGGCCTCGACTACGCACGTACCCTGCGGCGCTGGCGCGAAAATTTCGAGGCAGAGTTGCCCGCCATTCGTGGCCAGGGCTTCGACGAGGCCTTCGTGCGCCTCTGGCGCTTCTATCTTTGCTATTGCGAGGCCGGCTTCCTGACCCGTCGCACCGACGTGTGCCAGGTATTGATGACCTACTGAGGAGTTCGCCATGCGCAGGTTACTGCTCGTCTTGTCGTTGGCGCTGCTCAGCGCCTGCGGCGCCCGTATCGAGGATTACCGGAACACCACGCCGGTTCTGGACCTGCGCCAGTACTTCAATGGCCAGGTCCAGGCCTGGGGCCAGTTCCAGGACCGATCCGGCAAGGTGGTGAAGCGCTTCACCGTGGACCTGCGCGGCAGCTGGAAAGGCAACGAAGGCAAGCTCGAGGAATACTTTGTCTACGACGACGGCACCAGGCAGACCCGCATCTGGTACCTGACGGCGCATCCCGACGGCCGCTATACCGGGCGCGCGGCGGACGTCGTGGGCGAGGCCGAGGGCCGTGCCGTGGGCTCGGCGCTGCAGTGGCGCTATACGCTGGCGTTGCCCGTGGACGGCAAGGTCTACCACGTCAGGATGAATGACTGGATGTACCTGCAGGACCGCGACACCCTGGTCAATCGTACCGGCATGTCCAAGTTCGGACTGCACCTGGGCGAAGTCACCCTGTTCTTCCGCCGCGTGGAGGTGATGCCATGAGCCTCAATCCGCGCGTCACCGACTGGCGCGGCCGCCGGGTCTGGGTTGTCGGCGCCAGCACCGGCATCGGCGCCGCACTGGTCCGGGCGCTGCTGGAGCGCGGCGCCTGCGTGGCGGTCACCGCGCGCAACGCCGCCAGGCTGGCCGAGCTCGGAGGCCTCGCGCCGGAGCGGGTGCGCGTGCTGGCCTTCGACGTCAACGACGCCGACGCCTGGGAAGCCGCCTGCGCCACCCTGTCCCACGAATGGAAGGGCATCGACCACTTCATCTACTGCGCGGCGGCCTACCGCCCGGTACGGGCCTGGGAACTCTCCCCGGCGCTGGTCCGGGAGATGGTCGACACCAACCTGGCGGCGGCCATGATCGGGGTATCCCGCGTGCTGCCGGCGCTGCTGGCGCGCGGCGACGGCGCCATCAGTCTGGTCGGCAGCGTCGCCGGCTATACCGGCCTGCCCAAGTCCCTGGTCTACGGACCCACCAAGGCGGGGTTGATCAATTTCGCCGAGGCGCTCTACCTGGATGTCCACCCGCGCGGCCTGGCCGTACATGTGATCAACCCCGGCTTCGTGGATACGCCGCTGACGCAGCAGAACGACTTCACGATGCCGGCTCTGCTGACGCCGGACCAGGCCGCGGCCGAGATGGTGCGCGGCTTCGAGGCCGGCGCTTTCGAAATCCATTTCCCGAAACGCTTTACCTGCTGGCTGCGCCTGCTGCGCCGCCTGCCCTACCGCCTGCGCTTCGCGCTGCTGGCGAAAGTTGCGGAGCAAGCATGAGCACCCCGAATCTCGCCGCCCTGGTGGCGTGGTACCAGACCCTGAGTCCGGCCAGCCTGGCACGGCTCCCGGAGTTTTATACCGAGGAGGCCTACTTCAAGGACCCCTTCCAGGAATTCTCCTCCCGCGCCCGCCTGCGCCGCGTCTACGAGCACATGTTCGAGACCCTGCAGGAGCCGCGCTTCGAGGTCACCGGCACGGTGCAGGAGGGCACGCAGGCCTTCCTGATCTGGAACATGCATTGCCGCAGCGGCGGGCGCGCCCTGACCCTGCATGGCAGCACCCACCTCACCTTCGCAGCGGACGGTCGTGTCAGCCGCCACCGCGATTACTGGGATGCCGCCGAGGAGCTCTACGAGAAGCTGCCCGTCCTGGGCTGGCTGCTGCGCAAACTGAAAAAGAAACTCCAGGTCCCTGCCGGACCTGGTACTGCGGAGGGTTGAGATCATGCCGGACAGCAATACCGAATTGCGACTGCCGATCCAGGCCGTCGAACGTGAAACGGGCGTGTCAAAGGAACTGCTGCGGATGTGGGAACGGCGCTACGCCTTCCCGAATCCCGAGCGGGACGAGCAGGGCGACCGCATCTACCCGCAGGTACAGATCAGCAAGCTGCGCCTGGTGCGCCGCCTGATCGACAACGGCTTCCGCCCGGGCAAGATCATCGGCCTCGAGATTCCCGAGCTCGAGAACCTGCTGCGCTCGCGCTACTCGAACACTCTGGAGTCGGCGCCGGAAATCGAGAAAGAGCTGCTGTCCACGCTGAAAAGCGGCGACATGCACCAGATCCGCGACTACCTGTCGCACCAGCTCATCAAGATGGGCCTGCAGAGCTTCATCCTGGAGTTCCTGCAGTACGCCAGCCCCATCGTGGGGGACGCCTGGATGCGGGGCGAAATCGAGATCCACGAGGAGCATGTCTACACCGAGCAGGTGCAGAACCTGATCCGCAACGCCATCGGCGGCCTGCGCCCCCCCACCGCCACCCCGCGCGTGCTGCTGACCACGCCGCCCGAGGAAAACCACACCCTCGGCGTGCTGATGGTGGAGGCCCTGCTGCGCCTGGACAGCGTCGACGCCGTCTGCTTCGGCCCGCTGATGCCGGTCCGCGAGATCATCCATGGCGTGCAGAAAAACCGGATCGACATCGTCGCCCTCTCCTTCAGTGCCTCCTACCCGGCGACCAAGGCCATCGAGTTCCTGGAGGACGTGCGCTTCCGCCTGCCCATGAGCGTGGAGATCTGGGGCGGTGGCAGCTCCCTGCGCGGCAGCCGGCGCTCGGTCGAGGGCGTGGAGATTTTCCAGGACCTGGAAAGCATCCGCCGCGCCGTGCAAGCCTGGCGCCGCCGGCACGAGCGCCGCATGGAGCGGCGCCAGTGAGCCGTCACCTGGTCTGGCTGCGCGCCGACCTGCGCAGCACCGACAATACCGCGTTGGCGGCCGCCTGCGCCGATGCCGGCGCGGAAGTGGCCTGCGTCTATGCGCTGACGCCGGGACAATGGCAGGCGCATGACGTTGCCGGCGTGCGCGTCGATTTCGAGCTGCGCTGCCTGCATACGCTGCAGCAGGACCTCGCCGCCCTGGGCATCCCCCTGCTCATTCTCAACGCGCCGGATTACGCCGCCCTGCCCGCCCTTCTCACCGCCCTGGCCGGGCGCCACGGCATCGACGAGGTCCACGCCAACCGCCAGTACGAGGTGAACGAGCGAGCCCGCGATGACGCCGTCGCTGTTGCGCTCGGCGAGCATGGCATCCGCTTCCGCCTGCACGAGGACCAGTGCCTGATCCCCCCCGGCAGCCTGCTCAAGGCCGATGGCACCTTCTATTCCGTGTTCACGCCCTTCAAACGTGTCTGGCTGCAACGCCTGGCTGCCAGCGGCGCCACGCCGCAGCCGGCGCCGCGCAAACGCCGGTCCGCGTTTGCCGGCAGCGATGCCATCCCGGTCCAGGTGTCCGGTTTCGACTCGCATGTCGATGCGGCCGTCGCCGGCAGCTGGTGGCCGGCCGGGGAAACCGCCGCCCTCGCCCGTCTCGCGGAATTCGCCCAGGACAGCCTGGCCCGCTACGACCAACGCCGCGACTTCCCGGGCCAGGACGGCACCAGCCGCCTCGGCCCCTACCTGGCCGCTGGCGTCCTCTCGCCGCGGCAGTGCCTGAATGCCGCGTTGCGCCTCAAGGCCAGGAAAGGCGAGAGCGCCGGCATCGATACCTGGATCTCCGAGCTCGGCTGGCGTGATTTCTACAAGCATGTGCTGGTGGGCTGGCCGCGGGTCAGCCGCCACCGCCCCTTTCGCCTCGAGACCGCGCCCCTGCAGTGGCGTCACGATGAGGACGAGTTCCGGCGCTGGTGCGAAGGCCGCACCGGTTTTCCCATCGTCGATGCCGCCATGCGCCAGTTGCAGGCCACCGGCTGGATGCATAACCGCCTGCGCATGATCGTGGCCATGTTCCTGACCAAGGATCTGCTCATCGACTGGCGCTGGGGCGAGAGGTGGTTCATGCGCCACCTGGTCGATGGCGACCTCGCCGCCAACAACGGCGGCTGGCAATGGTCGGCGTCCACCGGCAATGATGCCGCGCCCTACTTCCGCATCTTCAACCCGGTGACCCAGGGCCGGAAGTTCGACCCGGACGGCAGCTTCATCCGGGAGTACGTCGAGGAGCTGCGCGATTTTGACGGCGACGTGCACGAGCCCCACGGCAAGGCCGGCGCCTCGCTGTTCAGTGCGTATCCGCCTCCCATGGTCGACCACGGTATGGCCCGCGAACGCACCCTCACCGAGTTCCAGCGCGTCCGAGCGCTCTGAGGGCGGCAGCGTCCGAGTCACTCACTGTCGCGGCCGCCCTCAGACGCCGTAAAGCTCGTCAAACAGGGAGCGGAACTCCTCCGTCAGCTTGTGCTTGGGCGCGAGGTGCACCAGCGGCAGCGACCGCTCATGCGACTCCTTCATGATGACCGAGGAGGAAAGCGAGGCCTTGAAG
>JAZKHS010000055.1:2126-17913 GCA_040385265.1 Pseudomonadota bacterium | reverse complement strand
CGCAGCTCTTCCACCAGCTTCACCGGCAGGCTGGCGCGGGGCTGGAACTGGTTGACGATGATGCCTTCCACCTCGAGCTCGTCGTTGTGGTCGCCCCTGGCCTCCGCCACGTTCTCCAGCAGGGTATACAGGGCCCGGCGCGAGAAGGCGTCACAGTCGAAGGGAATCAGGCAACGCTGCGCCGCGATCAGCGCCGACAAGGTATAGAAGTTGAAGGCCGGCGGGGTATCGATATAGATCGCGTCATAGGTGCTGGACAGTGACTTCAGCGCGGCGGCCAGCTTGAAGATCTTGTGCTTGCTTTCCAGCAGGTGCTCGATCTCGCCCAGCTCAGGGTTGGAGGGAATCACGAACAGGTTTTCATAGGGTGTCGCGTGGATGTACTCCGCGATCGGCTTTTCCTTCAGGCTGAAGGACAGGGTCTGCGCGAAGAATTGGCCGATATTGGGCGAGAGCTCCGGCTTGTCGCGGGAGAACTCGGCGGCCTCGCCCAGCAGGTACTGGCTGGCATTGCACTGCGGGTCCAGGTCGACGACCAGCGTACGCTTGCCGTTGGCGGCGCTGATGGCCGCCAGGTTCACGGTGATGCTGGACTTCCCTACTCCACCCTTCTGATTGAAGATGACGCGACGCATTCTTTGACTCCGCAGGCGCTCGTTCCGAGAAGCGGCGATTGTAGCGACAGCGCGACACTCGGGAAACGATTTGTACAGGTTTTCGCCAGCCCGCCTGATGGCGCCCCGCCCCCCCGGTGTGCCGGCCTTGCGCGACGGATTCAGCCCCGGTGACGGCGGCGCGTACCCGGTGCGCCGGGCCGTTCCGGCGACCGCCCGGCACGCCGCAGGCTCAGGCCCTCACTTCAGTGGAAAAACCAGTACGACACCAGGATGGCCACCACCACCGCCACCAGGTCGGCAAAGAGCCCGCAGGCCAGGGCGTGGCGCTCCTTGCGGATGCCGACGGCGCCAAAATAGACCGCCAGCACATAGAAGGTGGTCTCCGAGGAGCCCTGCACCACCGCCGCCACCAGCGCCGGAAAGGAGTCCACACCGTAATGCTGGAAGGTCTCCAGCATCATCGCCCGCGCCCCGGATCCCGACAGCGACTTCATGAAGGCCGTGGGCAGCGCCGGCACGAAGTCCGTATCCAGTCCCAGCCAGGCAAAGACCGCCCCCAGGCTCTGCAGCATGGCCTCGAGGGCCCCGCTGGCGCGGAAGACTGCGATCGCCACCAGCATGGCGACCAGGTAGGGGATCAGGCTGATGGCCGTCTCGAAGCCCTGCTTCGCGCCCTCGACAAAGGTTTCGTAGACATCGATGCCGCGGCGCCAGCCCGCCACCAGGAACAGCACGATGACCCCCAGCAGCAGCAGGTTGCCCACCATCGCCGAGCGCACCCCGAGCAGTTCCGGCGGGGCGCTGGCCACGAAAGCCACCACCGTCCCCATGAACAGCGCCAGGCCGCCGAGGTAGGCCAGCACCACCGTATCCCAGATCTTCAGCTTCTGGATCCAGGCCGTCAGCAGCAGCCCTGCCAGGGTGCCCGCCATGCCCGTGATGAGGATGGGCAGGAATACACTGGCCGGGTTGGCGGCGCCGAACTGCGCCCGGTAAAGGAAGACCGTGACCGGAATCAGGGTCACCGAGGCGGTGTTCAGCACCAGGAACAGGATCTGGGCGTTGGTGGCCGTGTCCGGAGTGGCGTTCAGCGTCTGCAGCTCGCGCATCGCCTTTAGGCCCAGGGGCGTGGCGGCATTGTCCAGCCCCAGCATGTTGGCCGACAGGTTCATGGTGACGGCACCGATGGCGGGATGCCCCGCCGGCACTTCCGGCATCAGGCGGCGGAACAGCGGCGTCAGCAACCAGGCCAGCTTGCCGATGAGGCCGGCCCGCTCCGCCACCTGGAACAGTCCCAGCCACAGGCAAAGCAGCCCGACCAGGCCGATAGCCACCTCCACCGAGAGCCGCGCGGCCTTGAAGCTGGCGTCGACCACGGCGGCAAAGATTTCCGGCTGGCCGCCCAGCGTCGCCTGCACCAGGCAGGTCAGGAAGGCGATGAGGAAAAACCCCAGCCAGATCCGGTTCAGCATGTCCCTGTCCCAACTCGCCGCGGCGCTATCCGCCGGCGCCATGACCGCAAAGGCTGAATCATGTCATGAAAGGCCGGCCGCGGGCGCCTGCCTTGCAGCGGCTTTTGCCGCGCGGCCGTCGCAGGCCCGTGGCATTCGCCGGCACGGGGACTAGTCTGGGAAAGAGCCGGCGCCGTAACCGGGCCTGCACGCCGCCGCCCCGCCCTTCCCCGCATGCGACCTGTAAAGGAGGCAGCATGAGCTTCCGTATCGGCATCAACGGCTTTGGCCGCATTGGCCGCCTGCTGGCACGCCACATCGCCGGCAGCCAGGGGCACCTTGTCCTCGCCCACCTCAATGATCCGGCCCTGAGCCCGGCGCAGGCCGCTCACCTGATCAGCTTTGACAGCGTCCACGGGCGCTGGCCGCACGATGCCCGGGTCCAGGGCGAGGCCCTGCGCCTGGGTCGCCACCTGGCCACCTTCAGCGCCGAACGCGACCCGGCGCGGGTTCCCTGGGGCGAGCGCGTCGACCTGGTCATCGACTGCACCGGTCGCATCAAGGACCGCGCCGGCGCCGACGCCTTCCTCGCGGCCGGCGCACCGCGCCTGCTGGTCTCCCAGCCCGTGGAGGACATTCCCAACATCGTCATGGGCATCAACGACCGTCTCCATGACCTCCACCATGCCCGCGCCGTGTCTGCCGCCTCCTGCACCACCAATTGCCTGGCGCCGGTAGCCAGTGTCATCGACGCCGCCCTTGGCATTCGCCACGGCTTCATTACCACCGTGCATGCCATGACCAACGACCAGGCACTGCTCGACCAGGGGCATGGCGACTGGCGCCGCGGGCGTAGCGCGGGCGAATCCCTGATTCCCACCTCCTCCGGATTTGCCCACGCCATCGGCCGCGTCCTGCCCGAACTGTCGGGCCGCCTGGATGGCTTTGCCGTGCGTGCCCCGGTCAGCAACGCCTCCCTGATCGATTGCAGCTTCCTGGTGGACCGGCACACCACGGCCGCCGCCGTGAACCTGGCCCTGGAGATGGCAGCCGAGGGCACGCTGAACGGCATCCTGGCAGTGGAGTCGCGACCCCTGGTGTCGGCGGACTACCTGGACGACCCCCACTCGGCCACCGTGGACGCCGCCCTGACCCAGGTCCAGGGCGGACAGTTGGTCAAGGTGGTGGCCTGGTACGACAACGAGACGGGCTATAGCCGGCGCCTGGCGGACGTAGCGGCGCGAATGGCGAAACCGTGAGCGGCTCACAAGTTACATTAAGAAACTCTGTCCACAGTTTCTGTGGATAACTCTGTGTACAGACGACGGCTTAGGTCGCGAAACCCGCGTCAGCCTTGCCTCCGCAACAGTTTGACGCTTTTTTCGTCACCTTAAATATTTTCAATAAAATCAGGAGTTTATTTTTCATACAGCGCTGGACAACGGCTCCCGGAGGGTGGAGGGCAGCGGCGGAAGAGGGAAAAAACGGCGTTGTCCGACAGAGTGTATAACTTACGCGTGGAACACATCTGACAGCGCGGGGCGAACAAAACTTAAAGTAACTTCTTAAGTTGCACGCTGGGACCTGCATAACTTTGTTACGGTGCGCTTAAAATGTGCGCTAGGTCATTGTCTCACAGGCGAATTTCCATTCTGCCTACAACGAATGCCTGTGTGTTCCACGGGCCCGGCAAGCCTCGCGAGGCGCCTCAAGCCCCCTGCCCGGAAGGGGCCGCCTGCACGCCCTCCCCTCCGGTGGTGGTCGCCGGGCCCTCCTCCACGGGCCGCTGCACCAGCAGCTCGCACTCAATGCCACGGCGTGCCAGCACCCGGCAGTACTTGCGGGCCTGCTCCAGCGACAGGTTGCCGCGTACCACCAGCGGCAGCATGGACAGGCGGGCCTCGGCCTCGGGCGGGGCCAGGCAGAACAGTTCGGCAAAGGCGGCGGCGATCCCTGCGGCAGGGAAGCGATCGGTGGCGAGGCCCGTCACTCGCACCTGGTACTGAAAGTCATCCATGACCGTCTCCAGGGGGACAAGTCACCCATTCTAGAGAGGGGGCCTCCCCGGGGACATGCGAAATTCGCCGGCTGCGGATGTGCGGATTTTGTCGGAAAATTGATGTCATTGCTCAGGAAGAGCTGGCAAAGTATTGTTCTGACAGGAGTTATTGCTATGCTTGAACCTCAGTGGCAAAAGCGAGAAGCTAGACCACGCCCCCACCACGGCCGCCCTGACCACAATGATCCCAGCCGCCCGCGTTCTTGCCTGCCTTTGCGCGCTTGCCTGCAGCCTGCCGCTGCCGACGCACGCCGGCAATATCTACAAGTTCCGCGACGAGAACGGCAATGTGCTGTTCACCAATGTGGTGACCGAGCGCAAGAAGCCAAAGGGGGAAGGTTTCCGCAAGTACCAGGTACTGGAGAAAGTGACCTGGTTCCCTGACACCAACGTGCACCGCTACGGCAACTGGGGCAATAACGAGCTGGCCGTCCGCCCGAGCTTCAGCAAGAACCGCAACGCCTTCGACGACCTCATCAAGAAAGCCGCCCTCGCCCACAATATCGACTACGGCCTGGTGAAGGCCCTCATCCACACCGAATCCGGCTTCAATCCCCGCGCCCGCTCCAAGCCTGGCGCCCAGGGCCTGATGCAACTCATGCCGGCCACAGCCTCGATGTATGCCGTCGGCGATGCCTACGATCCCGCCGAAAACATCAGGGCCGGCACCAAGCACCTCAAGTACCTGATCAACCGCTACAAGGACCTGGAACTCGCCCTGGCCGCCTACAACGCCGGCGAGGGCAACGTGAAGAAGTATGGCGGCATCCCGCCCTTCACCGAGACCCGGGACTACGTCAAGCGCGTCATGAGCCGCTACCGCAACCTCTATGGCGGCTCCGCAACCGCACTTGCCGCCCTCGCCCCCGCCCGCAGCTCCTGAGCCCCTGCGGGAGAACGCCCCTGCCCCGACCCTGACAGCCCGCCCACTCGCTCCGCCGCTATCCGTCCTGCCATTGCCTCCGGCCCTGCAGTCCCACGCTGCCCCTTCGCCTTGAGGTACTGCCCCGGTGTGCTTCCGGGATGCCTGCCCTGACGTCCAGCCTGAGCCCTCCCCCGGACAACCTGCCCGGCCGCCTGCGCCGACCTTGCCCAATCGCCTGCGCTGGCAAGCCACCGACTCAAAGCCTCAGCCTCATCCCTCCTCCGGCAACTCCACACCCACGTCCGCCCCGTCATGGCAGAGCGGGAACATTTCCACGCAGGCCTGCCGGGGAAACTGCACGCACTGCCCGCCGGCCGCCAGGTCAAAGTCCAGCCCATGGTGACGGCAACGCAGGCGCGTACCGTGCAGACTGCCATCGTGCAGCGGGAAATCCTTGTGCGGACAGCGGTTGCGGACCAGCCAGCGCTGCCCGTCCTGCTGGATCAGCAGCAGCGACAGCCGGCCGACCTGAAACACGCGGCGATAGCCGTCGTGCAGGTGGATGAGTTTTTCCAGCCGGTGAAAGGCCATGGTTCACTCCCGGAGCAGATGATCCGCAAGGGATCCGGATTCTACGTGCCGCTTTCGATCGCAGCGCCCCTCATCAAGGGCCCGCAGAGGTCCCAGAACCGCGAGCCCCACCGTCGCCTCAACGCCTCAACGCCTCAACGCCTCAACGCCTCAACGCCTCAACGCCTCAACGGTACGCTCCCCCACTCCCAAACCGCAGGCAATAAAAAAGGCGGGAAATCCCGCCTTTTTTAATCACGCCGCCCGGCCTTACTCGCCGTGCTGCTCGGCCAGGAAGAACCAGGTGTCGAGCACGGAGTCCGGATTCAGCGACACCGAGTCGATGCCCTGGTCCATCAGCCACTTGGCCAGGTCCGGGTGGTCCGAGGGACCCTGGCCGCAGATGCCGATGTACTTGCCGGCCTTCCTGCAGGCCTGGATGGCACGGGCCAGCAGGAACTTCACGGCCGGATCACGCTCGTCGAACAGGTGGGAGACGATGCCGGAATCGCGGTCCAGGCCCAGGGTCAGCTGGGTCAGGTCGTTGGAGCCGATGGAGAAGCCGTCGAAGTGCTCCAGGAAGTCATCGGCCAGCAGCGCATTGGTCGGCAGCTCGCACATCATGATGACCTTCAGGCCGTTGTCGCCGCGCTTCAGGCCCTTCTCGGCCAGCAGCTCCAGCACACGCTTCGCCTCGCCCGTGGTGCGCACGAAGGGAATCATGACCTCGACGTTGGTCAGGCCCATCTCGTTGCGCACCTTCTTCAGCGCGCGCACTTCCAGGTCGAAGCAGTCGCGGAAGTTGTCGGAGATGTAGCGCGACGCCCCGCGGAAACCCAGCATCGGGTTTTCTTCTTCCGGCTCGTAAAGCTTGCCGCCGATGAGATTGGCGTACTCGTTGGACTTGAAGTCCGACATGCGCACGATCACCCGCTTCGGGTAGAAGGCGGCGGCCAGCGTGGCGATGCCTTCCACCAGCTTCTCGACATAGAAGTCCACCGGCGAGGCATAGCCGGCGCAGCGCTGGTCCACGGAGGCCTTGATGTCACGCGGCAGCTTGTCGTAGTTGAGCAGCGCCTTGGGGTGCACGCCGATCATGCGGTTGATGATGAATTCCAGGCGCGCCAGGCCGATGCCCTCGTTGGGCAGCTGCGCGAAGTCGAAGGCGCGGTCCGGGTTGCCGACGTTCATCATGATCTTGAACGGCAGCTTGGGCATGGACTCGATGCTGTTCTTCTGGATCTCGAAGTCCAGCTGGCCCTCGTAGATGAAGCCGGTGTCGCCCTCGGCGCAGGACACGGTCACTTCCATGCCGTCCTTGAGGACTTCAGTGGCGTTGCCGCAGCCGACGATGGCGGGCACGCCCAGCTCGCGCGCGATGATGGCGGCATGGCAGGTACGGCCGCCACGGTTGGTGACAATGGCGGAGGCGCGCTTCATCACCGGTTCCCAGTCCGGGTCGGTCATGTCGGAGACGAGCACGTCGCCCGGCTGCACCTTGTCCATTTCCTTGATGGACTTCACCACGCGCACGACACCGGAGCCAATGCGCTGGCCAATGGAGCGGCCTTCGCAGATGACCTTGCCCTTCTGCTTGAGCAGGTAGCGCTCCATGGTGCCGACGTTCTGGCGGCTCTTCACGGTCTCGGGACGGGCCTGCACGATGTAGAGCTTGCCGTCGTCGCCATCCTTCGCCCACTCGATATCCATGGGCATGCCGTAGTGCTGCTCGATGATCATGGCCTGCTTGGCCAGTTCTTCCACTTCGGCGTCCGTAATGCAGAAACGGGCGCGGTCGGCCTTCTCGACATCGATGACCTGGGTGGACTTGGCCGTGGTGCCGGCGCTGCCGTAGATCATCTTCTGCATCTTGGAGCCGAGATTGCGGCGCAGCAGCGAGGGGCGGCCGGCCTGCAGGGTGGTCTTGTGGATGTAGAACTCGTCCGGGTTCACGGCGCCCTGCACCACCATTTCGCCCAGGCCCCAGGAGGCGGTGACGAAGACGGCGTCGCGGAAACCGGACTCGGTGTCCAGGGTGAACAGCACCCCGGAAGCGCCGGTCTCGGAGCGGACCATGCGCTGCACGCCGGCGGACAGCGCCACCAGCT
Source organism: Pseudomonadota bacterium (assembly GCA_040385265.1). GTDB lineage: Bacteria > Pseudomonadota > Gammaproteobacteria > Pseudomonadales > Moraxellaceae > UBA2031. The sequence continues at coordinate 10,243 of JAZKHS010000055.1, read as the reverse complement.
TGTGCTCAAAGCCCTGGTGCTCGCGGTAGGCGATGGCGCGGTCGTTGAACAGCGAGGCAAACACCTCGTGGATGGCGTGCAGGACGTTGTCGAGGCCACGGATGTTCAGGAAGGTTTCCTGCTGGCCGGCGAAGGAGGCGTCGGGCAGGTCTTCCGCGGTGGCGGAAGAGCGCACCGCCACCGGGACGTTGGCGTCACCGCCGGTCAGGGTTTCCCAGGCCGTGCGCACGTCCTTCTCGAAGGCGGGCAGCAGCGGGGTGTCGATGATCCACTGGCGGATCTGCTTGCCGGTTTCGGCCAGCGCGATCACGTCCTCGACGTTGAGGGCCGCCAGGGCGTCATGGATGCGCTTGTTGAGGCCGCTCTGCTCCAGGAAATCCCGGTAGGCCTGGGCGGTGGTGGCGAAACCGCCGGGGACGGACACGCCGGCGCCGGCGAGGTTGCTGATCATCTCGCCGAGGGAGGCGTTCTTGCCGCCTACCTTATCGACATCGTGCTTGCCAAGTTCCTGAAACCAGAGGACGGACGCTTCCAAGGTATGACTCCTTAGGATTACGAGGGTGGTCGGCCGCTTTGGGCAGCCAAGCTTTTGATACGAAAGCGGATTTCCTTGTGGGTACCGCTATCACGGCCAGGCGGTTTGGGCATACACTCGGAGCCTTGGGGCGCCTTGCCCCGCGCCCCTGCCGTTCCCGGTCCGAGGCCGGCTATTGTACTGAATCCTTTGGCAAAAATCTTGGGGAAAAGCGCCCGCCAGCGCCCCGCCCCATCAGGATGGTCCGGATGAAACGCTGCGTCTTCTTTATCTCCGACGGTACCGGCATCACCGCCGAGACCCTGGGCCACAGCCTGCTGTCCCAGTTCGAGGACATCGACTTCGAGGAAGTCACCATCCCCTATGTGGATACCGCGGACAAGGCCCGCGAGGCCGTGGCCGAGATCAACCGCGTGGCCGAGGCCGAGGGCTACCGCCCCGTCATCGTCGACACCATCGTGCGCAAGGAGGTCCGCGAGGTCATCGCCACCGCCAACGCCTTCATGCTGGACGTGTTCGAGACCTTTGTCGGCAAGCTGGAGAAGGAGCTGAGCTCACACGCCGTGGACAAGGTCGGCAAGAGCCATTCCATCGTCAACAACGAGACCTACAACGTCCGTATCGAGGCCGTGCACTTCGCCCTCGACAACGACGACGGCGCCCGCACCCGCCACTACGACAAGGCCGACATCATCCTCACCGGCGTTTCCCGCTCCGGCAAGACCCCGACCTCGCTGTACATGGCCCTGCAGTTCGGCATACACGTCGGCAACTACCCGCTGACCGAGGATGACTTCGACGACCTGCGCCTGCCGGCGGCCCTCAAGGAGCACAAGAAGAAGCTCTTCGGCCTGATCATCGACCCCGAGCGCCTGTGCGCCATCCGCCAGGAGCGCAAGGCCAACAGCCGCTACGCCTCCATGCAGCAGTGCGAGATGGAAACCCGCGCCGCGGTCGCCCTCTTCAACCGCGAAGGCATCCCGTACATCAACACCACCCACCTCTCCATCGAGGAAATCTCGACCCGCATCCTCGCCATCGCCGGCATCAAGCGCCGCCTGGTCTAGGCCGCCTACCGGCAGCCGCAGCAGCCTACGCCCGCCCTATCCAAGCAGGAGCCGCGCTCCACCGGCCGCCTCCGCTGGCCGGAGCCGCACCGGAGCCGTTCAACGGCGCCAGCGGCGCAGGGCCAGCAGGGCCAGCGGCCACAACAGGAAAGGCGCGGCGCCCCCGCCGCCGCCTCCAGCGGCCGCAGCCGGGGGTTCCGCCGGGATGACGTTGAAGGCGACGGCGATGCTGCCACTGGTGTCCGCCACCCCGCCCGGCGCCGACGGGAAATCCGTCGCGCTGGTGGTCGCCGTTACCGTCACATTGCCCCCCAGGGCTCCGGCGCTGGTCAGGCGCAGGCGAAAGCGTTTCTCCTCACCCGGCGCCAGGCTGCCCAGGCTGCACACCAGCCCGGAGCAGGCCGCCCCTTCCCAGCCCGCCACCTGCAGCGTCGTCCCCGCCGCCACCGCGAGCTGTACGTCCTGGGCCGTGGCACTCGCCTCGACCGACGTCGAACGGTTCACCACCTTGCCGATCACCCAGGCCGTGCCCTCGCCATCGATGACTTCCTGCACAAAGCCGGCTAGCTCGAGCGCGAGGTCAGGCTGGGACGAGAACAGCAGGCGCCGCGCCACGGTATCGTTGCCGCTGCGGTAATCCACCAGGCCGGTCACCACGACGGAGGCCACCAGCGCCGTGTCCGCTGGCGCCACCGCGTCCTGCACCAGCGTAAAAGTCACCTGCCGCGCCACGGCGGCATTGAGGGCGGCACTGGTGACGCAGCTGTAGCCGCCGGTAATGGCCGTACAGCTCATGCTGGCGGACGTGGGCGCGGACAGGGTGAAGCCGGCAGGCGCCACCAGTGTGAAGCCGGCCTGGGCCAGACTGGTCGCCTGGCTCTGGTTGGCCAGGATGACGTTGACCGTGACGGGCGCCCCCGGGGCGACGGCGCCCGGCGCCTCGATGCGCACGGCGAGGTCGCCGAAGTTGTCGCCGCCGGTCTTGGCGGTGGACTCGATCCAGCCCAGATAGCTGGTGAGACGGGTGAACACCGCCGGAAAATCCGACTTGCCGCAGTTGGAGGTCTCGCCGTAGCTGGTGATGCCCAGCACCTGGGAAAAGCCGTTGCCGCTGAAGGTGAGCGGGCCGCCGCTGTCGTAACTGCACACGCCCTCGCCGTCGGCATCGCGCGGCGTCAGGTCGCCCACATCGTCTTCCTCGATATCGGCGGCCTCGAAGTCGGTGCCGCAGAGCATGGTCGCGGTGTCGTAGTTGACGATGATGCCGAGGTTGTAGCGGGCATCACAGTAGATGCCCGGCTGCAGATCGATCGCCACCCGCTGCAGGTCGCGCGGGAACTGGCCGGCGGAGGCCAGGCGACCCCAGCCCGAAGCCAGCACCTCGTCGTTGAAGGTGGCGGCGTCCGGGCCGGTGGTGACGGCGGCGACAAAGGCGGATTCCGCACTGCCCTCCGCCAGGCTGGCAAAGGCGACGCCGGTGACCGGCGTCGCCAGCCGCAGCAGGGCCACGTCGGCGACATAGGCGCCGGGGAAGTAGCTGGCCGGCAGGTAGCGGTTATCGACCGCGACCACCACGGCCGCGGGATCGAGCAGGTCGGTGCTGCCGGCCACCACGCGCAGGAGGGAGAGGTCGCTGATCTTTTCGTCGGCGCAATGCGCCGCGGTGACGACCCAGCGCGGCGCCACCAGCACGCCGCTGCAATACTGCTTGCAGAAATACTCGCCGCTGCCGGCACTGCCGCAACTGTCGTCTGAGGGTCTGGCGAGATCAACGAGGGCTACCTGGCCGGGCACGGCGCCAGCCGTCACGGGACTGCCGCCAACGATGGCCGACACGGGCGCACAGGTCAGGACCAGCACGGCCGCCAGGAAAACGCGCCACAACACCATGAAGGACCCCACTTGCTGTACTACCGGCCCGGCAAGGGCAACAGCTTACTTGGGCTGCAGGCCTATCCCCAGGTACCACTGGCCCGAGGGAATCACGATGCTGCCCAGGTCACGGTTTTCAAACTCGACCCGGCTGATGCGGAACACATCGGCGCTGGTGGCGCCCACTCCCGGCACCGAGGCGCCGATCAGCAGGTCATTCTGCAGGATAAGCTGGGCCGGCACGCCCACCGGGGTGTCAGAGTCCGACTTCAGCTGCAGGCGGCCGTTACGCGCGGCATACCAGCCCTGGATATCGGCAAGGCGGATATCCTTGGTGGGACGACCCGGATCCGACAGCGACAGGTAGCTGCCGTCGTCGCTGGAGTCGCCCGCGGTATTCTGCGAGAACTGCGCGATATTGGTATTGGCGAAGCGCGCCGTGAATTCGTAGCCGACATAGGTTTCGCCGGCGACGGCGGGCGGACTCAGGGTCAGGTTGAAGCGGTCAAACTCGAAGTTGCCGTCCCAGTTGGCGATCTGGACCATGTCGTTCATGTTGGGGATGTCGCCACCCGCCAGCTGGCCGCGCACATGCCAGCGCACCGGCGAACCGGCCACGGTGGCATCACCGATGCTGACCCCGGAAGAGATCAGGTTGATGTACTGGTTGTCGCCGGCCAGCAGGAAGCTGGCGTTGACCAGGCCAATGCCAAGATCCGCGTCGGTATCGGCAATCATGAAATGGGTGCCGTAGCCCCAGTTGGGCCCCTGCTCCCAGGTATTGTTGTCGCCGTCGGCATCGAACACGTCAAAGGTCTGGGACATCACCAGGATATCCGCCTTCACGCCGACGCTGGCGGGCGTGCGGGTGTCGGGGCGGAAGTAGATATTGCCGTCGATATTGCCGAGGGTATAGATCAGCGCCCAGTTGTAAGTCTCGGTCGGGTTGGGCGGATCGATGATCTTGACGCTGGACGAATAGGCGCGCAGGAAGCCGTCGCGGATCAGCAGCGCCAGGGAATGATCTTCGGCCGCCAGGTTCAGGAACTGACCGCCATGGACGGCCGCCTCGCAACTGGCCTGCGGGCCTTCCCAGTTCGCGCCCCAGCACAGCCCCCCCGGCCCCTGCCCGGCGCGCAGCATGTCGATGGCCAGCAGGGGAATGTCAAAGCCGTAAGTGGTCAACGCTGGCTGCGATGGCGGTTGAGCGGTGGCGGGCAGGTTCACCCAGTCGCCAAACTCGATGGCTGCGGGCGCGGCGACGTAGCCCAGCACCACCCTGAAGTCGGGCTGCAGGTTCCAGCGCATGCTGAGGGTAATGCCCTCGGTGCGGTTGGCCTGAACGTTACGGGCATAGAGCTGGTTGGGCGCCGTACCGGTCAGCGCGGTGGCGGCGTTCCAGGATCCGCCCGGACCCGCCGTGACGCGTGCATCGGACAGGCCGCCACTCCAGCCATAGCGCACGGCCGGAATATCCTGGGCATTGGTGCCGATGGTGAAGGAACTGGTGGGCGCGTACTCGTAACGCAGGTCGAAGGTGAGGTTGAAGTTCACGTCACCCTGGATAAGCAGGCCGTTGCTGTCAAAGCCCACGGTCCCGCTCGGCATGTCCCACAGGAAATCGATGTTGTTGAAGGTCAGCTCGGGCGAGCCGGCGCCGCCCTGGCGCCAGAACAGGTCGGCGTCGTTGATCGCCAGGTAAAGCTTGGCGCCGGTGCTGCCGCTCCGGAACAGGGTCTGGATGTTGCTCAAAATGAAGCTGCCGGACGAGTCCAGCACGAAGGTGCCGGTGGACTGCGTGATATTGCCGTTCTGCAGCTGGCCGATCTGCATGCGCGTGCGGTCCCAGGTCGCCGAGATGGCCATGCCCGAGGTGCCGCCCGTGACGGCCGTGGAGCCGGCATCGAGAGTCAGGCTGCCGGTCAGGTTGCCAACACCGGGATTCGCCCCGTTCAGGCCCACCTTACGCAGGGAAAAGTCATTCAGGACCAGCGCGGAGGCATTGGCGCCGGTAAAGCTGGTCTGGCACAGCGTGGAAGAGTCGACGCAATACAAGATCTTGCTGGCGGTCACGGCAGGCGAGGAAATATTGAGGGTCAGGCCCGACTGGCCCGCCACCTCCGCCATTTCACCTTCGGTCAGCGATTCGAAGGCGCTGGCCATGCTGGTCGCGAGCAAGCTCAGGGCGAAACCGCCAAATCGGCTCATCACTTTGATTTTATTCATATTTTTATTATGCCATTAACCCAGCAAGGGTAATTTGCTGCAGTTTAGGGTGCTTCCGCCAGCAGGGTCAAGGCTGCGGCTGCCGCGCCGACAAAACACCAACACTCTTCCTGAGGGGCTAGAACCCGCTTTCCCGGATCAGCACGCCCAGTACCCGCCGCCCGCCCGCCAACAGCAGGCTGCGCCGCTCGCCCTCGATCACCACATGGCCGCGCCAGCGCTGCTGGCCGCCGCCGTCCGGGGCCCCCGCCAGCGGGACCAGGCGCAACCGGTACAGGGCCTGCTCAGGCTGCAGGCTGCCATCGCCCGCCTCCCGTACCGGGATGTCCCCGCCGAAGGCCGAGGCGTGGTAAGGCGGATCCAGGCTGCGCACCGCCACCCGCTCCACCGCGTCCACGCGCAAACGCAGGAGCTGGGGTCCGCTGGCGCCTTCGGCGCGGAATTTCGCCAGGGCGCCCTCGCGCACCCGGTCCCGGTCGCCTTCCGGTACCCAGGCCACCACCTCCAGCACGCCCGGACTGACCAGCGTCAGCAAGGGGCTGTCCGCGCTGCGCCACTGGCCCGGCACCATGTCCTCGGCAATGTCCCGCACCACGCCGGCAAAGGGCGCCGTCACCGTCAGGCGGGATCGTTGCGCCTCCAGCCCCTGCAACTGGGACACCGCGCGCACCAGCTCCTGCTCCATGACCAGACGCCCCTGGTAGAGGTTGGCGTCCATGGCGGCGCTGGCCAGTGAAGCCTCGACCTGGCGGGCCTCACTGGTCGCCTGCCGGACCCGGTAGGTCAGCTCGGGCGACTCCATCACGACCAGGCGCTGCCCGGCCTTCACCACCTGGCCGTCAACGGCTTGAATTTCGAGGATGCGGGCATCGGCCGGCGTGAAAAAGCGGGCATAGCGCTTGGCCGACAGCAGCGCCGGCAGCTCCACCGAGCTTTGCCAGGGAAAGGCCAGCAGCGCCAGCAGGCAGAGGCCGACACCCGCGAACATGCCGCGCCGCGGCAGGCTGGCCTGGGGCGCAAGCTCACGCCAGTGCCGTACCTCGTTCCAGACCGGGCGCGCAATGAACCACCAGATCTCGACCAGGAACAGCAGCACGCCCAGCGCCTTGAAGAACATGTAGTACACGAGCAGGGCAATGCCCAGGAACAGGAAGAAACGGTAGATGCCGACTGCCCAGGCATAGCCCGTCATGAAGCCCATGAGCCTCGGCGGGAGGTGCTCGGGGGCCTCCTCCTCCAGGCCGAACAGCCAGCGCCGCAGGCGCCAGCGCGCCAGGGCAAAGCTGCGGTCCTGCAGGTTGGGCACGTTGAGCAGGTCGGACAGGAAGTAGTAACCGTCGAAGCGCATCAGCGGATTCAGGTTGACCGCGATGCTGAGCACCCAGGTCCAGGTCGCCACCGCCAGCGCAATGCTGCGGGCCAGGCCGTCCGGCAGGAAGAACCACGCCACCATGGCATAGCTGGCCAACATGAGCTCGGTCATCACCCCCGCGGCGGCAATGCGGGCGCGCTGCCAGCGCGAGACCAGGCGCCAGCCCTCGGAGGCGTCCGTGTACATCACCGGCCACAGCACCAGGAAGGCCACGCCCATGGTGGGCACGCGCAGGCCATAATGTTTGCAGGTCAGCGCATGCCCGAGCTCATGAAGCAACTTCACGCCCACCAGGGTAAGACCGAACACCAGCATGCCGAGCGGCGTCAGGAACCAGCCAAAGCCGCCCGTCACGCGCTCCCAGCCCTGCGCCATGAGGATCACGCCGAGCAAGCCCACCAGCGCCGTCAGGCGCGGAAACCAGGGCTGGAACAAAAAGCGGACGCGCGGGTAGAGCCGGTCCAGGAGGCGGTCCGGCCGCAGCAAGGGCACGCGGAAGAACAGGTATTTGTGCAGCAGTTGTTTGAACAGTGACTGCTCCCGCGCCTGGTGGACCTGCACCAGGCGCTGGCGCAACGGCCCGGGCGCGGCATCCAGCAGCTCGGATTGCATCAGGAAGCCCTGCAGGGCCTCGACCTCGTCGGGCTCGACCGCCAGGCCTTCCTGCGCCGCCAGCGCCGCCACCACGGCCGGCACCGTGCCCTCCTGCCAGTGGCGCAGGATCCGGACGTCATGGTCGCCGAGCTGGAAAAAACGGTTTCGGACGGGATCCGCCAGCGTCCAGGTCGGCTCGCCCGACCAACTGCGCGTACCCGGCATCAGGTGCAGGTCCTCGCGCAGCGGCAGCAGGCGGCGGGGCTCGGCGGACTCGTCGCGGACGGCCTCGTCGGCCATGGCTCAGACCCCTACCAGCTGGCGCAGGTGGGCCAGCGGCTTGCGCAACACCTGGTAGATGAGCGGTGCGCGGCCGCCATAGATCTTGGCCGTGCCGCGCCAGCCCAGGCGGGCGCCGGCGGCGATCAGGTGCGGGTCGCGGGTCAAGACC
>JAZKHS010000055.1:0-2116 GCA_040385265.1 Pseudomonadota bacterium | reverse complement strand
TTCGTCAAAGCGCACGTGCAGCACATAGGCCATGGTGCGGTCCGGCTGCAGCACGGGCTCGTAGCTGCTGCGCAGCACGGTACCGTCCACGCTGCCCAGCGGATTGACGTTGGGATAGAACACCACCGCGGTGCCGGCATCGGTGGCGATGGCATCGTTCACCGGCACGGTGACGCGCAGGCGCACCTTGCGCTGGTCGGCGATGGTCATGATGCGCTCCCCCACGTGCACCGGGCGGCCTTCCAGGTCGTTGGCATCGGTAAACACGGCAATGCCGTCGCGGTTGGCGCGCACCTGGCCCTGGGCCAACTGCGCGGAGGCCCAGTCCACCTGTGCCTGCTCGCGCTCCATCGCCGCCTGCAACTGGGCGACGCGCGCGCGGCAGCTGTCGCAGTCAAACGACGCCTGGGCATTGCGCAGGTATTCGGCCTGCGCCACCTCGAAGGCGCGCCGCGCGACCAGCAGGCGGTTGGCCAGCTCGGTATCCTCGAAGCGGAACAGCAGGTCGCCCTGGCGCACGGCCTGGTTGGGCGCCACCGCCACCTCGCGCACGACGCCGCTCAGCGGCGCCGCCACCACCTCGGGATTGTCCGGCACCACCTCGGCGGGGCTCAGCACGTACTGGCGCACCGGCAACAGGCACAGGATCACGAAGGCGGCCACGTAGCGCCGCCAGTACTGGCGCAGGTGGCGTACCAGCTCACGACGCCGCTCCGGCATGGCCAAGGCCTGCCAGGCATGGCCATAAGCATCGGCCAGCAGCTTGCCCAGGGCCAGGTGGGCCTCGACCCAGGGCTGCTCGGCGCCCAGCAGCAAGCCGCCGAAATGACCGCCCCGCGGCCGCGCCAGGGGCAGGTGCATCAGATAGGGGGACACCGTCGTGCCCCAGTCTGCCGCCAGCTCCGCCGGCAAGTCGGCGCGTGTCAGCAGGTGGGCCTCATGGCACCAGGGCTGCTCCATGCACCAGGCGGCGACGCGATCCAGCCAGCGCACCAGCGCCGCATTGGGATCGATCTCGGACACATGCGAGGCGCGATTGACGCGCGGGCGCCCAAAGTCGTCATAGATCCAGAACACGGCCTGCCGCGCCGGCAACACCGTGCGGGTGTCGTTGACGAAGACATAGGACAGGCTCTGCCAGTTCTCGGCACGCCGCGCCTCCTGCTCGGCCTGCAGCAGCAGCGACAGCGCCTGCAGGCGCAGGTCGACGGCCTCGGTCATCGCGGCCTACCGGGCAAAGCGGGCGTTGCCGCTCATGCCGGCACGCAGTCCGGGAATGCTGCCGGTAATGCGTGCGGTAACGGGAATAGTCTGCGACACCGGGTCGACGCGGGCGCCAATGGCGGTGATCTCGGCGGTCACGTCACGACCGAGCTCGTCCACGGTAATGGTGAGGCGGCTGCCGGGCTTGATCCAGGTGAGCCAGGAGGACTGCACCAGCGCCTCGACGAAAAGATTGCCGCGCTCGACGATCTCCAGCAGCGGCGCGCCCGGGCCGACGTTTTCCCACTGGTTGGCCAGGACGCGCACCACGCTGCCGTGATACGGCGCCAGGATACGGCAGTCGCGCACGCTGGCGCGGGCGCGCTCGAGCTGCGCCTTCGCCTGCGCCATGTCCGCCTGCGCCAGTTGCACGTCCAGGTCGGACACCGCCTTCATGCTGGCCAGCTGCACCCGCGATTCATGCGTCTTCTCGGCCTTGAGCAGCAGGGCCTCGGCCGCGCCCTGCTCCGCCATCTGGTGGTCGCACTCGAAGCCCACCAGCAGGTCGCCCTTGCTGAAGGACTGCCCCATGCGCAGCGGCAATGCCGCAATGCGGCCATTCATCTGGCTGGCAATCCGGGCCTCGCGGCCGGCCTTGACCAGCACGCGCACCACCGGCGCCGGCTGCGCGGGCACAACCGGGCGCGCGGGCGCCGCCGCCACGGCGGCTCGCACCGCCGCCGTGGGCTTGGCGGGGGCGACGGGCGCCGCGTGGAGCGCGGCAAACGGAGCGGCGGACAACGCCACGGCCAGGGACAAAAAACGGACTAAAGACAAAAGCCTTGCTCCCCTGCTGATACTTCCCCGGCGACGACCGCCGCGGCAACCATTGCGTTGATGAGCACGCTCGCGC
>JAZKHS010000054.1:0-2794 GCA_040385265.1 Pseudomonadota bacterium | reverse complement strand
GCGCGCCCTGCAGGAACCCTCCGGCACCCGCCAGAATCAGCCAGCGTCAGCCCCTGGGTCAGCCAGCGCCCGACGTCGGCTGCCCGTGGTCCATGCTCCTGACGCCGTCTCGCCCCGCCGTCTCGCCCCGCGCCAGGCCTGAGCGGCCCGGGCTCCGGATCCCCCCTTCTCGTGGTCATGACGCTTTAGGCGCAGCCCCAACCCCGGCGCCGCCGCGCCGTCTCCGCCGCCTTTTCCTGCCGCTGAACCGGCGGGGCTGGCATCCGGGGCCCAGACCGATATGATCGGGAAAAGGAAGTGCGCGGCCGCCACGGTTGGCCCGCGCCACAACAAGAACAAGAATGCAGGACACGGGAGCGACGCCCGATGAACCCCGAAGCCCGTTACAAGGCGCATATCCTGGTCGTTGACGACGAGCGCACCAACCTGCTCCTGCTGGACAAGATGCTGCGCAGCCAGGGCTACCACGACCTGACCTTGCTCGAGGACCCGCGCGAGGTGCTGCCGCACTACCTCGCCCGCCGCCCTGCGCTCGTGCTGCTGGATATCAGCATGCCCCACCTGGACGGCTACCAGGTCATGGAGCAGTTGCGCGCCCTCGAAGACCCGCTGCTGCCGCCCATCGTCATCCTCTCCGCCCAGGACGGCCGCGACTTCATGCTGCGCGCGCTCGATGCTGGCGCCCGCGATTTCGTGGCCAAACCCTTCGATCGCTACGAGCTGATGATGCGCGTGCGCAACCTGCTCGATGCCGAACTGGCCCACCGCCTGCTGCATGACCAGAAAGAGGTGCTGGAAGACATGGTGCGCGAGCGCACCGAGCAGTTGCACCACACTCGCCTGCAGATCGTGCAGCGCCTGGGCCGCGCCGCCGAATACCGCGACGAGGAAACCGGCAACCATATCCTGCGCATGAGCCATATCTGTGCCCTGCTGGCGCGTGCCGTGGGCTGGAGCAGCGCCGACTGCGACCTGATCCTGAATGCCAGTCCCATGCACGACATCGGCAAGATCGGCATTCCCGATGCCATCCTGCTCAAGCCCGGACGCTTCACGCCGCCGGAGTGGGAGATCATGAAGACCCACGCCGGCATCGGCTCCCGCCTGCTGGAGGGCGACGACTCCAGCCTGATGGTGATGGCACGCGAGATTGCCCACTCCCATCATGAGAAGTGGGATGGTAGCGGCTATCCGCTGGGCCTGGCCGGCGAGGCCATTCCCATGGCCGGCCGCATCGCCGCGCTGGCGGACGTGTTCGACGCCCTGACCTCCTGCCGCCCCTACAAGCCGGCCTGGCCCGTGGAAGATGCACTGGAGTACCTGCGCGAGCAGCGCGGCCATCATTTCGAGCCGCGCCTGGTGGATGCCTTCCTGGACGTGCTGCCGCAGGTGCTGGTCGTGCGCGAGCGCTTCGCGGAGTCCTTGATCGAGCGCGACGCCGATCCGCTGCAGTTCTGACGGCCCCGGCCGTTCCGGGCGGGGCGGCCCGCAGCTTCGCCTCCGGTTTCCGCTATCGTTTCCGTTTTCGTTTCTGCAAAAAAGCCCTGCAGTTGCAGGGCTTTTTTTATGGCCGGCGCGGCGCCGGCGATGATCAGGCTGCTTCATCCCGCCGGGGCCGTGCCCTTTGGCACTGGCCTCAGCCTGGCCCCCGCCGCCGGCTGCCGGCGCAGCGCCAGGCCGCTGGCAACGCTCAGGGGCAGCTGGAGCCCACCGGCTTGATCTTGTCGGAGCCCGTGACGATCTGGCCCGAGTACAGCTTGGCGGTGATGAAGCCGTAGCTGGTGGCGCAGGTGATGCCGGTCTCGCTGGTCTTCACCACGGTGACGATGTCGGTGTCGCCGTCGCTATCTGCATCGGTGGCGACATCCGGCCCCTGGGTGTTCTTGCCGTTGACGCCAAAGCGGATGGTGGACTGGTCGATGGTGGTGGCGTTGAAGGACGGCGAGGACAGCGTGGCGACGGCAAAGCCGCTGGTGCTGTTGGGGTTGATCTCGTTGCTGGCGTCGCCCGGCTTGATGTCGATGTCGAGTTCGGCGGCGTCGAACAGGGCGCGCGAGTCGAACGAGGCGTCGCCCTGGTTGGCAATGCGGAACTCCACGGTATAGGTGCCGTCCGCCGGAGCGGTGAAGGACCACGGCGTCCAGGGACCGTTGGTGTTGGCGCCCACCGTGGCCGCGCTGGCGGAGAACGGCGTGGCGATGGTCAGGGTGCCGTAGCGGATGCGCACCTGGGCGTTGTCGTTGTAGGTGCCGCCGGTGTCGCGCGAGGCCAGGGCGGCGTTGCCGCGCAGGCGGTCGCCGGCCTTCAGCTTGTACTGCTGGCGGGCGGTGGTGTAGCTGCCCGGGCCATCGGTTTTCAGCAGCAGGAAGTACTTGTCGTGGGCAGGGCTGTAGGTGTCGAAGCTGGTGACCACCTGGGCGCTGGCGCCAGCGGGGACGGTGAGGTTGTAGCCGGTGGTGTCGCCGGTCTCGAAGCCTTCGTTGATGGCGAAGGCCGAGGTGGAAACCGTGAGTAGTGCCGCCGCCAGAAGCGTGTATGCAGACTTCATCACTTGCTCTCCTTGTCGATGGAATTTCCAGGGTGGGCGGCGACCCCGTGCTGACGCGCGCTGGGAGAAGTTGGGCCGGAAGCGGGGCCGCCGCCACGCAGGAGAGATTACGGTCGCGCCCGCGCCGGACGCCATGGTGCGCGAGGCAGGGTTGTGTAGGGAGCGGGTGTGCGGATGCGAGCGCTGTGTTTGGGCCACCGCCACCGCCACCGCCACCGCCACCGCCACCGCCACCGCCACCGCCAC
>JAZKHS010000053.1:6051-30660 GCA_040385265.1 Pseudomonadota bacterium | reverse complement strand
CGCTGGCCGCCTGACTCAAACCACCAAGCCTCCGCGAAACCCGGGGCGGTTCAGGGGAAGCCCATCCGTTTCAGAACAGCCCTCATAGTGGCATCCGATATCTCCCCTCCGGTTCTCGGGCTCGGGAAGACAAAGTCATCTCCGAATGGCTCCACCACCCGCAGGATGCGAATAGCCGCCTCCGTGAGTGGAACTGTATGTTCCTTGCCGGCCTTCATTCTCTCGGCCGGAATGGTCCAGACCCTGTCCTTCAGGTTGAACTCGGACCACCGTGCCTTGGTGACCTCGCCGCTGCGGCAGGCCGTCAGGATGGTGAACTCCAGCGCCCTTGCACCAACTCCTTCGCACTTCGCCAGCTCTGCCATGAAGCCTGGGATCTCGCTGTAAGGGAGAGCAGCGAAGTGCTTGATCCGCGCAACCCTGGATTGCTTCGGGAGCAGGTGCGAGAGATGGCCGTTCCAGCGGGCGGGGTTCTCCTGGTGGTAGTGCCCCATGGCCTTCGCCCAATTCAGGATCAGCTCGATACGGCCACGCAGGCGGTTGGCCGTCTCGGCCTTGGTGTCCCAGATGGGGTTCAGGATCTGGATGACGTCTGCCGTCGTCACCTCGGACACGGGCTTGGCTCCGATCACAGGATGGGCATAGTTCTGCAGCGTGCTCTCCCACTGCGCCTTGTGCTTGCGGTTCTTCCAGCTCGGGCTCTGGCTTTTGATGTACTGCTCAGCCGCTGCCCGGAAGGTCACGGCCTTCCGTTTGGCCGCTTCCTGCGCAGCAGTGGCCTCCAGCTCGATGGCTACCTGCCGCCGCTCCACTGCCTCCTTGCGCTCACCCAGCGGGTCCCGGCCTTCCAGGAGCATCCGCCGGAAATCAGCCGCTAGCTCCCTTGCCTTGGCCAAGGAGACATCCTTCGGAGTACCCAGCCCCATCGAGACGGGCTTGCCGCCCCGTTTGTACACGAACAGCCAGGACTTCGTCCCGAACTTGGATATCTGGAGGTAGAGCCCGCCTCCATCCGAGTACCGTCCCCTTTTCGAAAGGCTCTTGATTTCCATCACGGTCAGCTTGTTGATCTGCACTCTTCTTCACCCTGTCAGTCAGATCCACGTCTACCCCACCGCCTACCCCACCGCAGAACGTGGCTGTGGCTGGAACGATGTGGAATTCCGTGGAATACCCTCAAGGCGTAATTGCTCTAAGGGCCTGATCTATTTAGGGTTTACTGGAATTCTGAAGAATGTGCTGGAATACAACGCGGCGGACACCGCCTCCGCCTCCGCCTCCGCCTCCGCCAATATGCCAATATGCCAATATGCCAATATGCCAATATGCCAATATGCCAATAAAATAAATAACTTGCGTACAGTTAGTGATTTGAACCCACAAAGAAACCCACAAAAAATCAGCAATTGTGAGGGCCTCTTCAATAGAAGGCATCGGTGGTGAAGAGCATTGACGCCGGGCAGGGACGCGTCACGCTCGCCCATGATCCCATCCCGGCACTGAACTGAACTGGCCGGCCATGACCATGCCTTTCGCAGTCTCTTAGCCCGCCCTCCTTCAGGGGCCCAGTGAAGGCCAGCAGGTGCGCTTTACACTGGAAGGCGAACCCACGTTTACCGCCCTCGAACACCGCCCTGACGCGAGCCTCGGCCAGAACTGGTAGTGGAAAGCCTTCGGGATCAGCCTTAGCCTGAAGAGTCATGGCTCGCACTGCTACTGCTGGCCTGCCCCTACCGCCAATCCTTGGGCCTGTCATGGAAGCTCTAAGGCACTTCGACGCCACCGCCACGATTCAGACTTCTCCCGGCACGCTATTCGCGCACCTGGACGATCCCCAGCGACTCGGCGCTCATATGAGTCAGTCTTCCTGGATGATGCTGGGCAGCACCATGACCTATCAGTTCGACGAGGCCGAGGGAAAAGCGGTAGGTGCGCATATCCGAATGGAGGGTCGCGTGCTGGGGCTGGCGCTTGACTTGGACGAGATTGTCACCGTTCGCGAGATAGCTGAGCGCAAGGTCTGGAAGACCGTGGGTACGCCGCACCTGGTCATCATCAGCGATTATGAGATGGGATTTGAAATTACGCCGCTAGTGACAGGCAGCCAGTTACGGATTTTCATCAATTACGCCCTGCCTCGCGGCCCGGCTCGCATTCTTGGCTGGCTTTTGGGCGGCATGTACGCCCGCTGGTGCGTCACACGGATGCTGTCGGATGCCGCGCGCCATTTCGCTGGCACCTCTTCCTGAGCCTTACGCACCCCACGCAGCACCCAGCATCTCCCGAACGCTGGCAGCTACCGCCGGCATCACGTCGATGGCATTGGACGGGTGCCGGACACAATTGCACGTCACGATGCGCCCGGCCCCGGCCGCCTGAAGTTCATCATAGGCCGTGCCGGCAAATATGGCATGCACGCCGACACAGACAGGGCGTACGAAGCCGAGCTGTTGCAGTTGCCGCACCGCGGCAATCATCGTGTGGGCACTGGAGATAATGTCATCCACCAGCACCGGTGTGCGGCCACTCCACTGCCCGGCATCGGGCAACGACACCTCGACGAGGAAATCGTCGTGGCGAACTTTGTTGAGCACCGTGTACGGCAGCCCTTCCAGCGCCGCGAGGGCGCCGACCCATTGCGCGCTTTCCTCATCGGGGCCGATCAGCACGGGATTCTCCACCTCCCGGTGAATCCACCGGGCGATGGCCGCCACAGACGATGCCGCCGTAGCGGGAATCGCATAGATCTCGTCCAGCGCATGGTAGCGGTGAAGGTGCGGATCCACCGTGACCAGGAAATCGACATGTCGCGACAGGACTACTGCAAACGTGCGCGAGGTAATTGCCTCCCCGGGGTGAAAACGGCGGTCCTGACGCATATACGACAGATAGGGTGCCACCAGCCCGACGCGGCGGGCGCCCTGGTCGCGCGCCGCGTCAGCGGCAAACAGCAAGGGGAGCAGCTTTGAGTCCGGCCGATCAAGGGAACACAGCAGCAGGACATCGCGTCCCGCTACATCGGGGAGGATCGCAAGTGTCTCGCCATCGGGGAACCGGTGCAGTTGCAAGGACGCGACAATGCCCTTGAGATGGGGGGCCAGCGATGCCGCGAGCGCTTCGTTCTCCGGATAGGCCAGTATCAGCGGCGCATTCATGGGCGTTCCTCAAGACGGATGACATCGGGCTGTGTCTCCTGGAAGGCACAGGCATAGCGGAGTTCGCCGGGCGCTTCGGCGTGGATTGAGAAAACCGGCTGTCCCGCCTGAACAAAGTCATCGAGATGCACGTGCAGATCGATGCCCGCCGAAGGGGATGCGGGCGCTCCGGCGAGCTTTGCGATCCGTGCCAGCACCCGGTTGTCAATGCCAGCGACAAATCCCGACCGTCCGGCCACGACGACATGTGTCAGCGGCGCACTCGGCACCTCGCGCAGCCCACCCTGGGCCTCGCATATCTTCTGGAATTGACGCCAGGCACGGCCATCGGACAGCACCTGCTTCGCCAGTGCCATCCCGTCCACGGCCTTGCCGCCCATCTCCAGAATATGTCCCGCAAGCTGCAGGGCCCGGTCACGCAAGTCCGAAGGAGCCCGCGGATCGTTGCGCAACACCTGCAACACATCTCGCGCCTCCAGCGCCGGACCGATGCCGCGACCAATGGGCTGTTGACCGTCCGTCACCACGGTGCGCACCTCCAGGCCAATCGCCTGGCCGACAGCCAGCAGTCTCGCGCACAGGCGCTGGGCGGCATCCATGCCGCGGACCTTGGCAGTGGGCCCGACTGGAAGATCGATAAGCACGCGCGTGGAGCCGGCGGCCATCTTCTTGGAGAGCACCGACGCCACCAGCTGACCATCACTGTCGAGGTCCAGCGGGCGCTCGACCCGGATCAGCACGTCATCGGCGGGCGACAGTGACATAGCACCGCCCCACACCAGGCATCCCCCGGTGGTCTCGACCACGCGGCGCATGGCGGGAAGGTCGAGGTTGACGGGCGTCAGCACCTCCATGGTGTCGGCGGTGCCGGCTGGCGAAGTGATGGCACGCGAAGAGGTCTTAGGCATTACCAGGCCGCAGGCGGTGGCGATGGCGACCACGATGGGGGTGGTCCGGTTGCCCGGGAGCCCGCCAACGCAATGCTTGTCCACCACCACCTCATAGGGCCAGGAAAGCGTTTCGCCGGCACTGACCATGGCTTCGGTTAGCGCCACGGTTTCGTCGATATCCAGACGATCACCTGCGCAAGCGGCGACGAAGGCAGAGAGGTGCAGCTCCGAAAGGCGGCCCGTCACCGTGTCATCGACAATGCTCTGCATTGCCGAGCGATCCAGCTTCATTCCGTAGACCTTGGACCGGATCAGGCTGGCCGAGCGCAGTACCGGAACATGGGACACGCCTACTGCATCACCATCCTGAAGCCCCAGATAATGCTGAGCGCTATCACTCAGGGAAATCTGGCCTGCGTCCAACAGGCCGTCATTCACCACATAAAGGGTGGCAATCAGCGACTCTCCGGCAGCGTGTACAACCACCCGTGTTTGCGCCGCAAAGCCCTCCGACCGACAGACATGACAATCCACATGCATGAAAACAATATGCTCATAAGCTGTATTGATGCCGAGGGGCCGAAACTTCAGCAGTGCCGCATCACCTTTTCCGTGAAAGTCACTCATCTGTCGATACTCATTTGAAGCCAAAGGATAGACATTAGTCCGGCAGTAGCCGTAGCAAAGTGAGCCGGCTTTCATCGCCCCCCTCACTCGGCCTCCTGATACATTTTCAATCAAGCGCGAAGAAGAAGTGGGCAGTATTTGCTGAGCCCAACAGCTTTCGGTGGACTTTTTTCGAGCCAGCGGCTAGCACTACCTGCCTCGCTTACTTCAGCGCCCCCACTCTTGCCATCTATAATCCCGCACGCAACTGACCCCCTGATGACGCCTAGATTACATTTCTGTCAGAAAGCCTCCGGCCTCGTGGCTTGCGCGCACAATCGATTCAGATTCTAGACTTTTATCTTGAAACGTTTGATCCACATCAACGGGCATGAATATTGCCCTACTAGTATCGCGGCATCGGTATCCGGATGGCTCGTTGTTAGCGGAAAGTACCTGTGAGCTTTCAGTTCAGTTGTACCACGGTCGACTTGATGCATCCGGTGCCAATGTCGTTGTGTCGATTGCATACGCACCGACACATCATCCATGTCATGAAAGGAGCTAACCATGAACACTCTCGCACGCAGCCCCATGCATTCCCGTCGCTCCCTCAAGGTGGTGCTGGCAGCCCTGCTCAGCACCTTCATGTTCGCGTTGCCTGTCACCGCATCCGCCGAGAAGTCGAAATCCAACATCTACCACAGCTGGATCATGCGCGGTCAGGTACTGTCTGCCGATGCCGGCAAGGGCATCATCTGCATCGGCAAGCGCGACAAGGCCAAGGTGGGGGATGTGCTCACCGTGATCCGGCAGACCCCGGTCAACGCCGGTCCGCGCGCCAGCGGCTTCCGCCCGGTGGAAGTGGGCCAGGTGCGCGTGACCAGCATCACCGATGACCACTACTCCGAGTACGAAGTGGTTAAGGGCGAACCGCAGGTCAACGACACCGTCGAGCTCGTCCGCAAGTAACCGTTCAGAGTTTGGGAGGACGCCAGTGACCGGACGTACGAAAGGAAGCACGAGTGACGCTCCCTTCATCGCCCCGACAGGGGCCCGCAAGTTCAGTGGTGTCCTTGCGACAGCCCTGGCGATGACACTGGCGTCCGCCCCATCCTGGGGCGCAGGCGATTCCCTGCCCCACCCCCTGCACCTGAATGAGGCGCTCCAGGTCGCCAAGGAGCACCGGGCCGAGCTGCAGGCCGCCGGCGCCCGCGCCGAGGCCGCCCGACAACGCCCGGCCATCGTTTCCGCCCTCGAGGATCCGGTGCTGGCCCCCTCCATCGACCACAAGCCGGTCGACCCGATGATGGAGACGGACCGCAGCATCACCCTCGAACAGAGCTTTCCCCTGTCCCGTATTCGTGGTCATCGGCGCCATGCCGCCGAGGCCGAGGCCGACCGCCTGCGCAGCGAGGTCGACCGCACCGGCATCGTGGTCGGCCTCGATGCCGCCCAGTCCTTCTTCATGTTGCACGAGAAGCGCCGCATGCAGGCAATCGTGCAGCGCCAGATCGAGCTGGCCGGTCAGGTCGTGAAATCCGCCGCCGCCCGCTATGGCGCCGGCGGCAGCGCCCAGGCCGAGGTGCTGCGCGCCGAGATCGAGCTGGCCCGGCTGCAGGCCCGCCAGCTCTCCCTGCAGGCCGAGACGGCTGGCGCCGAAGCCATGCTCAATACCAGTCTGGGGCGTGACGTGGGCCTGCCGATTCCGGATCTGGCCACCGCCGAGCTGTTCAATCCGGACATTACCTTGCCCACGGTGGCGAGCGTCCAGGCCGCTGCCCTGGATCAGCGCCCCGAGCTCAGCGGCAGCGAGGCCGAAATCCGCCGTGCCGAGGCCGAGGTCAAGGTCATGAAGTCCATGTACCTGCCCATGGCCATGGTGCGCACCGGCGTGGCCGAGACCATGACCGCCGGCCGCGGTTATATGCTCATGGTCGGCGTCAGCCTGCCGATCTGGTTCAACCGCCTGGGGGCCGGCGTGGACGAGGCCCGGGCGATGGAAAGGATGGCGCGGGCCGACCAGCAGGCGATGCGGAGAATGATCACCGGCGAGGCGGCGGCCGCCCTCGAGAATGTGCGGGGCGCCCTGGCCCGCTACCGTGCACTGAGCACTGATGTGTTGCCACGGGCGGAGCGCACGATCGCGCCCAGCCTGTCCGCCTATGCCGCAGGGCAACTGTCGCTGACGGGCGTTCTGGAAGCGACGAAGGCCCTTTGGGGCGTACAGGAAGAAGCTGTCATGGCAGAGACCGAGCTGGGCATGGCCTGGGCGCGGCTGCACGCGGCCATGGGGCAGATTGGAGAGGGTGAGTGAACGCAAAGCAAAAAAAATGGCAGACCTTTGCCGGGGGCGCCCTGCTTTCCCTTGGCGCCCTGACGGCCATCCTGTTTGTCCAGAGTGAGCGGCACGGCTGGCCGTTTTCCGCCCATCACCGCGCGCCGGCGGTCGTGACCGCCAAGGCTGCCGCGCCAGCCCATCCTGCCCGCGTGCCTGTCCAGGTGCCTCCCGAAGAGGCCGGCGCCCTCAACCTGCAAACCGCCAAGGTCACGGCCGGCGACCTGACGGAGCAACTGCGCGCCGTAGCGACCGTCGCGCCGGACGAATCCCGCATCTCGCATGTGCATACCCGCGTCGCCGGCTGGATTGAAAAGCTGCACGTCAGCAACACGGGCGAGGCCGTGCGGGCCGGCCAACCCCTGGTGGACATCTTTTCCCAGGAGCTGCTGGCGTCGCAGACGGAATACCTCGCCGCCCGCCGCGCCGGCGGTCCGCCCAGCGCAGTGGTTGAAAGCGGGCGCGCCCGCCTCAAGGTCCTCGGCATGAGCGACAGCGACATCCGGAGCATCGAAGCGTCCGGCAAGCCCCGTCGCGTGGTGACGCTGCTGGCGCCGCGCGACGGCGTGATGATGCATCGCGGCATTGCCGTGGGCACGGCGGTCGACCCCTCCACCGAGCTCATGATTGTCGCGGACCTGTCCCGGGTCTGGGTGCTGGCCGAGGTGCCGGAGTTCGGCGCGGCACAGGTGACCAAGGGCATGCAGGCCCAGCTGGAATTTCCGGCTTCGGGGGTCAAGGCGCTTGCCGCCAACGTCGAGTTCGTCGATCCCGTACTGACCGAGCAGACGCGCACGCTGCGGGTACGCTTTGCGCTGCCGAATCCAGGAGGACGGCTGCGGCCCGGCATGTACGGGACCGCCATTTTCAGGACGCAGGCGCGTGCCATGCTGACGGTGCCGCGTGATGCCGTGGTCGATACCGGCCAGTCGCAACACGTCTATGTGGTGACCGCGCCCGGCCAGTACGAGCCGCGCACGGTGCAACTCGGAGCACGCTTGCAGGACCGCGTGGAAATCCTGGGCGGCCTGCAGGAAGGCGATGAGGTGGTGAGCTCGGGCGTGTTCCTGCTCGACTCCGAGAGCCGCCTGCGCGCCTCCGGCGGCCAGGGAACGTCGCATGCGGGCCATGGCGGCGGCGCGTCGAAGTCGGCACCACCGGCGACCGGATCGGGAGACGCGACGGCACCGGCCGGTGAATCCCATGACGGTCACTCGGCACCGCCTGCCCCGGCCACTCCCAAGCCCACGGCGCCCTCTCCCCACGCCGGCCACGGAGACTGACCATGGTCGAGCGCCTGATCGAGTGGTGCGCGCGCAACCGCTGGGCCGTCTTCGCGGCCGTGCTGCTGATGACGGCCTGGGCCGTCGATTCGGTGCGCAAGACCCCGCTGGACGCCCTGCCCGACCTCTCCGATCCGCAGGTAATCGTCTTCACGGACTGGATGGGCCGCAGTCCCGACCTGCTGGAGGAGCAGGTCACCTACCCGCTCGTGCGCGCCCTGCAAAGCACGCCTGGAGTACGCACCGTACGCGGCTACTCCATGTTCGGGATGAGCTTCATCTACGTCATCTTCAATGACAGCACCGATATCTACTGGGCGCGTACCCGCGTCGTCGAGCAGATGAACCGGGCCCGGCAGTTCCTGCCACCGGGGGTGGAGCCCCAGCTCGGACCGGACGCCACCGGCATCGGCTGGGTCTACCAGTACGTCATCGAGGACCGTAGCGGCCGCCTGGACGCGGCGCAGCTGCGCGAGCTGCAGGATTTCACCCTGCGCCCCGCCCTGCAGGCGGTGCCGGGCGTGGCCGAGGTCGCTTCCCTGGGTGGCTTCGAGCGGCAATACCAGATCGTGCTCGATCCGGCGCGCCTCGCCGCCCGTGGCCTCACCCTGAGCGACGTCACGCGCGCCGTGCAGGGCGCCAACTCCGAGGTCGGCGCCCGCGTCATCGAGATGGCCGGGCGCGAGTACGTGCTGCGCGGCCGCGGCTATGTGCGCTCCCTCTCCGACCTGGAGCAGAGCCTGGTCAGCGTGGGCGCCGGCGGCACGCCGATCCGGCTGCGCGACGTCGCCACGGTGCAGTTCGGCCCCGAGATCCGGCGTGGCGCGGCGGACCTCAATGGCGAGGGTGAGGCCGTCGGCGGCATCGTGGTGATGCGCATCGGCTCCAATGCGCTGGAAGTGAACAAGGCCATCAAGGCGCAGATCGCCGAGCTGTCGCTGCCCGAAGGCGTGAAACTGGTGCCGACCTATGACCGCTCCGATCTGATCCTGGGCGCTGTGGACACGCTGACGAGTACCCTGATCCAGCAGGGCATCATCGTGGCGGTGATCTGCCTGATCTTTTTGTTCCATGCGCGCTCGGCGCTGGTGGCGATGATCATCCTGCCGCTCTCCGTGCTGTTCTCCTTCATTGCCATCCGCTATCTCGGACTCACCGCCAACATCATGTCCCTGGGCGGCATTGCCATTGCCGTGGGCGAGCTGGCCGACGCCGCCATCGTGCTCATCGAGAACGCGCATGTGCGCCTGGCGAAGGCGGGGCCGGGCGCGGACCGGCGCGAGATCATCATTGATTCCTGCAAGGAGGTGGGGCGCCCCATCTTCTTCTCGCTGCTGCTCATCACCGTGAGCTTCCTGCCGATCTTCACCCTTGCCGGCCAGGCCGGGCGACTCTTTGATCCGCTGGCCTACACCAAGACCGTGGCCATGTTCGCCGCCGCCATCCTGTCCATCACGCTGGCGCCGCCCTTGATGCTGCTGCTGTTGAAGGGCCGCTTTCGCACCGAGGAAGAGAATCCGGTCAACCGCGCCCTCGCCCGCTTCTATGCGCCTATTGCGCGCCGGGTCATCGCCTGGCGTGTCCGCGTCGTCGCGGCCGCGGTGGTCGTCATGCTGGCCACCGTGCCGGTCTTCATGAGCCTGGGCTCGGAGTTCATGCCCCCTCTGGACGAAGGTTCCTTGCTGGTGATGCCCACCACGTTTCCGGGAATTTCCATCGAAGAGGCGCGGCGCGCGCTGATGACGCAGGACCGCATCATCAAGGGCTTTCCGGAGGTGGCCTCCGTGCATGGCAAGACCGGTCGCGCCGAGACCGCGACCGATCCCGCCCAGCTCGACATGAACGAGATCGTCGTCATGCTGAAGCCCCACGAGGACTGGCCCGAGCGCAAGGTCAAGCGCTGGTACAGCGACAGTGCGCCTAACTTCCTCAAGCCTGTGCTAGGGATCGTCTGGCCGGAGCAGCGCCAGTTCACGCTGGATGAACTCTCGCGCGAGATGGCGGCGGCGCTGCGCATGCCGGGCTACCAGATGGCGGTGGCACCACCCATCCGCACGCGTATCGACATGCTCACCACCGGCGTGCGTACGCCGGTGGGCATCAAGGTCTTTGGCGCCGACCTGGCGGAAATCGAACGCCTCAGCGTGGAGCTGGAAGGCCTCTTGCGCGAGGTGCCGGGCACGCGCAGTACCTTTGCCGAGCGCCAGACCGGCCGCGAGTACATCGACGTGATTCCCGATCGCGAGGCCATTGCCCGCTACGGCCTCACCGTTCGCGACGTGCACGATGTGCTGGAATCCGCCATCGGCGGCATGCCGGTTTCCACGGTGATCGCCGGGCGTTCCCGCTTTTCCGTCAACCTGCGCTATGCGGCGGACTACCGCGCTGACCCCGAGGCGCTGCGCGCCATCCTGGTGCCGGTCCCTGTCACGGCGCCGGTGGCCGGCATCGAGCCGGGCGGCAGCGGCGCCGGCAGCAGTGCCGCCAGCACAGCCGGCATGGGCGGAGGCGCTTCCGCCGGAATGGGCGGAATGGGCGGCAGCGGGGGTGGCATGGGCGGCGGAACTGCCGCGGCCAGCAGCGCTGCGGCGCCCGCCATGAACAGCCCGGCCCTGGCTGGCGACCCGATGCGGCGCTGGCGCCAGGGCGGCGCCACCGTGCCGCTGGGCACGCTCGCCGAGGTGCGTGTGGTGGGTGGCCCGCCCATGATCAAGGACGAGAACGGGGTGCTGGTCGGTTTTGTCTTTGCCGACATCGACGCCACACAGCGCGACCTGGGAGGCTGGGTCAAGGATGCCAAGGCCCTGGTGGGCGAGCGCATGACGATGCCGCCCGGCTACCGCCTGCAGTGGACCGGCCAGTACGAGTTCATGGCCGCGATGGAGCAGCGCCTGCAAATCATGCTGCCGCTGACGCTACTGCTCATCATCGGGCTGCTGTACCTGTCCATGCGCGGCTGGGCGCAGACCTGGCTGGTGCTGCTCTCCCTCCCCTTCGCTCTGGCCGGCAGCGTGTGGCTGCTGGCGCTGATGGACTACAACCTGTCGACGGCGGTGTGGGTGGGCCTGATCGCCGTCGGCGGCGTGGCGGCACAGACCGGCATCATCATGGTGGTGTACCTGGACGAGGCCTATAACCGCTATCGCGCCGAAGGCCGCCTGCGCACGCCGGAGGACGTCGATGCCGCCGTGCTGGAGGGCGCCGCCACCCGCGTGCGCCCGCTGGTGATGACCGTTGCCACTACCGTGCTTGGCCTGCTGCCCATCCTGTGGGAAGGCGGCGTCGGCGCCGACGTCACAGCGCGCACAGCGGCGCCGGTGGTGGGTGGGCTGCTCTCTTGCATGCTGCTGACGCTGCTGGTGCTGCCCGCCGCCTACAGCCTTTGGCGGCGCCATCAATTACGCAACCAGGGCCCTGGGGCCGAGACCTCCTCCCATGACATCGCCTGACGCCAGCTCCTCGCCCGCCGCCGGGCCGGGAACTTCCTCCCCTCCGGACCCGGCGCAGGGCCTGACCTCTACGGAAGCCGCCGAGCGCCTTGTCCGTCATGGCCCTAACGAGCTGCGGCGCGAAGCCACCAAACCGGCCTGGCGGATGCTGCTGGCGCAATACCTCAGCCCGATGATTGGCCTGCTCACCGCGGCCAGTGTCATTTCCGCTGCGCTGGGAGAGTACACGGACGCCATCGCCATCGGCGCGATCCTGGTCATCAATGGCTTGGTCGGATTCTTCCAGGAGTACCGGGCCGAGCGTGCCATGCTGGCGCTGCGCTCCCTGACGGCACCACGGGCGCGTGTGCTGCGCGACGGTCACGCATCGGTAATCCCCTCCGCAGAAGTGGTGCCTGGCGATGTGCTCCTGCTGGAGGCGGGAGATGTCGTTGCGGCCGATGCCCGGCTGCTGCAGGCCAATCGCCTGCAGACCAATGAAGCCGCCCTGACGGGCGAGAGCGAGCCGGTGGAAAAGTCACTGGCGCCGGTTGCCGCCACCGCGCCGCTGGCGGAGCGCCGCGACTCGCTGTTCATGGGCACTGCCGTCACCAATGGCACCGGCATGGCCGAGGTCACCGCCACCGGTGGCGCCACCGAGCTGGGCAAGATTGCCCATTTGCTGGCCACCGCGCAGGAGACCGTCACGCCCCTGCAGGCACGGCTCGCACGGGTGAGCCGGATCCTGATCGTCCTGTGCCTGGGCGTCGTGGCGCTCGTCGCCGGCCTGGGCCTGATGCGGGGCCAGCCCTGGCTGGAGGTGCTGATGTCGGCGGTCTCGCTGGCGGTCGCCGCTGTGCCGGAAGGCCTGCCCGCGGTGGTTACCATCGCCCTCGCGCTGGGGGTGCAGCGGATGGCGGCGCAGCGGGTCCTGGTGCGCCGGCTGCATGCGGTGGAAACCCTGGGCTGTGCCACCGTGGTCTGCACCGACAAGACGGGCACGCTGACCACCGGCGTCATGACGGTTCGCGAACTCTGGGGCGTGGATGAGGACGCCCTGCTCTTTGCGGCGGCGGCCTGCTGCGACGCCGAACTGGGCGAGGATGGCCGCAGCGGCGTCGGCGACACCACCGAAATCGCCCTGCTGGCGGCCGCTCAGGCGCGGGGTTTCCGCCGTGACGCCATTGAGCGCGAGCATCCTCGTACCGGCGGCATTCCGTTTGACTCCGTACGCAAGCGCATGGCGATCCGCCGCGCCAACGGCGTGCTCTATGTAAAAGGCGCCGTCGAGATGCTGCTGGCGCTCAGCACGTCCGCCCCGGCGGGGGCGACGGAGGCGGCCGCCCGCATGGCGCAGGGCGGGCTGCGCGTGCTGGCGATTGCAACCGGCACGGGCGAGCAGGAGGAAAACCTTACGCTACTGGGCCTGGTCGGCATGGCTGACCCACCCCGGCCGGAGGCCATTGCCGCCGTTGCCGCCGCCCGGGCCGCCGGCGTGCGCACCGTCATGATCACCGGCGACCATCCGGTAACGGCCGCCGCCATCGCGCGCGAGCTGGGCATTGTGGCCGAGGGCGAGACGCCGGACGAGCGGGTCCATGCCCGCGCCACCCCGGAAGACAAGCTGCAGATCGTGCGCACCTGGAAATCCCGGGGCGCCGTGGTGGCGATGACCGGCGACGGCGTAAATGACGCGCCGGCCCTGCGCGAGGCGCATATCGGCGTCGCCATGGGCATCACCGGCACCGAGGTCACGCGCGAGGCAGCCGACATGATCCTGACCGACGACAATTTCGCCAGCATCGTGGCGGCATTGAGGGAAGGGCGCGGAATCTTCGACAACATCCGCAAGACCATCGCCTACCTGCTGGCGGGCAATGTGGCCGAGTTGACCGTGATGCTGATGGCCGTGCTGATCGGCGTGCCGCTGCCGCTGCTGCCACTGCATATCCTCTGGATCAATCTCGCCACCGACGGCCTGCCTGCCCTGGCCCTGGTCACCGATCCGACCGACGAGGACGTCATGAAGCGCCCGCCGCGCCGCCCGGAGGAGCCCATGCTGGGGCGCAACGAATGGCTGGGCATCCTGGCCATCGGCCTGCTGCAGGCGAGCGTGACCCTGGGGGTCTTCCTGTGGGCGCTGGAGGCGCGCGGGCTCGACGAGGCCCGCAACCTGGCGTTCACGACGCTGGTGTTTGGCGAGCTCTTCCGGGCCTTCGGCGCGCGCAGCACCCACAAGCTATTCTGGGAAATCGGACTCTTCACCAATATGCGGCTGCTGGTGATCGTCGTGCTTTCCGCGGCCGTGCAGATCGGCATTCATCATGTGCCGGCACTGCAAAAGCTCATGCAGATCGGCCCCCTGTCGCTGGCCGACTGTACGCTGGCAATCCTCATTGGCCTGATTCCCCTGGGCCTGATCGAAGGCTGGAAGCTGGGCAGTCGAATCTGGCGCCGGGACCGTCTCACTCCTTCCGGACCCAGGCCATGATCCACAGGAGTTCGCCCATGCAAGCGTCGTCGCCACCTTGCCCGCCCCGCCCCTTCTGGCGCTCCCGCGCCGGTGTCGTGCTATTGCTGGTGGCGGGGGTTGCCGGCTTTCTGCTGTGGCAGGAGCATCGGGCGCATCTGCTGGGCGTATTACCCTACCTCCTGCTCCTGGCCTGCCCCCTGATGCATGTCTTCATGCACCATGGGCACCATGGCCCTGCAGCGAGCTCACACACGGACCGGGGGCCCGATCATGACCGCTCATGAGGCACCAGCTTACGGCCTTTGGGGTCTCGTGATTCTCAACTCCCTCGTGTTCATCGCCTTTGCCTTCAGCTTCTTCAAGCCCAACACCTCGCGCGATTGGCGTGTGTTCGGCACCTACTCGGCCTTCATTGTCGCGCTCTTCGTCGAGATGTACGGTGTCCCGCTGACCATCTACCTTCTCTCGGGCTGGTTGCAGGCGAACTTCCCCGCCACCAATTTGCTGACACACGATGCCGGACATCTGTGGTGGGTGATGACGGGCCAACACGGTGATCCCCATTCCGGCGCCTTGCATCTGCTGAGCTTCCTCTTCCTGGGCGGTGGATTCCTCCTGTTGTCCCAGGCATGGCACGTGCTCTACCACGCACAACGGCAGCACCGCCTTGCCACGAGCGGCCCTTATGCCGTCATCCGGCACCCGCAATATGTCGGCTTTATCCTGATCATGTTCGGCTTCCTGCTGCAATGGCCGACGCTGCTGACGCTGGCGATGTTTCCCGTCCTGGTCGTGATGTATGCCCGCCTGGCGCGAGCGGAAGAGCGTGACAGTGAAAAGGCCTTTGACCAGGCGTGGCGCGACTATGCGGCGCGGACGCCGGCGTTTTTTCCGCGCAAGCGCCCTATTGATCACCCGACCTGAGAAAGGGATACCGCACACCATGGCCCATGAACACCCTGCCCATCATGAGCATCACGACCATGCTCACGCCGACACCGCGACCGGCTCCGGATTCAAGGACCCGGTCTGCGGCATGACGGTTGGGCCCGACTCCCGGTCGGAGAGCTTTGAGGGCTCGGTCTATCACTTCTGCAGCCAGAAATGCGTGGACAAATTCCGGCTCAGCCCGATGCGGTATCTCGCCCCCATGCCGCAGCCAACGGAAGTCGTTTCTCCCCCCGGCACGATCTACACCTGTCCCATGCACCCGGAGATCCGCCAGGACAAGCCCGGTAACTGCCCCATCTGCGGCATGACCCTGGAGCCGCTGATACCTCTTGATACCGAGGACGAAAATCCGGAACTGAAGGACTTTAGCCGCCGTTTCTGGTGGACGCTGCCCTTTACCATCGTGGTCACCTTCCTCGCCATGGTTGGACACCGCCTGGGCCTCTTCCACGGCGAGCAGCAAAGCTGGGTGGAACTGGTCCTCTCGCTGCCGACCATCCTCTGGGCCGGCATGCCTTTTTACGTGCGCGGCTGGCAGTCCGTGGTCCACCGCAGCCCCAATATGTGGACGCTCATCGGCCTCGGTACCGGCGCGGCCTTTGTCTACAGCGTGATTGCCACCATTGCACCTGATGTATTCCCGGACAGTTTCCTGATGCACGGCCGTATCGGCGTCTATTTCGAGGCGGCCGCCGTCATCATCTCGCTCACCCTGCTCGGGCAACTGCTGGAGCTGAAGGCCCGCTCGCAGACCTCGGCCGCCATCAAGTCACTTCTCGGTCTCGCGCCCAAGACAGCACGCCGCATCCGTGCCGATGGCCAGGAAGAGGACGTGCCACTGGCCCATGTGCATGTCGACGACCTGCTGCGCGTGCGCCCGGGCGAGAAGGTGCCGGTGGATGGCGTGGTGACGGAAGGCAGCAGTCCCGTGGACGAATCCATGCTGACCGGAGAGCCGGTGCCGGTCACCAAACGCCCTGGCGACAAGGTGATCGGCGCCACGCTGAACACCTCGGGCAGCCTGGTGATGCGTTCAGAAAAGGTCGGCTCGCAAACCATGCTGTCGCAGATCGTGCAGATGGTGGCGCAGGCTCAGCGCTCCAAGGCCCCCATGCAGCGCCTGGCCGATGTGGTGGCGGGCTATTTCGTGGTCGGCGTGGTGATCATTGCCGTGCTCACGTTCTTCGGCTGGGGCTTCTTCGGGGGCCCCCAGGGCTGGCTCTACGGCCTCATCAATTCGGTTGCCGTACTCATCATTGCCTGTCCCTGCGCGCTGGGCCTCGCCACGCCCATGTCCATCATGGTCGCCACCGGCAAGGCGGCGACCCAGGGCGTGCTCTTCCGTGATGCCGCCGCCATCGAGCATTTCCGCCGCGTCACCACGCTGATCGTGGACAAGACGGGGACCCTGACCGAGGGTCGCCCCGCTTTCGAGGCGGTGGTCGCTGCAGCGGGCATCGCCGACGATGACGTGCTGGCCACCGCCGCCAGTCTCGACCAGGGCAGCGAGCATCCGCTGGCGGCGGCGATCGTGGCCGCGGCGCGCGGCAAGGGACTGACGCTGGTGACACCAGAGTCATTCGAATCGGGCTCCGGGATCGGGGTACGCGGACTGGTCGGTGGCCACCGCGTCGCCCTTGGCAACACGGCCTTGATGGCGCAGGACAGTGTCGATGTCTCTGCGCTGGCGAATGACGCCGAGGCCTTGCGCCTGCGTGGCGCCAGCGTCATGTACCTGGCGCGGGACGGCCAACTGCTCGGCCTGCTCGCCGTGTCCGATCCTGTCAAGGCGACCACGCCCGAGGCCGTGAGCACGCTGCAGCGTTCCGGCCTGCGCCTGATCATGGCCACCGGCGACGGCCTCACGACGGCAAAGGCCGTTGCATCGCGACTGAACATCGACGAGGTGCATGGCGAAGTGAAACCGGCCGACAAGCTCGATCTCGTCAACCGGCTGAAGCAGGCCGGTGAAATCGTGGCCATGGCGGGGGACGGCATCAATGACGCCCCCGCCCTCGCGGCGGCGGATGTCGGCGTGGCCATGGGCACCGGCACCGATGTCGCCATGAACAGCGCCGCGGTGACCCTGGTCAAGGGCGACCTGCGCGGTATTGCCCGCGCCCGTCTGCTGTCAACCGCCACCGTGGCCAATATGCGCCAGAACCTGATGTTCGCCCTGGTCTATAACGCGCTCGGCATTCCGATTGCCGCCGGGCTGCTGTACCCCCTGACCGGCTGGCTGCTCTCCCCCATGATCGCGGCGCTGGCCATGAGCCTGTCATCCGTGAGCGTGGTCGGCAATGCGCTGCGCCTGCGCACCGTGAAACTTTGATTCCAACGAGGATCCAACCATGAAGCTCCACTTTCTGGGTGCCGCCGGCACCGTGACCGGATCGCGCTATCTTGTCGAGCACAACGGTACGCGAGTGCTGGTGGACTGCGGCCTCTTCCAGGGCGTGAAGGTAATTCGCAACCGGAACTGGAAGCCCCTGCCAATGGACGCCTCCACCATCGACGCCGTGGTCCTGACCCATGCGCATCTCGACCACTCCGGCTATCTGCCTCGCCTCCGGCGGGAAGGCTTTACCGGCAAGGTCTACTGCACCCAGGCGACCCAGGAGCTGGCGGAAATCCTACTGAAAGACAGCGCGCACCTGCAGGAAGAGGATGCCCGTCACGCCAATCGCCATGGTTACAGCAAGCACGACACCGCCGAGCCGCTCTACACCGCCGAGGATGCCGAGCGGGTGCTGAAGCAGCTCCAGAGCGTGGACTATCACCAGTCGCTCAGCATCGGCGCGCTGCGCTTCCGCCTCACGCCGGCCGGCCACATCCTGGGCTCCGCCTGCGTCCGCGTGGAAGATGGCAGTGTGTCGCTGACCTTCAGTGGTGACATCGGGCGACCGCATGACCTGGTCATGCAGCCACCGGCGGCGCTGGAGAAGACGGACTATCTCGTCGTGGAATCCACCTATGGCGACCGCCGTCATCCAGCGGAAGATCCCTGGGCGACGCTGGCGGACATAGTCACCGCGACCATCGCCAAGGGCGGCACGGTGATGATGCCGGCCTTTGCCGTCGGCCGGGCCCAGATGCTGACCTTCCTGCTGACCGAGATGATGACGACCGGCAAGCTGCCCCATATGCCGATCTTCCTCGACAGCCCCATGGCCATCAATGTCGCAGGGGTCTTTTGCCGCCATCCGGACCAGCATCGCCTGACGCCGGAGCAGTGCGAGACCATGTGCGGCAAGGTGACGTACGTGCGCACCGCGCAGGAGTCGCAGGCGCTGTCGCGCAACCATCATCCCAAGGTCATCATCGCCGGTGCCGGCATGCTGACCGGCGGCCGCATCCTGCATCACCTCAAGGCCATGGGCGGCGACGACCGCAACACCCTCGTCATTGCCGGCTACCAGGCCGAGGGCACGCGCGGCGATGCCCTGCTGCGGGGCACGGACAGCCTGCGCATCTACGGTGAGGAGGTCAGTATCCGCTGCCGCGTGGTGCAGATGGAAAGCCTGTCGGCGCATGCCGATTACCAGGAGATCCTGGATTGGCTGAGCCCCCTCCCCGCCCCTCGCCGCACCTTTGTCACGCACGGGGAGTCCTTGGCGGCCGATGCCCTGCGCCAGAAGCTTGAGCACCGGATGAAATGGCCCGCCGTCGTACCGGAGCATGGCGAAAGCTTCGAACTGACCTGAGCCTGGCCACGTGCGGGAGTGACGCCTGTCATGACGTCGAGTTGGACCTTGCTGGTGAACACCGGCAGCCGCACCTGCAAGGTGACGCTGTGCGACGACGCCGGCGCAGCGCAACAGCAATGGCTCCTGGAAGGTGCATGCCTGCCGGCCTCGCCCGAGCCGTGGCTGCAGAATCTGCAGGTGCCGGTGGTGCGCACCGTGCACCGCCTGGTTCAGGGTGGCGACCGGGTGGCTTCTGCCACACGATGGAGCACCGCCCTCGATAGCGCCCTGGCGCCGCTGGATTCGCTGGCACCCCTGCACAATCCACAGGCGCGAGCCTGGGCCCGCGCCTGTGCCGGACGCTGGCCGACCGCCGGGCACTGCTTCATCCCGGATACCGGCTTCTTCGCTTCCCTGCCCGTCCCCGCCCGGACCTTGCCGCTGCCGGCCAGCCTGTGCGACCACTACGGGCTGCACCGCTACGGCTTCCATGGCCTGGCCCACAGCTCGCTCTGGCGGCGCCTGGCGGAGCTGGATGGGCGAGCGGCAAGCGGACGAGTGATCACGCTGCAACTGGGCGGCGGATGCTCCGCCACCGCCTTGCAGGGTGGCATTCCGATGGACACCTCAATGGGCTTCAGTCCTCTCGCCGGTCTCATCATGGCATCGCGACCCGGCGACCTTGATCCGGGAGTCTTGCTGTACCTGCTCAAGCAGGGGATGACCCTGGAAGCCCTGGAGGGCGCGCTGGTGCATCAGTCAGGGTTGCTGGGATTGTCCGGGCTGAGCGGCGACATGCGCGATTTGCTGGCCGCGGGCACGCCGGCGGCCAATCAGGCCATTGACCAGTTCTGCTACCGCATCCGGCAGTACATCGGCAGCTACGCGGCCACCCTTGGCGGGCTCGATGGCCTGGTCTTTGGAGGTGGCATTGGTGAACACGCCGCCGCGATCCGGGCCAAGGTCTGTTCCGGCCTGGAATTCCTGGGGGTCGCTCTTGATGGATCAGTGAATGCCGCGGCAACGGGTACGGGCTGCATCAGTCGTTCCGATAGCGCCGTCACCACCTGGGTCATCAGCGGGAATGAGGAGGCGGAAATGCTCCGCCAGGCACAACAGTTGTTTGCAGGAGTGTGACCATGGACCAGCAGGAAATCTGGCATCGCCATCGGCAAGCCCTGCGGGCGCAGCACTACCGCCAGCACGATGCGGCCTTCGCCGCCTGGGCAACAGGCCATGGCGTGATACGGCACGAAGACGATACGCAGGTACGCGTCTTCGAGCTCATCGGGGAGCTGGAGCAACGAGGCCTGATTGACTCCCGCCAGGATGCCTTCGATCTGCTCGTGGCCGCAGATCGCCTGGCGTCGGCGGCCATGTGGCTGACGGTACACATGACCTATGCACGCCACGTTCATCTGGATGGCCGTGCGCTCACCCAGAGTGACTTCAAGCCGAGCCCGCAAGGCCACACCGGCGGCTCCCTCAACATGGTCCCGGCCTATGCCGGCTACCTCGCCCTCAACGCCCTGACCCGGCACACCCGCGCCTGGGTCATGGGCCAGGGGCACTGTGTCGCCGCCATCGACGCCTGCAACCTCCTGGTCGGTAACACCACGCCGGAACACGCCGCGCGCTATGACGTCAGTGATGCCGGCCTGACTCGCTTCGTGCAGGACTTTTACGCCTATGCCATCGACGCCGAGGGCCGGCCGGCCTCCCCGCTGGGAAGCCACGTGAACGTGCATACCGCCGGCGGCATTTCAGAAGGCGGTTACCTCGGCTTCACCGAGCTGCAATACGTGCACATGCCCCTGCCCGGCGAGCGGCTCGTCGCCTTCCTCAGCGACGGCGCCTGGGAAGAGCAGCGCGGCAGCGACTGGGCGGCCCGCTGGTGGCGCGCCGAGGATTGCGGCTTTGTGATGCCGGTGATGATCGCCAACGGCCGCCGCATCGAACAACGCACGAGTGCGGCGCAACATGGCGGTGCCGCCTGGCTGGCCCAACACCTGCGCCTCAACGGATTCCACCCCATCACCATTGATGGCCATGATCCTGCAGCCTATGTCTGCGCCCTCTGGGAAGCAGAGGAGCGCCAGGCCGCCTTTCTTGAGGCTCGACGACAGGGCCAGGGGGATTACCCCTTCCCGCTGCGCTACATCATTGCCGAATGTATCAAGGGTTATGGCTTCCCCGGCGCGGGCAGCAACCGCGCACACAACCTCCCGCTCTCCGGCAACCCTTCCAGGGACGCACCGGCGCTGGCCGAATTCAACGAAGGGGCGGCGCAACTCCATGTGCCGCTGGATGACTTGACGTCCGCGCGGCTCCACTTTGCGACACACGCCCGGCAGCAGCGCCCGCTGGAACGCGACCATGCCCTGACGCGCCGCGAGGT
This sequence comes from Pseudomonadota bacterium, assembly GCA_040385265.1. Classification (GTDB taxonomy): domain Bacteria; phylum Pseudomonadota; class Gammaproteobacteria; order Pseudomonadales; family Moraxellaceae; genus UBA2031. Next base: position 9,452 of record JAZKHS010000053.1, on the reverse strand, counting down.
CACCGCGCTCGTGCCGGTGCCGCCGCAATGGCTGGCTCCCGGTACCCTTTCCTCTGCCATGGCGGCCATCGACGGCCTGTTCTATCGAACCGCCGAGGCCAATCCCGCGCATCGGGTACGACTGGGCAATCCGGATGAACTGGCCTCCAACCGCATGGGACAAACCCTGGCCCACCTCAGGCACCGGTCGCTTTCCCCCGAGCCCGGTGTCGCGGAAGGCCTGCACGGCAGCATCATCACGGCCCTGAACGAAGAGGCTGTTGCCTCTGCGGCACTCGGCAACAAGGGTGGGCTGAATCTCGTGGTGAGCTATGAAGCCTTTGCCATGAAGATGCTGGGGGCCATGCGTCAGGAGATCCTCTTTGCACGCCACCAGAAGGACGCCGGGCAACCGCCACAATGGTTGTCAGTCCCCTTCCTGCTGACCTCCCACACTTGGGAAAACGGGAAGAATGAACAATCGCATCAGGATCCGGCGCTCTGCGAAGCGCTGCTCGGCGAGATGTCGGATACGGCCATCGTGCGATTTCCGGCCGACGCCAACAGCGCCATGGCCTGCCTGGCGGATACGCTCCAGCGCCGCGGCGAACTCCACGCGCTCGTGGTTGCCAAGATCGACCTCCCGGTGGTGCTGACGGGCGAGCAAGCGCGGCAATTGGTGGCCGACGGCGCGCTGCTGCTGGCGGGCGCGGCCAGCGCTCCCCTGCAGCTGATTGCCATCGGCGCCTACCAGTTGCTGGAGTGCCGCAAGGCGTGGCAGCGCCTGGAGGCCCGCGGGGTGTCGGCGGCCCTGATTGTCATGCTGGAGCCGGCGCGGTTTCGCTCGCCCCGGGACCGCCTGGAGGCGGCCAGCCTGGCGCCCGCCCCGGTGCGGCAAGCGCTGTTCGGTGATGCCGGGGCAAGGCGAGTCGTGGTCACCCACACCCGGCCCGAACCCCTGCTGGGGCTTCTGCGACCGCTGGACTCCGGCTCGCATACCCGGGCGCTGGGCTACCGCAACCGGGGCGGCACACTGAACGTCCCCGGCATGCTCTTCGCCAACGGCGCGTCTTGGCTGCACATTCTGGCCTCCGTGGCGGAGTTGTCCGACGAGCCTTCCGCCCACTACCTTGAGCCTGCCGAGCTGGCGGCGCTGGAGGGAGAAGGCGACCCCTTGTCGGTCGTTGTCGCAGGACCGGTCCCAGTGCCATGAGCTGCCACGCGACATTGCCGTACCCGTCCGGGCCGGCCACACTCATCAGTCCGCCCCTGCGTATCGAGACCCCGGGATGAACTCTGTTGCCTCTCCCCTGCCGCCCAATCCCGTCCAGACCCTGCTGCAACGCTGGCGGTCCGACCCGGGGGGCACCTACCAGTCCTGGTTCCTGTGGGAGGAGCGCATCAAGAATTTCCGGTCCATCCGCCGCGGCCTCCAGGCCGTGATTGCCGAGATCGAGGCCGGTACTTTTGGCACGCAGTACCGGGGCTCATCGCTCGAGACGGTCGTGCACTCCATTGCCGAGCAGCGCCAGATCTTCAAGGGTGCCGACCATGCCTTCCTGTGGAAGCCCAAGCTGCGCATCCCGGACATCTACGAGAGTCCGACGAACCAGCGTGCCTTCGGCGCCTTCCTCAATACCTGCCTGTGCTGCAATACGGACCAGGCCCTGATCGACGCCATCCATGCGCTGGACCAGCACCGGATCAAGGGGCTGGGACCGGCGGTTGCCAACCTGCTCTACTTCCTGCATCCGACGCGCGTGCCGCCGTTCAACACCGCCATCGTCAAGGGTTTCAACGCCGTGACCGGTGGCAAGGTGAAGCTTGGCAGCTGGCCGGATTACCTCGTGATGCGCCAGGGCATGCTGGAGCTGATGTCGACCTGGCGCGATCTGCTGTCCAATGATTTTGGCGCCCTGGCCGGGTTTCTCTTCGATGTGGGCAGTGGTCGCTATCCGGCCCCGCCCGCCGACAATACCGATGCCGCCCGGGCCCGCTTCGAGGCCGACCTGGCCGCCGCGCGGGAGGCCGGGGCCCTGGTCGCGAAGAGCATGCAGGCGGCGAGGGAGTCCGATCACACCCACACCGAGATCCAGGCCTGGCTGCGCGATCTTGGGCTCGCGCTCGGATTCCAGGTATGGATCGCCAGCAATGATCAGGGCCGCGTCTTCCAGGGCCAGCCCCTCGGCACGGGCTGCCTGTCACGGCTGCCTTCATTGCTGGAGGCCCTTTCCGCCGTCGACACCATCCGGTTGATCGACGTGCTCTGGCTGGATGCGGAAGACCGTGTCGCCGCCGCCTTTGAAGTGGAGCACAGCACGAGCATCTACTCGGGCATCGTGCGCATGCTGGACCTCGCCCTGGGGGCGCCGGAGCACCTGAGCAGCTCCTACTTCCTCGTCGCGCCGGACAATCGCGAGCAGGATGTCGTCAACCAGTTCGCGCGCCCGGCGTTCTCCCGGGTACGCGAACTGAAGCTGCACTTCCTGCCCTACAGCCAGCTCAAGACCCACCGCGAGAACCTCGCCCGTTTCGGTACGGGCTTGAAAGGGCTTTATGCCGTCTCCCGACCAATCTGAGAGGCCCACCGCGCAATCGCAGCAAGGAACCTCATTCCCATATCACCAGTTCCAGAGGTAATGCCATGATGATGTCCTCATTCCGCCACCACAAGCTGGGCGCCCTGCTTGCGCTGTTCATCAGCTCCAGCGCCCAGGCTGCTACCCCCCTCGTGATCGACGTTTACCACGATCCGAACTGCGGCTGCTGCAAGGAATGGATCAAGCACCTGCAAGCCAACGGTTTCACCGTCAAGGATCATCCCGAGGCCAATATGACGCCCATCAAGGAGAAGCTCGGCGTGCCCTATCGCCTCGGCTCCTGCCATACCGGTGTCTTCAAGGGCAAGTTCGTCGAAGGCCATGTTCCCGCCGCGCAGGTGGTAGAGCTCGGCAAGCGCAAGGACCTGGTGGGCATCGCCGTGCCGGGCATGCCGCTGGGCTCTCCCGGCATGGAAGTCGGCACGACACGTCACGCGTACAAAGTGATTGGCTTGCGCAGTGACGGCAAGGAAGTGGTCGTCGCCAGCATTGCGGCGAGCAAGTGAAAGGCTTGCCACGGCGGCAGGCCTGACTCCCTTGTCGCCATTCAGCCCGGCAGGAGCGAGGGCAAGGTGATCTCGAAAGTGGTTCTGCCATTGCCTGATTGAACGGCAATATTGCCCTGATGGGCCTGCACGATGGACCGGGTAATCGCCAGCCCCAGGCCGGAGCTTTCATTTCCTCGCTGTCTCGAGGCATCCGCCCGGTAGAAGCGATCAAACACGCGGGGCAGGTGCTCAGCGGCAATTTCCTCGCCGGAGTTTTCCACCCGGATACAGATCAACGGGCCCGTCGCGCACAGGTCTACCCTCACCTCTCCGC
>JAZKHS010000053.1:3102-6041 GCA_040385265.1 Pseudomonadota bacterium | reverse complement strand
CTCTCCGCCCACGCTGGAATGGCGTATGGCATTGGAGAGCAGGTTGCCGATGGCGCGACGGATCATGAGCCGGTCACCGCAGATCCTGGCATCGCCGCTCGTTCGCAACTGGATGGCCTTCTCAGCAGCGAGCGCGTCGTAGAACTCGATGAGCGCCTCGACCTCTGAGCGCAGATCGATCGGCTCACGGCTCGGCACCACCAGGCCATGGTCTGCCTTGGCCAGGAAGAGCATGTCTGACGTCATGCGCGCCATGCGCTCGTACTCTTCCAGATTGGAGTACAGGATTTCCCGGTACTCGTCCGCCGTGCGCGGCCTGGAGAGCGATACCTATGTCTGCGTCATGAGCGTATTGATGGGCGTGCGCAGTTCGTGTGCCAGGTCCGATGAAAAGTCCGACAACCGGGTCAGAGAGTCGGCAAGGCGGTCGAGCATGGCATTGAAGGAGCGGGCAAGCGGCCGCAACTCCCGCGGGACGACGTCCACCTCCAGGCGTTCCTGCAGGCGGTGGGCGGAGATACCCTGCGCCACCTCTGCCATTTTCGTGACCGGCCTCAGCCCACGCTGGACCGCCAGCCATCCGAGCCCCATCACCAGCAGCAGGCCGATACCGCCGACCATGAGGAGACGCTGCCGGAAGTTGGCGATGAACTCCTGGTGATCACGGGTATCCGTGGCGATTGCCACCACGATGGGCCCGGCATTCACTGGCCGGACAGTAGCTGCTATGCCGCGGAACGCCATCCCGCCCAGCTCCCAGTCATGAAGCGGATGCGTTGCCCTTGAGCGCGCCTGACGAACGATCCGGTCCGGGATGGGGGCGTGCCCTGCTACAAAGATGTCACGGCCATTTTCATCGACAATCCTGACCACCAGGTGATGATGGCCCACCATGGCGGCTGCCAGCTGCTGGCGGATAGGGTTATCGCTGCTGCGACTGTTCCTGCCATCGAACATGCTACTTATGAGCTCGAGCTTGCCTTCCAGAGTGACTCTGTCCTGCTCTTTGAAGTGCAGGCCAACGGAGGCACAGATCAGCAGGCCCATGGTGAGGAAAACACCGGTGGCCAGCAGGCAGAAAAGAAGGCTGGTGCGAACCGTGATGCTGTCAGGAATCAGCGCGCGCATCGTCCTCCGCCTCCAGGACATATCCCATGCCGCGCACCGTGTGAATAAGCTTCCTGTCGAAGTCGACGTCCACCTTGGTCCGCAGCCGCTTGACGGCGACCTCCACGACATTGGTGTCACTCTCGAAATTCATGTCCCAGACCTGGGAGGCAATCAGCGATCGCGGCAGGATCTCGCCTCGGCGCCGCATCAGCAGCTCGAGCAGGGCAAATTCCTTCGCCGTGAGATCGATCCGCTTGCCCCCGCGGATGGCGCGGCGACGCCTCAGGTCGAGCTCGAGATCAGCGACCTGAAAGGTGTCCGGCTCGCGGTTCTTGCCTCGGCGCAACAATGTGCGCACACGGGCCAGCAGCTCGGCAAAGGCAAACGGCTTCACGAGGTAGTCGTCTGCGCCCAGCTCCAGGCCACGAACCCGCTCCTCCACTTGGTCGCGGGCGGTGAGGAACAGTACCGGCATGGTAACGCCCCGTGCCCGAATGGCCTTGAGTACCTCCCAGCCGCTGAGGCCCGGCAGCATGACGTCGAGGATTAGCAGCTCGTACTCCTCCGACAACGCCTGGCGGAGGCCCGCCTGTCCTTCCTGGACCCAGTCCACCTGGTAGCCGGCCTCCGCCAGCCCCCGCTTGAGGTATTCGCCCGTCTTGGGCTCATCTTCCACGATCAGGATCCGCATCACCCTTCCCTCATCACCCTGGGGTAAGCATACCGACCCCCACGGCAATCCCTCGCGGATTACACAAATGTAATCTTAAGGTAAGGAAGAATGGCAGGAAAAAGAATGCCCCCTTCGGGAGACGATAGCGAGAGGAAAACCTGCCTCCGAGTCAGACGCTACAGGAACGAGAGGGCCCGCCGGCGGCCGTGGCACAGGCGGCCGTCGGGCCACTGGACCCCTAGCGCCCGGGATGATCGCGAAGCTGATTGAGACTCTGCATCGCGCCGGCCCCGGTTCCATGAGCCATCTGGCCGGGCTTCCCGGTCATGGCCGAGCGCCGCAGCTCCAGATCGCAGGTGCCATGCCACTGGCAGAGCCAGTCCCGCATCTGGTGTATTTCGTCGGCCTGCGCCTTCACGATCTCGCGGCACATATGCCGCAGCTGGCCATGGAATCCCTGCACCTGACACTCCGCTGATTCCTGGATGGCGATCATGTGGTGGGGAATCATCATCGTCAGGAAGGCCTGCTCGAAGGCTGCGCCGCTAAGGGATGCCATGTGCTCGAGGTCCATCTCCTGCTGCTCGAAGAGCTCCGGCTCATGACCCTCCCCGTACCAGTCCCGCAGCCAGGACTTCATTTGCTGTACTTCATCCTTCTGGGTCGTCTCGATGGACTTGCACATCTCCAGAAGCTCCGGATGGGTCACCCGGGGCTGGCAAAGAGCAGCCATTTTGGCCGCTGAGAGGTGATGCGGAATCATGTCCTCCATGAACATGATCTCGTACCGGGCCGTGCTCTTGTCGGGGGCGGGCTCGCTGGCATGGGAGGCGGCCGCCAGCAGGCTGGTCGCGGCAATCAGGCAGGCCAGCCAGTGCTGGAACTGCCCCGGGCATGGAAGCCGCGGGATGGAGAAGGAATGGTTCATGCGCGTCGCTCCTGTATCAATCCATTGCCAGGACGGGCACACCATGTGCCAGATGCGTTTCCTCACCGCCGGGTCAGCGGCCGCGGACATCCTGTCCCATCAGGAGCGTACGCGACGCTCACCCAGTTGCTCTGTGGTGCTTGCGCTAGCCTTTTAGTACGACACGGTTGTTCATGATGAGTTAGGTAAGAAGTCATGAAGGGCCGCCAATCCCGCCCTTGCCTTCAG
>JAZKHS010000053.1:0-3092 GCA_040385265.1 Pseudomonadota bacterium | reverse complement strand
ATGGGGCTTCCCGTTGCGTCCATGATGGTGATCGTGGACGCCGCCTTTGGCTGGCGTGGCGGTGCTTGCACCCTCACCCCCGCCATGGGCATGGCCCGGGCTGGTGGCAACCAGCGCCCGGTACTGCGCCTCTGACAACATAGGCAGCTTCTGCAGGAAGGCCGTGAGTCCCCAGATGTAGCGATCGTCCATGCTCCGCCCCCAGGCCGGCATGCCGGAGGCCTTGATGCCGTGCTTGATGACCCAGAAGTCGCGGGCGGGCGAGGAGATGCGGTCGGCGATGTCCAGTCGGGGAGGAGCGGGATAAAGGCCGCGGTGCAGCTCGGATTCATCCACGCCCGGGGCAAGATGACAGCCGACGCACATTGCCGCGTAATTGCCTGCGCCGGCGCGGATGAGGGCGGGATCATCCAGCGCGGGCGGCGTGATGTCACGCGAATGCCAGGCCACCGAGCGCTCTCGCACCAGGGTCAGGAGCGCAAGCACCGGCCTTGTGTGCGGGACGTCCGCTGCGATGTTGTAGCGGCCCAATGCCAACCAGGCGGAAAGGCCGCCGACAATCAGGACAAGTAGCAGCAACACAATTCCAAGAGGGCGGACACGCAAGTGATCTACTCCCGACGGCAATGATCAGGGAGCCAGAAATAGCGCAATTCGCCGTCGACGTTAAGCCCTGATGCCTCACCTGACGAAAAAGTAATTTCGCCCTGCCCATTCAACGCCACAAGCAGCAAGGAAGAATTCAGAGAGACAGGGGGAAGTCGACCCTTGCATGCCTCGCCCTCCCCTGTGTTGTTATGGCCTCACCGACTGTGATCGGCAGGAGTCGGGGAGTCTGACCGACGTCGTGGTCGCCCCCCGCCTCAGTCCTTAGCCTGCTGCATTTCAGTTGCGAAGGCGGCCTTTAGTTGTGGGCTCATGCGCTGACTCCTGAGGATAATTTCTGAGTTTCACGGCGCATCGCCGGCATCCTGATGCTTCATGCCATTCCCCGAACGCAGCAACCTCAGACCATTGAACACGACGATCAGGCTCGCTCCCACATCGGCAAACACCGCCATCCAGAGCGTGGCCATGCCGGCCAGGGCCAATCCGAAGAACACCGCCTTGATGCCGAGCGCCACAGTGATGTTCTGCCAGAGCACGCGAGATGCCTGGCGGCTGAGCGAAATGAACGCCGGCAGCTTGCGCAGGTCATCTTTCATCAACGCCACATCGGCCGTCTCCAGCGCGGTATCGGTGCCTGCCGCCCCCATGGCAAAGCCGATGAACGATTTGGCCAGGGCCGGCGCATCATTGACGCCATCCCCCACCATGCCCACGACCTCACCAGCGGCCTGCAGTTCAGACACGACTTTCAGCTTGTCCTCGGGGAGCAGGTTGCCGCGGGCGTCCGTAATGCCGACCTGTGCCGCGATCGTGCTGGCCGTCTGCTGGTTGTCTCCGCTCAGCATCAAGGTCCTGATGCCCATGGCATTCAGCTCCCGGATCGCCTGCACACTGGATTCCCGAATGGCATCTGCCACGGCCAGCACCGCCAGCGGCTCGGTCGTGGTTGCCAGCACTACCGCCGTCTTGCCTTCGGCCTCCAAGCGAAACAGCCGCTCCTCGACCGCCGGGCTGCAGACCACGAGTTCCTCAATCAGGCGGTGATTGCCGAGGTAATAGCGCTGGCCGTCAATGACGCCGGTGACTCCCCGTCCCGTCAGGGACTCGAACTCCGTCACCACCGAGGGCGAAATGCCCAGCCCTGTCGCGTGCGTGACAATTGCGGCCGCCACGGGATGTGTCGAATGAGCATCCAGGCTCATCGCCAATTGCAGGAGTTCGGGCACGGGCCGGTGATTCAAGGGCAGTACATCCGTGACGACGGGTCGGCCTTCCGTCAGGGTACCGGTCTTGTCGAGCGCCACCAGCGTCAGCTTGTGCCCTCCCTCCAGGTACACCCCGCCCTTGACGAGAATGCCGTGACGCGCCGCCGCCGCGAGGGCGCTGACCACGGTCACCGGCGTGGAGATCACCAGGGCGCAGGGACAGGCAATCACCAGCAACACCAGACCGCGATACAGCCAGGTCTCAAAGGGAAGCCCCATGAACACCGTCGGCACGAGCACAACAAACAACGCCATGAGCACTACTGCGGGGGTGTAGTAACGGGCGAACTCGTCCACAAAGCGCTGGGTGGGCGACCGCTGTGCCTGTGCCTCCTGCACCGTCTCGATGATCTTCGCCAGCGTGGTATGCGAGTAGTCCGCGCTGACCTTCACCTCAATGACGCCATGCTCGTTGATCGTGCCGGCAAACACGGCATCCCCGACCTGCTTTTCCACCGGCAGGCTTTCGCCCGTGATGGGTGCCTGGTTTACCGTACTGCGACCGGCCACCACCTCGCCATCCAGCGGCACGCGCTCGCCCGGCAGCACCTGCACGATCTGGCCGGGCGACACGGTGCGCGCCTCCACCTCCTGCCACTGACCCTCCGCCGTGCGCAGGCGGGCCGTCTCCGGCGCCATGGCCATCAGCTTCTGGATGGCGCCGCGTGCGCGCTCCAGCGAGTAGGACTCGATCAGCTCGGCGATGGCAAAGAGCACCGTCACCATCGCGGCTTCCGGCCACTGGCCGATCAGCATGGCCCCGGCCACGGCAAGGGACATCAGGAAGTTGATGTTGAGCGTAAAGGTCTTGAGCGCGATCCAGCCCTTGCGCAGGGTATCGACGCCGCCCAGCGCAATGGCCAGCAAGGCCAGCGTCACCACGGGCCACGAGGTCTCCGCCATGCCGGCGAACACCAGTCCCTCGGCCAGCACGGCCATGACCCCCGCGCCACCGACTCGCCACCAGAGCGCCCGGGAGCTCTCCGGCGACTGCTCGCCCACATTCACCAGCCCGCCTTCCGTGGTAACCGGCACCGCCTGCATGCCGATTTCCTGCAATGCCGCCTGCAGGGCCGACACCGACAACGTGGTCGTCACCGTGAGCTTGCGCTCCATGAGGTTGAACTGCAGCGCGTCTATGCCGCGTTTTCCTTCCAACTGCTTGCGGATCAGATTTTCTTCCGTGGGGCAGTCCATGTTGCTGATGGTGAATGCCAA
>JAZKHS010000052.1:38534-74904 GCA_040385265.1 Pseudomonadota bacterium | reverse complement strand
TGGGCGGCAGCGGCACCGAGGCGCAGGCGGCCAGCGTGAGCAGGCCCGCCGCGACACTGGCCATCCGCCACGAGGAGCTACGGTTCGCTTTCGCTTTTGAAACTTTGATGAACTGAGTCATGTTAATTTCCTGTCTGGAATGGCCGGAAGCGAAGGCCTCCGGTCTGGCGGCGCTGGCCGCCAGTGGTGGGCGTGGGCTGAGGGCCCCGCAGGGCACAGCACAAGCCGTGCTTTGAGGGGCGCCACTGCTCATCCCTTATTTGCGGTAGTTGAAGATGATGTTGACGCGGCGGTTTTCCTGCTGGCCCTCGACGCTCGTGTTGTAGGCGAAGCGGCGGGTCTGGCCGAAGCCCTCAGCGGCGAGCTGTGAGCGGTCGACGCCCAGCTTGTCCACCAGATAACTCACCACGTTCTGGGCCCGGCGCTGGGAAATTTCCATGGCCAGTTTCGGACTGACCTGCAGATTGCCGGTATGCCCCTCAACCGTTGCGGTAACGCGGGGATTCGCTTTCAGGAACTTCGCCACCTTGCGAAGCTCGGCGTCGTACTGCGGCTTGACAGCGTCCTGGTTGGCATCGAACTCCATCTCCATGGCCATGGTCGTCCGGGCGGGAAGCACCGTGAGCCCCTCGATATCCGTCGCGCAGGCGATAACCGCATTAATGCGACGATTCATCCGTTTGCCTTCTTCGCTGCGATTGTCCGCCACGGGGCGAGTATCGCCGTAACCCACAGCCTGCACTCGGGAGGGCGCAATCTTGAAGCTATCCACGAGATAGGTAGCTACGCTTTCGGCGCGGCGCAGGGACAGCTCGGTATTGTGCTCGGTAGTGCCAACGTTGTCGGAGTGCCCCTCAATGACTGCGGTGGTATCCGGATATTTCTTCAGGAAGGTGCCAACCACGCCGAGCTTTTCTTTCTCTTCGCGTTGAATCTCGCCCTGGTTAATCTCGAACTGGATGTCGAGAATGCTGCAGTACTGGGCGGTACGCGCCGCCACCGGCACTACGACCAGCACCGGCGCAACGGGCGCCACTGGCGCTGCTGCTTCAGCGGGGGCTGGAGAGGCTGCCGACTGCTGTTCGGACTGATTGCTCCTGCCAAAGCGATAGACCATGCCGAGCGAAAGCAGGTCGACGTCCCCTTTATTACCGACGGCGTCATCGATGCGATAGCGCTCGGCTTCGGCGCGCACGCCGAAGGCCTTGGTGAAGTCATACTGAAGGCCAACACCAAATTTGTAATTCGCATCACGCGCCTTGGCGTTCGGATTGGGCACGGTGACCGCACCCGTGCCGCTGAAGGAATCCTTGGCTTGGGAGTAGTTCAGACCGGCACGGGCCAGCGCGGACAGCCTTTCAGTGAGGGGCAGCGTACCCACGGCGTCGAAACTCAGGCCCTTGAGCCTGATATTGCCGTTCAGCGTGCCGGCAGGCGTCGTTGTCGCGGTGAATCCCAGGCTTCCCAAATCGAAATAACCGCTTTCCAGCGAGAAATTCCGGTTGAACTGGTAGCCGCCGAACAGCTTGTAGCCTGTGTCGCGGTCGTCGTCGGTGATGGAGGTTGCAGTGGAGCCGGCGGCCTGCAGGCTGCTGCGGATCCTGTCATCGTCAATCTCCGCCCTTGACTGGCCAACACTGGCTCCACCGTACCAACCCGAATCGTCTGCCAGTACCCAGGGGCTGGCCATTCCGGAAAGGGTAACCAGGCTGAGTGCGCCTATTTTTTTAACAACGTGTTTCATATTCTTCTCCAGATAGCTGGTGGCAATTCATCCCCTGCCACCCGCTTGAATTCTATTTTTCGGTGAGCTCCTCCTTCTGGGGAGGAGCCTCCGGTATTTTATGTTTCTACTGAGTGCGGTCTTTGCTTCGACTATTTACGTATTTCTTACTGGCAGTCCGCAGGGGCGTTCTGATTCCCTGGCACGGAAACGACATTGGCATCGAGGACAAAGGCGCCCGCCGCGAACGCGCCGGCCAACATTCTTCCGCAAGAGCTCGCACCGGTTTCCATGGTGATGCTTTCAGAGGCCAGGAGGTTGCCGTTCCATTCCGCCGCCGTTCCCAGCGTTCCGGACGTACCTGCCTGCCACCACACATTGGAGGCCTTGGCGCCATTGATCAGCAGGATGCGGGTGTGGGGGCCGGGAGCCGCGGCACCTGCAGCAGCGTTAACCGTGCTCGATGACTGGAAGACGAACATCGCATTGGTGTCACCCTGGCCATCCAGCGTGAGATCGCCGGTAATCAGGATCGAGGTGAGGGATTGATACACGCCGGGCGCGAAGTAGTTATCGCCCTGCACCATCGCGGCGCCGGTAGGCTCGCCCAGCGTAGTGCCCGCCGGAAGATCGGTGGCGCCGCCCAGGGAACCGGCAGCCGGGGGGCCGGCCGGGGGAGTGATGCTGAGGAATGCGGCCTTCAGGTCATTGATTATGGCGCCCGAGGTGGCCCCGGCATCGGGGAACAAGGGGCTGATGACGGTACCGGTAAGGGTGGGCGTGGAGCCGTTGCTGCCGCACAGGCCGAAACCGCCGGCCGCGTCGATGGCCACCGCATTACAGGTCGCGTTCGGGTCCAGCACCACGTCGCCGTTGATGTGCGTGAGCGGGAGGGTGGTGGTGTTGGTCAGGCCGGCGGTGGCGGCAATCGCTATCGGAGCGGCCAGGCCGAGGTTGATCGGCGCCAGGCCCGTTGCCGCAGGCGTGATGGTCGTGAAGGACCATTCATAACTGCAGCCGAGGGGAGTGCCCATGGCGCTGGTGGCGGCCGTAGTGATGGTCGCCGTATAGGAAATGCCGGGCTGCAGGGCGGCGGCCGTGGTCAGGGTCGCCGTTGTGCCTGCCGCATCCAGGGAGGTCGTGCCAGGTGCGTTAGTGCCGGTCAGCGTCTCCTTGAGCGAGAAGGTGACCAACGGCGAGTTGAGCGTGGCTGGATTCATCGCCAGGCTGAAATTGGCAATGATCAGCTTGCCCCCGCCCGCCACGCCGCTGGTGCTCGTCGTCACTGACTGGTCAGCACTGCTGGGGTTTGACGAGGTCGCCCTGGGAATGGTGATGCCCGCGGCTACGGTACATGTCGCCCCCGGGATGATGACGCCCGGTGTCGCGCCTGCGCCAACCTGCGCGCCACCCGAGCCCAGGATGGGGTCACCCTCTCCACACCCCACCACCAGGGCGCTGAGCAGCGCCGTCATGAGCCATGTGCGGCCTCTGGAGTAATTTTCAGATCTGTTCATTTTGTTTCCCCTTGATTGGATCCAGGAAGCCATCGGTAACTGAGTGCTCATGCCGGGCTTCTCTGTTTTTAGGTAAGGCCAAGGGCCCAGATGGGCGCTTGGTGCAGTGCGGTACTCCACTGGACCGGAGTTAATCCTTCTGCCTCAGGACTCTCGGTGTGCTGGCGCACTTAAGGGGGGATATCCCTGGAATGGGTGCCGGTAGCCGGCCGACCCCGGACCTCTGCAGGCGCAAAAAAAAGCCGCGCGGCGCCCTTTAGGGCGCGGCACGGCGATTTCTAGAACATGACCGGTTAGAACGTGAGGCTTTGGGAAGTACCGCTTTTGACGCCGCGTACGCTCATTATTCTTCCACTGAAGTCACCAGAGCGTGGTACGGCTGGTAATGGAGGTGATGCGCAAATTGCCGCCGCCCTCCACGCGCAGCTCCAGTTGATGGCGCTGGCCCGTGCTGCCACCCAGAATCACACGGCTCTCACGGGCATCCAGCGTCACCACCGCGCGGCCACCCTGCCCCGGCCGCACCCGCACGTCCTGCACCTCGTATTTTTCCTGGGTGGCAAAATGCCACATCGAGGTGATCTGCTGAAGGTACTCGGCCCGGCTCAGGGTGAATTTCTTCACACCGTCGTCATCGTGCAAGAACACCACTACCGGCGCCTGTGGCGCAATCATGGCCTCCAGGCGTTGGGCGTTGTGCTGGCGCAGGGCCGCGTAAAATCTGTCGATAAACTGCCCCACCGAATCCGCATCGGGTGCGCTGTCCGCATGCGCCACGCCCGCCCCCAGCAGCAGCAGGGCCAGCAGGAATTTTCGAATCATGGCCTACTCCCGGTTATCGCTGCATTCCAGATTGCTGGGGTCGATGCGACAACGAACCTTCTTCATGATCGCCATCATGCGCTTATCGTAAATGCCTTCCTGGGTCAGGCTGATACGCGCCTCGCGCATCATGAGCTGGTATTTTTCCGCATCGCCATCGGGCGGAGGATAGAAGAACATGATCTCGTCCTCCGCCTGGCGCGCCGCCGTCAGCATCGGGTCAAACAGCGTCAGGAAATGTTCTCGCGAGTGTTGGCCAAAGCCCTCGGGGAAGCGCTGCCGACGCAGCAGTAATTGAAAGGTGAGCATGGCGACCGGCATCTTGACCACGACCCCCTGGGCGCCCACCCCCTTGTACAATTCCAGCGGCATATAGGCCACTGCCGGCGCCGCCACCACATCCACCATGCCATTGTTGAATTTGCCGGCGAAAGTGGTCACATCAGAGGCCACGGCCTGTACCCCGATGCGCTCGGCCATGCGCCACTGGGCGCGGTCATGATCCAGCACCGCCATCTTGCGCCCGGCCATCTTCGCCACGGTATTGATGCGGCGATCGCGCAGGAACAGATACGCCGCGCCCAGCGGCAGAATGCCCGCCACCTCATAGGAGCCGCTCTGCATCAGCTTGCCGGCCTTGGGCCGTGCCAGCGTCTGCAGCAGCAGTTTCAGCTGCGGGTAACCCGGTAGCGCCCCCACGGAATCGATGCTGCCCGTCACCGGATTGAACTGCCGCGCCCGCATCCCGGTCAGCAGGACGGCATCGCACTGCCCCGCCTTGAAATCCTCCGACGCCACGCGCTCATCCACATACACACGGACGTCCAGGTTCACGCCATGGCGGCGCGCCTGCAGCGCATACTCCTTCATGGCGCCGAACAGCGGACCACTGGTGCCGAGCAGATCGAACACGCAGAACATCTGTGCCGAGGCCGCCTGCGCCATCAACAGCAGGCAAAGCCCCATGCCGGCCCGAAGTCGTTTCATCGCCGCCCGCCCTCAATGCGGCTGGAAATCCGCCGCCACGCCCGCCAGCCCGCGCTCCACCAGGCGATCCATGAACCGCCGGCCAAAGGCAGCGCTGAGCCGGCTCACGCCCGGCAGGCGCAGCATCCAGCCGTAGAGCTTGAAGCCCCGCATGATGCCGCGCGCCAGGCGGGCGCCTCGCGGATGAAGGGCGATGCCCATGCAGTCGGCCTGGGCCTCTCCCAGCATTTCCCGCGCGAGCACCTCGTGCACGACGCGCGGTACGCGCTCGGCATTGGGCAGGTGACGCAGGCCGCTGAGCAGGGCCTCGGCCAGCCGGCGCGAGTTGGCGTCGGGGTTGAAGGCATAGGGGAGAATGCGCGCATCGAGAATCTCCTGCTCGGCGCGGGTGTCGCCCAGCAGGCCGTCGGGCACGCCGAGCAGGCGGGTGACGTAGCGCCACAGCAGGTAATAGCCCTCGCCTTCCGCCGCGCTGAAGGAACCGCCCAGTTTTTGCAGGCGCTCCAGCACCATGGCCCCGAAGAACAGCGGTCCAGCGGCAGTGTGCATGGCGTTGATGGGCTGGCCACCGACGCCGTCCCAGTTGCCGCCATCGACCAGGCGCAGCCGCACCATGGCGTGCATGAGCCGCACCCGCAGGCAGATTTCCCAGGCGCTGCCGCCCGGGCGGAGGGCCTCGGTGTCGAGTACGCCAAAAAACAGGGTGGCGGACTCGAACAGCCGCCGCACCACGTTCTGCTCCAGGCGATTGGTGCCGGAGAGGATGCGGGCGGCGTCGGCGGTGGAAAAGGTCGTCATGAGGCCCCCGTGGATAAGGGCAATGCTGAGCTGGAGGAAGTGGCGGTAACCCATGGCCCCTCCCCGCCCCATCGCCTCGAAGTCGGCCCAGGCCGGCGGAGTTTCCATATCGTGCAGGAGGGCGGCGCAGGTTGGCTCGCCCTCGGCGGCGAGGCGGCGCATGGCTGCAAGCGGCTGGCTCAAGGGCAGGTGGCGGGCGCGCAAGGTGCGTACCACGGCCTCCGCCAGGGGATCACCGACCTCCAGCCAGGGCTCCAGCGGCATCTGCCGGAGCCAGTCGGCGCGGGCGGCTGGCGGCAGGGCCGGGACGCTGTTGAGGGGTACCGTGGGAACTGTGGTGGGGGTGAGGGCATCCATATGCGCACCTGCTGGCGGGGACCGGTTCGATCAGCCTAACGAAGTGCCGTTACATATTCAACATGTTGAATAATAAACCAGTGGACGGCAGTGCTAACATGGATGGTTCATGGTGGATCCAACCGGGAGTTGTTATGTCGCTGCGCCACGTCTTGCTGGTCTATCTCGGGACGGGAGCGGCCACTGGCTACGACATCGTCAAAGGCTTCCAGCACACCTACGGCTATCTCTGGAACGCCAGCTTCCAGCAGGTCTATCGCGACCTCGCCAAACTGCACAGCGACGGCCTCATCGACTGTGACATCGTGGACAATGCGCCGCGCCCGCCACGCAAGGTCTACACCCTCAACATCCGCGGCCATGCCGCCATGCAGGAGTGGTTGGCCACCCCGGTCAAACAGCCGCATGTGAACAGCGCCTTCCTGGTCAAACTGGCCTCCATCCACCTGCTCGACGCCAATGCCTTCCGCGAGGAATTCGCCAACTACCGTAACGGCCATGTGCAGACCCTGCGTGAGCTGAAGCGGGTGCAGGCGGTGTTCCTGTCGCTGCCGCCAGCGGTGCTGGAAAAATTCGGCGGCGTCTATCTGACGCTGCTATGTGGCATCCGCCAGGTGGAGGCCTGGCTGGACTGGGCCAAGGACGTGGAGGTGTATCTGCAAGGGGAGAAATGGCGCGGCATTACCCTGGAAGATGGCCTGCTGTTCAACCGGGTGATTCAGGGAGGGAATGTTGGGGAGTGAGGGCGCCCCCTGCGCCTTTGGCAGGCCTCCGGTCCATCGAGAGCACGGGGCAGCTCCAGTTGGCACCCTGTATTTTGGCGATCAGAGGCGCACGTTGGTGTGATCCGGCTAGCCAGGCTTACGTGTGCTTCCAGGCACCTGCGACTCCAGCTCGCGCAGCAGGCCCTGCAGCCCCTGATGCCGTGACAGGTACCAGTCGGTAAGTGGATTGAACATCCCCCGCAGCATGAAGATCGGCGTCCAGCGGCCCGGCGCGATGATGCGCGCGTCGCGCCCCTGCATCCCCTTCACGATCGCCCGGGCCACCTCTTCGGGCGGGATGGGACGGCGCAGGAAACCCGGCAATGCCGCTTCATTCATGCGAGTCGCCAGCTCATGGCCGCCAAACGCGATGGTGGCGATCGCCGTCGCCGTCCAGCCGGGGTAGACCACGCTGGCCGTCGCCCCGGTGCCGCCCAGCTCGGCGCGCAGGGCGCGCGTCAGGGACTCCACCGCCGCCTTGGACGCCGCATAAGGCGCATTCGCCATGCCGTTGAGAAAGGAATAGATCGACGAGGTGACCAGGATCTGACCCTGATTGCGGATCACCTCGGGCAGCGCGGCCCGGATCGTGCGCCACACGCCGAACAGGTCCACCTCGATGATGCGTTCGAACTCCTCATCATCACAGGTCAGCAAGGTGGCGGGCGCGCCACGCCAGGCGATGCCGGCGTTGGCGAAGGCTACGTCCAGGCGCCCGAACCTGTCGACGGCCTGGCGCACCACCGCCTCTGTCGCCCGGGCATCGGTGACGTCGAGCGCCAGCGGCAACACCCGGCCGGGGTCGAACTCCCGGGCAAGCGCATCCACCGCTTCCTGCTGCCTGTCGGTGAGCACCAGCGTCGCGCCCAAGGCATATAGCTCGCGGGCGGTAGCGGCCCCGATACCGCCCGCGGCGCCCGTGATCAGAACCACTTTCTTCTTCAGGTCGTAAGTCATTGCCTGCTCACCGGGTCAATTCATCGCTGCGCCGCTCAAAAAAGGCGGCCAGAAAAAAGCGCCCGACCTCCCGGTGGGCGCTTGGGGTCCTGCTACGGCAGCGTGCTAGGCGGCCGACTTCTGCTTCTCGGCCGCGCGCTGCTTTTCATGCACCACTTCATAGTCCGCCAGGCTGAAAGCGCTCAAGCGCTTTCTCAGGGCCGCCAGCGACCAGGGCCAGGCGGCAAAGTTCCGGCCATTCTCATCCAGGTAATAGCTCTTGCAGCCACCGCTGTTGAACACCGTGGTCTTCAGATGCGCCTGGACCTTGTCATTGTGCTGCTTCAATACGTCCGGCTTGATGGCGAAACGGCTGATGCCCTGGGCCTTCACTTTCTTCAGGCCGTCGACGATATAGCCCAGCTGCGACTCGGCCAGGCCGATAAAGGAGTCATACACCAGGACATTGGGGCCCAGCACCAGGAAGGCATTGGGAACGTCCTCGAGCGTCGCGCCGAGAAAGGCCTCCGGCGAACTGCTCTTCCAGCGATCCGACAGCCGATTTCCGTTGGCGTCCAGCACCTTCTTGCCAATGGGCGGATGCGACACTTCAAAGCCCGTGCCCCAGATAATCACGTCGACTTCGTGACGCTCGCCATTGGCGGCAATGACAGTGTTGTTCTCCACGCCGACCAGGCCGTGGGGAATCAGTGAGGTATTGTCCGCCTGCAGGGCCGGGTAATAGTTGTTGGCAAACAGGATGCGCTTGCAGCCAAGGGTGAAGTTGGGCGTGACCGCCGCGCGCAGCTTTTCATCTTTCACCTGCACCCTCAGCAGTTGCTTCGCTGCTTCACTGACGGGCTTCAGGAAACCGGGGTTGCGCAGGCCAAAATTGATCAGGTTCAGAGAGCCGGCCACGGCTTTGCGCCAGGTGCGTTGAATCACCGGCAGCTTCTCGATGACGAGCTTGGAGGTGTCGCCTAGCAGCAGATCGGGCTTGGGCAGCACCCACGGCGCCGTGCGCTGGAAAACGTAGAGCTCTTTCACCTGGGGCTGGATCTGCGGAATGAACTGGATGGCCGACGCCCCTGTGCCGATCACCGCCACCCGCTTGCCCGTCAGGTCGTAGTCATGGTTCCACTTGGCGGAATGGAACATTTCGCCCGTGAAACCCTCCAGGCCCGGAATGGCCGGTGTCTGGGGCTCGGTGATCGGGCCGGTGGCAAAGATCACCGTCCTGGCCAGATAGGGGCCCTTGCCGGTGTCGAGCACCCACAGGTGGCGATCCTCATCCCAGGCGGCACTTTTCAATTCATTGTCGAATTCGATCAGCGGCTTGATCTGGAATTTCTCACTGACCTCTTCCAGGTAGCTCAGGATTTCCGGCTGGCGGGCAAACAAGTGGCTCCACTTGCTGCTGAGCGCGAAGGAATAGGAGTAGAGCGAGGACGGGACATCGCAGCCACAGCCGGGGTAGGTGTTCTCCCGCCAGGTGCCGCCCACCCGCGCGCCCTTCTCGATGATCTTGAAGTCGTGGTAGCCCTCTTGCTTCAGCTTGATGGCGGCGGCCAGGCCGGAAATGCCGGCGCCCACGATGAAGGTGTCGTAAATCTTTTCCGCCGAGGCTTTCTTGCGCTTTGCTGTTGCCATGGTCATATGCCCCGCTGATTACTTGACGAACTGGTAGGAGAAACCCAGGAACTTGACATACAGGCTTGGCGAAGCGCGCTTCATGAGCCAGAACGCCTTGGCATCCACTTGGGGAATGGTGTGCAGCAAGCCCTTGTCCAGACGGTTCAGGGTCAGCTTGGCGACGGAGTCGCTGGTGGTCATGGCGAAATTCATCAGGGCGTTATCGGCCAGCTTGGCGTAGCGGCCGGGAATGCGCCCGTTCTTGATGATGTTGGTGGGCACCAGCGTCGGACAGAGCACGTTGACACTGATGTTGTCCTTCTTCAGTTCGGCCGACAGGGTTTCGGATAGCGCCAGCACGCCGGCCTTGGTGACGTTGTAGGCGCTCATTTCCGGCGCGGAGGTATAGGAAGCGGCAGAGGCCACGTTGATGATGGCGCCCCCTCCCTGCTTCTTGAAGCCCGGCACGAAGTAGTGGCAGCCGTGAATCACGCCCCACAGGTTGACGTTCATGCACCACCGCCAGTCGTCCAGGCTCAGCTCATCGAACTTGCCACCGAGGCCGACGCCGGCGTTGTTGATCACCAGCGTCACGGCATGGCCCAGCAGGACTTCCGCCTGTTCGGCCAGCTGTCGTACCTGCTCGGCGTCGCCCACGTCGCAACGGACGGCATAGCCGCGGGCGCCGGCCTTCTCGAGCAGCGCCACGGTCTGTTCGGCCGCTTCCAGGTTCAGGTCGGCGCAGACTACGGCACCGTTGCGCCGGGCCAGTTCCAGGGCAAAGCTCCGGCCGATGCCGCTGCCGGCGCCGGTCACGACCGCATAGGCGTTGTGGCTGGGCTTGGCCGAACGCCAGTTCAGGAAATTCTTCATGCGTCTCTACTCGAGTGAGTTTCTGTCAGGAGATCAGGTTGCCGGCGCTCAGGCGGCACGGACCGGCGGCACAAACTCGCGCACCAGATAGGGCGTCAGCAAGCCCGTTTCCGGGTGCAACAGCTTCTCCTTGTAGTAGGCCAGGTAGGCGCTGGTGTCATGGTCGTTGGGGTGGAAATCCGGGCGCAGGTAATCCAGCACGTGCTTCATGGTGCTGCCATAGACACCGTCCCGCGTGCCGAACATGAGGCCGATGCTGCGACCGACATCCTTCCAGTAGCGCGGACTGACGAGATTGCCGGGCTTGCGGATGATCGGGATCAGGGAGGCGGCAAGCGGGATCAGCCCGATGATGGTGAAGAAGGCGAGGGCAAAACCGCTGATGCGCAGGGCGTAGTTACCGGAAAGGGTCTGGAAGACATCGTAGGCGATGTCCTTGTGCTCGGACTCTTCCAGCATGTGCCACATCCACAGCGCGCGCTGCTTTTCATCTTCACTGACGAAGAAAACTTCCTCGTGCTTCATCATGAATTCCGCCAGCACCGCCGTGAAATGCTCGATGCCCGCCATCATGGACAGCTGCATGGGGTGGGGAAGCTTCTTGAATCCGTACTCGAAGACCTGGTCGGCCAGGAAGCGGTACAGACCCAGCGGATAGCGGTGGTCGGCCAGGGTCTCGTTGAATTCGTTGTGCAGCTTGGAGTGGATCGCTTCCTGGCCGATCAGGGCGGTCACCCGCTGCTTGAGCTCGGGGTCGGTCACGAACTGGCGATGATGGCGCGCCGTGTCGATCACCAGGTCCTCACCGAAGGTCAGGAAAATGGACAGCGCATGAAAGTAGGCTGAGGCCAGTTCGGTGTTGTGAAAAAAGTAGGAATCCAGATCCTTGGCGTCAAACTTGATATCCAGATGGCGAATGGGCACCTGGGGCCGGGCCGGGGTGTGCTTCGCCATGTGTTGCTGATTCATTGCCGTCGTCATTACTGTCACCTGTCCGTTGAGGACCCAACGCGCTGGTATTAATGCCGAGACGCCTGCTGGCTGGCTCGACCCCACTGTTACATTGGACGGTGTCACAATAAAGCGAATGCTTGTTCGGATTCAATTCGGAAAAAGCCAGGCCCTCCGTTAAGCCGCAAGCTCCGCTCTTCAGCCCGCCCTCCTTTCCCGATGCTTTTGTGATTAACTCACAAGCCATTGATATTTAATGGATTTAATTTTTATTTTTGAATCCGGGCCGCCGGGAAGGGGCTGACGACAAGCCTCGGCGCGCCGTTGAATCTTGCCTCCCCACGCCATGCGGCTTTCCGCTGCGCGAGCTGTTCGGATGTTGGCGGCCTGGGCGCGACGGCCGCGATCGGGGATGGCCGGGACAAGGGGGCCGGCCGGCAGGCTCTCGCGCCAGCGCCAACCCATGAAGTGCCAGGTCCGGGGCCAAGAGGCGCTTGACCCCTATAGCCGACGGTGGCAGCGTAACCCGACCATTTGTTCGGATTAAATTTGGGACCTCCATGGCCAGAAAGCCCCAGCAGAGCCGCGCCAAAGCCACCGTGGACGCCATCGTCGAGGCCGCCTTCATCGCCGTGGCCGAGCGTGGCACGGCCGCCACGACCACGCGCTATATCGCCGAGATTGCCGGCATCAGCGTGGGTTCGCTGTACGAGTACTTCCCCAACAAGGAGGCCATCTTCGACGCCGTGGGCGAGCGCTTCGTGGAGGAGACGCTGGCCATGATCCAGCCCCTGCTGCCCCGCCTGGTGCGGCTGCCCATCGACGAGGCCGTCTACACCTTGCTCATGGAGTTCGGATCGCTGCTGCGCCAGAACGACGAGCGCTTCCTGAAGTGCGCCCGCGAGGCCATCCAGACCCAGTTCCAGCATCACCTGGACAAGGTCACCAAGCTCCTGCTGGAGCTGGTCATGCAATACGCGCTGCACAATCCGGTCAGCATCCAGATCCGCAACCTGCCCACCATGACCTACATCTTCATCAATGGCGGCATCTTCGCCGTGGTCCGGCACCTGTCCGACCCCAGCCCGCCCATGACGTATGAGCAACTGGCGCGGGGCCTGGCCGACATGGTGGGGCATTACGCGAAGCAGGAGCTGGGGCAGAAGAGCTGAAGCAAGCGACTGGCCGGAAGTGGCCAAGGCCCACGTCAATCATGCGCGGGCCCTGGGCGGCCCCTGCCGGAGCGGAGGCGGGACCCGCGCTGTCCCCCGATCGACAACGATGCGGCGGCCTGCCTGAACAACTTTGGCCTCCCCTCGCCGCGCCGTACCTATAGCCGTACCTATAAAGGCAGGGCGCGCCTTCCTATGGCGCCGCGGTACCGGCTTGCTGCTGCCGCCGCCAGCGCGCCGGCGGCAGGCCCGTCCAGCGCTGGAACGCCCGGCAAAACGGGCTTGCCTCGGCAAAGCCCAGCGCCTGCGCGATTTCCGCGATGGGCCGCTGCGAACCCGCCACCGCCTCCAGCGCCAGTTGCCGCCGCACTTCATCCAGCAAGCCGTCGAAGGTCTGCCCCTGCTCGCGCAAGCGCCGCGCCAGGGTGCGTTCGCTGATTTCCAGCGCGCGGGCGGCCTGGGCGCGGCGCGGCACCTCCGGTCCCAGGTGCGCGGCCAGCCATTGGCGCAGGTTGGGCGCCGACGCCTCGCCGCTCTCCAGCGCCAGCAGGCGCGCCGTGGCCGCCTGCTGGTGCAGGCGCGCGAATTGCGGGTCGGCCTGGGGCAGCGGCCGATCCAGCAGGGCGCTGTCCACCAGCAGGCCGCTGAAGGCCTGCTCGAAGTCGACCTCACAGCCGAAGGCCTCCTGGTAGGCCGCCAGCGGCGCCAGGCGGGGCTGGCTGAACTGCGCGCGCTGCGGGCGCAGCATTTCGCCCGAGATCCATCCGGCCAGTGCGACGATGGCCGCGAGCACGGCCTCGAGCTGATAGGGACTGAAAGCCAGGCGGCCCTGGCGCGGGTGGTAGACGATCCAGGTGGCGCTGTCACCGGAGAGCAGCTGGAAGCGGCCGCCGTCGGAGATCAGGCGTTGGTACTTCTGCACTATGGCGAGCGCTTCGCGCAGGGTGCCGGCGGACTGCAGGGCAAAGGCGACGCCACTGATGCCGGCGGGGCGGATGCCGGCACCCACCTTGAGGCCGAAGCCGGGGTCGCCACTCACCCGCTCGGCGGCACGCCAGAGCCGGGTGATGTAGTCGATGGGCCAGCGCTCGCGCTCCAGGGCGTGCGGCGGCAGGCCGGCGGCGGCGAGCAGGGACTCGGCCGCCACGCCCTGGCGGCCGGCGGCGGCAATCACGGTGTTTACCCATGCCATGGAGACGCTGGCCTTCAGGGTCAATTTGATTGGCCTACAAAGTCAATTTCATCCGGAGCATAGCGGGCTATTGTCGGGGCATACAACAGTAGAGCTAGGGGAAGGGCCTGTTTCATGACCAAGCAGATTGCCTCGGATGTGCTGGTGGCCGGCGGCGGCCTCGCCGGGCTCGTCACCGCGCTGGAAGCCCTGCGCGCCGGCAAGACCGTGACCGTGGTCGACCGCGACACGCCGGAACGCCTGGGCGGCCTCGCGCTCTGGGCCTTCGGCGGCATGGCCCTGGTGGGCACGCCGCTGCAGGCCGCGATGCGCATCCGCGACACGCCCGAGGTCGCCCTGCGCGACTGGATCCGCTTTGGCGAACTGGACCCCGCTGACCAATGGCCGATGGCGTGGGCGCGCCACTATGTCGAGCACTCGCGCACGCAAGTGCATGACTGGCTGCGCGGCGAGGGCATCAAGTTCATGCCGGCGGTGAACTGGGTGGAGCGCGGCCTTAATGGCGACGGCAACAGCCTGCCGCGCTATCACGTGGTGTGGGGCACCTCGCGCGAACTGGTGCGCACCCTGGTGGCGGCCCTGCGCCGCGCCGACAGCGGCGGCCGCCTGACGCTGCTGCACCGCCATCGCATCACCGGACTGGACAAGGCCGGCGGCGCGATCACGGGCGCGGTCGGCCGCAACGAGGACACCGGCGAGGAAGTGCGCTTCCGCGCGCCGGCGGTGGTGCTTGCCATGGGCGGCATCAACGGCGGCCACGCGGAAACCCGCGCCAACTGGCCTTCGCATCGCCCGCAGCCCGCCACGATGCTGAATGGCGCACATCCCTATGCCGATGGCCGCCTGCACCGCCATGTCGCCGACCGCCTGGACGGACAGGTCACGCATGCCGGCGAAATGTGGAACTACGCCGCGGGCATCCCGCACCCTTTCCCGCATTTTGACGGGCATGGCCTGTCCATCATTCCCTGCAAGTCCGCACTGTGGCTGGACCACCGCGGCCGGCGCATCGGCCCGGCGCCGCTGGTGACGGGTTTTGACACGCACTGGCTGTGCCAGCGCGTGGCGGCGCAGGAGCAGCCCTGGACCTGGCAGCTGCTGAACTGGCGCATCGCCGCCAAGGAATTCGCCATCTCCGGCGCCGAGCACAACCCGCACATCCGCGACAAGCAGTTCCCGCGCTTCCTCAAGGACCTGCTGCTGGGCAACCACGCGCTGGTGCGGCAGATGCAGCGCGAGAGCCCGCATTTCCTGGTGGACGACACGCTGGCAGGGCTGGCCGCGAAGATGAACGCGCTGACCTGCTCGCACGACATCGCGCCGGCCGTGCTGCAGGCCACCGCCGATGCCTATGACGCCAACTTCCAGGGCGGCCGCGCCCTGCAGAACGACGACCAGATCCGCCGCATACTGCACGCGCGGCAGTGGGGGCCGGACCGCCTGCGCACCTGCAAGCCGGCGCCGCTGCAGCAGCCGGGCGCCGGGCCCTTTATCGCCATCCACACCCAGCTCATCACGCGCAAGAGCCTGGGCGGGCTGCGCACCGACCTGCACAGCCGGGTGCTGGACGCGGGCGGCCGGCCCGTGGACGGGCTCTACTGCGTGGGCGAGGCGGCCGGCTTCGGCGGCGGCGGCGCCAGCGGCAAGCGCTCGCTGGAAGGCACCTTCCTGCCCGGCTGCATCCTGACCGCGCGCGCGGCCGCGCGCTCCATTGTGTCCGGACGCTGAGGCAGGCGAGAGCGCGGCGGGACTGCCGCCTGATGCCGGCGGCGCAACCCGGGTTTGCGCCAGCCAACGAATTGAACGACGACGAACAAGAAGAACTCCAGGAGAACACCATGCCGAACGGCGCCCAAGCCCTGATGAAGACCCTGGTCGATGCCGGTGTCGAGGTCTGTTTCACCAATCCTGGCACCAGCGAGATGCATTTTGTCGCGGCGCTGGACAGCGAGCCGCGCATGCGCGCAGTGCTGGCGCTGTTCGAGGGCGTCGCCACCGGCGCCGCCGACGGCTATGCGCGCATGGCCGACAAGCCCGCGGCAACGCTGCTGCACCTGGGCTGCGGCCTCGGCAACGGCCTCGCCAACCTGCACAACGCGCGCAAGGGCAAGGTGCCGGTGGTCAACATCGTCGGTGACCATGCCACCCACCACGTCCAGTACGACGCGCAGCTGCAGTCCGATATCGAGACGGTGGCGCGCAATGTGTCGCCCGGTTTCGTGCGCACCTCGCAACGCACCGCCGACCTGTGCCAGGACGCCGTCGATGCGGTGGTCGCGGCGCGCGGCCTGCCGGGCCAGGTGGCGACGCTGATCCTGCCGGCCGACGTGTCCTGGGGAGAAGGCGGCGCGCCTTGCGCGCCGCCCCCGGCGCGGCCAGCGGCCGTGGCCGATGACGCCGCCGTGGCCGCCGTGGTGGCGGCGATCCGCTCCGGCAAGAAAGCCGCACTGCTGCTCGGCGGTCGCGCGCTGCGCGAGCCGGCGCTGCTGGCCGCCGCGCGCATTGCCGCGCACAGTGGAGCGAAGCTGCTGGCGGAAACCTTTCCCACCCGCCTGGAGCGCGGCGCCGGCCTGCCGCCGGTGGAGCGCATTGCCTATCTGGCGGAGCTCGCCGGCGTGCAATTGGCCGATGTCGAGCACCTGGTGCTGGTCGACTGCAAGGCGCCGGTATCGTTCTTTGCCTATCCGGGCAAGAAGAGCTACCTGACCCCCGACACGTGCACGGTGCACGAACTCTCGACGCCGGCGCAGGACGCCAGCGCCAGCCTGGAAAAGCTGGTGCGCGCGCTCGGCGCCGACGCCGCCGTGCCGGCGCTGCAGCCGGCTCAGCGTCCCGGCGCCCCGCGCGGACGGCTCACCGCGGAGAAGGTGTGCAAGGCCGTGGGCCATTTGCTGCCACACAACGCCATCATCGTCGACGAGGCCATCACCTCGGGGCTGATGCTGCCGGCGATGACCGCGGGCGCCCCGCGCCACGACCTCATCACACTGACCGGTGGCGCCATCGGCCAGGGCCTGCCCAACGCCACCGGCGCGGCCATCGCCTGCCCCGAGCGCCCGGTGCTGGCGCTGATTGGCGACGGCTCCTCGATGTACACCATCCAGGCGCTGTGGACGATGGCGCGCGAGAAGCTGAACGTGACCTCGATCATCTTCAACAACGCGACTTACTCGGTGCTCAACATCGAGCTGGAGCGGGTGGGAGCGGAGCCGGTGGGCGCCAAGGCAAAGTCGCAGCTCGACATCAGCGGACCGGTACTGGACTTCGCGCGGATCGCACAGGGCATGGGTGTGCATGGCGTCCGCGTCAGCACGGCGGAGGAGTTGGTGCAGGCGCTGGAATATGCCCTCAGCATGCCGGGGCCGCACCTGATCGAGGCGGTGGTGCCGGAATCGCTGAACGGGGTGAAGCGCAAGGTGCTGCCCTGGGTGTTGCGCTCGCTGCCGAGCCTGCCGCTGCCGCTGACGCGGGCGCTCAAGCGCAAGATGGCGCCCTGAGGCGGTAGCGCTCCGCCCCTGACCGCCAGCTTCATGGTCGCTGCCGCGGCCGTGTCCATGGCAGCCGCGGCCCGGACTCGGACGGCCGGGAGCAACCGGTGGCGAGACAGCGGCCTTCACGCATGCCTTCACGCACTGGGCTGTAAAGTCACCCTCGCAGTTCCGCAACGACGGTGCCGCCGCGACGGGATAACGAGGCCCGGGGATTCCCTGCATGCCCGGCTAAAGCAAGAACTAGAAGCGGTAGTCGCCGGCGAGGATCCGCGCCTGGAGGTCCGCCGTCAGCGGCACATAGCCCGCCGCGTCCGGCAACAGCACGTGCACCGGTTCCGGCGCGGTCAACGCCGGATCGAAGCCCGCCACTTTGAGGCCGTGCTTCTGCGGCTTGAAGGTGGCGGTGGTGGCGAGCTGGCCGCACTCGCGGATAAACAGCGGCACGGCATAGGATGGCAGCTCGCGCCGCAGGTGGGCATGCAGCGCCACCAGGTCGAGTCCGCCCTCGCTGGCAATCGCCGCCATGCCGGCGCGGCCGTTGCTGTCGGGCACTTCCACGCCGTAGACCACCGCATGCAGGCCGGGCAAGCCCGCGATCACGTTCTCCACTTCCGCAGTGGAAACGTTCTCGCCCTTCCAGCGGAAGGTGTCGCCAGTGCGATCAATGAACTGGGCATGGCGGAAGCCGATGTCGCGCACCAGGTCGCCGGTATTGAAATAGCAGTCGCCCTTTTCAAACACATCGTTTAGCAGGCAGGCGGCATTCTTGCTCGAGTCGGTATAGCCCTCGAAGCCGTTGCGCGAGGTGACCTTGCCGATCAGCAGGCCCACCTCGCCGGGCGCCACGCGACGCAGGCGACCGTGACTGTCCCTTAGCGGCGCTTCGCGCTCGGCATCCCAGGCCACCACGGCATAGGGCAGGGGGCAGAAGCCGACGGTGTTGTCGAAGTTGAAGATATTGGAGAAGCCGATATTGCCTTCGGAGGAACCGTAGAACTCCATCACCGTGTCGATGCCGAAGCGGCGCTTGAAGTCGCGCCAGATGGTCGGGCGCAGGCCGTTGCCCACCATCTTGCGCACGCGGTGGTCGCGGTCGCCGGCCGAAGGCGGCTGCGCCATGAGGTAGCGGCAAAGCTCGCCGACATAGCCGAAGGCGGTGGCACCAACATCGCGGCAGTCGTTCCAGAATTCACTGGCGGAAAAGCGCCGGCGCAGGGCAATGGCCGCGCCCGCCTGCAACACCGCGCTCCAGCAGGCGATGAGGGCGGTGCCGTGATAGAGCGGCAGCGTGCTGTAGAGCACATCGTGGCGGTCGAGTTGCAGGGCCATCCCCATGCCGTGGTAAGCCATGGTCCAGCGACCTTGCGAGAGCACGGCGGCCTTGGGCAGGCCGGTGGTCCCCGAGGTGTAGATATAGAACAGGCCGTCGGTCTTGCGGATGCGGCGCGTGCTGTCGGGGTTGGCGCTGGCGCAGGCCGGCAGCGCCGCGCCCAGGTCGAGCCAGCCTGTCGGCACGGCGGTGACGGGAGCACCGGGCGCCGCATCGGCCAGCCAGTGCCGCGCTTCCGGCGCGATATCGAGCTCGGGCAGCAGAGATTCCACCTGCGCGCGCAACTCCTCGCCGGCAATGAGGCAGCGCGGCTTCACCAGGGCAATGCTGTGCGCCAGCACGCGGCCGCTCTGCGAGGTATTGAGCAGGGCCGCGACCACGCCGATCTTGGCCAGGCCGGTGACCACGACCAGGAATTCCGGGCGGTTCTCCAGCAGCACCGCCACCACCTCGCCGCGGCGCAGGCCCTGGCGGCGATAGAAGTGCGCGACACGGTTGGCGCGGGCATTGAATTCGCGATAGCTGAGATCCCCTTCCCGGCTGCGGATGGCGAGGGCGTCGGGATGGCGCGCGGCAGCCGCTTCCACCGCCCAGCCGAGGCCGTAGCGGCCGAGCAGGCCGGTTTCCGCCAGGGCGGGCAGGCCGCGCGGCAGGGCCAGCAGGCGCTGCGCCAGGCGCGGCAGCTGGCGGGCGAGGGTCAGGGGCGTGATGAGGCTGGGCGCGGAACTGGCGGACATATCGGACTCTGGCGCGTGGAGCACAGGTCCGTGCGGCAGCGCCCGGGCAGGCGGCCGCAGCACGGCTTGACGCCCGAGCATGCCCGAAGCGGGCCGGTCAGGAAACCGCCGATCCCGCCCGCGAATCGGTCGGGCAACTACTGCACCGTGCAGCAATGCTTGCCATACCGCGCGTCTGACGCTGCAGGCAATTCCCTGCGAACCGGTCCTGGCGCATCAGGCCAGCGGCACCGTCCGCTTCAGGAAGTCGATCTGGTCGGCCACCACGCGCTCGAAGGCCTGGCCGACGTAAATATCGAAGTGGCCGTCGGGATAGCGCTTGATCTCTCCTTTCGGTGCGCGCTGCACGTGGCGCAACGTGGCGCCGGCGGGTGCCACCGTGTCGGTGTCGCAGACGCAGACCAGCACCGGGCACTGGATCTTTGCGGCCTGGCGGCCGGGGAAGTAGCGGATGATCTGCAGGCCGAAACGGGCGGCGACAAAGTTGGGGAAGGTGTCGGTCGCGCCCGGCGGCAGCAGGCCAAGATAGCCTCTCACCACGTCGGGTGCAGTCATGAGCGCGGCCTCGCCGTTGTTGCCGGCCAGCGCCACCGTCACCGGCGCCGCGCCCAGCCAGGCGCCGACCTGGTCGCGCAGGGCGCGGCCGGTGACCCGCAGCGAGCTCAGCGGATTCAGCGCGAGGCCGGAGGCGAGGCCGTCGGTGAAGGGGCACTGCGAGATGACCGCCGCGATGCGGGAGTCGCCGGCGGCCGAGGCCAGCACGTGACCGCCGCTGAAGGAGGTGCCCCAGAGCACGACGCGGCGGCCATCCACTTGCGGACAGCTGCGGGCATACGCCGCGGCCGCCTGCCAGTCCGCGAGCTGCTTCTGCACGTCCAGCAACTGCCGCGGCTGGCCTTCGCTGTCGCCGAAGTGCCGGTAGTCGAACACCAGGCAGGCGTAGCCGGCGGCGCAGAAGCGCTCGGCAAAGGCATCCAGGCGCATCACCCGTGTCCCGCCCAGGCCGTGGGCCATGACGATGACGGGCGCCGGCGCGCTGCCTTCCGGCAGGTAGAGCCAGGCGGCGCACTTCACGTCGCCGGAGGGGAACTGCACATCAAGGCGCTGCATGGGCTTACTCCTGTGTCCTGATCATTCCGAGGGTCACCTCGGTATCGCGCTGGAACTTCAGGCGCAGGTCGCGCGCCAGTAACTCCTCGAGCTTGCCGCCCAGCAGCGGCACGCTTACCCGGATATCAAAGGCCAGCTCCTCGACGGCGCCCCCGGCCTGGTCCTGCAAGGTCATGTCGCAACCGACGCGGACCGGCATGCCCTTGAACTCGATCTCGAGGCGCCCCCGCCCGGTCGCGAAGTCCCAGCTGTCAGTCTGCACCAGCGTGATATGGGACGCCACCAGGGCACGCGCGAAGGAAGGAATCGGCACCTCGACCGGCACCGCACGTGACACCGTGATGGTGGAGCGGCTGGCCGTCACCTCGGCCTGCAGGACCCGCACGTCAGTGGCGCCCTGCGCCACGTACTTGCGCACCAGGAAGTCCGGATCGGCAAAGAAGGGAAGGAGTTGCGCCGCCGTGATCGGGTAGCCGATGCGGTCCTGGTATTTCATGCCAGCCCCTTGGGGGCCGGCCGGCTGCGCAGGCGCACGACGGCCGTGAAGATGCGCTGGTAGAACGCCGGCATCAGGCGCGCCAGCCAGTCATAGAGGCGGGCATCCGGCCCCACCAGCACGCGACGGCGGTTGCGGCGGACGGCATCGACGATGATGCGGGCGGCGCGCTCGGGCGTGGTGAAGAAGCTGAGCTCGAACTCGCGGGTCGCCTCGGCGGCGGGACGCCCGGTGAGCGCCGACACGCTGGCATCGACGCGCGCCGCCTTGGCGATATTGGTCTTGATGCCGCCGGGATGGACGCAGGTGGCGCTGACGCAGGAGCCCGCCAGTTCCAGATCCTGGCGCAGCGATTCGGTAAAGCCGCGCACGGCAAACTTGCTGGCGTTATAGCCGCTCATCAGCGGTTGCGCGGTCAGGCCGAAGACGCTGGAGATATTGACCACATGGCCCTCGCCCGACGCCTCCAGCAGGGGCAGGAAGGCCTTGGTGCCGTAGACCACGCCCCAGAAGTTGATGCGCATGATCCACTCGTAATCCTCGAGCGACAGCGCCGGCACGGCGCCGGACAAGGCGACGCCGGCATTGTTGACCACGATGTTGCAGGTACCGAAATGGCTGCGCGTCGCCTCGGCCCAGGCGGCGACGTCCTCGCGGCTGCCGACATCGACGCGCCGGGTGATGACGGAGGCGCCCGCGGCGGCAAGCGCGACAGCAGTGGCGTTCACCGCGTCCAGATTGATGTCGCAGAGCGACAGCCGCGCGCCGTGGTGCGCAAACTCCTGCGCCAGGGCGCGGCCGATGCCGGAGCCGGCGCCGGAGATGGCGACGACACTGCCTGCCAGATGCTTCATGGTTTTCCTGCCTTTATAAAGTGCCAGCACATTCCGGGCGCTGCGCACCGGATCCTTGACCCCGGACGGGCGTCCGCCGTCCCCACCCATCACGCCGCGGTGTCCGGCCCTGGGCGCCACCGCCGCTTTCGGTGCGGGCAGTGGGCCGCCCTGCAGGCGTCTTCCGGTGGCGACAGCGTCCGCCGCCAACACATCTGACGACAAACGTCGTCAATATAGATCTGACGACGGTTGTCATCAACTATTTTCCGTCCGATACTGGCCGGGACAGCGCCCCGCGGGCGCCGGTAGCCAAGAGCCAGGCATGAAGGAAGAACGCGCAGGCCGCACCCCCCACCGGACCTATGGCGGCGAAGCGCCGGAACTGCGCATGGCCCGGCGCCGGGCCTGCTTCATCGCGGCGGGCCGGGCCCTGTTCAGCGGCATCGGCTACCGCAAGACCACCATGCGCGCCCTGTGCGCCGAGGCCGGGCTGACCGACCGCTACTTCTACGAGTCCTTCGCTACCCTGGAGGACCTGCTGGTGGCGGTCTATGAGGAACTGATGGGGGAGATGCAGGGCCGCATCCTCGCCGCCCTGCAGGCCGCCGGCCCCGGCCAGGATGCCGGCGCCCTCATCGACACCGGCCTGGACGCCTTCTTCCGGCAGGCCGAGGACTCGGCGGCCGCCC
Source organism: Pseudomonadota bacterium (assembly GCA_040385265.1). Lineage (GTDB taxonomy): Bacteria > Pseudomonadota > Gammaproteobacteria > Pseudomonadales > Moraxellaceae > UBA2031. The sequence goes on along the minus strand of JAZKHS010000052.1, from coordinate 52,491 downwards.
GCGTGATCTGGCTGGAGGTCCTGGGCGTCAGCCCCCGGGTGGACCAGGTCTACACCCGCGGCATCCGCGGCTTTGCCGAACTCATCCTGGTGCTGAGCCGCACGATGGCGCCGCAGTGGCCGGTGCCGGACGAGGTGGCGCGGGTGATGGCCCTGGGCATGATCGGGGCCGCCAGCGAGGCAGCGAAGGACTGGCTGCTGGGCGGCTACCAGCAGCCGCGCGAGCACCTGGTGCAAGGCGTTGCGATGCTATTCAAGGGGGTCCTGCTGATGGCGACGACCACGCCGGCGACCGAGTCCTGAGTCCTGAGTCCTGAGTCCTGAGTCCTGGGTCCTGGGTCCTGGGTCCTGGGTCCTGGGTCCTGGGTCCTGGGTCCTGCAGGCTGGCAACCTTGGCCCCCGCACACAAAAAACCAACCACGTACGGCAGGCGCCGGCGGCACGAATCTGTCACAAAAGGCGGTCAACCGCAGCGATCAGGCGGGAAGCTGCTGAGAACGAGCTGGAATTTACAGCAACCAGCAATTGAGCTCACTGATCGCTCCGGGATACTATACCCCCGTACAGTAGTCGGAGCCCGTCATGTCCAGCAAGTACCTTCACCGCCTCACCGCGGACGACCCCGAAACCCGCCAGCTCATCCCCACCTTGCTGAGCGAACTCCAGCGCACCTTCATCCGCGCCAAGACGCCGATCGGCGAAGCCATCTCCCCCATCATCAGCTCCTGGCGCCTGGAGAAGGACGGCAGCTTCGTGGCGCAGTTCAGCCCGCTGGCGGCCGACCGCCTGCCGGACGCGTCCGGCCTGGAGCTGCTGCGCGCCGCCAAGTCCCTGGCCCAGGTCCCTGCCGCCGGCCTGAGCCCGGCCGCCTGAGCGGGACGGGCGCCGCCCGGCAGCGCGGGCTGGGAGCGCGCGCCGCAGCCGGTTACTATACTTACGTACAGTATCCGAGCATGCCATGGCCGCCGTCCTGCCCGATCCCCTTTACTACCTGCACAACTTCCGCCACGTGCTGGCCTGGGTGGAGGCGCGCCATGCCGACCTGCTGGACGCGGAGGAGCGCGGGCGCATCGCGCGCATCGGGGCGCTGCCGCAGGCGGCCCAGGCCCTGCTGGTACGCCTGGTGATGCGCAAGGGCGAGCTCTTTCGCCACAGCAAGCTGGCCTACGCGGAGATCGGCGCCATTGCACCAGCAGCGGCGGCACTGGCGGCGCAAGGCCTGGTCGAGAGGGATCCGTCGCTGGCGCTGGACGAGGTGTTCGCGCTGCTGCGCAAGGACGAGTTGCACGGCATGCGTGCGGCATTGCCGGGCGAACGCCTGTCGCCGAAGGAACAGCGCGCGCTCCAGGCGCTGCGCAAGGACGAATTGCTCGAGTGCCTGCGGACGCATTTCTCACCGCCCGCCGCTGCGGGCACCGCCTCGCGGCCATCGCCCGAGCCCCGGCCGCTGGCCGGTTGGCATGCCACGCTGGCGGACACGGTCTACCGCCTGCGCGACGCCGGCTTCTACGACCTGCTGCGCCTGCTCTTCTTCGGCAATCTCCACCAGGACTGGTCCGAGTTCGTGCTCACCGATCTCGGCCTGCTGCGCTACGAGACGGTGGAGGTGCCGGCGGATGCGCGCGTCTTCGGCTGCCGCGCCGATGTCGAGGCCTATCGCACGCTGCACGCGCTGCGCACGCGCCTGGAGGACGGCGAGGCGCCCGCCGACCTGCTCGCGGAAGTGCCGGGCCTGCCCGCTCCCGCAGGGACGCCTTCCGCTCGCCGCTCGGGCCTGGTTCCGACGCGGACGGATACGGAGCCAGGTGTCAGGCTGAAGCCCGACCTGGCCTCAGCGCCCGCGTACTTTGCCAACGCCTGGCTGGAGGAGCGGCGCGGCAAGCTGCTCTTCCACATCGGCCAGCAACTGGAGCGCGAGAAGGACTGGCCCGCAGCGCTCGTGGCCTACCAGGCCAGCAAATGGCCGGAGGCGCGGCGCCGCACCATCCGCGTGCTGGAGCAGGACGACCAGCCGCAGGCCGCCTTCGAGCTGGCCCGGGCCGTGCTCGCGGCGGCGCCGCGCGAGGAAGAGCGGCAGCAGCTGGCGCGCACGCTGCCCCGCCTGCGCCGCAAGCTCGGCCTTGCGAAGGAGACGCCGGAGGCCCTGCTCGCGCCCGCGCAAGAGGACCTGCGACTGCCGGTCGATGCCACACTCAGCGTGGAATGGACCGTGCAGGCGCACCTGCACCGCGACGACGCGCCGGTGTTCTACGTGGAGAACGCACTCGTCAACTCGCTGTTCGGGCTCCTCTGCTGGCCTGCCATTTTTGCGCCGGTGCCCGGGGCGTTCTTCCATGCTTTCCAGTACGGGCCGGCGGACCTGCACCATCCCGATTTCGCGACCCGCCGTGCCGATCATTTCGCGCATTGCTTTGCGCAGCTGGAATCCGGCGCGTATCGCGACAGCATCCTTTCCACCTGGCGCGAAAAGCAGGGCATGCAGTCGCCCTTCGTGTTCTGGGAGACGCTGGACGAGGCGCTGCTGACGCTGGCGCTGGACTGCATGCCGCCCGCCCACCTGCGGGCGCTGTTCACGCGGCTGCTGGGTGACATCCAGAACAACTGCTCCGGCTTTCCGGACCTGATCCGCTTCTGGCCGGCCGAAAGGCGCTACCTGATGCTGGAAGTGAAAGGCCCCGGCGACCGCCTGCAGGACAACCAGCGACGCTGGATGGACTATTGCCTGCGCCAGGGCATTCCGGTGGCCGTGGCGCATGTGGGCTGGACGGAGTGAGCTACCGCATTGCCGTGCGCGAGCTGGTGGAGTTCACCGCCAAGTCCGGTGACCTGGACCTGCGCTTCACCCCGGCGCCCACGGCCCAGGAAGGCATCGAAGGCCACCGCGTGGTGGCGTCCCGCCGCGGTCCGGGCTACCAGGCCGAAGTGGCGCTGACCGCCGAATTCGGCGCGCTCAGCCTTCGCGGCCGCGCCGACGGCTACGACCCCGGGCGCCAGCTGCTGGAGGAAGTGAAGACCTATCGCGGCGACCTGTCACGCCTGCCGGACAACCAGCGCGCCCTGCATTGGGCCCAGGCCAAATGCTATGGCGCCATGCTCTGCGCCGAGCGGGAGCTGGAGGCGCTGGACATTGCGCTTGTCTATTTCGATATCGGCAGCCAGACGGAAACGCCGGTGACCGAACATTTCACGGCCTGGGAGCTGCAGGCCTTCTTTCATGAACACTGCACGCGCTTCCTGCACTGGGCCGAGCAGGAAATGGCGCACCGTCGCGCCCGTGACGCCTCGCTCGCGGACCTGCGCTTTCCGCATCCCGAGTTCCGTCATGGCCAGCGCCCCCTGGCCGAGGGCGTCTACCGCGCCGCGCGCGACGGCCAATGCCTGCTGGCGCAGGCGCCCACCGGCATCGGCAAGACCATTGGCACGCTGTTTCCGCTGCTGAAGGCGCTGCCGGGGCAGCAGATCGACCGCGTGTTTTTCCTCACCGCCAAGACGCCGGGGCGCGCGCTGGCGCTGGAGGCGGCACAGAAGCTGATGCACACGCCCACCAGCCAACCCGACCCGCAGGGCGCACGGCTCCGCGTGCTGGAGCTCACGGCGCGCGACAAGGCCTGCGTGCATTCGGACAAGGAATGCCATGGCGACTCCTGTCCGCTGGCGAAGGGGTTCTACGATCACCTGCCGGCGGCGCGCGCCGCCGCCATCGCGCTCGCTGATGCTGATGCTGATGCTGATGTTGGCGTTGGCGTTGGCGTTGGCGTTGGCGTTGGCGTTGGCGTTGGCGTTGGCGACACTACCGCGGATAACAGTGACGCCGACAAGAGTCCTCTGCTCGATCAGCCGACCCTGCAGCGCATCGCCCACGACCACCAGGTCTGCCCCTACTACCTCAGCCAGGAGCTGGCGCGCTGGAGCGACGTGGTGATCGGCGACTACAACTACTTCTTCGATGTCAGCGCCCTGCTCTACAGCCTCACCGTCGCCCGCGACTGGAAGGTGGCGGTACTGGCCGACGAGGCGCACAACCTGGTCGACCGCGCGCGCGAGATGTACTCGGCCGAACTGCAGCCCGCCGCCCTTGCCGCCCTGCGCAAGATCGTTCCCGCCACGCTGAAGCGCCCGCTCGGCCGCCTGCAAAAAGCCTGGGACACGCTGCACGACACCGACCAGGAATACGCCTGCCGCGACGAACTCCCGGCCGGCTTCGTGGCGGCGCTGCACAACAGCATCGTGAAGATCGCCGACTACCAGAGCGCGCATCCGCTGGAGACCGGCCCCGAGCTGCTGCGCTTCTACTTCGATGCCCTGCACTTCCAGGACCTGCTGGAGCGCTTTGGAGCGCACTCCTTCATGGACCTCCTCACGCCCCGCCACGGCGCCGGCCATGCCCTGCGCATCCGCAACGTGATCCCGGCGCCGCACCTGGCCGAGCGCCTGCGCGCCTGCCACACGCTGACGCTGTTTTCCGCCACGTTGACGCCGCCCGAGCTGCACCGCCATCTGCTCGGCCTGCCGGAAACGACCACCTTCCTGGACGTGCCCTCGCCCTTCGATGCGCGCCAGCTCACGGTGCGCATCGTCGACCGCATCTCCACCCGCTACCGCGACCGTGAGGCCTCGCTCGCGCCCATCGCCGAGCTCATCGCCACGCAGTACCGGCACACGCCCGGCAACTACCTGGCCTTCTTCAGCAGCCACGACTACCTGCAGCGCGCGCTGGCGGCGTTCCGCGAAGCGCATCCCGACATTCCCGTGCGCGAGCAGGCGCGCACCATGGACGAGGCGGCGCGCACCGCCTTCCTCGCCGGCTTCGGGACGCAGACGCAGGGCATTGCCTTTGCCGTGCTGGGCGGCGCCTTCGGCGAGGGCATCGACCTGCCGGGGGAGCGCCTGATCGGCGCCTTCGTGGCGACGCTGGGGCTGCCCCAGGTCAACGCCATGAACGAGAAGGTGATGGACTGCCTGCAGGCGCATTTTGGCGCGGGGTATGACTACACCTACCTGTACCCGGGCCTGCAGAAGGTGGTGCAGGCGGCCGGGCGCGTGATCCGCCGGCGCGAGGACCGGGGCGTGGTCTACCTGATCGACGACCGCTTCCGGCAGGGCAAGGTGCGCGCGCTGTTGCCGGCATGGTGGCAAGTGGACTAAAAGCAGCTAACTCCCCGCTGCTTGCCGACCGCCATGCGCCGCATCGCCCTGCCCCTCGTCGATCCCGACCGCTGCACCGGCTGCGGGCGCTGCGTCGCGGCCTGCCCGCCGCAGGTGCTGTGGCTGGAGACGGAGAAACCCGATGGCATGGGCGACAAGCGCGCCGTGCTGCATGACGCGCCCGGCTGCACGGGCTGCGCGAAGTGCGCGCTGGTGTGTCCCTTCGCGGCGATCGGGATGGTGCGCGACAGTGCTGGCGGCACGGAATGACTCCCGGGCGACCGCGGCCGGGGCTCCCATCCAGGGAGGCCGCTATTCCTCGAACAGGTCGGCGTGGGTGCCGGTGCGGGCCAGCCGCAGCTCATCGCCCGCTATGCAGTAGATCAGTAGCCAGTCCGGCTCGATATGCGCGTCCCGGTATCCTTTCCAGTTATTCTTCAGGGAATGATCCAGGTAGTGCGCCGGCAAGGGCTGCTCCGCCAGCAGCAGGCGAATCAGCGTCTTCAGTTTCTCCATGTCCTTGCCACTCTTTTCCGCCCGTTTCACATCGCGTCGAAACTGGCTGCTGGTGACAGGGCGGCGCATCAGATCCCCAAGTCCTCGAACAATTCATCGCCCGAGCCATGGCGACGCCCCTTGCCGGCCTCCAGCTCGGCGATGGCCTTGCGCGTCGCCGGCGTGGGCACCTTGACGTCAAAAGGCAGGCGCTGCTCTTCGGCCACACTGACCAGCAGCAGACGGATGGCATCGGACAGCGACAGCCCCATGGCCTCCAGGGCCGCTTGCGCGCGGACCTTGATGTCCTCGTCGATGCGGGCTTTTACGATGGTGCTCATGGCAGCTGATCTCCTTTTTGTGGCCACAGTGTAGCCACACAGAAACCTTCCCTCAAGGCGTCAACGGTAAGCGGACGCGACCCAGTAAGGCCACGGTAATGGCAACTGCCGCAGCTTCTGGCTGTCTCACGCAAGTACATGCCCACTCTTAGGTTTTTTCATTCCGCGCCCGCCACACCCACCTGTCGCCTCTTCACACAGATGCGCTTCAGTCCCTCTTGATACTGTCATTCCGTACAGTATAGTGAGGACATGACCGCACCCCTCTCCACCCTGCACCCGCTGCTCCGGCCTGCGGGCCGTCAGGCCGCCCCCCGCATCCTGCAGACCGGCTATCCGCGCCTGGATACCGCCCTGCACGAGGGCGGCTGGCCGCTGGGGGCACTGACCGAGCTGCTGCCACGGGTGCCGGGCCAGGGCGAGCTGGCGCTGCTGGCGCCGGCGCTGGGGGAGGCATTGCGACGCCCGGGCTGGCTGGTGCTGGTGACGCCGCCAGGTCTGCCGCATGCGCCGGGCTGGGCGGCGGCGGGAGTGGGCGTGGAGCGGGTGCTGGTGCTGCGCCCGGGCACGCCGCGCGACTGGCTCTGGGCCGTGGACCAGGCCGCGCGCGCCGGGCAGCCGGCAGTGCTGGCCTGGCCCGGGCGGGTGGCGCTGGACGGCAAGCACCTGCGCCGGCTGCAGCTGGCCGCCGAGGAAGGCGGCGGCCTGCTGGTGCTGTCGCGCCGGCCGGGCCGGGCCGCGGAGCCGTCGCCGGCGGCGCTGCGGCTGCGCCTGCAACCGGGGCGCGCCGCGCTGGAGCTGGAGATCCTCAAGCAGCGCGGGCACTGGGGTGGGCAGGCGCTGAGCGTTCCCCTGCCCTGGCCGGCGTCGCCGCCACCACCGCCGTCCGCGTGGATGAAGGAGACGTCGACAATACCGCCGGCAAGAGTGAGGCCACTGAGGCCCCTGCCGGCACAGGCAGGCGCCGGCCAACACATTCCTTTGACGGAATATTCCACCGGAGCTATATTTCGATCATGACGTGGGAAGTCGAGTACACCGATGACTTCGGCGACTGGTGGGCCGGCCTCACCGAGGCGGAGCAGGAATCGGTAGCGGCATCCGTGCGCTTGCTGGAGGAGCGGGGACCGGCGCTGGGCTTCCCCCACAGCAGTGGCATCCATGGTTCCCGGCACAACCACATGCGTGAACTTCGCATCCAGCATCATGGACATCCGCTGCGCACGCTCTATGCATTCGATCCGCGTCGCGCTGCCATCCTGCTGCTGGGCGGCGACAAGACCGGCGATGGCCGCTGGTATGACATACAGATCCCGCTGGCCGATCGCCTGTATGACGAGCATCTTGATCAGTTGCGAAAAGAGGGACTCATCGATGGCTAAGAAATTTTCCGAATTGCGCGACCGGATGAGCCCGGAAGCCCAAGCCCGCGCCGAGACCAGGGCGCAGGCTCTGCTGACGGAAATGCCGCTTCACGAACTGCGCCAGGCGCGGGGGCTGTCGCAAAAGATGCTGGCCGAGGTATTGCACGTCCAGCAGCCCGCCATCGCCAAGCTGGAGCGGCGCACCGACATGTATATTTCCACCCTGCGCAGCCATATCGAGGCCATGGGCGGCGAATTGGAAGTGGTGGCGCGCTTTCCGGACGGCGCCGTGAGAATCAGCAATTTCTCCGATCTCAGCGAGAAAACATCCGCCTGACAGAACGCAACCTTCACGTAACGCGTGAATCACGCTAACGCAACAAATACAGGCATCACACTAAATCTCTATAACGCCAGCAGAGCGTCACGCCTACAGTTGCCCGCGATCCAGACGGGCCCTGCGTCGCCTCTCGCCGCCGCCCACTTTCCTCACCGCCACGCCTGTTTCACCGATATGCCGCCACCATGTCGTCACCACAGGGAGAAGAAGCCATGCCCAGCAAGACATCCAGCAAATTCCTGCACCGCATCACGATTGCCGATGCCACGACCTATCAACAGGTGACCGCACTGCTCGCTGAACTGCAGAGCCTTTTCATCCGCACCATGACCCCCGTCGGCGCCGCCATTTCCGCGGTGATCCGCTCCTGGCGACAGGAGCAGGACGGCACCATTCTGGTCGAGTTCAGCGCGCTGGTGGCCGACCGCCTGCCCGCCTTGTCCGGCCTGGAGTTGCTGCTGGCGGCGCGCGGCCTGGCGGCGGCATCGCAGCTGTCCCCGATGGAGGTCACCGCCTAAGGGGGGCTGCTGCCCCGCCCTTACCACGCACCAGGGGCCAAGGGCCAAGGGCCAAGGATCACGCTGCCGGACCCGTTACGGTAGCCGGAGGGCGACGCATAACCCCCGTATGCGCCGCCCTCCTTGGTCAGTAACCAAGCCCCCTCACCGCCAGCCCTGCACGGCCTACTCCTCTCCTCTCCTCTCCTCTCCAGCCGTTCCGCCGCCCCCTCCCCGACAGCAGGCCCCCACGGTCGTCGGACCGCGACACATACTGTTATTCCGTACAGTATTATTACCCTCTATCCCCCTCACCCCGAGAGCCCCTCATGCTCTGGCTGGCCGTGGCCTTTCCCGACCTGGGGCTGGCGCTGCATCTGCGCGCCCAGCCCCCCGGCGCCCTGCCGCGTCCCCTGGCGCTGGTGCAGGAAGGCCGGGTGCTAGCCGCCAATGCCGAGGCGGCGGCCTGCGGCGTGGTGCCGGGCCTGCGCACCGCCAGCGCGGTGGCGCTGTGTCCGCCGCTGCGCTTCGCGGAGCGCCGGCCCCAGGAGGAAGCACGGCTGCTGCGCCAGCTGGCCGAAGCCTGTATCGCGCTGACGCCCACGGTGGTGCTGGCGCCGCCGCAGGGCCTGCTGCTGGAGATCGAAGGCTGCCTGCAGCTCTTCCGCGGGCAGGCGGCCCTGCTGAAGCGGCTGCGCAAGGTGCTGCGGCCCTTCGGGGTGGCCTATGCCCTGGCGCAGGCGCCGACGCCCAAGGCGGCACAGGCGCTGGCGGCCTCCGGCCTGGCCGACGCCTCGCTGCAGTTGCCGGCGCCCGTGACCCTGACTGACTGCCTGCCCCTCCTGCGCCAGCTGCCGGTGGCGCTGCTGCCCTGGCCCGCGCCCCTGCAGGACAAGTTGCAGGCGCTGCACCTGCAGGCGCTCGGCGAATTGCTGGCGCTGCCACGCGCCGCCCTGAGCAAGCGCCTGGGCACGGCGGCCACGCACTACCTGGCGCAACTGCTCGGCGAGCTACCCGACCCGCAGCAAGCCATCAGCATTGCCGAGGATTTCCAGTCCACGCTGTATTTCCTGGACGGCATCAGCCATGTGGAAGGCCTGCGCTTTCCCATGAAACGCCTGCTCGACGACTTCTGCCGCTTCCTGCGCCAGCGCCAGTGGTCCTGCGCACGCTTCAGCTGGCGCTTTGCGCACCAGGACAAGAGCCGCCAGCAACTGGGGATCGCCAGCGCGCGCGGCGAGCCGCAGGCGGCGCGCTTCATGCAACTGTCGGAACTGAAGCTGGAGAATTTCCGCATCAGCGCGCCGGTGGAGGCCATCACGCTGGTGGCCACCGAGTTCCAGGCGCAAAGCGACACGCGCCTGTCCCTGCTGCCGGAGCCCGGGCAGGAGGACACGCAGGCGCTGGAATTGCTCGATCGCCTGCGCGCGCGCCTGGGGCTGGACGCCTGCCAGCGCGTGGCCGGCGGCAATGCGCTGCGCCCCGAGGCGGAGCAGCAACTCGGCAACTCGGGCCTCAGCCCGACACTTCCCGCCCCCCGTAGGTCGGGCGTCAGCCCGACAGCCGCATCAAACCGGCAGGCCGCTGTCGGGCTGACGCCCGGCCTGCAATCCAGAGAGGTCACGGCGAGACGAGCACCAGGCAGCGCCGCCGGACAGGAGGGCATCCTCGCGGGACAGCCCGCGGAAATCGCCGCGAGTCGCTCGCAGGGACTCCCCGTGCCACAAGCAAATGCGTTGCGGCCCTGCTGGCTGTTTCCCGAGGCCCGGCCCGTACGCGTGATCGAGGGCCGGCTCTGGTGGCAGGGCGCCTTCACGCTGCTGACGCGGCCCGAGCGCATCGCCCTGCCCTGGTGGGAGGACGGCGACACGCGCGACTACTACCTGGCGCGGCATGACAACGGCGGCCATTACTGGCTGTATTTCTCGCGCGACACGCAGGCCTGGTTCTGCCATGGCGTGTTCGGCTAGGGGGCGCGCATGGACGGATATGCCGAACTGGTCTGCGCCACCAACTTCAGCTTTCTCACCGGCGCCTCGCATCCGGAGGAGCTGGTGGCGCAGGCGCGCGAGCAGGGCTATGCCGCGCTGGCCATCACCGATGAGTGCTCGCTGGCCGGCGTGGTGAAGGCCTGGGCCGAGCACAAGGACAATCCCGGCGAGATGAAGCTGATCATCGGGGCACGCTTCAGTCTGGCGACGGCGGAACAGGACGCGACCACGGCGCAGGGCGCGGCACTCCCCGCTGACGGTTCCCCTGCGACCCCTGCGCCCCTCCAGCGCGCAAGGCCCGGAACCCGGGGCCCGCTGGCAGCGACCGCCCCTCACAAGGGCCGCCATGACGATGACGCCACCGCGGGCCACGCCGCGGAAGACTCCCGCCTGTGCCTGGTGCTGCTCGCGACCGACCGCGCCGCCTATGCCGAGCTGTCCGCGCTCATTACCCTCGGCCGCCGGCGCTGCGGCAAGGGCGACTACTTTCTCACCGTGGCCGATGTGCGCACGCATATTCACCGCTGCCTCGGCATCCTGCTGCCGGCGGATGTCTCACCCGCCTTCGAGCAGGCGGCGCGCGACCTGCTCGGGCCGGCGCGCTCCCCCGCAGCGCCGGGTGACGGTGCCACGGCGCCATTTCCAGCGCACACATCGGGCGTCACGCCGGCCCAAGCGCAGGATCAGAAAAGCACCACCGCGCCGACCTCCACCGAGGGCGCCACCGCACCGACATCCACCGCGCCCCTCGCGCCAGGCGAGGGCGCGTTTGCCGACCGTCTCTGGCTCGGCCTCTCGCTGACGCAGCAGGACGACGACTATGCCCGCTTCCGCCGCTACCGCGACTGCGCGCAGCGCCTGGGCCTGCCGCTGACCGCCTGCGGCGACGTGCTCATGCACCAGCACGCGCGCAAGCCGCTGCTGGACGTGGTCACCGCCATCCGCCTGGGGACCACGGTGCAGGCGCTGGGGCGGCAAGCGCAGAAGAACGCCGGGCGCTGCCTGCGGCCACTGGCGACGCTGGCGCGCATCTATCCGCCGGAGCTGCTGGCGGAAACGCTGCAGATCGCCGCGCGCTGCACCTTCTCGCTTGGCGAGCTGCGCTACGAGTATCCGGCCGAGATCCTGCCGCCCGGACGCGAGGCCGGCGACTGGCTGGCGGAGCTCACCTGGCGCGGCGCCCGCCAGCGCTGGCCGGCCGGCATCGAGGACAAGGTGCTGCACCAGGTGCGCGCCGAACTCGCGCTGATCCAGGAATTGCGCTACGAGCATTTCTTCCTCACCGTCCACGACGTGGTGGTGTTTGCGCGCGGCCGCGGCATCCTCTGCCAGGGCCGCGGCTCGGCTGCCAACTCGGCGGTGTGCTTCTGCCTCGGCATCACCGAGGTGGACCCGTCGCGCAGCCAGCTGCTGTTCGAGCGCTTCCTCTCGCGCGAGCGCAACGAGCCGCCCGATATCGACGTCGATTTCGAGCACGAGCGGCGCGAGGAGGTCATCCAGTACATCTATGGCAAATACGGGCGCGCGCGCGCCGCGCTGGCGGCCAGCGTCATCACCTACCGCACGCGCTCGGCGCTGCGCGACGTGGGCAAGGCGCTGGGCCTGGACGCGGCGCTGCTCGAGCACCTGGCCCGCTCCATGGCCTGGTGGGACCAGCCCGGCGACCTCGAGCAGCGCCTGGCCGAAGCCGGCATCGAGGCCGCCTCGCACATGGCGCAGCTGCTGGTGGCGCGCCTCACCGAGATCCGCCGTTTCCCGCGCCACCTGTCGCAGCATGTCGGCGGCTTCGTGATTTCCCGCGGGCCCATGTCGGAGCTGGTGCCGGTGGAGAACGCCGCGATGCCGGAGCGCTCGGTGATCCAGTGGGACAAGGACGACCTGGAAACGCTTGGCCTGCTCAAGGTCGACGTGCTGGCGCTGGGCATGCTCACCGCCATCCGCAAGACCTTTGCGCTGCTGGAAAAGCACGAGGGCCTGGCCCTCACCATGGCCAGCCTGCCGCAGGAAGATGAAAAAACCTACGACATGCTCTGCCGCGCCGACTCGGTGGGCGTGTTCCAGGTGGAGTCGCGCGCCCAGATGAGCATGCTGCCGCGGCTGCGGCCGCGCACCTTCTACGACCTGGTGGTGCAGGTGGCCATCGTGCGCCCCGGGCCCATCCAGGGCGGCATGGTGCATCCCTACCTGGCGCGGCGCATGGGACGCGAGGCCATCGAGTATCCGGATGACACGGTGCGCGCCGTGCTGGAACGCACCTGCGGCGTGCCCATCTTCCAGGAACAGGTGATCAAGATGGCGATGGTGGCGGCGGGCTTCAGCGGCGGCCAGGCCGACCAGCTGCGCCGCGCCATGGCGAGCTGGAAGCTCTCCGGCAAGCTGGCGCCGCTCGAGCAACTGCTGAAGGATGGCATGGCCACGCGCGGCTACGACCCTGCCTATGCCGATCGCCTGTGGGCGCAGATCCTGGGCTTTGGCGAATACGGCTTTCCCGAATCGCACGCCGCCAGCTTTGCGCTGCTGGTGTATGTGTCGGCCTGGCTCAAGTGCCACCACCCGGCGGCGTTTTGCTGCGGCCTGCTCAACAGCCTGCCCATGGGCTTTTATTCGCCCTCGCAACTGCTGCAGGACGTGGCCCGCCATGGCGTCGAGGTGCGGCCGCTGCGCGTGGAGCACAGCGACTGGGACCATGCCCTGGAGCCCGGTCGCGACGGCGCCTGGGCGATCCGCCTGGGGCTGCGCCTGGTGGCGGGCTTCAATGCCGCCGCCGCGGAACGCCTGCGCACGGCGCGCGGCGTGAGACCCTTCCGCAACCTGCAGGACCTGGCCGAGCGCGCGCGACTGTCGCGCCCGGAAATCGCGGCGCTGGTCAGTGCCGATGCGCTGGCCGCGCTCAGCGGCCATCGCCCGCAGGGGCAGTGGGAGGCGGCGGCGCTGGCGCCGGCCGCGCCGCTGCTGGCGGACCTCGAACGCAGTGACCGCGGCCACCTCGATGACGGCGTGGCGCGGCCGGCGCCGGCGCTGGTCAGCGAGGTGCTGGACGACTACGGCAGCCTGGGGCTGACCTTGCGCGCGCATCCGATGGCGTTATTGCGAACGCAGCCGCGCTTCAGGCACTGCACGCGCGCCGCCGATCTTCCGCAGCTGCCGGACGGGCGCTTCGTGCGCATTGCCGGCGTCGTCACCGGGCGCCAGCGTCCGGGCACCGCCTCCGGCATCCTGTTCATGACGCTGGAGGACGAGACCGGCAACAGCAATGTGGTGGTGCGCGTCGACGTGCAGCAGCGTTGCCGGCAGGCACTGCTCGGCAGTCATCTCGCCGAGGTGAAGGGCACCCTGGAAAACCGCGACGGCGTGGTGCATGTGCTGGCCGGGGTCATCCTGGACATCAGCGGCGCGCTGGCGGGCCTGACGCCGGGATCGCGGGACTTCCACTAGCCCGCGCCAGCCGGGCGCCGGAGCAGCGCAGGCAATGACGGAGCGCCGCCGCCCCGGCCCGGGCATCAGTCCGTCAGCGGACTGATGCCCGGACGCAGAGGCCCTCGCCGGCGCCGGTGGGAACGCCCCCGGGAGCGCCGCCACGCGGCGCCAGCGCAAGGGCCGCCGGCCGGCGGGCACACCCAGCGGGCACTATCGATGGCACTGGCCCTGCCGGCGGGTTCTGCGTTAGCGTCGGGACCTCCCTACTCCACCGTACCGCCATGCCCCTGCCCACTCCTGCCGCGGCGCGCGCCTGCCGCCCGATGCCGACCGCATCGGGGTGCCCGCCCTGGCGCGAGCGAGCCTGG
>JAZKHS010000052.1:20457-38434 GCA_040385265.1 Pseudomonadota bacterium | reverse complement strand
TACGGCAGCGCCAGCGTGTCGCGGCTGCTGGACGGCACCGGCGAGTTCCGCCAGAACGGCCAGAAGCGCTATGACGACACCCGCCTGCTGATGAGCAACATCATCGACTCCGGCTGGGACGGTGACTTCGGCCGGCGCGCGCTCGCACGCATGAACCAGAGCCACGGCCACTACCGCATTCCCAATGACGACTTCCTGTTCGTGTTGTGGACCTTCATCGACTTCCCCATCCGCTGGACGCGGGAGTACGCGCGCCGCGCCATGACAGCGCACGAGCAGGAAGCGTGGTTCCATTTCTGGCTGGGCGTGGGCGAGCGCATGGGCATCAGCGACATCCCCACCAGCAAGGCCGGCTTCGATGCCTGGGTGACGCACTACAAGGCAGAGCAGTTCCAGCCCAGCGACGCCAGCGCGCGCGTGGCCGCCGCCACCGTCGGCATCCTGGAAGGCTGGCTGCCGGCACGGCTGCGCCGGCCGGTGGCGCCTGTCGTCTACAGCTTCTTCAGTGACGATCCGCTGTTCCTGGCCGCAGTGAAGGCACCGCGGCCGGCGCCCTGGTTGCGCCCGGTGCTGGCCACGGCACTGCGTGCGCTGGCGCGGATGAAACGGACGCTGGCACTCGGCCCCTATCCCATGCGGCCGGACTCGCCGCTGAACCGCACCTACGGCCAAGGCGGCTATGCCATCGAGGAACTGCGTCCGGAAAAGCTGGGAACCCGGGAAAAGGAAAACGCCACCCGCTAATCCTTGCCGGCGCCAGCCGCGACCTCGGCGCCCTGGCGATCGCCCACCTCGCGGCCCGTGCCGATGACGGCGGTGCGCCCCCGGTAGCGGCCAAGGCGGCAGTGGGTATCGACCTCGGCCACGCTGCCTCCGGCACACCGCAGAGCGAAGCGGAGCTCGACGCCACTGGTCTCGCCCGCGAGCAGGCACCGGAACACCGCCTCGACCCGCGCGCAGTCCTCCGCCACGACCCAGCCGGGCAGCCCGGGCAGACCGGCGTCCTCCGCCAGCCCCAGCCGGCGCCGCAGGCTGGGATTCGCATAGGCCAGCCCGCCTTCCTGGAAGATAAAGGCCACGGCGGGCGACTGCTCGACGATGGCCTGGAAGCGCTGCTCTGACTCGACCAGCCGATGCCGCGCCACCTGCGCCTCCGCCTCGGCGGCAAACTTGTCGAGGGCATAGCTGAGGTCGGAGGCCATTTCATCGAGCAAGGCGCGGGTCTCCTCGTCGAACCAGCGATCGTCGTCCACGTAAATGGTGAAAACGGCCACCGGCTTGCCGCTCTCGCGCACCGGCAGCGCCGCGGAGGCCACCCAGCCATAAGGAAGGGCACGCAGCTGCCAGGGCGCCACTGCGGGATCCTGCGCAAAATCGGGCGTCCACACCGTACGGTTTTCGCGTGCCGCGGTCCCCGTGGGCCCACGGCCATGGACCTCATCGGCATCGAGCGATATCTCGATCCCTTCCACATACGCGGTCCCGGTCCCGCTGGCGTGCACGGGCAGTACCCGGCGCGTGGACGCGTCGATGCGCCCCACCCAGGCCAACTTGACGCCCGCGAAGCCGACCACGGCGGCGCAGACCTCGGCATAGATTTCTTCCCGGCTGGTGCAGCGCACGATGGCGCTGTTGCAGGCGCTGAGCGCGGCGTAAAGGCCATCCAGGCGCCGGACGCGGTCGCGCGCTTCATGGGTGTGGGTGACATCCGCGTGGGTGCCCAGCATGCGCAGCGGCTTGCCGTCGGCATCGCGCGTCAGCACCATGCCGCGGTCCAGGATCCAGCGGTAGTTGCCATCCCGGTGCAGCAGGCGATGCTCGTTGAAGTAGAGTCGCACGCGGCCGTCCAGGCAGGGCTGCAGGTCGCGGGTGATGGCTTCCCTGTCATCGGGATGGATGCGGCGCTCCCACTCCTGCACGCTGGCGGCGATCTCGTGCACCTCATAGCCCAGCATTTCCTTCCAGCGCGGCGAGAACCAGACCTCGCCGGTGGCCACGTTCCAGTCCCACACACCGAGGTCGGAGCCCTCCAGCGCAAACTTCCAGCGCATTTCCGTCTCGCGCAGGTGCGCCTCGCTTTCCTGCAGGCGCTGCTGGCTGGCGCGCAGGTCCGCGGTCATGCCCTCGGCCATGCGCTGTGCATTGCTGCGGGTGCGTCCCAGGGCCAGCACCAGGCCGGCCAACAGCAGGCTGATCACGCTGCCGCCGGCGAGCGCGCCCCAGACTGGCGCATAGCCGATGCTGGCGGGCGCCAGGCGGCCACTGAACACCAGCAGCCAGCGCTGGCCGCGGAACTCGACCAGGCGGCGCTGCCGGAGCACGCCCGCGTCCTGCGCGAAGGCGGCCGGCGTGTTGTCGAACAGTCGCGCCGCGGCCGTCTCGTGCGCGCCCTCGTAAACCGCCAGGAACAGCGTCCGGCCGAAACGGTCGCGCCAATCGGTGAAAGTGGCGGCCATGAGGTCGCCCATGCGATACGGACTGTAGGTCCAGCCGAGCAGCGCGGCGCGGCGTTGCGCGACCGTCGTCACCGGCAGCCCGGCGCGGTAGACCGGGAAGTACATGAGCACGCCGGCCTGCTCA
The DNA here is from genome assembly GCA_040385265.1 of Pseudomonadota bacterium. Classification (GTDB taxonomy): domain Bacteria; phylum Pseudomonadota; class Gammaproteobacteria; order Pseudomonadales; family Moraxellaceae; genus UBA2031. Next base: position 35,854 of record JAZKHS010000052.1, on the reverse strand, counting down.
TCGCGGCCGTCCTCCTGCAGCAGGCGCACCTTGCCGGACAAGGTGGCGAGGCCGCTGTCGCGGGCCTGGTACAAGGCGGTACGGCGCACCGGCTCGGCATGCATGTCATAGCCGAAGGCGCGGCGGTTGCGCTCGCTGAAAGGCTCCAGGTAGACGATCGCCGCATAATGCTCGCGCTCGCCGGCCGGGTGCACGCGATAGCCGGCAAGTCCATCGGCGCGTGCCCGCGCCTCGTGGGCCGGCAACGTCGCGCGCGGGATCCATTCCACGAAGCCCATGCCCTGCACGCCCGGCAGGTTTTCGCCCAGTTGCAGCGCGGCCACATACGCATGCCACTCCTGGCGGTCGATGGCGCCGGAGCCATTGAAAAAACCGGCGCCGCCGCGCAGGGCGATGCCATAGGCCCAGAGCTGCTGGCGCACCTTGAGGGCGGCCTCGTCCGCCAGGGCGGCGAGGTGGTCAAGGGATTTCTCCTCGAGATCCCGGCGAATGCCGTGGCTGACAAGGAGCGTTAGCGCCAGGCCTGCCAGCAACACCAGCAGGGCATCCCGAAAGACATGTTTAGCCTTCATTCGTATTTTATCGTCAACGCAACCTGTGAACGGTTGTGCAAACCCGCAAGAATTGGCAGACCCGGCGGCGGCCTGTCACCCATCCTCCCGTCGCCGGCCCGGAGCCACGCCATGACCGCCACCGACCTGCTCGACCTCGCCCTGCGCCACTACGGCCCCGGCCTCTGGCTCCTGCTGGCGGTAGCGGGCATGGAACTGGCCAACCTGCTCTGCGGGCGCCGGCTGAACGGCCTCGGCCTGTTGCCGCGCGAAGCGATGGGCCTGCCCGGCATCCTGGTGTCACCCCTGCTGCACAACGACCTGCGCCATTTTGCCGCCAACCTGCTGCCGCTGACCGTGCTCTGCTTCGCGTTGGGGCGCTTGCTGCCGCAGTATTTCTGGTGGGTGATCGCGGCCCTGGTGACAGCCACCGGCGGACTGGTCTGGCTGCTGGCACGGCGCCGGCTGCACCTGGGCGCCAGCGGCCTGGTCTACGGGCTGTTCGGCTTTCTCACCCTGCAGGGCTTCCTGGCCGGGCAGACGCTGTGGCTGGCGGCCAGCGTGGCGCTGCTGCTGCTCTACTCCGGCATCCTGTGGGGCGTGCTCCCCACCACCGCCCGTACCTCCTGGGAATCCCACCTGTTCGGCCTCGCCGTCGGGCTCGCCCTGGCCTGGAGCCGGGTGTTCCAAGCCTAGCCGGCGAGGGCGAGCCGCGGGCGCCCGCTCGCCGGGCTGCCCTTGCTTGGCTTGGCTTGACCTAGACTAGTTTGCACTGGCTGATCGCGCCCACGGGCCGGGGCAGGGCATCTGCCAACGGTCAGGTCGGCGCGTGCCCCGCACGAAGGCACCCGCCCACAGCCGCGGCAGCGACTGAGCGGAAGAAGGCGCGGGGGCGGACAGCAGGACTCAGGGAAGGGCGGGCGGCGACGTCGGCCCCAGGCGCTCGCTGACGATGCGGGTGAGCTCCTGCACCCGGATAGGCTTGGGCAGGAAGCCGTCCATGCCGGCCTGCAGGCAGCGCTCGATATCGCCCTGCAAGGCGGCGGCCGTCATGGCGACGATGGGCACGTGCCGGCCCGCGGGTTCCCGCGCGCGAATCCGGCGGGTGGCTTCGAGGCCATCCATCACCGGCATGTGGAAATCCATGAAGACCAGGTCGTAGGCCACCGCGGCCACCGCGGCCAGGGCGTCCTCGCCGTTGCCGACCACATCCACCTGGCAGCCCAGTCGCTTGAGCATTTCCGCCACCAGCAACTGGCTCACGGCATTGTCCTCGGCGACCAGGATGCGTCCCTGCAGGCGCGTGGGGCGCGCGGCCACGGCATCGCCGCGCGCGGCCGGCACACCCGCCTCGGCCAGCAGCGCAAAGGGCAGCTCGACGCGGAACACCGAGCCGCCCCCCGGCGGGCTGCTCAGCGTGATGCGTCCGCCCATGGCCTCGGCCAGGCGGCGCGAGATGGCCAGCCCGAGGCCGGTGCCGCCAAAGCGGCGCGTGGTGCTGGCGTCGGCCTGCACGAAGGGCTGGAACAGCTTTTCCTGCACGTCGGGCGGGATGCCGATGCCACTGTCCTCGACCTCGAAGGCCAGCCACACGGTATCGCCCCGGCGCGAGGTTTCCCGGCAGCGCAGCCGCACCTGTCCCTGGGCGGTGAACTTCACGGCATTGCCGAGCAGGTTGAACAGGATCTGGCGCAGCCGGGCGGGATCGCCGCGCAGGCGATGCGGGGCCACCACCTCATGACTGAGGGCAAGCTTCTTCTGGCTGGCGTGGGGCAGCACCAGCGCCAGCGAGCCGTACACCAGCTCATGCGGATCAAACTCGGTGAGTTCGAGCTCGAGGCGGCCGGCTTCGATCTTGGAAAAATCCAGGAAGTCGTTGAGCAGTTGCAGCAGCGCCTCGCCGGAATCACGGGCGAGCTCGGCATAGCGACGCTGCTCCTCGTCGAGCGCACCTTCCAGCAGCAGGGCGTTGAAGCCGATGACACCGTTCAGCGGGGTGCGGATCTCGTGACTCATGGTGGCCAGGAACACACTCTTGGCGCGGTTGGCCGCTTCGGCCGCCTCGCGCGCGGACTCCAGCTCGAGGGTGCGTTCGCGCACGCGCGACTCCAGCGCGCGATTGGCCTCCTGCACCTCCTGCTCCAGGCGCTTGCGTCCGGTGATGTCGGTGGAAATGGCGCAGATGGCGTGGGGGGCGCTCTCGTCACTGTCGCGCACCGGAAACTTCACCGTGAGGTAAGTGTGGCAGCTGCCGTCCTTGTGCCGCACCACCTCCTCGGAACGCAGCGGGCCACCCGCTGCCAGGGCCGCCTGGTCATTGACCCAGTACACCTCGGCGAGTTCGCGCGGAAACAGGTCGAACACGTTGCGCCCGATGAACTGCTCGCGCGGCGGAACGTCCAGCACGTCGAAGAACTGCTGGTTGGCCAGCAGGATGCGGCCCTGCGGGTCCTTCATGGAGATCAGTACCGAGGCATTGTCCATGATGGCCTGGAGCTGGGCGCGCTCGCGCCGCAGCGCATCCTCCGCCTGCTTGCGCTCGGTGATGTCCTCGACGATGGAGGTGGCGTAGCGGGGACGGCCGGTATCGGGGTCGCGCACCGGCGTGGTGGTGATGCGCAGCGAGATCAGCGCGCCGTCGCGGCGCTGGTAGCGTTTGATCCGGGTGTAGCCGGACAGCTCGCCCGCCATCAAGGCCTGGAACTGCGGCGAGGCGTCGGTGTCATCGCCAGGATAGGAGAAGTCGCGAATGCACATCTGCATCAGCTCCTCCTCGGAGTGGCCGACGATATCGCAGAACTTGCGGTTGACGCGCAGGAAACGGCCCTCCGCATCCAGGCGCGTAATGCCGACGCCGGCCTGCTCGAAGGTGGCGCGCAGCACCTCCTCGCTGTCGCGCAACGCCGACTCCACGCGTTTGCGCGCCGTCTCGTCGGTAAAGAGCGCCGTGCACTCGCCATGCCGGGGACTGTAGGCATACACCGAGAGCCAGCGGTCGGTGGGCGGGAAGTACAGGTCGAAGCGGTCCTCGATACGCTCCAGGGCCACGCGCGCACAATGCGAGACAAAGTCGAAGCCCAGGCCCTCCCCTCCCGCAAAGACCTCCATGAAGCGACGCCCGACGACCAGGCTGGCCGGAATGCCGCTGACCTCCTCATAGGCCTGGTTCACCGCCTCGATCAGGATGTCGACGGGTTTGCCCTCGGCGTCGAGCACCGGGCGCATGTGCACGACGCCCTGGGTCCGCGTGTTGAACAGCGCGGTATAGCGCTGCTGGCTTTCGCGCAGCGCCTGCTCCATGCGCAGGCGGTCGCTGACATCATGGCCCAGCACCGCAAAGCGGCCGGGCTCGGGACAGAAGCAGAAGGTTTCGTACCAGCGGTCGGTATCGGCGTTGTAGGCCTGCAACTGGTCACTGCGCCCGGTCAGCGCGACCTGGCAATGAAAGATGATCCACTGCTGCTCGAAGCCGGGCAGCACCTCGCGCATGGGGCGGCCGATGATGTCCCGCCCCAGGCCGGTGTGGCGCAGGAAGCTGTCGTTGAGTTCCAGCCAGCGGAAATCAACGGCCCGGCCCTGGTCATCCAGGATCGGCTCGCCGATGCCGAAGGCCTCGCTCATGTTGCTGAACAGGGAGCGGTACTTTCCCTGGCTGGCCTCGAGCTCCGCCACCACCTGTTCCAGGCGGCGGTTGGCCTCGCGCAGCTCGGCGGCGGTCGCCTCGGGGCCGCCGCCCGACGGACACGCCAATGCCGCGCCCTCAGCAGCGTTGGCCGGCGGCGACGTGAGCCCTGCCGGAGGAGAAAGCGACTTGTCTTCCATGCCATGCCTCGCGCGGGGATGCGACCGGGAGGCGCCACCTGTGCGGCGGCCATGCAGCCACGGCCGCACTGCCCCTTCAGCCTGTCGTCATCCTGATAGTGTCGACTGCATCACAAATCAGGGGCAGGCGCAAAGCCGGTCGTCCCGCCGGCGCGAGGCCGGGCGGAAAGGGTGGCCGGGGTTGCCGCCCTGGCAGCGGCAGGGCAGCGAAGCAGACGGGCCGGCCACCACGGGCAACAGGGCCCGGTCCCTGCCGTCAGGCCGGCCGGGTCATCGCCGTGCAGCGGTCCATGAAGCCCAGCATGCGGTCGAGGTAGTGGCGCTGGCCCAGGTGCAGCACGTGGTTGCCGGGGAACCAGTGCAGGTGGCTGCCGACCCAGTGCTCGTGCAGCAGGCGGATATAGCGCGGCGCGGTGAAACGGTCGCCGGCGCCGCCGATGATGAGCAGGCGGTCGGGATCGATCACCGGCTGCCAGTTGAGCGGGCACTGGATGGCCAGTGCATGGCGCAGGTCGCGCACGCCGAGGCCGCGACGTCCCAGCGCCAGCCGCGCCACCGACTCCAGGAAGGGCCACTCCAGCGCCATGTCCGCCACCACCACCGCCGGCACATTGCTGATGGCGTAGTCCAGGCGGGCATCGCAACTGGCGGTCAGCGCCGCCACATAACCGCCCAGGCTCATGCCGGCCACGCCGACATGGCGCACGCCCTGCCCTTCCAGGTAATTGATCCACACGCGCAGGTCGTACACCGACTGCAGCATGGCCTCGTTGGCCTCGGCAAAGCCGCGGGCAAACAGGCCATAGCCGCTGAAGGGCTCGTGTGGCGCGCGGCGGTCGCCATGGAAGGGCTGGGTGTAGAGCAGAATGTCATAGCCCTGCTCGTAGAAGGTGCGCAGCGAGAAGAACAGGCTGTTGAGCCAGCGCGGGTTCACGAAGTAGCCGTGCACGAAGATCAGCGTGGGCCGCGGCCCGGCCGGATGCCGCCAGTGCTGCGCCACCACCTGGTGGCTGTGGTGATGGCGGGCATAGGCCTCGCGCAGCGCCGGATTCAGCGCCTGGTAGGGACTGTAGAAACCGACCAGCTCGCTGTTGATGCCGCGCGGCGCATAACCGAGCAGGGGCGCGCGGCGATGCGAGAAGGTGACGTTGCGCGGCGGCGCCGGGAAGGCCTCGGCGGCATTGCCGCGATCGGCCACGGCGCGATGAACGTCCATCAGCGCCCAGTCCGCCTCGAAGCGGCCCGGCGCCAGGAAGGTGGGCGCCAGCGACGCCAGGGTCCCGAGCGCCAGGCCGGCGCGCAGCACGTTGTCCACCCCGGCGGAGGCGCGCACCTTGAACGGCTGCTGCGCATCGAGCGGGGTGGGACAGGGCGTCCGGTTGAAATCGTCGGGCAGGGCCTGCCACCAGGGCAGGGACTGGGCAATGGTCATGGTGATCCTCTCGCGAGCACTGGCGACAAGCCCCTGCCCAGACCGATGGCAGGCGCCGCCTCAGCTCAAAAACCGTGTCGTCGGCGCACCTGACGGCCACGCCCCGGGCCCGGCATTTCGCCAACGCGCTGGCCCCGGGCCTTCGGCAGCGCCGCCCCGCCTCGCCCGCGGCAAGGCGCGCGTCGGCGGATACCCCGGACAAAGGCGGCCGACAAAAAAATCGGTGAGACGCTGCCGACAAAAAGGGCGGCGCCGTTGCCGGGCCGCCCCTTTCTCAGCGCATCAGATGGAGCGCGAGATCAGTTCCTTCATGATCTCGTTGGTGCCGCCGTAGATGCGGTTGGCGCGGGTATCGATGTAGGCGCGCGCGATCGGGTACTCCAGCATGAAGCCGTAGCCGCCGTGCAGCTGCACGCACTCGTCGACCACCTTGGAGAGCAGGTCCGACACCCAGTACTTGGCGGCGCAGGCGGCCTCCACGCTGAGCTCGTTCTTCAGCACCTGCTCCATGCAGCGGTCGACGAAGACGCGCGCAATCTGCACTTCCGAGCGCATCTCGGCCAGCTTGAAGCGGGTGTTCTGGTAGGCGTTCACCGGCTTGCCGAAGACCTTGCGCTGCTTGACGTATTCCACCGTGGTGTCGAGCGCGAACTCGGCGCCGGCGGCGCACATGATGCCGATCATCATGCGTTCCCAGGCCAGTTCCTTCATCAGCATGATGAAGCCCATGCCTTCCATGCCGAGCAGGTTGGCCTTGGGCACGCGCACGTTGTCGAAGAACAGCTCGCAGGTGTCCTGGCCGCGCATGCCGACCTTCTTCAGCGGCTTGCCCTTGGTGAAACCCGGGCTCTTGGCATCGATGATGAGCAGCGAGACGGCCTGCGCGCCGGCGTTGATGTCGCCGGTCTTCACCACGACCACGACCATGTCGCAGAGGTAGCCGTTGGTGATGAAGATCTTGGAGCCGTTGACGATGTAGTCGTCGCCGTCGGCCACCGCGGTGGTGCGGATGGACTGCAGGTCGGAGCCGGTGCCCGGCTCGGTCATGGCAACGGCGCCGACGGCTTCGCCGGAGGCCATCTTCGGCAGCCACTGCTGCTTCTGCGCATCGGTGCCGAAGTTGTTGATGTAGTTGGCGACGATGTCGGAATGCAGCGAGAAGCCGGAGGCGGAATCGCCGACGCGGGCCTGCTCTTCCATCAGGATCATCGAGTAGACGCGGTCGACGCCGGAGCCACCGTATTCCTCGGGCATGGTGGCGCAGAGCAGGCCAAGCTCGCCGGCCTTGTTCCAGAGATTGCGATCCAGGTGCTGCTGCTCTTCCCACTTCTCGTGGTGCGGGGCGATCTCGGTCTCGAAGAAGCGGCGCGCGGTGTCGCGGAAGGCCTCGTGGTCGGCATTGAACAGGGTGCGCGGGATCATCGGGGCGATGGGAGAGGGGACGTGGACAGCGCTCATCGGGAACTCCGGGGTTAAGCCATTCGGGGGTGTAAGGCGGGGGACGCGGCCGCTTCTTTACAATACGTACGTCCAACTTGTTTAATTAGTAGCAAGCGCCGGGAAGGGGTGTCAAGCGGACAGCGATGTGGATAATGGCGGGGCCCGCCGCTGCCGGCGCCGACGATATTATCCAAGCTATTGATATCATTAGAATACCAATGGCTGGTGGCGGGCATCCGCCGGCCACGATCGCAGTAGGCGGCGGGCTCCCTGATGGCCGGGTATCCGCCCGACCTCGGGAAGCCCGGCCGGAACCCGGCCTGCCAAAGCGGATCGGCAGGCCCGGCGGCGAGCGGGGGTGACGGGCATCCGCCCGGATTGACGAGGTCTGTCGGGCTGAAGCCCGACCTATTGGAGCCTGAGCATGGCCAAGAGCGACGCACCAGCCCCCGATGCGCCGGCACGGCCCTCGCGCCGCACCCAGGCCGAGCGCAGCGAAGCCATGCGCGAACGCCTGGTCGACGCCACCCTGCAGTGCCTGGTCACCGAAGGTTATTCCGGCACCACCGTCAGCAAGATCGTCGCCGCCGCCCAGGTCAGCCGGGGCGCGCCCGTGCATCATTTCCCGCACAAGGCGGCGCTGATCGAGGCCGCCGCGGAAAAACTGGTGCGCCATTTCTATATCGAGCTCGGCAGGATCATGCTGAGCCTGGAAGACTCCGACGACCGCCTGCACAAGCTGATCACCGTGGGCTGGCGCAACCTGATGGCGACGCCACAGACCACCGCCCTGCTCGAACTGCTGGTGGCGAGCCGCCACGAGCCCGAGCTCGCCAACGTGATGCGCACGCTGTGGGCCGCCTGCTACCGCACCACGCGCACCGCCGCCGAGCACTACCTGGAACCGGCCAGCCCCGGCGACAACGTCAGCGACTTCATGATCCTCACCCAGTGGCTGCTGCGCGGCATGGCCGAGGACTACCAGCTCACCGGCCACCAACCCAACTCGGTGGCCTTCTTCGATCGCTACCTCGGCCTGTGGTCGACGCTGCTGACCCAGCACCTGCGCGCCCGGCCCGGCGTCAGCACGCCGCCGCCGCGTCCCGCGCACTGGGACAGCAGCCTCACCGCCATGCGCGACGAGCAGAAGCCCGCCTCGTAAGACCTGCACGGCAACGCGTGGCCGCGGCCGGCGTCGCCCGGCGGCGTGTGTTGCGGGTGGCAGGTGGCGGCGTGTGGCACTCGGCACTCGGCGCTTGGCACTCGGCGCTTGGCACTCGGCGCTTGGTGCTTGGTGCTTGGTGCTTGGTGCTTGGTGCTTGGTGCTCGGTGTGGGTGGGCGGGTGGGTGGGTGCAAAGCAGCCTCAACAAAAAGCAAAGTCCGCTTACCCTTCAGCACTAGTGCCTCCACCCGCGGACGCCGACTCTTGGCGTATGAAAGCCCCGGTCCTTCTCGCCTCCGAGCCCGAGCGCATTGCCGCGCTGCACCGGCTGTGCGTGCTGGACACGGCCCCCAGTCCGGAGCTCGACCGCATCACCCGGCTGACCGCCCGCCTGCTCAAGACGCCGGTCTGCCTGGTGTCGCTGATCGACACCCACCGCCAGTGGTTCAAGTCCAGCTTCGGTCTGGCGGTGCACGAAACCCCGCGCGACCTGTCCTTCTGCAACCACGCCATCCACGACGATTGCGCCTTCGTCATCCGCGACGCCCGCGCCGACCCGCGCTTTGCCGACAACCCGCTGGTGACCGACCCGCCCTACGTGGTGGCCTATGCCGGCCACCCCATCCGTTCGCTCGAGGGCCACGCCCTCGGCACGCTATGCGTGATCGACCATGTCCCGCGCGATTTTTCCGCCGGAGACCTGGAGACCCTGCACGACCTCGCCGCCGTGGTCGAGCAGTACTTCCGCGACCTCGAAATGCGGCGCGACGCCCAGCGCATGCAGCAAGACCTGCAGCAGGTCGAGGCGCAGTTCGAGAGCCTGTTCCTGCAGGCGGGCGTCGGCATCGGCATGGTCGGGCTCGACGGCCGCTGGATCCGCGTCAACCACAAGCTCTGCGCCATCGTCGGCTACAGCGAGGTGGAGATGATGACGCGCGACTTCCAGTCCATGACCCATCCCGACGACCTCGCCGCCGACCTGCAGCAGCTCGACGCCCTCATCGGCAACCGCATTGCCGAATACAGCATGGAAAAGCGTTACCGCCACAAGCAGGGCCACTACGTCTGGGTGACGCTCACGGCCGCCATGCTCCGCGACGAGAAACAACAGCCCATGTTCGGCATCGCGGTGGTGCAGGACATCCAGGACCGCAAGGCGCTGGAGGCGCGCGTGCAGCAGCAGCAACGCGAGCTGGAATTCCGCGTCGAGCAGCGCACCGCCGAGCTCTCGCAACAAAAAGAGCGCCTGCGCCTGGTGCTGGAAACCGCCACCGACGCCTACGTCTCCACCGACGGCCGCGGCGTGATCACCGGCTGGAACCTGGCGGCGGAACGGATGTTCGGCTGGACCCGCGCCGAGGCGCTGGGCCAGTCCATCGTCGACACCATCATCCCCGACACCTCGCGCCACAACCACTTCGGGCGCCTGGCCCAGTTCACCGCCACCGGCCAGTCCCGCGTGCTCAAGCACATAATGGAGCTGACCGGCCGCCGCCGCGACGGCAGCCTGTTCCCGGCCGAGATCTCGCTGACCGCCAACCGCTTTGACGACGAATGGCTGATCAGCTCCTTCATCCGCGACATCACCGCGCGCAAGGCCGCCGACGACGCCCTGCGCGAGGCGCGGCGCAAGGCCGAGGAGGCGCTGCTCGCGGCCGAGGCCGCCAACCAGGCCAAGACCGATTTCCTCGCCACCATGAGTCACGAGATCCGCACCCCGCTGAACGGCGTCATCGGTTTCAACGGCCTGCTGCTGGCCAGCCCGCTGAATGAAGAGCAATGCCGCCACGCCGAGCTGGCGCGGCAAAGCGGCGAGGCCCTGCTGCATCTGCTCAACGACTTCCTGGATTTTTCCAAGATCGAGGCCGGCCATCTCCAGCTCGAGCCGGTGGAATTCGACCTGCACCTCGAGGCCAGCCATGTGCTCGCGCTGGTGCAGGAGGCCGCGCACGAGAAAGGCCTGGAGCTGCGCGAGAACGTGAACGTGCAGCATCGCCTGCGCGGCGACGTCGCCCGCCTGCGCCAGATCCTGCTCAACCTGCTGGCCAATGCCGTCAAGTTCACCCCGCGCGGCCACGTCACCCTCTGCTGCGAGGAAACCCTGCGCGATGCCACCATGGCGCGCATCTGCTTCCAGGTGACCGACACCGGCATCGGCATCGACCCCGCCGTGCGCCGGCGCCTGTTCCAGCCCTTCGTGCAGGCCGACGTCAGCACCACCCGCCGCTTTGGCGGCACCGGCCTCGGGCTCGCCATCTGCAAGCGCCTGACCGAGGCCATGGGCGGCGAGATCGGCGTCAGCAGCCGCCTCGGCAAGGGCAGCACCTTCTGGGTGGAGCTGCCCTTCGAGGTCATGGCCAGCCCGGGACAGCCGCTGCTGGCGGAACCGCGGCGCGAGCCGCCGAGCCCGCAGCAGCAGCGGGGCCGTGTGCTGGTGGTGGAAGACAACCCGGTCAGCCAGTTGCTGGCGGCCGAGGTCTTCAAGCGCCTGGGCTGCCTGGTGGACGTGGTGGGCAACGGCCAGGAGGCCGTGGAAGTCACCGCCAAGCTGCCCTATGACCTGGTGCTCATGGACTGCGACATGCCGGTGCTGAACGGCTTCGACGCCACCCGGCGCATCCGCGCGCGCGAGCACGGCGGACCGCGCCTGCCCATCGTCGCCATGACCGCGTCCGCGCTGCAGGGGGACGCCGAGAAGTGCCTGGAGGCCGGCATGGACGACTTCATGTCCAAGCCGCTGCGCTTCGACCTGATCGGGCAGATCGTGGAGCGCTGGATGCCGGGCGACGGCAAGGCCGCCGGCTGAGGCCGGGGCGGCGCATCGCGCGCCAGCGTGAACGCGCGCACAACCCGGCGCCGGTTCCGGTGCTAGAGTGGGAAACCCCTGCCCCCGGAGCCGCCCCATGTCCCCCGCCCGCCTGCTGCCTGCCTGCCTGCTCCTGCTGGCCGGCTGCTCCGAGCCCCCCGCGTCCAGCACCGCCAGCGAAGTCAGCGTCCCGGCGGGGTGCGAGGACGCCTGCGCCGCCGGCTACCGCTGGGCCGTGGAGAACCAGATCGACAATGCCGTGAAGTGCCGCGGCGAAAACGCCTTTGCCGATGGCTGCCGCAGCGCCGTCGCCTTCCTCAAGCCGTTCTGAGCCCGGCCCGCGCGCCGCGTAACCGATTCCGCTCCATCCCTACACAATGACCTTGTCCGTACCGGAGTAAAACTGCGGGACAGGCGCCACCACGCCTGCGCCACCGCCGCACAGGATGTGCGCCCCCACGACAGGAGTCATGCATGCACGCCCGGGTTCCCGCCCTGCGGGTGCTGGCCGGCCTGGCCACCGCCCTCGCCCTCTTCCTCGCGCCCGTCGCCGCGGTCCGCGCCGACCCTCCGGCCCAGCCCGCCGGCGTCATGGCCGACCACCAGGCCTTTGGCAGCGGCAACCCGCGCGCCCTCATCCGCAAGCAACTGGAGCGTCTGCCGCTGGTGCCGAAGGTGACGCGGCGGCGCGCCCTCGCCGTCATCACCGACTACGCCGACACCCGCCTGGAAGACTGGAACGGTCCCGGCTTCAACTCCACCCCCGAGGTGCGGCGCACCCTCGACCAGATGGAAGCGCACTGGGAGTGGCTGAGCCACGGCAAGGAGAACATGGACTGGGACATCATCCGCGTCACCCTGCCGGTCAACCGCAGTGCCGGCGCCTATGCCGGCTGGCCCGAGTTCCGCGACGCGGTGGCCACGCTGATCCGCCAGCAGGTCGACGTCTCCCGCTACGACGCCAACGACGATGGCGTCATCGACAGCGCCTGGGTCATCGTCGCCAACCAGGACAGCGGGTTCGACTACCTGATCGGCGGCGCCAGCAGCCATGCCGGCGTCAACCTGTTCGTGGACGGCCAAGCCAGCCTGAGCGTGGTCGTCAACGCCTACGGCAACTTCAACCACGAGCTCGGCCACACGCTGGGCCTGCCCGACCTCTACGGCCCCTACGACACCGTGCATTACCTGACGCTGATGTCGGACAGCTGGCCGGTGCCGCCCAACGACTTCACCGCCTACGAGCGCTCGCTCATGGGCTGGCTGACGCCGCGCACGCTCGCGCCCGGCCGCCACACCGTCACCCTGCGCAACGCCAGCCGCCACTTCGATGCCGTGCGCATTCCCACCGGGCGCGAAGGCGAGTATTTCCTCATCGAGTACCGCAAGCGCCCCGACAGCGGCTTCGGCTCCAGCGCGCCCTTCCATAACGGCCTCGCCGTCTACCACGTGCTGGAGAATTCCTCGCAGTGGATCGACCCGCCCCTGCTCAAGCTGATGCCGGCCGACGGCCGGATCGCCGCCGGCGACGCCCCGCAGCTCACGGACTTTGCCTATCCCGGCAATCCCGACCAGCAGCAGCCGCTGCTGCTGCGCTCACACTTTGGCGGCGTGCCGGTCGCGGCGCTGGAGGACCTGCGCTGGGAGGGCGAGGCGCTGCGCTTCGACCTCAAGGTGCTGCCGCCGCTGCCCGACGCCCTCACCCACCTGGTGCTGCGCAACCGCCTGCAGAACCCCTCCTTCGAGGCCGGCAAGCGCCTGCCCGAGGCCTGGACGCCCGAGTCCTTTACGCCCGACGCCCTCTTTGCCCGGGTCGGCTTTATCGCCGACGCCGGCCGCCACAGCGCCCGCATCACCTCGCCCACGCCCAACGACGCGCGCTGGATCCAGTCCCCCGCCAACCTCGTGCCGGGCCAGGCCTACCAATTCTGCGGCTCACTGCGCGGCCGCGACATCGAGACCCATCCCACCGCGCTGGTGGGCGCCAACGTCTCGGTGATGGGCGGCTTCGAGCGCTCACGCAGCCTGGCGGGCGACTTCGACTGGACCCCGGCCTGCGTGGTGTTCCAGCCGCAGGGCACCAGCGTCACCCTGGCCTGCCGCCTCGGCTTCCATGGCAGCGTCGTGAGCGGCCGGCTCTGGTGCGATCGCATGACGCTGTACCCGCTGCGCAGCGCCTTCGGCCCGCCCGACTGATCCGGGCGCCCTGTCGTCAGCCGGGGGCGCCCAGCCCGTCGGCAGGCCCCTGCAGGTCGGGCTTCAGCCGATAGAGCGCTCGTAGCCTCCTGCAGGTCGGGCTTCAGCCCGACAATGACTGTTTCCTGTGGGCCGGGCTTCAATCCGACAGCGACCGCCCGATCCGGCGCGGTTGTCGGGCTCGGCGCCCCCTGCTGAAACCCGACCTGCGGAGGCCGCCCGGGGCCCGCCCGGGAAGCGCCGTCGGGCCGGATCAGACCAATTTCCCTGTCCCCGGACCCCGGAAGGGGGGATAATCCCCGCCTTCAAATCCCCGAAACACCCCCGGTATCTCCTCCTTGTCCCAAGCATTCCTGGCCCTCGGCCTCCAGCCCGCCATCGTCCGCGCCCTCGACGAAAGCGGGTACACCACCCCCACGCCCATCCAGACCCAGGCCATTCCGCCCGTCCTTGAAGGCCGCGACCTGCTCGCCGCCGCCCAGACCGGCACCGGCAAGACGGCGGGCTTCACCCTGCCGCTGCTGCAGCGCCTGTCGCAGCACGACTTTGCCAAGAGCAACGCCAAGGCCAAGATCCGCGTGCTGATCCTGACCCCCACGCGTGAGCTCGCCGCGCAGGTCGAGGAATCGGTGCGCACCTATGGCAAGTACCTGGACATCCGCTCGCTGGTGATCTTTGGTGGCGTCAACATCAACCCGCAGAAAGAAAAGCTGAACCGCCGCGTCGACATCCTCGTCGCCACGCCGGGCCGCCTGCTCGACCTGCACGGCCAGCGCGCCGTCGACCTCTCCGGCGTCGAGACGCTGGTGCTGGACGAAGCCGACCGCATGCTGGACATGGGCTTCATCCGCGACATTCGCCGCATCCTGCCGCTGCTGCCCGCGGTGCGCCAGAACCTGCTGTTCTCGGCCACTTTCAGCGACGAGATCCGCACGCTGGCGCACACCATCCTCAAGGATCCGGTGACGGTTGAAGTGGCGCGCCGCAACACGCCCGCCGAGCTCGTCACCCAGGCCATCTACCCGGTGGACCGCGAGCGCAAGCGCGACCTGCTGGAAAAGCTCATCAAGGAAGGCGACTGGCACCAGGTGCTGGTGTTCATGCGTACCAAGCACGGCGCCAACCGCCTGGCCGAGCAGCTCAACAAGAGCGGCATCACCGCCATGCCCATCCATGGCAACAAGAGCCAGAGCGCGCGCGAGCGCGCCCTCAGCGAGTTCAAGGCCGGCAGCCTGCGCGTGCTGGTGGCCACCGACATCGCGGCGCGCGGCATCGACATCGACGCCCTGCCGCATGTGGTGAACTACGAGCTGCCCAACGTGCCCGAGGATTATGTGCACCGCATCGGCCGCACCGGCCGTGCCGGCGCCGTGGGCGAGGCCCTGTCGCTGGTCTGCGTCGACGAGCTCAAGCTGATGGCCGACATCGAGAAGCTGATGAAGCGCCAGCTCACGCGCATCGTGGTGCCAGGCTTCGAGCCCGACCTCAGCATCAAGCCCGAGCCGCTGCGCAAACCGCGCACCGACCTGCCGCCGCGCTCCCCGCGCGGTCCGCGCAAGCCGTCCGGTGACGGCGGCAAGCCCCGTGCCTCCGGCCAGGGCAGCGGCCGCAGCGGCGGCGGCACTGGCGCCGGCGGTGGTCGTGCCGGTGGCGGCGCCGGCAGTGGCTCCCGCCCGGCCGGTTCCGGCGGCAAGCCGGCCGGTAGCGGCGGCGGCAATGGCAATCGCAGTGGTGGTGGTGGCGGCGGCAACAGCGCCCCGCGCCCGGCGAGCAAGCCGCGCGCGCCGCAGGAAGTGAACGGTAACCGCGCCCCCTCGCGCGGCGAGCCCAACGGCAACCGCGCGCCCGCCGGCAATGGCGACGGCGCACGCCGCCGCAAGCCGGCCACCAGCGGCAACTGACGCCGCCAGGGCAAGCCACAGGGGCCGCGTGTCAGCACGCGGCCCTTTTTTTATGGGCGCAGGGCACGGTCGCGGGTGATCTGGTG
>JAZKHS010000052.1:19222-20357 GCA_040385265.1 Pseudomonadota bacterium | reverse complement strand
GCGGGATGGCGGGATGGCGGGATGGCGGGATGGCGGAGCCTCTTACAGCTTCAGCGGCTTGTAGCCTCCCGCGCCACCAAAGGGTGAGGACAGCAGCAGCCGCGCCGGAATCGGCAGCATCTGCTCGATGCGCGCCGTGGCGTCGGCGGCCTTGCCGGCCAGGGACAGCTGGTCGATCTCGTCCAGGTCGCGGCGCATTTTCCGCACGGCCTCGGCCCGGGCCGGACTCGCCGCCGGCTCGACAATGAGCGCGCGCATGAAGTCGAACCAGTAGGCCTTGAGGTTCTTGCCGACATAACCGAAGCGGTGGCCCAGCACCTTCTGCTCCAGCGCCCAGCCGGCAAAGACGCGGCCGTTGCGCACATTCCAGTAACGGGCCAGGCGCACCACGGGCAGGATCAGGCCGCCGTGCTGCGCATCCCGGCTGGTCAGTTGCTGCAGCGCCGCGGCCGGATCGATGCGGACCCAGCTGCGCCCGCCGCCCGGAATCTGCATGCCGGTCAGCGACTCGTGCGCCGGCACCAGGCGCAGGCGGACCTGCAACAGCTTGAGGCGAAGGCAACCGTCCTGGTACTCGATGGCGGACGGGGGATAGTGCAGTTGCACAAAGCCGTGCAGCAGCGCCAGGTAATGCGCCGGCAGGTGCCCGCGCTCGCGGAAGACCACCAGCACATCGATGTCCTGTGCAGGGTCCATGGCGACCGGCAGCGCGGTGTCGCGCGCCCAGGCGCCAGCCACCTCGCAACGGGCCACCACGAAGCGGTCGAATTCCGCGCCGATGCGGGTCATCAGGGTCTTGATCGGCAGGGCCGCCATGCCCTTGTCGACATTGGAGATGATGGCCTTTTGCGCCACCAGGGCCAGGTGCTCCGGCACGCCGGGCGCGACAGTCGCCATTTGCTCACCTCACGCCGTGATGCGGGACTCCGGGTCCCGCCCTTGCCAGCAGTGATAGCCCCCCCGCCGCCAGGCCGTAAAGACCGGATGTCCCTGCCGCTGGCCGCTGGCCGCCTTTCGCCGACGATGGCGGCAAGAAATACCCCGGAAGACGGGTGATGGGGGCCAGATGCGGTGTCGGTATCGGTGTCGGTGTCGGTGTCGGTGTCGGTGTCGGTGTCGGTGTCGGTGTCGGTGT
>JAZKHS010000052.1:0-19122 GCA_040385265.1 Pseudomonadota bacterium | reverse complement strand
TCGGTGTCGGTGTCGGTGTCGGTGTCGGTGTCGGTGTCGGTGTCGGTGTCGGTGTCGGTGCAGGTGCAGGTGCAGGTGCAGGTGCAGGTGCAGGTGCAGGCCAAAGCATCCGCATGACTGCCAGCCAACCCGGCAACCTGGCACAAAAGGCAGCCGCGCAGTCCCCGCTGGCGGAGGGTGAACTAGACTGGGCCTTCATGACCCAAGGCATTCTGTTCAAGGCCGACGAACGCCTCGCCGCGCGCGCTGCCCATGAAGTGCTGGAGCAACTGCTGGCCCAGGGTGGCAGCCTGCAGCTCCTGCAGGCGATCGACGCCCGCGCCGGCGTGCGCGAGCTGACCGTGCCCAGCGTGGCGCTGCGCCTGCTGGCCGACGCCCTCGAGACCCTGGCCACCGGCCAGGCGGTCGAACTGGTGCCGCTGGTGCGCGGCACCCAGGACTAGGGACCGCCATGCGCCTGACGCTGCACCTCACCCGCGAGCAACGCATCCGCCTGGAGCAGGCCGCCGCCCTCGGCGGCCAGGCCCTCAACGACTTCATCGTGGACAGCGCCTGCGCCAGCGCCGAGCAGGTATTGCGCAAGGCGCCCGCGCGCAGCCTGCCCGAGCAATATGCCCTGGGCCTGGACAACCCGGAGCCGGTCGCCCCCGCCCGCGGCGCCGAGCGCGCGGCCGCTGCCGCCGAAAAAGCCGACGCAGCCGGCAAGGCCCACCAGAACACCGAATCCGGCCGCTCCCTCTGGGATGACGCCTAGGCCAGCGGCCAGGCCTTCCGCCCCGGGCGCGAGGCTGCCGGCGAGGCGCCCCGGAGGAGAGACCCTAGGCCCCGACCGCCACCGCCTCGCCCATGGGCGCGCAGTCCAGCCCGCGGGCGATCTCGGCTTGCGCCTGGGCCCGCGCCATCGCCTCGTCCCGCGCCAGGAACTCGCCCAGCGCCATGCGGATGACATCGCTCTTGCGCATGCCGAGGCGCCGGGCCGACGCCACCAGGCGCGCCTCCAGCTCCTCGGTAAAGCGTACCGAGTTCACCGTCATGGCTTCCACCTTGCGCCCAGCCAGCGGGGCCGTCTGCATCATCACCGTCATGTTGTTTCTCCCTACCTGCCTGCCCATACCCGCGACCCGGCCAGGGCGGCACGGCGCCGCCATACTGGCCTTACGTACAGTATAGATTGAGCCCGGCCGGGCCGAAGCGCAAGAGGAGAAAGCGGGAGATTGGCCGGGTGGCGGCCCGGGGCGCGCTCAGAACTGGAACAACATCACCCCGACCCCCACGCTGTGCTGGCGCACGTTGTAGTCGAGCAGGGTCTGGCCATAGCCCGAGAAGAGCTGGAGATACCAGCGCAGCCCCGCCGGGTCATCGCGGTAGATGGGATGACTCAGGCCCAGCTGCACCGAGCCGCGGCTCAGGCGCTCGGGATTGAGGCGGGTGGTCAGCGTGAAGCGCGAATAGCCGAGGCCCATGCCGGCCTTGGCCTCCAGCGTGCCGATGTGGTCGACGAGGTCGGGATTGTCGTCCGAGCTGTCCGGCAGCCGGTACATCGCGCCGAGCATGCCGCCCCAGCGCCCGTTGTCCGCGCCGACGCGGAACTGCAGCCGGTTCCAGCTGCGCGACAGCGGATCGCTCTGGCCATTGGACTGGTGCACGAAGCCGGCCTGGACCATGCGCAGCTGCCAGCCGCCGGGCAGGTTCGCGAAACGCTCCGGCACCGGCGCCACATAGAGGATCTCGGGCTGGTAATCGGTATTGCGGAAGGGCCGCGAATCCGCGGCATCCCAGAGCTGCCAGGCCGAGCTCTGCTTGTAGGCCAGCCAGATGCCGTCATTGTCCTGCAGCACGCCGCGCGCCACCTTGGCCCGCAGCGAGAGCTGCAGCGCGACGTCCTGATGCACATAGCCGGCGCGGTCCTGGGCGATGCCCTGCGTCGGCGAAAAGGGGGTGTGGTTGACGGAGCTCGTGTAGCGGAAGGGCAGCACGTAGTTTTCTTCGTAGGTGCGCACCGCAAAGCGCGAGCTGCGGCTGTCCGGCGTGATTTCCCAGGAGTGCGCCATGCCCAGGCCCAGCGAGTACTCCCGGAACGGGCCCCGTTGATCGGCCGGCGGCAACGCCAGGGCCGCGGGCGGCGCAGCGGCCGACGCCGACGCTTCCCCCGGCACAGGCCCGACCGGGGCCGCCGACGCCGCGGCGGCAGGCGGGACGGCCGGCGCCGGCGGCACCGCCAATGCCGGCGACAACGCCGAAGAGACCGGCGCAGCCTCCGCAGCCGCTCCGGCCGCCGGGGCGGCCGTGCCGCGAAACAGCCCGTCATAGCAGCCCAGCCGCGCCCGCTCCTCCGCCACGGCGGCGCAGGCACTCCCGCCGCTCACCTCGACCGCTTGCGCCGCCGATGCCGCCGCCAGGGCGACCGCCACCATCATCTGCTTCAACGTCGACTCCCGGCGGGCGGCGCCGCCAGAAAAGAAGCACCGATAATGCCGGAAGAACGCCCCCCGGAACCAGCGCCGCGGCGCTGCCCCCGGCACGCCGTCGTCAGTGCAGCGTCGCCGCCACCTCCAGCTGCCCGGCGCAGGCGCGGAAGAAGCGCGTCCGCTCCCCGCCGCCCAGGTTCACCACGCGCGAGAACACCACCCCCTGCGCCTCCAGCTCGGCCAGGTCCGCCTCAATCGCCGGGCCGGCGCGATCCAGCTCCTGCACCAGGTCGGCAACACGCTTGGCCTCGGGCAGCAGCGCGCGCAGCAGCTTGAGGCGGGCCGGCTCCAGCAGGCTGAGGCCCCAGTCGTTGACGGGGATGAACAGGATGGCGTCGTCGATGCAGCTGTCCAGCAGCTCGGAGGCGTGGAAGTCTTCGATCAGGATATCCATGTAGGCTTTCTCTCACAGACCAGCAGGGCGATGACTTACTTTCCCCCCGCCCCGGAGCGCGCACAAGCAGGCGAAAGACTGAGGTCTTTCGAGGTAGCCCCTCAGGGACAACGGCGTCCCTGGCCCCCGGCCATGGCGCAAGACCTCGCCCACGCCCCTCCGGATCCAGACGCCCTCCGGCTCAGGCGACATGTCCGGTTCCCGCCCATGCCCATCATTCCGCCCCATCCAGCACTGGACGCCGGCCGCCCACCCTCCCGACAATCCGCGCACTGCCATCAGGAAACCGCCCCATGAAAAAGCCCGCCCTGCTCCTCGTCCTGTTCCTGGCCCTGCTGGGCGGCTACTTCGTCGCCTCGCCCTACCTCGCGCTGCGCGGCCTGGGCCAGGCACTGGACAGCGGCGACCAGACCGCGCTGGAAGCCCACGTCGACTTCCCCGGCCTGCGCCAGAACCTGAAGGACCAGCTCAGCGCCGCCTTTGCCCAACAGACCCGCGCGGACGACAGCGACAATCCCCTCGCGGCCTTCGCCGCCACCCTGGCCGGCGCCTTCATGAACCCGGTGATCGACGCCTTCGTCACGCCGGCCGGCCTCTCGCAACTGCTCAAGGGCAAAGCGGAGGACGCGGACGCACAGCCGGATCCCTTCGCCCAGGCGGACACCGCGTTCGAGAGCCTCAGCGTGTTCCGCGTCACCCTGCACCAGGCCGATGGCGACAGGCTGGACCTGTTCCTGCGCCGCGAAGGGCTGTCGTGGAAGCTGTACCGCATCGACCTGCCGCTGGACGCGCTGGCGAAGCCGGCGGCCTAGCGGCGGCGCTCAGACCGGCGCGCCAGGGCCTGGATTCCTGACCCGCCTCCTCCCGGCCTACTAGACTAGTCAGCAAAGGAGAACCGGGATGCACGTCTGGCCCGTCACGGCCCTGCGCTGACATGTACCTGCTCGACACCAACGTCGTGTCCGAACTGCGCAAGAACAAGCCGCATGGCGCCGTGCTGGCGTGGATAAAGTCCGTGCCTGACGCCAGCCTGTACCTCCCGTCCGTGACCATCGGGGAAATCCAGGCCGGCATCGAGCTCACCCGCGAGCAGGATCCGGAGAAGGCGGCGGAGCTGGACCGCTGGCTGGACCAGGTGGCGGCGAGCTACAACGTACTGCCCCTGGATGGCCCGGCCTTCCGCTGCCGGGCTCGGCTGATACACACGGCCTGCGACACGCCCTATGAAGACGCCATGATCGCGGCTATCGCCCGGGTGCATCAGCTGACGGTGGTGACGCGCAATACCGCCGACTTTGCCTCGCTTGGCGTGACGCTGCTGAATCCGTTCAAGTACGCCTGAGTTTGATGGCTGGCTAAAAGCCCTGCGCGATCCCGTCGGGAAGGCGCGCCTCATCGCCCGCATCCGTTCTGCCGAGCAGGGAAACGTTGGTGACGGTAAGCCCTCGGCGAAGGCATTTCCGAAATGCGCATTCATGCTGGCCCGGGCTATCGCGTGTATTACTGCCGCCGCGGAGACGTCGTGTATCTGCTGTTATGCGGCGGCAGCAAGTCCTCGCAGCCACGAGACATTCGGCAAGCGAAAGCCTTGCTCATATGACACGGTGCTCAAGTTGATGCGCGCGCTCGGTGTGCAATTGCATGCCGCTCCAGCGCACAAGTAAGCCCGTCGGCAAAAGCAGAATTCCGGCGCCGGCATGAACCGCCCCAAGCCCGCGCAAGTCAGGCACAATCCTTAGCCTGATGCCCCTGACGCCAGCCGCCGTGCCCCGCCCCCTGATCCGCCGTCCCCTGCCGCGCCCCGCCGCCTGGCTGCTCGCGGCCGCCCTGGCCGTTAGCCTCGCTCTCACCGCCACCACCGCCCACGCCGAAACCCTCCCCTGCAAGGTCGTCGGCATAAAAGACGGCGACACCGTCGACTGCCTCACGCCTGAGCGCCGCCTCTACAAGATCCGCCTGGCCGAGATCGACGCCCCCGAGGCGCGCCAGGACTACGGCCAGCGCGCCAAGCAGGCGCTGTCGGCCAGGGTCTTCGGCAAGCAGGTGCACGTGGCCGTGCAGGACGTGGACCGCTACGGCCGCACGGTGGGCGTGATCTGGGCCGAGGGGCGCAACGTCAACCTGGCGCTGGTCGAGGACGGCTGGGCCTGGTGCTACCGCCAGTACCTGCGCGACCCGTCCTGCCTGGGCCTGGAGGAGACGGCCCGGCAGCGCTCCCGCGGCCTCTGGAACAGCGGGCAGGAACCGGTGCCGCCCTGGGAGTTCCGCAAGGCCAGGCGCGACGCGGCCGCAGGAAACACAACGGCCGCCCCCACCGCGCCCGCCAATGCCCCCGACAGCGCCGGCGCCCTGACACTGGCGCCGCCGGCCTCCGGGCAGCGCCCCAGTTGCGGCCAGAAGCGCCGCTGCGCGCAGATGACCTCCTGCGAGGAAGCGCAGTTCTACCTGCGCCAGTGCGGGTTGCCGCACCTGGACGGCAACGGCGATGGCATCGCCTGCAACAGCCGCTGCCGCTAGGCGCCACGGCGGGGCGACGTCGCCTCCGTAATCACCGCAAACGACGCCCCTTGGCAGCACGGCCATGGCACGGCATAACTACCACCAACGACCGAGCGCCGCCGCAGCGGCCCCGCCACAGGGATGACCATGAGCACCTGCCCCTTTTGCCAGATCCCGCCCGAGCGCATCGTGCTGGCGAACGACCTGGCCTTCGTCATCCGCGACGGCTTCCCTATCTCCGAGGGCCACACCCTGGTCATTCCCCGCCGCCATGTCGGCTCCTTCTTCGCGATCACCGAAGCGGAGCGCACAGCGATGCTGGCCTTGCTGGAGCAGGCCAAGGCCGGGCTGGACGCGGCGCACCGCCCGGACGGCTACAACATCGGCATCAACGACGGCCCGGCGGCGGGTCAGACCGTGCCGCACCTGCATCTGCACCTGATCCCGCGCTATGCGGGCGACCGCGAGGACCCGCGCGGCGGCGTGCGCTGGATCATCCCCGAGAAGGCGGACTACTGGAGCCCGACGGCATGAGGCCCGCGCCCACGGACGGCTTCCAGCTCGACTTCCTGCGCAAGCTGCAGCGCCTCTTCAACGAGGGCCAGTTTGTCGCCACCTACAAGTTTGCCCTGCTGAATGCCATTGCCGACCTGGCCGTGGAATGCGAGGACGACACCGACGGCGGCCTCACGCTCAGCCTGGAGCTGGTCGCCGAGAAGTTCATCGAGCTCTACTGGCGCCACTCCCTGCCCTTCGTGGCCAGCGGCGGCAGCGCCGCCGGCCTGCTTGTGCAGAACAACGGCATCCAGGCCGGCGTGTTGAACCTGCTGGACGACATGCGCACCCAGCACGGCGTGCACACCCTGGCCGGCCTGCGCGCGCACCGGCTCTGGAGCAGCCTGGTCAAGAAGAGCCGCCAGATCATCCTCAAGATGCCCCTGTGGAAACTGCAATTCATCAGCGGCGCCCACGAGAACTTTCTCTACGCCAAGACCGACAGCACCCTGGAGATCCGCCTCAACCCCGGCATTCCCCACTGCCTGCGCCTCTTCCATCCGCTGGTGCTGCAGCTGACCCGCCAGCACTGGCTGGAGCACATCCGCGCCATCCCGGCCAACCAGCCCCTGATCGGCAACAGCGCCGACCTCGAGCTCTTTTTGTTTGGCGAGGAGCGCGTGGCGCTGGCGCAGGCCTCGGCGTTCCTACACGACCTGCAGCAGGCGCAGTGTTTCTATTGCGGAAAGCGTATCCAGGAAGGCGCCCAGGTGGACCACTTCATCCCGTGGTCGCGCTATCCGCGGGACCTGGGCTTCAACTTCGTGCTGGCGCATGCAAAGTGCAACCAGGACAAGCGGGATACGCTGGCGTCACAGCCGCATGTGGAGCGGTGGCTGGAGCGGAACGATCTGCATCGGCGGGAAATCACGGGACATCTGTCTAGCCACTTCCCTTGTGATAGCAAGCTGACCTACCGGGTTGCCCACTGGGCGTACCGACTGGACAAGGAGTCCAGTGCAAGACTGTGGGGCGGCGTGAATGACTACGCGTCCTTCCAGCAGGGCATCCCCATGCTGCTGGAGGCTGCCTTGCTCAAGGAATCCCACTTCGGACTCGTATCCGGCAATGCCTAGCCTGAGTGACCACCATGCACCTTAGTGACGAAGAGATCCGATCCGCCGCCTTTACCCGCACCCGCCGACTAGAAGGCATCTATGGGGACAGCATTCCCTGGGCCGAAATTGAGAAGGGCATAACCGTCAATGGCCAGATGATCCGGCTGGCCTCCAAGGCCGAGGGCATTTTCAAGCCAAAGGAGTGCGCGCTTGGCGCGCTGAGTATCAAGACTACGGTTCCGCGAAAAGGCCGCTACAACATCTATGAAGACAAAGAGTCAGATGACGGCTACTTCCACTACGCCCTGAAGGAAGGCGGCAACCTCAGCAACAACCGGTATCTTGAGCAATGCCGTCAGTACCAACTCCCCGTCATCTACTTCATTGGCGTAGCGCCTGGCGTGTACAAGGCCGTCTATCCCTGCTTTATCGACACTATTGATACGACCTCCGGCTTCGCCCTGGTGTCGCCGGGCGTGCATATTGAGAGCTATGAGGCTGGATCTGAGGCAAGCGCAAAGCGGCCCCCTCGGAACATCATCGAGCGAAGATACGCTGTGCGTGAGGTGAAAGCGCGCCTGCATCAGGCGTCATTCCGGGATATGGTGCTGACCACCTACCATCATAAATGTGCCATTTCCGGACTGCCTGTTCCCGAGCTACTAGAGGCAGCCCATATCATTCCAGATGCACATGATCTTGGCGCGGCAGAGATTCAGAACGGAATCTGCTTAAGCAGGCTGCACCACCGCGCCTTTGACGCCATGCTTATCGGTATTCGCCCTGACTATACCTTGATCGTCAGTGAGAAACTGAAGGCCATGAATGACGGCCCCATTTTGGAAGAGGGCCTGAAGAAGATGGACGGGAAGAAGATCTGGGTGCCGGGAATAGACGAGTTGAAACCCTCAAAGCTTCACCTTGAAATGCGGTGGGCAGACTTTGAAGGCGCAAACTAGTCGATGAATATAGCCTTGCCTATCTGAGACCGGAATACTCCTTCGTCTAATGAGTTCATGCAGCCAAAGCTGATCCTTTCATTATAGCCAAAAGTCAGCCATCACATCCGCCTGGCGCAAGAGCATCTGACCAATACCGGCATTGCCCTAATATCGAATCCTCGCGGTGCTGACGGAATAAACCCAAAATGAACGACCTTAAGGTTCCCTTCGGGATCAGAGAAGACGGCAGGATAACTTCTGCTGAAAATGCAGATAAAGGCAGGGAGTATTACTGCCCCGCATGTGATGAGAAGCTTGTCTTCCGGGATGGGGGAGTCAGAAATAAGCACTTTTCCCATTTACCTGACACCTCATGCACCCTTGAAACCATTTTGCACAAATGCGCTAAGCGCATGGTATTTGATGCCATCCATAGAAACGTAAGTGGCCACGTTTCGATTTCTATTCTCAACGGATGCCACGAATGTGGATCTGAATATGAGACAAAGCTCCCTCCAAAGACCTTCACAGATGCGGCCGTTGAAGAGGGTGTCGGAGCCTTTGTATGTGATGTAGTTGGATACCGAGGTGCCGATGCAGCACTCGCAATCGAAATTCTGGTGACTCACGCAGTTGATAGTAGAAAGGCAAATGAACTTTCCATTCCATGGATGGAGTTAAGCGCTGACGCTGTCTTTTCCGACCCTCATATTTGGAGGCCCGTGCAAGGCAGATTGAAGTCACACTACTGCCCTGAATGCAGGTCGAATTTTAAGAAGATTCAGGAGGTGGCGGACAGGTGGAAGATTGACAGAAGCCTATATTCGCCCATCAAGGATCCGCAAAAGTCCACTTACATAGCCGCCGTTGAGACCTGTTTCAAATGTAAGGAAGAGATACCTGTATTCTGGTGGAGCGGGATCCCATTCTGTGAAGTGGAGCCGCCAGAGCCGCGACCTAAGACCATAAAATTCAGAAACTCAAAGCAGTTTGGTGGCTCTTATTGGGCCAATACCTGCGCCAAGTGCGGAATGATTCAAGGGGATAATTATCTCTTCCTTTTCCAGAGCGCTCCCCTTAGGGGGCTTCCTATCGCCAGAGAAAACATGCCAGGCGAGAGTGGCCATGGGCCGTTAAGAATTATTGCAGGAGACTCCGCTGTTAGCGAGTTCATGAAGGTGGTGAACCGCAACATTCCTTGGAAATAAGTCCCGCAGCAGTTACCCCCTCATCACTCAGTTGGCCCGGACAGTGGCACTGACCCTGGCCCCAGAATAAAAAAAGCCCGGGATTGCGGCAATGCCACTTAGTTAAGCGACTAAGTGGCATTTTCTTTATGGGCTAGAGCCTTCGGGTCGCCGTGAACGGAGGCTTCCAGGGTGCGATCACGCCCTCCGCAAAAGACTAAGGCGCCCGAAGGCGCCTTAACTTAACGGCATTGCGGGATTGCGGGCTTTTGTCATTTCAGGGATAGGGTCGGCACCACAGCCCGAGGCAACTGTTAAGACTTCTATGCCGACTGCCCCTGACGGCGCTATTTCTATAGTTGGCCTGCCGGGCTAACACCTTTCCTGTAGAAATTTCTTCACCGTCTCTGATGGCCTTGGCTGAGTCTTGCGATCTCGTCAGGAGCGAATCGGCACAGATACGGTCGGCTGTAGAGAAACTAGTACGTCATTAGCAGCCATGATCTCATCGTAGATGTCCGTATGCTTTGGCGCCTCTATGGTAAGAACCAGGGCATAACGAATGGACTGTGCATCCTTCGCATTCATCCCGCCTTCTCGAGCATTGTAGTGGATATCAAACGTTGCCTCATGAAGTGATGTGCCAAGAAGTGAGTCAGACGCATGAAGGACAGTCTCCCACTTGCCTAGATCATTCCGTAGCTCAGCCTCCGTTTTGAACTCGCTTTGCGGGAAGAACGTCCTTGACTTCGGATTCTCAGCCTCATCATGAGCAAATTTCTGCGAATGCGGCCTAAATGTGATTCCGAGTCCAGCTTTCGTATATGCAGCCGAATCCTGAGGATCCGTTGGACTGGCATAGCAAAAGGTAGCCGTTAGCTTAACCTTTCCTTTAATTGTCCCTTTCGGCAGTGGCACTGGTGCTCGCAGATATTTTCCAGGGACCAGTGAGCCTTGGTAGATAATCCGTGCCATTCCATCCGAACAAATAATTATCTTATTCAAGTCCTCAGCGGCTTTCCCCCAGCCAATTTCATGTGCAGCCGAAGTTGGATGCGCATCTGCACTGTGCACCAGCAGCGCCTTTATGGTCAGAGGGTGAACATCCGCACCTAATACAGCCCTTACTCCAACAGCAGTCCTAAGAACATAAGGCGCTGAAAAACTCGTGCCTTGGTTTGGAATTGCGTTGGGAGTCAGATCGGCCCCAGCAACATGAAAGTATTCAGATGCTGAGCCACCGAAAGCAACTAAGTCGGGCTTTTTTATGCCAGGGGCGCGTCCGGGACCCATTGCGCTATATGACGCCCTATTCCAATTAGAGCCTGTTCGGTCAGCGGCACCAACGGCAACTGCATTTACGCAGTCAGATGGAACCTGAATTCTTGCATTTCCCGACGCAACATCATTCTGACCATTATTGCCAGCAGCGACCGTCATGAAGGTATTGCCATCGCTTAGACGTTCGTCGATGACGGAAGTCCATGCATGAACCTCTGTATCTTCTATTGGGAGAGCAGGGCCTAAGCTTAAGTTAATGAACTCATACTGGTGTGATAACAAAATATCTTCGATATGCCCAAGCGTCCTATATAGCTCCATGGGCGGCTCCGTATCTGATACGGCATCAAGGACGCGATGATGGTCAACATATGAGAATGGCCGCTCCGCTTGGCTACCGGGAGCTATAGGTCCAAACAAGTAGGCAGATGTGACTGCAAGGCCGTGATCCACATAATTGGGAACGCTTGCGGCTGTTGCGTCAGATGCAAACGATCGATTCACCCATGGAGAGATAATGCTCACATCTGGAATACCCCCATCAAGAATTGCCACCCTGGGCTCGCTCGATAGAGGTTGAGCCACGGGAGTTATGAAGGGAGTACGAATAGAATTCGTACGGACAACAGGGACATGGCTACGAAGCTTTGGTACGGGCCGGATCACGCGCAGCATCGAGAATTTTGCCAGATCAGCAACCGCATGCTTTTCACCTTTCACAGGGACAAAAAACATGTTGCCTGCCCGGAAGCTGAATTTCTCGTATAGCTGGAAGCCGAGTGATTTTGCGTACTGGAAGAATGGGGACCTTATGCTCTCTTCAGATGCGTCAGGCAATAGATGTAAGCCAACCTCAAAGTATTGGCCCTCATAATTTCCCATCCCCCGCATCTTTTCTTCCGCTTGGTAGGCGGCGAAGTCTTCGATCTCGGAAAACTGAATAGCCTCTGTTGATCCAATTCTTAAGGAGTCTAGTAGGTCAGGTAGAGCAGAGAACGAATCCCTGGCACCAGCTACAAACAGCCTCGTGGTGTCTGACTCCTCTGTTTTCTTCTTCTTTCTAAGATCCTTTTCAGGTGACACTCGTACCGTCTTGCTCCCAACTGACGCAAGCCCAGCTTTCCTAAGGAAGGCTGCCGGGAAAAAGGACTTGGCTATAAAAGTTGGGTGAAGCGTTACCTCTGCCACAGCTATGTCGAAAGGACACGCCGCATCTGGAAGAGAAAGCAGAACATCTATTGTCTTCGCAATCTTTGGTCTTAAGCGAGCCTTTGATTCTTGCAATGAATACGGATACGCCTTATCGCCACCTCCGCCGGGAGCGGCTATTGGGTACGTCAACAGTTCACCGCGCCCAATAATGTATTTTGTCGACGTCATTTTTTATCCTTCTGTGGCGATCCCACATATTTCCTTATTGTGTCCCTAGTTATACTCGTCAGTCTTGAAATTTCATGCTGTGAAAGATCGGTTGACTTCGCCAATTCGACTGCTAAATCAAGCTTTGCCTGACGATCGAGGCCCTCAACACATCGCTCAACAAGCCGCCTAACAAGCTCCTGTGGAGTGCTACCCTCAAGCAGATGTGCCCGACGTATTTCATTAATGGCCGTCTCAATTGAAGAAAATGAAAGGCCTCGGAATACCAGCGTTAGTGCGTCCAGGTACTTCTGGAAGGTTTTCGCATCTCTAGCCAGAAATCTTATTACTGCCTCTCTAATTAAGCCAGGATCAGGGTCATCAAACCCGATGACTGCATCAAAGCGACGCCAGATCGCTGGATCTATTAGCTCGGGATGATTGGTCGCAGCGAGCAACAATCCCGTATCAGGCCACTGTTCAATTTCCTGAAGCATGACCGTTACGAGTCGCTTCAACTCGCCAACATCGGACTCATCGCTTCGACGCTTGGCGAGTGCGTCAATCTCATCTAGGAGCAAAACAGCATTATGTTGTTTTGCGTAATCAATTGCGGTTCTCAGATTGTTTCCCGTTCTCCCCAGGAGGCTGCTCATAACTGCCGTCAGATCAAGAACCCACAAGGGACG
This sequence comes from Pseudomonadota bacterium, assembly GCA_040385265.1. Taxonomy (GTDB): domain Bacteria; phylum Pseudomonadota; class Gammaproteobacteria; order Pseudomonadales; family Moraxellaceae; genus UBA2031. The sequence continues at coordinate 6,691 of JAZKHS010000052.1, read as the reverse complement.
ATTAAGCTGATATGCGAGCCATCGAGCCGTAATTGTTTTCCCAACCCCTGGTTTTCCTACAAAGATTGCAGTCTTTGTAGGGCTGATGCCGTTTTCTCGAAGCAACGGAAGGTTTTCTCGCTCTCGAACGACCAAATCTAGTCGCTGCTGCACTCTCGCTGACAGCAAAGGAGGGATAAAGCCATCCAGGTCGTCATAGACCTTAATTAGAGAGAGACGTGACTCCGAGTCTATCGGCAGAGGGGCAGCCTCCTGCTCGCCTGAAATGTTGGCAGCAGCGTTACGCTGCTCCTGCATCCTTCGGAGAGGAGACAACGCCGACCTTGTCTGTTCACTCTTGAGATACGACTCAATCTGCGTCGCCATCTCTGGCATTGAGGTGCGGTATTTCCTTATCAGCCGCCCCAAGAAAAGCCGCACATCCGCCTGCGACCCACCGGCCGACAGGCGCGCAAGGTGGGCAAAATCCTTCTTTAGATCCTCTATTTCGTCCACCCGTTCTGTAAGCATTTGAAATACAACTTAAAAATAAGTGGGCTTGATGGGCGAAAATATACCAGATGGCCGAAAATCCAGCAAACTGCTTTTTGCTTTTTTGTGAAACTGATGGCAAGCAAGACCCCATGTTTCGTTGTCATCAAGCTCTGGCATGGGCTGTTTTACTGCGGTCTTCAGCGGACTAGAGCGGGACATGCCGCAAGGGATTGGGAGCGCCAGTTTTTGACGAGATCGTAAGACTTAGCCAAGGCCATCAGAGACGGTGGAGAAATTTCTACAAGAAAGGTGTTAGCCCGGCAGGCCAACTATAGAAATAGCGCCGTCAGGGGCAGTCGGCATAGAAGTCTTAACAGTTGCCTCGGGCTGTGGTGCCGACCCTATCCCTGAAATGACAAAAGCCCGCAATCCCGGGCTTTTTGATGTGGAGCGGGTGATGGGAATCGAACCCACGCTAGCAGCTTGGGAAGCTACGGGTATGCCATAGCCCCTCGCCCCAGACGCCTCCTCTTAGTTCACCCCACCTCGCTCGCCCCCCCCCCCCCGCGCGGAACGCCCCCTCAAAAAACTCTAGGGATCAAAAGACTACAGGCACAACCGCAGCCTCCCAGGAGGCTCGCTAGCGCTTGAATGGTTGGCCTGGAATAGCGGCTTTATTGCCAGGAGCTGCGGCATCCCCTGCTGCCGGCAGCTCTTTTTCTTCCATGGGCTCCAGCGACAGGTTCATGACGAAGGCCGAGTAATCGGGCGTGGCCGGCTCACCGGCCTTTGCGGATGCGGGCGCCGAAGCGGCGGCCGCCGGCCGCAGCATGGCTTTCACCTTTTCCATATCCGGCTTGAAGCGCTCCATTTCCTGGCGCACCAGGGACTGCTTCAACCATTCCGCCATGTCCTTGTGCTCTTCCAGCAACTGCTGTTCCCGCTCGGCGCGCAAGGCGGCAATGGCCTGGCTTTCGGCGTCCTGCGCCGTTTCTTCCGGGGTCAGCACGATACGCAGTGCCTTGGCCTGCTCGAGATAATTGTTGGTGGGCGCCACCACCTCGTCATCCGGCAGATAGGCATTGAAGAAGCGACGGATCTCCACCAGCTGATCCTGCAACAGCATCGGCATCAGGCTGGAATACATGTCGAGCAGGGTAATGGCGTTCTTGACCGAATCGGAGCTGGTCACCGCCTGCAAACGACTGGCCACGTGCTTGTTGACGATATGCAGATCGCCATACGCGCTGATCAGCCCGTCAAAGGACAGCACGCCGCTCCGGTTCTTCACATTCACGAAGTACTGGGCCAGCAGGTACATGCCCGCCACGTTGAAGACGGTTTCTTCTTCCGACGCCAACGGCACATGAAACCGCGCCAGCGGCTTCATGCCCTCGGTCCGGGGGCAGCCGGAAATCGGAAACACCAGGCCCAGCAGGGAGGCGAGGGCATTCTGCAAGGGAATGGTCTGGGTCACCCGGCGCTGCTCGGTGATGACTTCCAGTTCCACTTCATCGATCGAGCGGGTGTCGTGAAAGCGGCCCACGATATTGTGCAGCTGGACCGCCATCGGGCAGTGCGGATGATCGTCCGGTTTCAGCGGGCAGTTGGGACACTGCTTGAAGCCCAGCGCCGTCCAGGCGGGCAGCTCCCCGAGCAGGGGCGCCGCGACGATCGCCAGGGTTTCCGCATCCATTTCATAATCAAACTCCTCCGTGAGTTCATCACTGAGCTTGATGCGGTAAAGGGTCTTGATGGAATTCATAGCGAGGGGCCCCTGGCCCAGGGAGTGTCACGACTATAGGTCGCGACCCTGAAAAATCGTCGTTCCGGGTCACGTTTTATGCGTTGGCGTCGCCCTGGTGTTAGGTGTCGTCATGGCCTCGGCCTGGCCCGACATACCCGGACCAGGCGAACGGGCAGAATTTCGCGGTATTGGACGATATTTCAGGAGGGCCGGCCACACCGGTGAAGCAGCTGTCTTTTCCTTTCATCCGCGTCACTTGCTCACTCCAACCCCCGCCACTCCCGCGGTGCCACGCCCGTCCACTGCCGGAACGCCCGCGTAAAATTCGCCGGATCCGAATACCCCAGCAATTCCGCCACCCGCCGCACCTCCATCTCCGGCCGCTCCAGCAGCGCACAGGCATCGCGCCGCCGCGCCTCCTCCAGCAGCTGCTTGTAGCTCATGCCCGTCTCCTGCAGGCGACGCCGGTAGGTGCGCGGCGTCAGGTGCAGCGCCGCGGCAATCGCCTCCGGCGCCGGATAGCCCGCGGCGCCCAGTTGCAGCAGCGCCCGCGTCCGCGCCAGCACAGGGTCGATGCCGTCGCCGAGCAGGGCGCTCTCGCGCGCGCAGGCGGCCAGGGCCTGCACCAGGCCCTCGGGATTGGCGGTGGGCAGGGGCGAATCCAGATGGGCCTTGTCGCCCACCAGGCGGATGCCGGCCGCGGGCATGCCGAAGCGCAGCGCCGGCAGGCGCTCGCGGTAGCGGGCAACGCCCGCAGGCTCGGGGCCGGTCAGCCAGATCTCGGCCTGGCCGGGAATGTTCGGGATCACGAAGCTCACGCCCTGCCACATGCTGGTGAGGATGGAGGGCAATAAAAAGTCGCGCAGGCGCGCGGGCAGGGGCAGCTCGGGCAGCAGCTCCATGAAGAGCAGGTCGCCGCCGTCCGGCGCCGGGCCGTCGGGTGGCGTCGCCGCCGGCGCGGGCGCCTCGGGCAGCTGGACGCCATGCACCCGCAGGGTGACGCCGCGGCCGCGCAGGTGCCAGTAGCGCTGCAGGATCTCCAGGGCCTGGCGCGGGCTGGGCGCGCACATCAGGGCGTAGCCCAGACTGCCGTGGGCGGTCAGGGGCAGGCGGGTGCCGCTGTCAAAACCGAGGGCGTCGTCGGCCGCCAGGTCCTGCACGGCCGCCAGCACGCGCAGGATCTCGGCGAAGGTGACGCGGCCGGCCGGGTCCTCCAGCAGGTCCGGCGGCAGGCCGGCGTGGGCCAGCACGGCGGCGCGGGACTGGCCGTGGGCGGCCGCGGCCTCGGTGAAGGCGCGGGAATAGGTGGCCGGCTGGTCGCGCGCGGCGGTCCAGGCGGGGAGCCGGGTGAGCCAGTCTTCTTGGGGTTGTTCTGGTTCTGGTGCTTCGGCCGGGGCGGTTGCCGGCGCTTGTTTGGACACTCTGGCCACCAATGACAAGCAAACGATGAGCGGAGAATGGCATGGGGCGGGGTGGGAGGCCAGTCCTTCGCGGGAGTGGCGTCAGCGGTCTTCCCGCGTGTGCCACAGGCGCAGAATCCAGACCTTCTCCCCTGCGATCTCATAGCGCAGCTCATCGTCGCCGATGAGCAGGTAGCGCACCTCTCGCGGCAGGAAGTCCGTCAGCGGGGTGCCGAGCCGAGGCTGGGTCGCCAATACGTCCGGTCCGGCTACCAGTCGTGCCACTACGGTGGCGGCAACGCGGGGATTGGCCGCCGCAAGGAAATCGTGCAGGCGCCCCAGGTCAGCGAGCGCCGAACGGGTCCAGACTATTTCCATGTCGGCAGGGGCTGGGGACTCTCCGAAGCCAGGCTGGCCGCCCAGTCCTTCACATCCTGATGGGCCACGCCCCGGCCGGCATCCACATCCGCCATGCCTTCCAGGGTCAGCCGGCGGCGATGCTCCTCCTGCTCCACAAACGCCGCCAGCGCCTGCCGGACCACCCAGCCCCGGGAGCGGTCGAGGCGGGAGGCGAGCTCATCCACCTGCTCCGCCAACGGGAGGGGGACATGCGCGGTCATGACGCGGGTATCGGGCGAGGACATGCGGCACTCCTGGGGTTTTGGGATCAGACCCAATCTGAGTTAATTGTAGCCAATCATCTTTAATCAATGTTAATCACTTTTGGCACGATAAGGGTCGCAGCCCTCCCAACGCCCCCATCCGCCGCGGCGCAAAGTGACCTTGGCGCTGGCGGCTTGCGTGCAGAAGCGTCCTGTCCGGATGCCACCCATTTGCCATACACACCAATACACACACGCAACTGGCATGTACGCAGTGCGTGTGTAATAGTACACACATGACAAGCGCCGATGTGATCAAGCGATTGCTGGCTGAAGGCTGGATAAACGTCGGCGGCAAGGGCGACCACGAGAAGTTCAAGCACCCCGCAAAGCCGGGGCATGTGATCGTGCCCCACCCGCGCAAGGACATGGCCATCGGCACCCTGCGTAACATCTACCGGCAAGCCGGCTGGGAATGGAGGTAAGAGCCATGCTGTACCCCGCATACATCCACAAGGATGAACACAGCGCCTATGGCGTGACCTTCCCGGATTTTCCCGGCTGCTTCTCGGCGGCAGACGCGCTGGCGGATTTACCGCGACTGGCGCAGGAGGCCGTCGAATTGCACTTTGAGGGCGAGGCGTTGCCCATCCCGGCGCCGTCGGTGCCAGAGGCATGGGCAGGAGATGAACGCTTTGAAGGGGGCTACTGGATGCTGGTCAATGTCGACCTGTCCAGGGTCAACAGCAAGTCTGTCCGCCTGAACATCAGCCTGCCGGAAAGGCTGGTCCTGCAAATCGACGCCGCCGCCAGGGCCCGTCGCCTGAGCCGCTCCGCCTTCCTGGCAAAAGCCGCCGAGCATGAAATGGCACTTTCCGAATAAGGCAAAGACGCTCAGACGGCGCTCCCGCCGCATCCAGGCAGGCGGAACGGCCGCCAATCTGGCCACCAATGACAAGTGGATTGTCCGCGGGGAATCTCACGGGGAGCAGGTTTGCGGCCGTACTGTAGGGCCATCGCAGAGCGACAGCCCGGCCCTTTTGCCCGGCGTCATCCGCACCACGGCCCGCCCTGCCCGGGGCCCCAAACAGAACAACGGCCCTGCCCGCCCAAGGAGATTCCCATGACCGCCGCCAGCCCCATCGCCACACTCAAGAAGGCCCGCAGCTCCGCCACCGCCGCGCTCAAGAAGGCCGGCAAGGCCGCCGTCGCCGCCGCCGCCCCGGCCGGCATGGTGATCCCCAAGGTCCGTCGCCCGGAATTCGAATTCGCCACTGAGGAGCTGCCCAAGTGGTGGTGGGACAACGATCCGGTGCGCACGCTGCTGCTGGCCGCGCTCTCCTCCAGCTTCCCGGCCGGCGAGCGTTTCTTTATCGACTCGGTGCGCCACTACCAGGGCCAGATCACCGACCCCGAACTGCTGAAGGCGGTGCGCGGCTTTATCGGCCAGGAGGCGCACCACTCGCGCGAGCACGAGGCGCTCAATGGTTTCCTGGAGGAGCGCGGCATCGGCCTGGCGCGCCTGGACGCCGAGATCACCGGCCTCATGAACCTGCTGCGCAAGCGTCTCTCGCCGGAGCGCCAGCTGGCGCACACGGTGGCGGTGGAGCATTTCACGGCGCTGATGGCCGAGGAGTTCCTGCTCAAGTACGACGTGCTGGAGACCATGGACCCGCGCATGGCGCCGATCTGGGCCTGGCATGCGGTGGAGGAATCCGAGCACAAGGCGGTGGCCTTTGACGTTTACAAGGCCGTGGGCGGCAGCGAGTTCGTGCGCGTCACCGAGATGATGGCGGTGAGCGTGATGTTCCCGCTCTTCTCCGCCATCCACCTGGTGCAACTGATGAAGGAGGCCGGCGAGCTCGGCAACGTGAAGGCCTGGGCCGGCGCCGCCAACTACATGTTCGGCACGCCGGGCGTGTTCCGCAAGCTGCTGCCGTCCTACTTCAAGTACTACAGCCCGAACTTCCACCCCTGGAACCACGATGCGCGCGACCTGGTGGAAAAGGCCAAGAAGAAGTGGCTGGGGGATTGGGCCTGAGGATTCTGCAGGCCGGCCCTTTGCCCGGGCTGTAGGTCGGGCCTCACCTGCCGTCCTCCATCTGCGCTCTCGTCCGGCGCGCTGTGCTCCCGATGACCTACAGCGCCTATGGGCAATGTCCTACAGCGGACAACCGGGCGCGCAGGCATGATGCTTTCCATCACCCCGGCACAAGGAAGGCAGGCAGGACGCCAGCCAGGTAAGTACCGGTTAAGGACTCTCGACACGGACCCGTCGAACATGGATGTGCGCTGATACGGATATCGGCAACGGTGATACGCCAAGGCCCGCCTCGTGCGGGCTTTGTTTTGTCCGGCGTTTGGGAATGCGCGTGACTGACCCGCCCTCCTGGCTGCCCCTGTCTTCCCTGTCTTCCCTGTCTTCCCTGTCTTCCCTGTCTTCCCTGTCGCCCCTGTCGCCCCTGTCG
>JAZKHS010000051.1:0-33681 GCA_040385265.1 Pseudomonadota bacterium | reverse complement strand
GAGCCAGAGCCAGAGCCAGAGCCAGAGCCAGAGCCAGAGCCAGAGCCAGAGCTAGAGCCAGAGCCACCGCCAGAGCCAGAGCCAGAGCCCAGCCTCAAGCTCAGACCACGAACCCATGAACCCATGAACCCAAGCCTCTGGTCTGGAGGGTGTGGTGCGGGGGTGGGTGTGGGCGTCAGGCCTTGCCGGGGCGGCGGTTGAGGGGCAGGGTGATGGTCACCAGCAGGCCGCCTTCGGGGTGGTTGCGGATGTCCAGCTTGCCGTTATGCATCTTCACGATGCGCGCCACGATGGCGAGCCCGAGGCCGGAGCCTTGCGAGGTACGGGCGCTTTCACCGCGCACGAAAGGCTGCAGCAGGTTGGGCAGGTCGTCCTCATTGATGCCGGGGCCGTGGTCGCGCACCGCCAGCACCACCGAATGCCCGTCGGCCGCCATGTCCGTGCGCAGGTGCAGGGGCGCGCCGCCGTAGCGCAGGCCGTTGCTGACCAGGTTGTCCAGCATGCGCTTCAGTGACAGGCGTTTCATGGGCATGTCCGGCAGCGCAACCTCCTCGAACGTGACCTCGGCGTGCTGTGCCACCTGCGCCACCATCTCCGCGATCAGGCGGTTGAGGTTGTCGGAGACCACGGCCTCGTCGGAGCCGTCGCGCATATAGGCGATGAACTGGTCGAGGATGGCGTCCATCTCCTCGATATCCAGCACCATGCCCTCGGCCACCTCGCGCTCCTTCATCAGCTCGGCGGTCAGGCGTAGCCGGGTCAGCGGCGTGCGCAGGTCGTGCGAGATGCCGGCCAGCATGAAGGTGCGCTCGCGCCCGGCCTGCTGGATTTCCCGGGTCATCTGGTTGAAGGCGCGGTTGACGGCGCGGATTTCGGTGGAGCCGCCGCGGGTGTCGAGCAGGGTGGAATGCTGGCCCTTGCCGACGCGCAGCGCCGCCAGCTGCAGGCGTTTCAGCGGCCGGTTGAGCTGGCGCACCAGGATCAGGATGGCGACCAGCGCCAGCAGCGGCACCCCGACCAGCCAGGCGATGATGATCCAGGGGTTGTACTGGGCAAAGAACAGCAGTGGCTCGCGCACCCAGCCGCCTTCCACGGAGGGCACCTGGATCCAGGCCACCGGCACCGGCTTGAACTTGAAGTAGACCTGCACCGGCTCGTTCAGCTCCTGCCGCAGCTGCTGCTCGTAGCGGTCGGTGAAGATTTCCACGAAAGGCTTGTCCACCACGGACGGGAACTCGGCCGGGTTGCGCACGATTTCCATGCCCGAGGTCTCGCGCACCCACTGCTCCATGTCCAGCGCCTCGGCGTTGCCGGGCTGGGCCAGCGCGGAGGTGCGCAGCAGCCGGATCTGGATGGCCGTGTAGTGGGCGTGCTGGCGCAGCTCGGGCGTGTAGAGGTTGCTCCAGAAGAAGGCGATGGACAGGTACTGGGTCGCCACCAGCACGATGCTGATCACGAGGGTGGTGCGCCAGACCGCGGAGCGCGGCTTCAGGCGATTGAGCAGCTTGTTGAAACGGATCACCGGCATTCCTTGGGCAGCAGGCGGAGGGCGCAGCCTTACTCGGCGCCGTCCGGAACAAAGACATAGCCCACGCCCCAGACGGTCTGGAGGTAGCGGGCCTTGGCGGGATTGTCCTCGATGAGGCGGCGCAGGCGCGAGACCTGCACGTCGATGGAGCGCTCCATGGCGCCCCATTCGCGGCCGCGGGCGAGGTTCATCAGCTTGTCGCGGGTCAGTGGCTCGCGCGGGTGCTGCACCAGGGCCTTCAGCACCGCGAACTCGCCCGTGGTGAGGGACACGTCGGCGCCGTCCCGGGTGAGCTGGCGCGTGGACAGGTCCAGCACCCAGGGCCCGAACTTCACCTTTTCCGCCACCTGCGAGGGCGCGCCCGGCAGCTCGCGCTGCTGGCGCCGCAGCACGGCCTTGATGCGCGCCAGCAGCTCCTGGGGATTGAAGGGCTTGGGCAGGTAGTCGTCAGCGCCGGCCTCGAGGCCGGAGATGCGGTCGGCGTCCCCGCCCTTGGCGGTCAGCATGACGATGGGCAGGTTGTTGCCGTTCTCGCGCAGGCGGCGGCAGATGGCCATGCCGTCCTCGCCGGGCAGCATCAGGTCGAGGACCATCAGCGCGAAGAGTTCGCGCCCGAGCACGCGGTCCATCTGCACCGCATCCGGTACGGCGCGCACGGTGAAGCCCTGCTCCTCCAGGAAACGCTGCAGGAGGTTGCGCAGGCGGATGTCGTCGTCCACCACCAGGATGCGGGTCTGGCTGGTGTCGGCGCTGCTCTCGGGCCTGGGGTCGGTTTTGGTCTCGGGCGTGTCCATGGGCTCAGGCGGCAGACAGGATGCCCGGATGGTAACAGCCTCGCCGCCGTTTTGGGTTGCGCCCTTCTGCCGGGTCTTCTCACGTCTTCTTTCCGTCTCTCGCCAGAACCTGTCCGCCGGCCGCTACCTCGCCCTGTAGGTCGGCCTCTCCCTCTACCGTGCCCTGCAGGTCGGGTTTCAGCCTGACGGTCACGGCCGGTATCGGGCTGAAGCCCGACCTACAGCTGCGGCAGCCACTGCCAGGCCAGGCCAGCGGCGGCGCAGGCGCCCAGCAGGCGCACGACGCCGACCTCGAAGCGGACCAGCGCCACCAGGGCGAGCGCGGCCAGGAGAAGGGCGGGCAGGTCCACCGCGCCCTGGAACAGGGTGTCCGGCCAGGCCAGGTGCAGGCCGAAGAACAGCGCCAGGTTGAGGATCACCCCCACCACGGCGGCGGTGATGGCGGCCAGGGGCGCGGTCAGGCGCAGCTCGTCATGGGTGGCTTCCACCAGCGGGCCGCCGGCCAGGATGAAGACGAAGGAGGGCAGGAAGGTAAAGAACGTGGCGACGCAGGCTCCGGCCACGGCCAGCCAGGGGTCGCTGGCCCAGCCCGCGACAAAGCCGACAAAGGCCACGATCATGATGAGCGGGCCCGGCGTGCTCTCGCCCAGGGCGAGGCCGTCCATCATCTGCCGCGTACTCAGCCACTGGTAATGGCCGACGGCGGCGTCGGTGACATAGGGCAGCACGGCATAGGCGCCGCCAAAGGTCAGCAGGGCGGCTTGGCTGAAGAACAGGGCGAGGTCGCCGAGCAGGCCGCGGCCGTCTTCGGCCAAGAGCAGCAGGCCGGTTCCGCCCAGGAAGAGACCGAGGCCGACCAGCACGGTCAGTGCCAGGCGGCGGCGGTCGGGGCGGGCGTGTGCGGGGGGCGGCGTGGTGTCGTCAATCAGGGCGGGGGCATGCGGGGCATTGCCGGCGGCATGGCCGCCGCCGCTGCGGAACAGGTCCGGGCGCAGGTGGCCGCCCACGGCGCCGATGGCCGCCGCGCCCAGCACCACCGCCGGGAAGGGCAGGTCCAGCACCGCCACCGCCAGGAAGGACAGGCCGGCCAGGGCCCACAGCAGGCTGTTCTTGAGCGTGCGCTTGCCGATACGCCAGGCAGCGGCCAGCACGATGGCGACCACGGCAGGCTTGATGCCCCAGAGCACGGCGGCCAGCGCTGGCAGGTGGCCGAAGGCCAGGTAGAGCCAGGACAGCGCCATCAGCACGAACAGCGAGGGCAGCACGAACAGCGCCCCCGCCGCGATGCCGCCACGGGTGCCGTGCAGCAGCCAGCCAATATAGGTGGCGAGCTGCTGCGCTTCCGGCCCCGGCAGCACCATGCAGTAGTTGAGGGCATGCAGGAAACGCTTCTCGGAGATCCAGCGCCGGCGCGTCACCAGCTCCTCGTGCATGAGGGCGATCTGGCCGGCGGGGCCGCCAAAGCTCACCCAGCCGAGCTTCCACCAGAAGGCGAGGGCCTCTCGAAACGAGACGGGCGAGGGGGGCGTGGCGGGAGTCGTCGAGTCCATTCGGGCGGCCTGGGCAGGGGGAGACGGCATCGGGCGAGGAGCCGCGTGGGCGATCCATGGGCCGGCGCCGCGACGCGGCGCGTGGGCAGGATCCGCGCAGGACGCGGCAGCGGGTCCGTGCCTGCGGCGCAGTCTAAATCAGGGCGTGCGCGGAAGGCCATGCACCCACCATGACGCTACGATGAATTCAAGACTGCCGGGGAGGCTGTCCCGTCGATATGATGGCGGCCTTTCCGCATTCCTGTGCCCATCCCCGCCAGCGGCTTTCCGTAGACCGGGCCTCAGCCTGACGTCGTCGTCCTCCGGGGCGTCCTGCGCTCGTCGGGCCGATGCGCGACTTGCCGAAGTCGTTGGCTGACGCGACCTGCCGAGAGGCGGGCGCCGCGGCCGGACCTCTGCCGGCTGGCGGGGAGGGCCACCATCTGCTGTTTCCGGAGTTTTTCATGCTGTCCATCATCAGGACCATTGCCACCGAACTGAATGTGCGTCCGCAGCAGGTCGAGGCCGCCGTCTCCCTGCTCGACAGCGGCGCCACCGTGCCCTTCATCTCCCGTTACCGCAAGGAAGTCACCGAAGGCCTGGACGACACCCAGCTGCGCAACCTGGAAGAGCGCCTGGGCTACCTTCGCGAGATGGAAGAGCGCCGTGCCGCCATCCTGAAAAGCATCGAGGAGCAGGGCAAGCTGACGCCGGAGCTGAAAGGCCAGATCCTCGACGCCGACACCAAGGCCCGCCTGGAAGACCTTTACCTGCCCTACAAGCCGCGCCGTGTCACCAAGGGCATGCTGGCGCGCGAGGCCGGCATCGAGCCCTTGGCCGACGCCCTGCTCGCCGATCCCATGCTCACGCCGGAGACCGAGGCGCAAAAGTATTTCAACGCCGAGAAGAATTACGCCGACACCAAGGCCGTGCTCGACGGCGCCAAGCACATCCTCATGGAGCGCTTTGCCGAGAACGCCGACCTGCTGGCGCGCCTGCGCAGCTTCCTGGTCGAGCACACCGAGCTTTCCGCCAAGGTCATCCCGGGCAAGGAAAACGAGGGCGCCAAGTTCCGCGATTATTTCGAGCACCACGAGCCGCTCAGCGCCGTGCCCTCGCACCGCGCCCTGGCCATGTTCCGCGGCCGCAACGAAGGCATCCTGTCGCTGGCCTTTGCCATGCCGAACGCTGTGGAAGGCCAGCCGCATCCCGCCGAGGGCATGATTGCCGCCCACGCCGGCATCAAGGCCGACGGCCGTCCCGCCGACGCCTGGCTGGCCGAGGTGGTGCGCTGGACCTGGCGCGTGAAGCTGCTCACGCACCTGGAAACCGACCTGCTGGGCACGCTCAAGGAGCGCTCCGAGGAAGAGGCCATCAAGGTCTTTGCCGACAACCTCAAGGACCTGCTGATGGCCGCCCCCGCCGGCCCGCGCGCCACCCTGGGCCTGGACCCGGGCCTGCGCACCGGCGTCAAGGTTGCGGTGGTGGACAACACCGGCAAGCTCGTCGACCACGGCGTGATCTTCCCGCACGAGCCCAAGAACCAGTGGGACCAGTCCATCGCCGCGCTGGCCGTGCTCTGCCAGCGCCATAACGTCGACCTCATCGCCATCGGCAACGGCACCGCCTCGCGCGAGACCGACAAGCTCGCCGCCGAACTCATCAAGAAACATGCCGAGCTCAAGATGACCAAGATCGTGGTGAGCGAAGCGGGCGCCTCGGTGTATTCCGCCTCGGCGCTCGCTGCCGCCGAATTCCCCGACCTTGACGTGTCCTATCGCGGCGCCGTGTCGATTGCGCGCCGCCTGCAGGATCCGCTCGCCGAGCTGGTGAAGATCGATCCCAAATCGATTGGCGTCGGCCAGTACCAGCACGACGTCAACCAGGTGCGCCTGGCGCGCTCGCTGGAGGCAGTGGTGGAAGACTGCGTGAACGCCGTCGGCGTCGACGTCAACACCGCCTCCTCGGCGCTGCTGGCGCGCATTGCCGGTCTCAATACCACCATCGCGCAGAACATCGTCAGCTACCGCGACAGCAACGGCACTTTCAAGTCCCGCGAGGAATTGAAGAAGGTGCCGCGCCTGGGCGACAAGACCTTCGAGCAGGCGGCGGGCTTCTTGCGCATCATGAACGGCGAGAATCCGCTGGATGCGTCCGCGGTGCATCCCGAGTCCTATCCGGTGGTGCAGAAGCTGGCCAGCAAGTCCTCGAAGGACATTCGCGAGCTGCTCGGCGATGCGCGCTTCCTGAAAGCGGTGAACGCCGCCGACTATGTTGATGACAAGTTCGGCCTGCCCACCGTCACTGACATCCTCAAGGAACTGGAAAAGCCCGGCCGCGACCCGCGCCCCGAGTTCAAGACCGCGACCTTCCAGGACGGCGTCACCGAGATCAAGGACCTGGTGCCGGGCATGATCCTCGAGGGCGTGGTGACCAACGTCGCCGCCTTCGGCGCCTTCGTCGACATCGGCGTGCACCAGGACGGCCTCGTGCATATCTCCGCGCTGGCCGAGAAATTCGTGAAGGACCCGCGCGAGGTGGTGCGCGCCGGCGATGTGGTCAAGGTCAAGGTGATGGAGGTGGACGCGGCGCGCGCCCGCATCGGCCTCAGCATGCGCATGGGCGACACCCCGGGCGCTACCAGCAAGGACGGCGCTGGCAAGGGCGGGGGCGGCAAAGGCGGCGGCCGCCAGGACCAGGTCACCAGCAAGCGCAGCTTCGGCGAAGCGCCGGCGGCCAAGGTCGGCGGTCTCGGCAGCCTGCTGATGAAGGCGGGCGTCAACAAGAAGTAAGGTGGAAGCCGGGGTTGGCCCCGGCGTCCGGATGGTGGCGCCCGGCGCAGGCTGCCGGCGGCGCCCGGCGTCCCGGGGGCAGTGTTCCGGAACCAGGATCCGCGCCCCGGGACTCAGCGCTCCTTGCTTCTGCTCAGGGTTCCGGGTTCGGCGGCGGACTCAGGACTCAGGACTCCGGTGGCGTCGCCGGGCTGCGGTCCTGGCAGCAGGCGGCAGTGCTGCGGCAGCAGGGTGCCGGCGCGTCCCAGGTGCAGGAAGAGATCGTCCGGCCGCGCGGTCCAGTCGCCATTGCCATATCCGTCGCTGCCGGCCAGGCGGCCCAGGGTATGGCGGCGCCCGTCCACCACCAGCACCAGCAGGCGCCGGTCGCCGGACACGCCCGCCCGCACCACCCGTCCATCCGGGCAGGCGTACTGGCTGGCATTCACGGTCGGCGAGGCCTGGCAGGCCGCGAGCGGCAGCACCAGTGCCAGTAGTCGCAAGGTTTGCATGGTGATGTCCCCCTGTCCTGGCCCAACCATAGCCCAAGCCCCTTCACTCCGCTTTTTTGCTAAGCTCGCGGCCCTTGACCTGGTCCCGTGACGGAGTCTGCCCCGTGAAACACAAGGCCCATATCCTGCGCGATGAAGGTTCCCGCTTCAGCCGGCACCTGGGCATCCGCTATATCAGCGTGGAAGACGGCGTCTGCGTCACCGAGGTCGACATGGCCGAGCACCTGCACAACGTGGTCGGCGGCTTCCATGGCGGCGCCGCCTTTGCGCTGGTGGATTGCGCCATGGGCGCGGCCATCTACTCCCTGCTCGACATCGACGAGCTGGCGGCCACGCTGGAAGCCAAGACCAACTATATCCGCCCCGTGCGCGACGGTACCGTCCGCTGCACGGCCCGCGTCATCCATCGCGGCCGTCGTACCGCCGTGCTGGATGCCGAGGTCACCGCCGATGGCAAGCTCGTGGCCAAGGCGACCGGCACCTTCGCCATCTGGAAGCACGAGGCCTAGGCCGGACGTTGATGGCCGTCGGTGCCAGCCGGGTACCCGGCCCGGCCACCGACGGCCTCCTGGTGAAATAATAATGCCCTTGCAGGTCGGCCCAGGCGCCCCGCGCTGAGGTCCGGCCTGCAACGGCGGCGGCTGTGTCAGGCCGTCCTCCGACCTGCCCCGGCTTGCCGCAACACAATGCGCAATGCCAAGAATTCCGAGGATCTTGCCGTGGATGCCACCCTTTCCCGCGCTCTGAACTGGCTCTCGCCGCAAGCCGCCACCCTGCGCGGCATGCGCCGCGGCCTCGAGAAGGAGTCGCTGCGCGTGACGCCTGACGGCCGCCTGGCGCAGACGCCGCATCCGGTCGCCATCGGTTCGGCGCTGACCCACCCCTGGATCACCACCGACTACTCCGAGGCGCTGATCGAGCTGATCACGCCCGCCACCGAGTCCATTGCCGAAACCCTGGGGTTCCTGGATGACATCCATCGCCACGTCTACGCCCATCTCGGCGACGAGGCGCTGTGGGTCAACTCCATGCCCTGCCTGCTCGGCGACGACAGCGACATCCCGCTGGCGCAGTACGGCCGCTCCAACAGCGGACGCCTGAAGACGCTGTACCGGCGCGGCCTGGGCGTGCGCTACGGGCGCAAGATGCAGACCATCGCCGGCATCCACTACAACCTGTCCTTCCCCGATGCGTTCTTCCAGGCCTGGCAGGCGCAGGTGGGCGACACCGGCTCGCTGCAGGACTTCCGCTCCGCCCGCTACTTCGGCCTGGTGCGCAACTTCCAGCGCCAGAGCTGGTTGCTGCTCTACCTGCTGGGCGCTTCGCCGGCGGTCTGCGCCAGCTTCCTGCGCGGTCGCGAGCACCGCCTGATGGCTTCCGATGACGGCACCCTTTACCTGCCCGGCGCCACCTCGCTGCGCATGAGCTCGCTCGGCTACCAGAACAGCGTGCAGTCCGAACTGCGCGTGTCCTACAACGGACTGGACGAGTATGTGCGCGACCTCAGCCACGCCATCCGCACGCCCTATCCGCCCTTCGAGGCCATCGGCCTGCGCGATGCCGCCGGCGAGTACCAGCAGCTCAGCACCAACGTCCTGCAGATCGAGAACGAGTACTACGGCCTGGTGCGGCCCAAGCGCACCACCGCCTCCGGCGAGCGCCCGACCCAGGCGCTGTCGCGCCGCGGCGTGGAGTACGTCGAGCTGCGCTGCGTCGACCTCAATCCTTTCGAGCCCATCGGCATCGACAGCACCAGCGCCCACTTCCTCGAGGTCTTCGCCCTGCACTGCCTGCTGCGCGATGCCCCGCCCTTTGCCGACAGCGAGTACCGCTGCCTGCCGAAGAACCAGCAGGAGGTGGTCGAGCGCGGCCGCGACCCGGCGCTGGTGCTGCATTTCTGCGGCCGCGAGGCGCGCTTCCAGGACCTCGCCCACGAGCTCATGGCGGAGCTGCGCGAGGTGGCGCCGCTGCTCGATGCCGCGCACGGCACCACTGAGTACTCCGCGGCCATTGCCCGCGAGGCGGAAAAGCTGGACGCCCCCGAGCGCACCGGTTCCGCGCGCGTGCTGGCGGCGCTGCGTGAGGGCGAGCAGTCCTTCTTCCAGTTTGCCCGCGCCTCCGCCCAGGCCAGTGCCGCCCACTTTCGCGCCCGCCCGCTGCCGGCCGTGCGCGAGGCCGAGTTCAAGGCCGCCGCGCAGGACTCGCTGGCGGCGCAGGCCCGGATCGAGCAGGCCGACACCCTGCCCTTCGAGGAGTACCTGGCGGCTTACCTGCGCGACTGAGCCCGTGACGTTCCGGCAGGGGTCCACGCCGCGAACGACCGCCTGTAAGTCAGGTCCGGCCATCCGCCGGTCGTTACACAAATAGACATTGCCGGCCGGGAAGTCCCGGCCCTAGCCTCGCCGCAGTCCTTGTGGAGTCCGCCATGCCCTACCTGCCGTCCCCCCGCCTCACCAACCTCGGCATCTTCCTGCTGACGGTGGTGGCCATGCTGTTCGCCCTCTGGCTGCAGCACTACCAGCATCTCGAGCCTTGCCCGCTGTGCGTGTTCCAGCGCGTGGCCATGATCGCCACCGGGGCCGTCGCCCTGGTCGCCTTCCTGCACGGGCCCGCCGGCCGCCTCGGCCGCCGCCTGTACGCCGGTCTCACCCTGCTGGCGGTGGCCGGCGGCGTCGCCGTGGCCGGTCGCCATGTCTGGCTGCAGCACCTGCCGCCCGAGCAGGTGCCGGCCTGCGGCCCCGGGCTGGATTACTGGATGGACACCTTTCCCCTGTTCGAGGTCATGGCCAAGGTGTTCAGGGGATCCGGGGAATGCGCCGTCATCGACTGGACCTTCCTCGGCTTCTCGCTGCCGGCCCTGACCCTGGCGGTCTTCCTCGGCCTGGGCGCACTGGCCCTCTGGCAATTGCTGCGCCGGGACTGAGTCCGGTTACCAGATGGGCATTGCCTTGGCCCCGGCCGGGGCCTAGCCTGAGCAATCCAACGCGCCAGGGAGGTGCCCATGCTTGCCCATAGCAGCCAGGCGGACCATCGCCAACGTGTCGACGGCCTCGTGCGCCGCTGGCTTGACGAGCGCAAGACGCTCATCACCCAGGAGCAGTCCCTGCACGCGGCCCTGGCGGCCGGGGCCGATGCCGCCCTCCTGGCCCGCCATCTCGCGGCCTTCTGCCAGACCCTCATGGACTACGTGTCCGCCGGCCACTTCGAGGTCTATGACGAGCTTCTCGACGAGGCCGAGCGCCGTCAGGCCCTGCCCGCGGCCGCGGGCCAGGCGCTGATGGCGCGGCTGCAGACCACCACCGATGCCGCCATCCGCTTCAATGAGCTCTGCGAAGATCCGCACAGCGCCGCCGCCCAGGCTTGCCTGGCGCGGGAGCTCCCCATTCTTCGCCTCGAGCTCGAGAGTCGCTTCCAGACCGAGGACCGTCTCCTCGCCCTCTTGCACGAAAGCCGGGAATCGCCGCCGCCCGGCTCGCGCCCATAAAAAAACCGGAGCCCACGGCTCCGGTTTATTGTGCGCAGGGCGCTGCCTTACTTGGCCTTGGCCTTGCTCTTGGCCGGCTTCGGCTTGGCCTCGGCGGGGGCGGCCGCTTCCGGGGCCTCGATGCTGAGCAGCTCGACCTCGAAGATCAGCACGGCGTTGGCCGGGATCGGGCCCGCGCCCTGCTCGCCATAGGCCAGCTCGGGCGGCAGGGTCAGGCGGTACTTGGAGCCGACCGGCATCAGCTGCAGCGCTTCGGTCCAGCCCGGGATGACCTGGTCAAGACGGAAGGAGGCGGGTTCGCCGCGCTGCACGGAGCTGTCGAACACGGAGCCATCGGTCAGCGTACCCTGGTAGTGCACCTTCACGGTGTCGCTTTCCTTGGGCTTGGCGCCGGTGCCCTGGGTGATCACTTCGTACTGCAGGCCGCTGGCCGTGGTGGTCACGCCCGGCTTCTTGGCGCTCTCGGCCAGGAAGGTGCGCGACTTCTCGAGGTTGTCGGCTGCCTCCTTCTGGGAGCGGGCATAGGCCTCGGACTGCAGGCGCTGCTTGAAGGCCTCGAGGGTGCTCTTCATCTCGTCCTCGGTCATGGCCGGGGTGCCCTTGCCGTAGGCGGCGCGGAAGCCGGCGACGTAGGCGTCAACGTTGAGCGTTTCCAGGTGCTGCGCATTCGCCTTGCCGGTGAAGAAGCCGATGCTGTAGGCGGCCTTGTCATCATCCTTGGCAAGGGAAACGGCCGGAGCGGCAGATTTGGCGGGCTTGTCGGCCGCCAGCACAGGGAAGCTGGCCAGCAGGGCAGTAGCCAGGAGGAGGCGTTTCATGTGATCTCCGTATTGGTCTTGTTGTGTCTTATGCCGGCCTTTGCCGGGCGAAACGGCTTGGAGAATATGCCACGCCGCCCCCCTTGGCTACGGATTTGCGTACGGCTTTGGTGAGCCGGCGGGGTGCCCGTGCATGAGCCGGAACAGGGCAGGAGGCGCCCGGCGGCGAGGTTTTTGCGCCAGGGTGTGGCAGGGCGATGACATTGTCATCACCAATCACGTCTTTTCGTCACCTAAGCCGCGCCAATGCTGGCGTCTGCTCGCTTTTCGCAAACAGTTCGTTTATTTTTCACACACGGTGCCAACCACAAGAGGATGTGTCATGCCTGCCGCGAAGAAAGGGGTCGCTAAACCTGCTGCCAAGACTGCCGCCCCGGCGGTCGATAAATTCAAGAAGGACCTGGAGAAACAAGTGACGGACCTACAGGACCATTTCCACAAGATCGTGGAAAAGACCCAGAAGGAAGCTGAAAAGTACATCGACGCGGCCCGCAAGCTCGTCGAGAAGGCTGAAGCCAACTACAAGGACCTGCAGAAGCGCCTCGAGCAGCAGGTGGCGAAGGCGGGCGACAAGGAAACGCTGAAGGCTGTCAAGGAGCGCGCCAAGGTCGCCCAGGATGAAGCCAAGGCTGCCCTGACCGCCGCCAGGAAAGACTTCGAGCAGGCCAAGAAGGCCATCCTCGGCCTGCAGGCCCGCAGCGAGCTCAAGGCCTATGTGCAGAAGAAGCTGAAGGCCAAGCCGGCCGCCAAGGCCGCCGCGAAGCCGGCTGCCAAGGCTGTTGCCAAGCCCGCGGCCGCCAAGGCTGCCCCCAAGTCTGCCCCCAAGGCGGCTGCCAAGCCGGCCGCGAAGGCGGCTCCGAAGGCCGCTGCCAAGCCGGCCGCCAAGCCCGCCGCGAAGCCGGCCGCCAAGGCTGTTGCCAAGCCCGCGGCCGCCAAGGCTGCCCCCAAGGCGGCTGCCGCGAAGCCGGCCGCCAAGCCGGCCCCGAAGGCCGCTGTAAAGCCCGCCGCCCCCAAGGCGGCGTCCAAGGTGCTGGCGCCCAAGTCCCTGGCCAAGCCCGGGAAGGCGGAGAAGGCCGCTGCTGCCGCTCCGGCCGCGGCCGCGCCGGAAGTGCTGACCCCGCCCGCCGAGTAATCGGTGCCGGCGTAAAAAACGGGCCTTCGGGCCCGTTTTTTATTGGGCCGCCGCCCGCTCCCGCGTACACTCCGCGCCCATGATTACCGTCTCCAATCTTGCTGTTTCCCGTGATGGCCGCGAGCTCTACCGCGACGCCACCTTCATGCTCCATCCCGGCTGGAAAGTCGGCCTTACCGGTGCCAACGGCAGCGGCAAGTCCACCTTCTTTGCCCTGCTGCAGGGGGAGCTCACGCCCGATGCCGGCCGCCTGGAGCGGCCCGCTGTCTGGACCGTGGCGCACATGGAACAGGAAGTCTCGGCCCTTGCCCGCAGCGCCCTCGACTACGTGCTCGATGGCGACGCCGAGCTGCGCTCGATCGAGGGCCAGCTGGCCGAGGCCGAGCGCGAGGAGCGCTACGAGGACCTCGCCAACCTCTATCAGCGCTACGAGGAGATCGGCGGCTATACCGCCATTTCGCGCGCGGCCAAGCTGCTGGCCGGCCTCGGTTTCAGCGAGGCGGAGCAGCAGAGGTTCGTGGCCGACTTCTCCGGCGGCTGGCGCATGCGCATCAACCTGGCGCAGACCCTGATGTGCCGCTCCGACCTGCTGCTGCTGGACGAGCCCACCAACCATCTCGACCTGGATGCCATCCTGTGGCTGGAGGACTGGCTGCGCGCCTATCCGGGCACCCTGGTCATGGTCTCGCATGACCGCGACTTCCTGGATGCGGTGGTCGAGCATGTGCTGCACGTGGAGCAGGCCACCATCACCCACTACCGCGGCAACTATTCCGCCTTCGAGCGCATGCGCGCCGAGCGCCTGGCGCAGCAGCAGCAGGCCTTCGAGAAGCAGCAGACCGAGGTTGCCCACCTCAACAAGTACATCGACCGCTTCCGCGCCCAGGCCACCAAGGCGCGCCAGGCGCAGAGCCGTATCAAGGCGCTGGAACGCATGACCATGATCGCGCCGGCGCATGTGGATTCGCAATTCAGCTTCCGCTTCCGCGAGCCGGCGCGCCTGCCGTCGCCGCTGATCCGCCTGGACGACGTCGACTGCGGCTATGGCGAGCGCAAGATCCTGTCGCGCGTGAACCTGTCGCTGACCCCCGATACCCGCCTCGGCCTGCTCGGCCCCAACGGCGCCGGCAAGTCCACCCTGATCAAGACCGTGGTGGGCGAGCTCGAGCGTCTCTCCGGCGAGCGCACCACGTCCGAACACACCAAGATCGGCTACTTCGCGCAGCACCAGGTCGATCACCTCGACCTCAAGGCGTCACCGCTGCTGCAGCTGACGCGCACCGCCGGCCGTACCGACGAGCTCACGCTGCGCAAGTTCCTGGGCTCCTTCGGCTTTGGCGGCGAACGCATCGACCAGCCCTGCGAGAATTTCTCCGGGGGCGAGAAGGCGCGCCTGGCGCTCGCGCTCATCGTCTGGCAGCGTCCCAATGTGCTGCTGCTGGACGAGCCCACCAACCACCTCGACCTGGAGATGCGGCATGCGCTGACGCTGGCGCTGCAGGAATACCAGGGGGCGCTGGTGGTGGTGTCGCACGAACGGCATTTGCTGAAGGCCTGCTGTGACGATTTCCTGCTGGTGGTTGACGGGCATGCCACGCCCTTCGCCGGCGACCTCGAGGATTATGCCGAATGGCTAAGGCAGTGGCGTGCCGCGCTGGAGAAGGACGCGGCCGCCGCGAAGAAGGCCGAGGCCAAGAAGGCCGACGGCAAGAAGGCCGTCGCCAGCGAGCCGCCGCCCGCGGCAGTGGTCGCCGCGCCCGCCCCCGCCGGCAAGGCCAGCCCCGGCGTCAAGATCAACAAGGAAGCGCAGAAGGCGCTGGCCAAGGCTGAAAAGACACTGGCCGAGCTGCAGGGGCGCCAGCGCGACCTGGAGGCGGCGCTGGCGGACACCGGTCTTTACGAGTCGGGCCGCCGTGCCGATCTGGAGGCCCGGCTGCAGGAAAAAGCCGCGGTCGATGCTGCCCTGGTGTCCGCCGAAGAGGCCTGGATGGCCGCCAGCGAAGCGCTGGAGGGCTGAGGCCCGTCCGCCCCCGGGGCCCGCTCCCTGAAGGCAGAAAAGCCGGCATTCGCCGGCTTTTTTTATGGCTCCCGCCGGCGCGCGGGGTCAGGGTCGCGTCGCCCGCTCCATCTCCCCGATCAGGCGCAGCGCCTGCTCGCGATCCTCTCCGCACAGGTCCGCCGCCGGCTGCAGGCTGACGCAGAACGCCGGCCGCTCCGGTCGCCCGAACAGGCGGCACCGGCCCTGTTCGTCCAGTTGCACGCAGGGCACGCCCGCCGGCTTGCCGTCGGGCATGCCGGGAATGGGCGAGGTAATCGAGGGGGCGATGCAGCAGGCAGCGCAGCCCGCGCGGCAGGACAGCAAGGGCATTCTCCGGAGGTGGCGCCGGTCTCGCGCCGGGGGCGGCACGGGCGCTGGCAGGGACGCCGCGGGCACGGCCTGCGCCGCCACGGGCAGTGGCGCGCCGGCGCTGCCGGGCTCAATACATATAGGTGCCGGTACCGGCGGCGATCAGCTCGTCGCTCTTGTTGCGCAGTTCCATGCGCGTGACGAACACCTTCTTGCCGATGCGCAGCGGTGTCGCCCACACGGTGAAGTGCTGGCCGCGCCCCGGCGACAGGTAGTCCACGCGCATGTCGATGGTGCCGAGCCGGGCCATGCGCGTGTAGCGTTCCTCGCGCGACAGGCCCTGCTGCTTCATGAATTGATAGACGGCGACGAAGCCCATGGCGCCACCGATGGTGTCGAGCGCGGTGGCGATGACGCCGCCATGCAGGATCTGCTTCCAGGTATTGCCGACCAGCTCGGGCTTCATGTCGAAGCGGCCGCGCACCTCGTCGGCGGTGATCTCGGTCAGTTCCATGCCGATCAGCTTCACGAAGGGCGTGTTGTCGAAGCCCTGCTTGACGCGCTCGAGCAGGATGCGGGCCTTTTCCTCGGGAGAAAGCGGCGGCTGGCCGTGGGGGTCGTGGGAATCGCTCATGCCGGCAGGATCGTCATAGGGAAAGCGGGCGAGCCTAGCAGCCGCGCGCGCGGCAGGCCAAGCGCCGGAGGGGCCAATCGCCGGCGGCGCGGCCCCCTCCGCCGGCAGGGGCGCCGGTACCGGGTCGCGTGCCGGGACTGGTCGCCACCGCGGCCGGGACCAGGCCCGGCGCGGCGCGGGCCGCCGCCGGGCGAGAGCGCCCAGGGCCGCCGCTCCCATGCCGCCGCTCCCGGTTTTGGGCTACTCTCGCCGCTCTACCCTGATCCGACGCTGCGAGCTGTCCATGGCCGACTTTTCCTTCACCCGCGCCCCCTTTCCCTCCACCCGCCTGCGCCGCCTGCGCAAGAACGACTTTTCCCGCCGCCTGGTGCGCGAGAACGTGCTCACCGCCGCCGACCTGATCTGCCCGGTGTTCGTGCTGGAAGGCGTCAACCGCCGCGAGGCCATCGCCTCCATGCCCGGCGTGGAGCGCCTGTCGATCGACCTGCTGGTGCAGGAGGCCGAGGTCCTGGCCGCGCTCGGCGTGCCCGCCATCGCGCTGTTCCCGGTGACGCCGCCGGAGGCCAAGTCGCTGATGGCCGAGGAGGCCTGGAATCCCGAGGGCCTCGCCCAGCGCGCGGTGCGCGCGGTGAAGGCGGCCGTGCCGGAGATCGGCGTCATCACCGACATCGCCCTGGACCCGTTCACCACCCACGGCCAGGACGGCATCATCGACGCCGACGGCTATGTCCTCAACGACATCACCACCGAGGTGCTGGTGCGCCAGGCCCTGTCCCATGCCGAGGCCGGCGCCGACATCGTCGCCCCCTCCGACATGATGGACGGCCGCATCAGCGCCATCCGCAGCGCGCTGGAGCAGGACGGCCACGTCAACGTCGCCATCCTCGCCTATGCCGCCAAGTACGCCTCCAGCTACTACGGCCCCTTCCGCGATGCCGTGGGTTCCGCCGGCAACCTCAAGGGCGGCAACAAGTTCTCCTACCAGATGGACCCGGCCAACCTGGACGAGGCCCTGCACGAGGTCGGCCTCGACCTCGCCGAGGGCGCCGACATGGTCATGGTGAAGCCGGGCATGCCTTACCTGGACGTGGTGCGCCGGGTGAAGGACACCTTCCGCGCGCCCACCTTCGTCTACCAGGTGAGCGGCGAATACGCCATGCACGTGGCCGCCTTCCAGAACGGCTGGCTGAAGCGCGACGCGGTGATCCTGGAGTCGCTCATGTGCATCAAGCGCGCCGGCGCCGACGGCATCCTGACCTACTTTGCCAAGGAGGCCGCCCAGCTGCTCAAGGCGGGCGGCTGAGCGGGAGCGGCCGGGCTTTGGCCCGTGTCAGGATGCCGGATCGTCCGCCGCCTGCTCGATGGCGACGATAGCGTCGGAGCGGAACAATTTGGGGGCGCCCATATGGGCGCCCAGGGGCGCCGTGCTGCCGGCTTGATCGGCGGCAAGCGGGGCGGCGGGTAGTGGCCGGATACTGCAGGGAGTGCTCCCCGGGCCGAGGCAGGGTGGCCAGCCCGGCCGGCCGGTTTTCCTCGCGGCCGATCGCCTTCATGCAGTCGCCGTCATAAAAATGAAACAAGGAGAGGGTCTGATCATGGCCTCAAAAAAGGAAACCCCCATGACAGCCTCCCAGATGCCGGAGGCGGTGAGCGATCTCAGCGATCCCGGCTTCTACCTCAACCGCGAGCTCAGCTTGCTGGCCTTCAACCTGCGCGTGCTCGAGCAGTCGCTGGATGACATTCATCCGCTGCTGGAGCGCCTGGCCTTCCTGCGCATCTTCTCCAGCAACCTGGACGAATTCTTCGAGATCCGCGTCGCCGGCCTCAAACGCCAGCTGTCCCTGGGGCGCGAAGTGGCGGGCATCGACGGCATGCCGCCGCAACAGGTGCTGAAGCGCATTGCCGACGCCTGCCACGACGCCGTCGATCGCCAGTACCGCATCCTCAATGACGTGCTGTTGCCGGCGCTGGCCGAGGAGAACATCCACTTCCTCAAGCGCGATGGCTGGAGCGACAAGCAGTCGGCCTGGATCAAGAAGTACTTCCGTGAGCAGGTCTATCCGGTGCTGACGCCGATCGGCCTGGACCCTGCCCACCCTTTTCCCAAGGTGGTGAACAAGAGCCTGAATTTCATTGTCGCGCTGGAGGGCAATGACGCCTTTGGCCGCGACCTCAATTTCGCCATCGTGCCGGCGCCGCGCTCGCTGCCGCGCATGATCAAGCTGCCGTCCGAGATCAGCGACGGCGAGGTCTATATCTTCCTTTCGTCGATCATCCACGAGCATGCCGGCGAGCTGTTTCCGGGCATGACGGTGCAGGGCTGCTTCCAGTTCCGCATCACGCGCAACGCCGACCTGGACCTGGATGAACTCGAGGACGAGGCGGATCTGGCGGTGGCGCTGAAGGACGAGCTGTTCTCGCGCCGCTACGGCGATGCCGTGCGCCTGGAGGTGGCAGCCAACTGCCCGACCCATCTGGTGGATTACCTGCTGCGCAAGTGCGGCCTGACCGAGGACTTCCTCTATCGCGTCAACGGCCCGGTGAACCTGGTGCGCCTGATCACCGACATCGAGCGTCCGCTGCTGCGCTATCGCGCCATGACACCGGCGGTGCCGGAGCGGTTGGCGCGCACCGAAAGCTATTTCGACGCCATCGCCCAGGGCGACGTGCTGCTCAATCATCCTTTCGAGTCGTTTGCGCCGGTGGTGGAGTTCCTGCGCCAGGCCGCGCGCGATCCCGGCGTACTGGCCATCAAGCAGACGCTGTACCGCACCGGCAAGAATTCCGAGATCGTGAAGCTGCTCGCCGAGGCGGCGCGCAACGGCAAGGAGGTGACCGCCGTCATCGAGCTGCGCGCGCGCTTTGACGAGGAGTCCAATATCGAGGTGGCCGAGCAGTTGCAGGAGGCCGGCGCCATCGTGGTCTACGGCATCGTCGGCTACAAGACGCATGCCAAGATGCTGCTGGTGGTGCGTCGCGAGGGCGGCCGCAAGCTCAAGCGCTACGTGCACCTGGGCACCGGCAACTACCATGCCGTCACCGCGCGTATCTATACCGACATTTCACTGCTCACCGCCGACGAGGATCTCTGCGAGGACGTGCACCGCATCTTCCAGGAGCTGACTGGCATGGGCAAGGTCGCCAAGCTGAAGAAGCTGCTGCACGCGCCCTTCACCCTGCACTCGCGCCTGCTCGAGCATATCGAGCACGAGATTGCGAACGTCCGCGCCGGCAAGCCGGCGCACATCATGGCGCGCATGAATTCGCTGACCGAGAAGCAGCTGATCCAGGCCATGTACCGCGCCAGCCAGGCCGGCGTGAAGGTGGACCTGCTGGTGCGCGGCATGTGCTGCCTGCGCCCCGGCGTTCCCGGCGTGTCAGACCACATTCGCGTGCGTTCGGTGATAGGCCGCTTCCTCGAGCATTCGCGCGTGTTCTGGTTCCAGAACGGCGGCGAGGAAGTCATCTATTGCTCGAGCGCGGACTGGATGGAGCGCAATATGTTCTTCCGCGTGGAGACCTGCTTCCCGGTTACCGACCCGGAGCTGGCGAAGCGGGTGAAGCAGGATGCGCTGATGGTCTACTTCTCTGATAACCGCCAGTCCTGGCAGCTGGGCCCCGATGGCGGCTATCGCCAGCAGAGCGTCGAGGTGGAGAAGCAGAAGATCGCGCAGCAGATCCTGCAGGAGAAGCTGGCGCCGCACTGAGTCCCTGCGCCCGGCCATGAAAAAGCCCCGCTTTCGCGGCAATGCCACTTAGTTAAGCGACTAAGTGGCATTTTCTTTATGGGCTAGAGCCTTCGGGTCGCCGTGAACGGAGGCTTCCAGGGTGCGATCACGCCCTCCGCAAAAGACTAAGGCGCCCGAAGGCGCCTTAACTTAACGGCATTGCCGCTTTCGCGGGGCTTTTTCATGCAGTCGTGCTCATGCAGTCGCGGCAAAGTGAGCGAGACGCCCTGGCGGTGTTCAGCCCTTCACGCGCTTGAGGCCGAGGCGCAGGCCCTGGGTCAGCACCTGCCTGACCACGGCGCCGAGCACCGGCGGGGCATCGAAGCTGATAATCCAGTTCACGCGCGAGCCCTGGCCGGTCTTGCTGAAGGTGAGGTCGCCGCGGTGGTTGCTGAGCGGCGCGCCACCTTTGCTGATGCGGTAGTGGATGCTCTGGTTGGGCACCACGGTATAGACGGTTTCCTCGACGGCCAGCGGCCACAGGCCCATGCGGCGCACCGAGCCTTCGCCGTTGATGTCGGGGCGGCCGTCCACCACGCGTTTCACGGGAATGCCGAGCACCCGGCTCAGGCGATTGTGATCCGACAGTGCGCGGAAGATGGCGTCCGCGGCCTGCGGGTAGTCCTGGGTCACGTCGACGGTGTAGCGGGGCATTTTCTTCTCCGGTTGGTTTCAGCTTGGGCAAGGGGGTCTGTGTTTTATCGGGGGCGACGGTGGATACGGGTTTCGCCAATCGCCAATCGCCAATCGCCAATCGCCAATCGCCAATCGCGGCGAGTCTCGGCGCTGCCGGCCACTCCTTGCCGGCGCCGTGTTTCATTCGATCGCGCGGTGTTTCATTGCGCGAGGTAATCGCCCAGGGCGAAGTGCGTCAGCCGGCGCTTGATGTTGACGCCGAACTCCGGCCACACGAACTGGTTGCGGCCGCTGGCGTCTAGATAATAGGTCTGGCAGACGTCGGCGCGAATGGGCATGCGCTCCAGGCGGCGGTCGATGCGGGTGTTGAACTGCTCCTGCACCCCCTGCTGCACCTCCAGGCGCTGCAGGCCCTGTTCCCGCATCAGCCTCACGGCCAGGGCAATGTAGATGGCCTGGTGTTCGGATGTCCACATCACGGAGCCCTGCACGCTGTGCGAGTTGGGGCCCAGCATCAGGAACATGTTGGGAAAGCCGTGGATGGCCAGGCCCTGGTAGGCGCGCGGCCGGCCCTGCCAGTGCTGGCTCAGCGAGCGGCCGTCGGCGCCGTGCAGCACGCGGTAGATGGCGGGCTCCGCCACTGCATAGCCGGTGCCGAAGATGATGGTGTCGACGGCGAATGCCTGGCCATCGTCGGTGACGATGCCGGTTTCGGTGATGCGTTCCAGGCCCTGGAACACCACCTTCACGTTGGGCTGGGCAAGGGTGCCGTACCAGTCGTTGGAGAACAGCGGGCGCTTGCAGCCCAGGGTATGGTCCGGGGTCAGCCGGCGCCGCATTTCCGGGTCCTTGATGGCGCGGCGGATGTTCCACAGGCCGAGCGGGTGGGTGAGGCGGCGCAGCAGCTTCTCGTTCATGAACAGCGGCAGCGAACCCTCCAGGCCCATGAGGCCGGCCTCGCGCACCAGGCGCTGCAGCAGCGGCTGGCGCCGGAACAGCGCGCTCAGCGCCGTCGGCATGCCGAAGTCGGGCTTGGGCAACACCCAGGTGGGCGTGCGCTGCAGGCTGATGATTTCCTTTGCCAGCGGCTGGATGGCGGGCAGGAACTGGATGGCGGAGGCGCCACAGCCGATTACCGCCACCCGCTCGCCGCGCAGGTCGTGGTCGTGGTTCCACTGGCCGGAATGGAAGACGGTGCCGCGGAAACGGTCCTGGCCCGGGAAGCGCGGCATGGCCGCCTCGCCGATATAGCCCGGGGCGGCGACCAGCACGCGCGCCTGGTAGCACACACCGTCGGCGGTGCTGACGGTCCAGTGGCTGTCCTGCTCGCTCCAGCGCGCATCCGTGACCTTGGTGTTCAGGCGGACCTGGCCGGTGATGCCGAAGCGCTGCGCCACGTCCTCCAGGTAATCGCGGATTTCCGCCTGCGGCGCATAGGTGCGGCTCCAGTCCGGCTTGGGCGCGAAGCCCAGGGAGTAGAGCTCGCTGGGGACGTCGCAGCGCAGGCCGGGGTAGTCGTTGACGGCCCAGGTGCCGCCAATGCGCGGCGCGCGGTCCAGGATCACGACGTCGGTGAGACCCTGCTCCTTGAGCTTGATGCAGGCGGACAGGCCGGAGGGCCCGGCGCCAATGATGATCACGTCTACGCGCTGCAGTTGCCCGGGTGCCGTCCCCGGGGTGGACGTGCCTGGCGCCTGGCCGGCCGCGCCGGTTCGGGGGGAGCGTGCCGTCGCGGCCTTCGCCGGCGGCGGAGCCTTCGCGCCGGTCCGGGCGGCAGGCTGTCGGGCCGGTGCGGTCTTCGTCGCGGCAGCGTCGGCAGCGGATTTGGCCGGGCGACTCCCGGGCCTGGCGCGGGGCTTTTGCGGGGTGTCGGTCACGGGACTCTCCTGGGGGCGGGGCCCTGTCGCCGGGTCAGGCGGGCGGGCAGGTGGGGTGGCCAGGCGGCCGCGTCAAGCGCCGGCAAGGCGCGCGACGACGGGGTCGTGCGCCGGGCTTCCCCCGACATTGGCGACCCGGCCAAGCCGACATCCGGCCTGGCCCTGGGTGCGGAACAGATTGTCATCTACGGAATGACGTGTCAACTTTGGAAGGGGTCGTCATTTCATCACCCATCGGCTACCATGCCGCCATGACCCAGGACAGCTCCCTCACTCGCGCCGAGCGCAACCGCCAGCAACTGCGCGCCGACATCATCCAGGCTGCCTTCGAGGAGTTCGCGGCGCAGGGCTACCACCAGACCGCCATTGCCGACATCGCCCGCCGCCTGGGCATCGGTCACGGCACCTTCTACCGTTACTTCGAGAACAAGCGCGACATCCTGGAGCAGGTGATCACCGACGTGATGGCCCGCATCATGGGTGCCCTCGCCGAGGAAAACGCCCCCGGCGCCGCCACCAGCCTGGCCGATTACCGCGAGCAGATCGACCGAATCTCGCGCCGCCTGACCGGCATCCTGTCCGAGAACCCCGCCATGGGCCGCCTGCTGTTGCTGGAGGCGACCTCCATCGACGCCGACATGACCGAGCGCGTGCTGAACCTCATGGACTGGGCGGGCCAGCTGACCGCGGCCTATATGGAAAACGGGGTGAGGCTGGGCTACTTCCGCGCCGACCTGGACACCCTGGCCACCGGCCATGCCGTGGTGGGGATGATCATGGCGAGCGTGCTGCGCTACCTGCGCCGGCCCGACGACCGCGAGGAGCAGAAGCGCATGGGCGAGGCCATCCAGCGCCTGCTGGTGGACGGCGTCGCCCGGCATTAAGGGGGTGGCGCACCCGGGGCCGGCTCAGTATTCCCCGAGCGTCAGCCGGAGGCCGATGGCGGCAAAGACCTCGGTCTCGCCGGCAAAGTCTTCCCGGGTCAGGGGATGCGCCGCCATCCAGCCCGGCGGGAAGCGCAGCTCGTACTTGAGGCCGTCCCCCGACGCCAGGCGCACCGGCGGCGCGCCCTCGCGGCTGCGGCTGTGGTGCAGCAGCACCGCCAGGCGCAGCAGCACGCACAGGCGCAGCAGGGTGAGCCCGCCGGCCTCCATGATCTCGTTGTAGTGCTCGGCCTTGAGCTTGCGGCGGTGGTTGCCCACCAGCAGCGCCAGGTGCTCCTGAACCTGGCGCGAGAAGCCCGGCATGTCGGAGTGGCGCAGCAGGTAGGCGCCATGGCGGTGGAAGCCGGAATGCGAGATGGCATTGCCGATCTCGTGCACCCGTGCCGCCCAGCCCAGCAGGCGTTCCTCCTCCTCGTTCAGCACCAGCGCCGCGGCGACCTGCCCGAAGAGGTCGCGGGCGCTGGCCTCGACCCGTGCGGCCTGCAGGGTGTCGGCACGGTAGCGCAGCTGCATGGCGCTGATGCTGGCCTCGCGGATGTCCTCGTCCCGGAAGCGCCCCAGCATGTCGTGGAGGACGCCTTCGCGGAGGGCGCCGTCGGAGTATTCCATGCTCTCCAGCCCGAGCTCCTCGAAGATGCCGGTGAGGATGGCGAGGCCGGCCGGCAGCACCGTCTTGCGGTCGTCCTTGAGGCCTGGCAGGTGGATCTCGCGCACATGGGCGCACTTGAGCAGCTCGCGCCGGAGGGCCTCCAGGCCCTTGCGGGTGATGCGGCCGTCGGCGCCGGCCAGGCCCATCTGCAGCTGCACCTGCTGCACCGCCTTGATGGTGCCGCTGGAGCCCACCACTTGGGTCCAGCCCAGCTCCTGGTATTGCTGCTTGAGGCCCAGCACCTCCTGGCGCGCCGCGGTCACGGCACGCTCGAGTCCGCGCGCGGACAGGCTGCCGTCGGCAAAGAAGCGCAGGGCGTAGCTGATGCAGCCCATGTGCAGGGATTCGGTGGCGAGCGCCTCGTGGCCGTCGCCGATGATGAACTCGGTGGAGCCGCCGCCGATGTCCACCACCAGGCGCCGGCCCTGGCCAGCCAGGGTCTGCGACACCCCCACGTAGATCAGGCGCGCCTCCTCGCGGCCGGCGATGATCTCCAGCGGGTGTTGCAGGATCTTCTCGGCGCGGGCGGCGAAGCTGCGGGCATTGCGGGCCACGCGCAGGGCATTGGTGCCGACCACGCGCAGGTGCTGCGGCGCCACCCCCTGCAGGTGCTGGGCGAAGCGGGCCAGGCAGGCCAGGGCGCGCTCCTGCGCCTCCTCGGTCAGGCGCTCCCTGTCGTCCAGGCCGGCGGCCAGCTGGACCTTCTCGGACAGGGTGGTGACCAGGCGCAGCTGGCCGTGGTCGAGGCGGGCGACCGCCAGGTGAAAGCTGTTGGAGCCGAGGTCGACGGCGGCCAGCAGCCCCGGTTCGTCGGGACGCGACGACGGCATGGGGGCGATCCTTGTAATGCGGGCGGAATGCCCCATCTTACCCCATGGACCTGGCCGCTGCCTGACAGGCTCGTCTGCGGCGGGCGGCCTTGCTATGATGATCCTTTCCCTGATTCGCGGAGACAACAATGGCCAACGCACTCATCGTGAACGCCACCGATGCCAGCTTCGAAAATGACGTCCTGAAGGCGGACGGCCCGGTCCTGGTGGATTACTGGGCGCCTTGGTGCGGGCCCTGCAAGATGGTCGCCCCCATCCTGGACGAGATTGCCGGCGAATACGAAGGCAAGCTGACCATCGTCAAGGTCAATGTGGACGACAATCCCGGTACCGCCCAGAAGTTCGGCGTCCGCGGCATCCCCACCCTGAGCCTGTTCAAGGGCGGCAATATCGAGGCCACCAAGGTGGGCGCCCTTTCCAAGTCGCAGTTGACGGCGTTCCTGGATTCGAATATATAATTTTCCCAAGGGCGGACCGGATCACCGGGACGCCCATTCAACGCACGCCGTCCGGCCGAGCAGTCCCCGTTTCCCCGTTCCCCGACTGTTCCTCGCGCTTCCTCAGCGCTGACCTCTCCATCCGGCTTTACGCGCCACAGGCGCCGTTGCGTTGCCCCTCCCCCATCGCAAGACCCCTTTTTCCTATGAATCTGACTGAACTCAAGAAAAAATCGATCGTCGAGCTGGTCAAGATCGCCGAGGAGATGGGCCTGGAGAACATGGCCCGTAACCGCAAGCAGGACGTGATCTTCGCCATCCTCAAGGCCCACGCCCGCAGCGGCGAGGACATCTTTGGCGACGGCGTGCTGGAAATCCTGTCCGACGGCTTCGGCTTCCTGCGTTCCTCCGAAGGCTCCTTCCTGGCCGGTCCGGACGACATCTACGTCAGCCCCTCGCAGATCCGCCGCTTCAATCTGCGCACGGGCGACACCATTGCCGGCACCATCCGGCCGCCCAAGGAAGGCGAGCGCTACTTCGCGCTGCTCAAGGTCAACCACATCAACTTCGACGCGCCCGAAAACGCCAAGAACAAGATCCTGTTTGAAAACCTGACGCCGCTGTTCCCCACCCGCCGCATCGTCATGGAGCTCGGCAACGGCTCCACCGAGGATCTCACGGCGCGCGTGATCGACCTGATCGCCCCCATCGGCTTCGGCCAGCGCTCGCTCATCGTCGCCCCGCCCAAGGCCGGCAAGACGATGCTGCTGCAGAGCGTTGCCCACTCCATCACCCGCAACAACCCGGATGCCTTCCTGATCGTGCTGCTCATCGACGAGCGCCCGGAAGAAGTCACCGAAATGCAGCGTACGGTGCGTGGCGAAGTGGTGGCCTCCACCTTCGACGAACCGCCCGCCCGCCATGTGCAGGTCGCGGAAATGGTGATCGAGAAGGCCAAGCGCCTGGTCGAGCACAAGAAGGACGTGGTCATCCTGCTGGATTCCATCACCCGTCTCGCCCGTGCCTACAACACCGTGATCCCCAGCTCCGGCAAGGTGCTCACCGGCGGCGTCGACGCGCACGCGCTGGAACGCCCCAAGCGTTTCTTCGGCGCCGCCCGTAACATCGAGGAAGGCGGTTCGCTGACCATCATCGGCACCGCGCTGGTCGACACCGGCTCCAAGATGGACGAAGTGATCTTCGAAGAGTTCAAGGGCACCGGTAACCAGGAAATCAACCTGGACCGCCGTATCGCGGAAAAGCGCGTGTTCCCGGCCATGAACATCAAGAAGTCCGGCACCCGTCGCGAAGAGCGCCTGATGGGCGAGGACGAGCTCAAGAAGGTGTGGATCCTGCGCAAGTTGCTGCACCCGATGGACGAGATCGCCGCCATCGAGTTCCTGCTCGACAAGCTGAAGGACTGCAAGACCAACGAAGAATTCTTCGACATGATGAAGCGGAAATAAGCGCGGAATCATAAAAAAGGCCCGCATTCGCGGGCCTTTTTTATGGGCAGAAGAAAGATCAGGCGTGGAGCGCCCCTGCACAGGGCCGATGCCGGGCAGAGAAAAGCCCGCGGTCGCGGGCTTTTCTCAGGACGGCGTATTCGTCGCTGTCAGTCCGACAGCGCCTGGAAATCGACCTTCTCGCGCACGGCGCAGTCCGGGCAGGGCCAGCTGTCGGGAATCTTTTCCCAGGCGGTGCCGGCCGGAAAGCCTTCGCGCGGGCAGCCCTGGCGCTCGTCATAGACGTAGCCGCAGTCGGTGCAGCGGAAGCGGTGCTGGCCGGCGCGGGTCATGACCGTGGCAGGGGGCGTGGCCGCCGCCGGCATCGCCTGGTCGCTGGCCAGGTCGGGCACCGTGGTGCGAAAGGCCTGCAGCAGGCGCTGGCGTTGCGACGGCTGGATATTCGCGAGGCTCAGGTCGCCGTGGTAGTGCGCCGCCACCAGCGGGTCCATCTGCCGGAACCACAGCGGCGGCAGATAGGCCGGAATCAGCATGGAGGCGTAGCCGGAGGGCAGCTGCGGGCTGTCCTCGAAGTGGCGCAGGGCCTGGAAGCTGCGGGTCGGGTTGGCATGATGGTCGGAGTGACGCTGCAGCTGGTACAGCACCAGGTTGGTGACGATGTGGTTGCTGTTCCAGGAGTGCTGGGGCGAGCAGCGCTCGTAGCGGCCATCGGCCCCCTTCTGGCGCAGCAGGCCGTAGTGCTCGATGTAGTTGATCGTCTCCAGCAGGGAGGCGGCATAGAAAGCCTGCAGCAGCAGGAAGGGCAGCACGCCCCAGCCCAGCCACAGCGTCAATGCGCCGAAGAAGACGACCGTCATGCCCCAGGCCTGCAGGTTGTCGTTCTCCCGGCTCCAGACGCTCTTGCCCATGCGGTTGAGACGCTCGCCCTCGATCTTCCAGGCGGAGATCACGCTGCCGATCATGGTGCGCGGCAGGAAGGCCCAGAAACTCTCGCCCATGCGCGAGCTGGCCGGGTCGTCCGGCGTCGCCACGTTCTTGTGGTGGCCACGCACATGTTCGGCATAAAAGTGGCCGTAGGCGGTCGGGGCCAGGGTGAGCTTGGCCATCCAGCGACCCACCGCATCACGCTTGTGGCTGAGCTCGTGGCCGGTATTGATGGCGAGGCCGTTGATGGCGCCCACGCTGAGCACGAGGCCGGTGTACTCGACCCAGGAATTGGCGGAATGAACGAAGAGCCAGCCGCCCCAGATGGTGGAGATGAACTGCGAGGGGATATAGGCGTAAACGATGAGGCGGTACCAGGCATCGTCCTCCAGCTGGGCCACCGCTGATTCGGGCGGATTGGTCTTGTCGGTCCCGATCAGCCAGTCCAGGACCGGCACCAGGACGTACACGATAAAGGGGCCGCCCCAGCTCAGGACACCCCAGCCGGTGATGCTGTAGAGTGCCAGGACCAGGACGCCCAGCAGGGGAATGCCGGGACTGAACAGCCAGAGATGGCGCTTGGGATCCGACCAGGGAATGGCGGTGAGGGCGGGAGTTGTCATAAGGTCCTGCAAGGCAGTGGTTGTGTCTGGACCATATCATTGGGTAATGTCACATTGACCGACATAATCGAAGCGCCGGAAAACCGGCGTCAAACGCCTGAAGCCGCAGCTATGACGATGGACACCCTCAGCCAGATCCTCGATGACATTCATCTGTCCGGGGGGGAATTCCGCTATATCCAGGCGGGCGCGCCCTGGGCCTTTGATTTCCGCACCGAGGGCCGCGCCAGCTTCCATCTCGTCCTGACCGGCGAGGCCTGGCTCTACCTGCCGCACCAGGCGCCGGTGCGCCTGGTGCCCGGCGACATGGCCGTGGTCATGGGCGGTCGCGACCATGCGCTGCTGTCCGAGCAGGTCGACGCGCCGCCGGCCAACCTGCCTGACCTGGTGCCCCGCATCCAGGGCCATAGCCGCGAGCTGATCAAGGTGGGCGGCAGCGGCGCCACCACCACGACCCTGTCCGCGCGTTTCCGCTTTGACGCCGAGCTCGGCAAGCCGCTGCTGGCGGCGCTGCCACCCCTGCTGGTGCTGCGCGGCATCAGCGACAGCCCGCCCGAGTGGCTGCGCATCGGTCTGGATTTCCTGGCCAACGAAGGCTCCGGCCGCCCCGGCCACCAGGCCATCATCAATCGCCTGGTCGGCATCCTCTTTATCGAATGCGTGCGCGACTACGTCGAAAGCCTGCCGGATGGCACCAATAACTGGCTGCGCGCCCTGCGCGATCCGGCGCTGTCACCGGTGCTGGCCGCCATCCACCAGCGCCCGGGCCAGGCGTGGACGGTGCCGGACCTGGCCGCCCTCGCCTGCCTGTCGCGCTCCGCCTTCGCCGAGCGTTTTGGCGCGGTGATGGGACAGCCGCCGCTCAGCTACCTGGCCGAGCACCGCATGCGCCTGGCCCTGTGGCAGTTGCGCCATACCCAGCAGCCGGTCTGCCGTATTGCCGAGATGGTCGGCTACGGGTCGGAGACGGCGTTCAGCCAGGCCTTCAAGCGGATCTACGGCTCCTCGCCCTCGCATTACCGCCAGCAGCGCGCCAAGGCCGGGGCAGACCCGGAGGCGGGGCTGGCGCCGGCGCCGACGGTTGCCGACAAACTGCCCGAATGACGCCCCGCGCCGCCCGCACTGCGGCATAATCCGGCAGAACACCCGGTCCACCGCTGCCGCAGGACAACAATAATGACGACCCGCTTTCCCTTCTCTGTCACCGACGAGCTCTTCCATCACCTGGAGAGTGCGGAGGAGCCCATGGGCATCCAGCTCGACCTGCGCTTCAGCGGGCACCTGGACGAGCAGGAGCTGGAGAAGGCGGTCTACGCCGCCATGCGCCGGCATCCGCTGGCCTCGGTGCGCCAGCATCCGATCCAGGCCGGCGGCCGCCACTATGAGTGGGAGCTGATCGAGCGCGCCGACGAGGATCCGGTGCTGCGCTTGGAGTGCGCCGATGACGCCGCCGTCGAGGCCGCGCGCGACTCCTTCTACACGCGCCGCCTGCTGCTGGAGAACGCCCCGCCCTTCCGCCTGCTGATTGCCCAGCATCCCGAGGGCGACTGGCTGTTCCTCAAGATGAGCCACGTGGTCACCGACGCCGCCGGCGCCTACCGTTTCCTGCTCAGCGTGATGCGCCTCTATGCCGGCGTGGCGGACGCCATGCCCGGCGACATCGAGGTGGTGAAGGCCCGCCACCTGGGCCAGGAATTCGGCGCCCGGGACATGCCGGCGCTGCTGCGGCGCACCCGCCGCCTGCTGGCCTACCTGGCGCGCAGCGTGCAGTTGCCGACGCGTATCGCCCCGCACTTCGGCGAGAACAAGGCCGGCCTCTCCTTCATTTCGCATACGTTCACGCGCGAACAGACCGAGGCCCTCGCCAGGCTGCGCCAGGGGCGCGCCACCATCAACGACGTGCTGGCGGCCCTGCTCAACCTGGCGGTGGAGCGCTGGAACCGCCTGCGCGAGGAGTCCTCGGGACGCATCACGCTCATGAACGTGATGAACTTCCGCCCCATCAACTGGCGCCAGGAGGCAGTGGGTAATTTCTCGCTGTGGGTGAACGTGGCGACCAAGCCCGCGGACCGGCAGACCTATGAAGCGGCGCTGGCGGTCATTACCGAGCAGACGCAAAAGCACAAGAGCGATGAGACCGCGGGCCTGCTGGTGGACCTGCTCAACCTGGCGCAGGTGTTGCCGGGCGCGGTGCGCAAATCGCTGACCAACCTGATGCCGCTGACGGGCAACTTCGTGGTGGACACCGCGGTACTGAACAACCTGGGCCGGGTGCCCGACATTCCCGATCCCGCCGGCCGCGCCGGCCGCATCACCGCCATCCGGTTTTCACCGCCGACGCGCATGCCCATGGGCGTGGCAGTGGGCGTGGTGACGTTGCGTGGCGAGCTGACCATCACGTTCCGTTACCGGCGCGCACAGTTCGACCGCTTTGCGGCAGAAGCCTTCCGCGACAACTTCCTGGAGCTGGTGGAAGAGTTGCTGCGGACGGCGGCGTAAACGCGCCGCAATCCGAAAATGAGAAAGCCCGCGCAAGCGGGCTTTTTTCATGGCGGCAAGGGGAGGGAAGAGGCAGCGTGGCAGCGAGGCTTCCCCTCTACGAGAGGAGCTTGTCGGCGAATTTCTGGCGGAACTTGGCCACTTTGGGCGCCACCACCGCCTGGCAGTAACCCTGGTAGGGGTTGCGCGCAAAGAAATCCTGGTGGTAGTCCTCGGCCGGCCAGAACGGCGTCTCGGCCTCCGCCACCTGCGTCACCACCGGTGCCGCATATACCTGCTCGCGTTCCAGTCCCGCGATCACCTCGCGGGTGATCCGCGCCTGTTCCGCGTCCTGGCAGAACACCACCGAGCGGTACTGCGTGCCGATATCGTGGCCCTGGCGGTTCGGGGTGGTGGGATCGTGAATGGCGAAGAAGATCTCCAGCAGTTCGCGATAGGAAAGGATCGCGTTGTCGAAGGTCACTTCCACGACTTCGGCGTGGCCAGTGGCGCCGCTGCAGATCTGCTCGTAGCTGGGGTTGGGGCGCGCGCCGCCCGCATAGCCGCTCGCCACGGCGCTGACGCCGCGGACCTTGCGGAACACCGCGTCGAGGCACCAGAAACAGCCGCCGCCCAGGATCGCTTTCTCGATTGCCATGGTCTGTCTCCTCTTTGCGGCTTCTACGGATATACGTCCGAAGTGTTGACCGCGATACTTTGCGATCCTCTGTCCTGAACAAGATCAGGCGGAGGCATGGAAGCATAAACAATAACAGCAAGGAATATGCGCAATGAGGAAGGATGTCGCCACCGCTCGCCACCGGTATCAGGTCTCGCGGGTCCTCATGCCGCTGCTGGCTCTGCCGCTCTTCTGGGTCGGGGTCGCGTCCGCGGCCCTTCAGTATGCCCCGGTGGGCCCCAGTACGTATGGGGCGCCCTACCTGGTTCCCGCCAATTGGGTCGGAACCGCCAGTGGCGCCACGGTAGAGGCTGCTGTCGGGGAGTGGTGGTCCCGCTATCAGCGCTATTGGTGGATGGCATTTCCCGGTTGCTCCTATACGCAGCCCATGGTCACCCCGGCCGAGGTGTCCGGCCAGTACGTGGCAATCGGTTCGGTCATACTCCAGGGGACCTGCGGGGGCAGCGGCGCCATTCTCGCCACAGTGCTCCCGGGCCAGTGTCCCGAGGGCTACCTTCGCGACCTGACCAAGCTGGCGGACGATCCCCAAGCTTGCTCATACATGCCACCTGTGGATCCGGATCTGGTCCCTGGCGGCGATGAAGGCGACAACTCTCCGCCCCCGGGCGCGCAAGAGCCCTCTCCGCCCAGTGCTCCTCAAGACCAGTTGGATCCACTTGCGCATGGGGGTGGCAACGACAGCGATACGGGCAGTCAGGGCGGCGATAACCCGGACTGCACCTCCACCAATGGCAGCGTGGGCGATCCCATCAATTCCGCCAACGGCGCCAAGTTCCTCGCGGTGACCGACTATGCGGGCGCGGGATACTCGCCGCTGCGCTTCGTTCGCCACTACGACAGCCAGATGCCTCAGGGCGGTAGCCTCGGCCGCTACTGGCGCCACCACTACGAGCGCGCCATCGAGCGCGTCTCCGCGACAGTCGTGAAGCTGCGCCGACCCGACGGCAAGGCCTTCCGGTTTAGCTTGGTGGAGGGCGCCTGGCGTGCCGACGGCGCCGTCAACTTCCGCCTGCACCTGCTCACCGACACCGCCGGCACAGTGACCGGCTGGCAGGTGGTGACGCCGGCCGATGAGACCGAGACCTACACGCCCGCTGGAGGCCTGCAGCGGATCGTCGCGCGCAGCGGCATGGCGCAGGCGCTGACCTATGGTGACGATGGCCGCCTGGCCCGCGTCAGCGACAGCCTGGGCCGCGCGATCCGCTTCGGCTATGACGCGCAGGGCCGCCTGGCGTCCATCACCGATCCCGCCGACGGCATTTATGCCTACACCCATGACGAACAGGGCAATCTCGTCAGCCGCCGGACACCGGACGCGCGCGTGCTGTCTTACCGCTACGAGAATCCTGCTTTCCCGCACGCCCTGACCGCCATCGTCGACGGCCGTGGCCGCGCGATCGACACCACCTTCTACGACGCCAGGGGCCGGGCCTCTCGCAACTTCCAGGGCAGCGGCACGGGTCGCGTGGATGTTGCCTATGGCGACGACAATACCTCCACCGGCATCGTCGACGCCTACAGCACCGGACGCAGCTTCACCTACCAGCTGATCCAGGGGGTGATGAAGACCACCGGCCTGTCGCGCAACTGCCCGACTTGCAGCACTGTGGCGCGGACGATCGAGCGCGACGCCAACGGCAATGTTACGGCGATGACCGACTACAACGGCGTGCGCACCACCTACGCTTTCGACCCGACGCGCAACCTCGAAACCTCCCGCACCGAGGCGGCGGGCACTCCGGAAGCACGAACGATCACGACCGAGTGGCATGCCACCCTGAATGTGCCCGTCCGCATCCGCGAACCGGGCCGTGCTGTCGACCTGGCCTATGATGACGGAGGCAACGTCACGCAGATGCAGGTGACCGACACCGCCAGTGGCGAGGTGCGGACGTGGGCGTACCGCTACCACGCCCATGGCCTGCTGGCCGGCTCTACGCTGCCCGACGGTACGGGCGTCAGCTACGATTACGACGCCCAGGGCAACCTGCTGCTGGCACGTACGGGTGGTGGCCGTGAAACCCGCTACAGCGACTACGATGCCAATGGCCGCGTCGGCACGATCACCCACGCCAGCGGCCGCGCGGTGAGTTATACGTACGATGGCCGTGGCCGCGTCCTGACCCAGTCCGAGACTGTGGCGGTAGACACGAGCGATCCCGATCTCGGCTGGTGGCAGCGCCTGCTGGGTTGGCTGCACAGCCTGTTCTCGGGCCGAGACGCGGCTCCGCTTGCCCCGTCGGAGACGGGCGTGGCGGTAACGCGCTACCACTACGACGAGGCCGGCCTGCTGCAGCGCATCACACTGCCCGATGGCCAGGTCATCGAATACGGCTACGACGATGC
Organism: Pseudomonadota bacterium; assembly: GCA_040385265.1. GTDB lineage: Bacteria > Pseudomonadota > Gammaproteobacteria > Pseudomonadales > Moraxellaceae > UBA2031. The sequence goes on along the minus strand of JAZKHS010000051.1, from coordinate 494 downwards.
CCAGCAACTGGTCGCGATTCGCGACATCACGGGCAACGCTATCCAGATCCTGCGCGATCCCATGGGCAAGCCGCAGGAAGTGCTGGTGAGCGACACATCCGGTGCCCTGGTGCGCCGCCTGCAGCGCGACTATGACGCCCTCGGCCGTCTGGCGCGCCTCAATGGCAACAATGGCCAGGCGCTGGTTCATGCGTACGACGAAGAGGGTTACCTGCTGTCCCGTACCAGTGCTTTGGGCGAGCGCAGCACCCAGGAGCGCGACGCGCTGTATCGCACCCGCGCCAGCGTTGATTCGATGTCGGCGCGCACGCGCATCGACTTCAATCCGCTGGACCAGGTGGTGGCGGTCACCGACGCCCGCGGTAACGCCACGCGCTTCGCCCCCAACGCCTTCGGCGAGGTGACCGAGGAGGTCAGCCCCGACCGCGGCCGGATTGCCCGCGTCTACCAGGCGGGCCGCCTGGCCCAGGCCACGGATGCCCGGGTCATTACCC
>JAZKHS010000050.1:0-12906 GCA_040385265.1 Pseudomonadota bacterium | reverse complement strand
CGGCCGGGCCGACGGGTCGGGCCGCGCCGGGCGCGGCCGCCGGCCGCGGCATCCGGCAATAGCAGCCCTGCTGCAGCCAGTTGATCACCGGTCGCGGCGGCGCCGCTTCCAGCGCGGTCAGCCCCAGGATCTGCAGCACGCCGGTGGTGCAGTACTGGCCCGAATTCACCGGCCCGGCATACACCAGACGCTCGCCCTGCGTGATCAGCAGCGTCGGCGTCGCCGGAATCTGCCGCAGCACGCGGGACCATGCGGGGGTCCGGGCCACGGGGTCGCGCACATCCACGACCTGAAGGCGGATGTCACGGCGCGTGGCCTTGGCCAGCGCGTCCTTGAGCACGTTCAGCGTTACCTTGGTGCAGGGGCAGTCGCGGTCGGCCACGACCATGAAGGTCGACGCCTGCGCGCTGCCCTGCCCTGGCAGCGCCTTCACCTGCGCCGCGAACTGCGCGTCGAAGTAGGTCGCGCTGTCGCCGCTCCAGGGCACGTACCAGGTGGTGAGCGAGGCCTGCCACTTGGCCACCAGCACCAGCAGCAGTGGGCCCAGTACGGCAAGCCAGATCAGCAGCCGGTCCCAGGTGGCGTCCTTCATGCCGTCACCGCAGCCACCACAGGTTGAAGCTGGAGGGCCAGAGGAATTCCAGCACCGGGATCAGCACCGCCAGCAGCACCGCATTCTTGGTCCAGGCCTTGCGCGTCCACACCCAGGTGTCGCGGTAGCGCGTGATCTGCAGCCACAGCGTGTAGGCCATCAGCACGGCGGCCATGCCGGTCTGCAGGAAGATGGCGAAGTTGATGCGCGGCAGGATGTCGGCGGGGCTGGCAAACAGGTAGTGGCCCAGGGAAATCCAGTTGGCCAGCACGAAGCCGTGCACCAGCGAGAAGCTGTAGCCGACCTTGTTGTCGTAGATGCGGTCGACCGCGCGGTGGGCCAGCAGCGCCACGGGGATCCACAGGGCGCCGACGATCTCGGCGGTCAGCCAGGCCGGCTCCGGGTATTGGTCAAAAAAGTAGACGTTGTCGAAGAAGTGCAGGGCGGAGGCGTAGAGCGTCAGCCAGATCAGCGCCTTGTAGACCTTGAGGGAAAAATCCATGGATCACTACCTGTCGGGGAAAAGGAACGGCTTGCGGGCGGACCGCCGCCGGGGTGTAATATGTCACATGGCATATGCGGGGCATGCTAGAATATGTCACGCGGCATAGTCAAGCGCCGACGGCGCCTGTGGTCACGACAGCGGCAGACAAGAGGGCGGGCGATAGCATGGGAAGCGGCACACGCGACAAGATGCTCATGGGCGCGGTGGACCTGATCCGGCGCCGGGGCGTGAACGCCACCAGCGTGCGCGAGGTGGTGCGCCACACCGACACCCCGCGCGGCTCCATCCGCCACCACTTTCCCGACGGCAAGCTGCAGCTGGTGCAAGAGGCGGTGGTGCTGGCCGGCCAGGAAGTCAGCGTGCCCCTGCGCCAGCTCACCGCGGAGCGCGGCGCCGTGGCCGGGCTGCGCGTCTTCATCGGGCTGTGGAAGCAGGTGCTGGCGGCGAGCGCCTTCGAGGCTGGCTGCCCGGTGCTGGCGGTGGCGGTGGAGCAGTACATCGGCGAGGACGGCAATCCGCAGCCCGAGGCGGAGCAACGCCTGCGCGAGCTGACGGCGGCGATCTTTAGTGAATGGCAGCAGATTCTCGAGGGCGCTCTTGCCAAGGACGGCGTGCCCACGGTACGCGCCAGTCGCCTGGCCACGCTGGTGGTGGCCTCCGTGGAAGGCACGGTGGCCATGTGCCGTGCCGCGCGCAGCAACGCGCCGCTCGATGACGTGCTCGCGGAACTGGAGCTGGCCATCGCAGGCGCGCTGCCGGCCGCGCGCGGCAAGCGCGGCTGAGCCGGCGCCGTGCGCCGTGGCGAGCGGGTCGCCCAGAGCGGGCGCAAGGGCGCTGCACCGCGTATGTGCCCACTCAATGCCATGAGGGTTTGCACCATCGATGCCGCGAGTGCGGACACAGTCATCATCCTGCGTAACGGCAGAGCCGGAGTGAGCGTCTCAGCCACGGGTCGGTTTCGAGAATTCGGCCAGGCGCTGTGCATAAGCGTCGCGGGCGGTCGGGTCCAGGCGCGTGAGCAGGCCGGTGTCACCGAAAAGGCGGCGGCCCTGCTCCTGCAGGCGCGCGGGCACCAAGGTGTAGAGCGCGTGCACGGTCTGCAGGTAGTCCGGCACGGCGACGCGCAGGCGCGGATGGCGCAGCGTGGCCAGCACCGCCGCCGCCACCTCCTCCGGTGTCACCGCGGGAATGCCGGGATTGGCGCTGTCGGTGCCCGACGACAGCTCGGTGAGCACCTTGCTGGGCATGATCACGGAAAACTGCACGCCGCTGTCACGGTGCTCGCCGGCCACGGCCTCGGTGAGGGCGACCACCGCATGCTTGGTGGCGCTGTAGACCGCCGCGCCGGGCAGGGCGAAGCGCCCCGCCATGGAGGCCACATTGACCACGTGGCCACAGCGGCGCGCCAGCATGCCGGGCAGCGCCAGGTGCATGCCGTGCATCACGCCGCCCAGGTTGATGTCGATCTGCGCGGTGCACAGCGCCTTCGGCATGTCCAGGAAGGCGCCCATGGGCATGATGCCGGCGTTGTTGACCAGGATGTCGACAGGGCCGAGCGCCTCCTCGGTCATCCACAGGAACCGGGCAAAGCTGTCCTCGCTGCGCACATCCAGCTCATGTGCAAAGCCGCCGAGTGCGATGGCCTCCTGTCGTGCCAGCGCCGCGTCGATATCGCCAATACAGACGCGCGCGCCGGCGGCGTGAAGCCGCCGCGCAATGGCCAGGCCAATGCCGCGGGCGCCGCCGGTGATGGCGGCGACGCGGCCGTGCAGGTCGACAGGCTTGGCAGGGGGCATGGTCAATCTCCAGAGGGGCGAGTGCGGCCGTGTGGCCGGGGGCAGGGCCCGTCTTCAGGACGGCGCGGCGTGTTGCCGGGTCGGCGTCAGGGCGGGTGCACGGCGACGCCGATGGAACTGGCGACATCCGGGCTGGCATGCGGCGGACTATGCCGCGCGGGCCGGAGCGGCCATAGCGCCGCTGCCGCCAACAATTGGTCATTCGCCGCCAGGGTGACGGCATGAGCCGGCTCCCGCTGCCGACGGTCCCCGTCCTACCCGGCGCTTATGCCAACCTGCTGGTCGACGTTGTCGCGCGCTGGGGTATTTCGCCCGAGCAACTCCTGGAGGGCAGCGGCCTGCCGCTCGCGCGCCTGCAGGAAACGTTCTGGTATGTGGAGTTCGACGCCTTTGACCGCTTGCTGGCGCGAGCCGTGGCGCTGACCGGCGAGCCCGGCCTTGGCCTCCACCTGGGACTTCAGATGACGGTGACTTGCCATGGCGTGGTGGGGTTTGCGGCCATGGTGGCCGGGACCCTGCGCGAGGCCCTGAAACTCATGCAGCAGTTTCTGGCGCAGCGCTGCGACGGTCTGCGCCTGTGCCTCACCGAGGCCGACGGCCTCGCCTGCCTGGCCTTCGAGCAGCCGCTGCCCGGCCACCGCCTGGGCGACGTGGCGCTGGCCTTCCTGCTCATGGGCACGGGCCGGATGGGCAATGCCCTCACCGGCCAGTGCCTGGACGGCATTGCCGAGCTCAGCTTTGCGCGGCCGGCGTACCTGGACCGCTTTGCAGACCAATTGCCGGCGGTGCTCCGCTTTGGCCAGCCGCATGACCGCCTGTTGTTTCCGTCCAGCCACCTCGACCTGCCCTTGGTGATGGCTGACCCGCGCGCCGCTCGCCTGGCGCAGGAGCAGTGCCAGCGCGTCCTCAACTCCTTGGTTGCTGGCCGCCAGAGCCTGGCCGGTCGCGTGCGCGAGCTGGTCTATGACGAGGCGCGGGGCTTTCGCCGCATGGACGAAGTGGCGGAGCGGCTGCACATGTCCGAGCGCACGCTGCAGCGCCAGCTGGCCGGGGAGCAGCAGACCTTCAAGGGCATTGTCGAGGCATTACGCGAGGAAAAAGCGACGCAGTTGCTGCGCCATCAGGAGCTGAGCATTGCGGTAGTTGCCGAGCGCCTGGGCTACACCGAACTTGCCAACTTCACGCGCGCGTTCAAGCGCTGGCGGGGATGTACGCCGAGCCAGTACCGGACAGCGCTGATGATGTAGCGTGGTGGCGGAGGTCGCCCTCTCTCCCCGGTCCTCTTCCGCAAGGAGAGAGGAAGAAATAAAAAGCCCGGCATTCGCCGGGCTTTTTATTTACCGCTTTACCGCAACGTCACTTACGACAGCTGCGCCACATCAATCTTCCCCGCCTGCTCCGTGTACTCCGGCATGCGGTCAAAGTTCATATAGCGGTAGATGTCGCCCGACATGCTGTTGATCGTCTTCGCGTACTGCATGTCCAAGCCACGGAGGGCAGCTTGCCCATCACCGCCGCCACGGAGGCCAGCTCGGCGGACGCCAGGTACACATTGGCCCCCTGGCCCAGGCGGTTCGGGAAGTTACGCGTAGAGGTCGACACGCAGGTGGTGTTCGGCGCGACGCGGGCCTGGTTGCCCATGCACAGCGAGCAGCCCGGCATTCCGGTGCGGGCACCGGCGCGGCCGTAGAGGTTGTGATCCCTCTTCCATCAGCTGGTGCTCGTCCATGCGCGTCGGCGGGGCGATCCACAGGCGGGTGGCGAGCGAGCCGCCCTCCACCTTGTCCAGCAGCTTGCCGGCGGCTCTAAAGTGACCGATGTTGGTCATGCAGGAGCCGATGAACACTTCGTCGATCTTGACGCCGGCTACCTGGCTCAGCGGCTTGGCGTCGTCCGGATCGTTCGGGCAGCAGAGGATCGGTTCTGCCGTCGGTGCTCCAGGAACGCAAAGGCAACATCTATAGGAAAGTTAAGTTTGCTTTATCCTTCCAGGATGACGTATATAGAAAATACCGCTTTTCTATACGTGTGAGTGTCTTGCCGTGCTAGCCCCGCTGGATAGTTTGGATCCTGCCCGCTTCGAAACCGGCCCCATCCTCAAGCGGCTGGCCGCCGCTAGCCGCCAGTTGGCCGAGCTCAAGGGGGTGGCCGCCTCCATTCCCCACCAGGGCATCCTGATCAATACCCTGGGCTTGCAGGAAGCCAAGGACAGCTCCGAGATTGAGAACATCGTGACCACGCATGATGAGCTATTCCAGGGCGAGGGGATGGCGGAGGACGAAACCCCGGCGGCAAAGGAGGTTCTGCGCTACAGGCAGGCCCTTTGGGTGGGCTTCGAGGCGGTCAAGAAGACTGAGCTTCTCACCAGTAATCACATTATCGACATCCAGGCTGAGCTGGAACGCAACAATGCAGGCTTTCGGCGCCTGCCTGGTACCGCTCTTCGCAACAATGCTGGCGCTACCGTGTACACGCCCCCGCAGGATTACGACACCATCGCTGCCTTGATGCGTGACCTTGAGCGCTTTATCAACGACAACGGCCTTTTCGACGCCGATCCCCTGATCAAGATGGCGCTGATTCATCATCAGTTCGAGAGCATTCACCCTTTCTATGATGGTAATGGCCGTACCGGCCGCCTCATTAATGTGCTCTACCTCGTTAAGGAGGGACTGCTCGACATTCCGGTTCTGTACCTTAGCCGTCACATCGTTCGGACAAAGGCTGACTACTATCGGCTCTTGCAGGAAGTTCGTGATAACGATGCTTGGGAGGATTGGGTGCTGTACATGCTCACGGCGGTGGAGCAAACCGCCCGAGACGCTATTGTGAGCATCAATGCCATCCGGGATCTACTGCTGGAGACCAAGCATCGCATCCGGGCGCAGTACCGATTCTATAGTCAGGACCTGATCAACAACCTGTTCTCACATCCCTACACCAAGATCCAGTTCATCGAGGAGGATCTGAAAGTTTCGCGCCTGACAGCCACCAAGTACCTAGAGGCGCTGGTGGAGGGGGGCTTTTTGGAGAAGCGCCGGGCTGGACGTTCGAATTACTACATCAATGCGCCGCTATATGCGATTTTGACTGGGGCGTAGCAATAACCCGTCACGACATGCCGTCGGAGGGAGAGATAGGGGCGCTGTTGATTTCAGTGGCGTAGGTTAGAGCTTGGGGAAGGTGGGAATGGCCGCCTGAAAGGATGCAATGAGCGACGTACTGGGAGTCTTCGGCGGGCTTATCAAGCTTGTCTCTGACCTACTGAAGTTTTGGACTGATCATAAGGGGCGGCTTGGCCGATCCTCAAAGTTGCCGGTCGCGTCCCCTGAGGCGGTCGCAGAGCGATTTGTTCGGCTTTTCGAAGCCCATGGTGTACGACGAAGCCAGATTCCCTTGTTTTTTGGTCACGGCCTGACGCTCTCCTCATTGATGGATGACAAGACGCTTCTCTCTGCGCTGACGGATGAGGTACTGCATGATGCGGCAGCACTTTTTGGGATTCATCAGGAGTGGCTGTATGGCGCAACCGACCAAGTCTATGAGACTCATGACTTCTACAAGCATCCAGAACTCTTCTCAAAGTTCATCATTAGCTTGATTGGGCGGGTCGGAGCGGAGGCGCTGGAGTGTCATGCACTTACGGCAGATTACCAGTCATGCCCGCACGACAATGCCCTGATCTTGTTGGCTGAAAGGGTGGGCTATGTCGTAGAGCGACCGATATATAGATATCACCTCTGCAATAATTGGCACTTTAGCTACTGGAAATCGCATGTGGATATGTATGCCTGTTTGGCAATCGCGTACCAACGTGAAGTTTATCCCATGGGACGAGTTGTACAGGCCGCGTGGTTGGAATGCCATGTACATGGCCTTTCGCTCTTTGAATATCGCGATCCGGATGGCGTGGACATTCCTGAGGTTGGCAGGTGGTGGCCGGATCAGGTGATCGATGACCCGATCCGGTTTCTGGAAGGGATCGATGGGGAGGAGCGGGGACGTGGCCATGTTCTTGCAATCGAGAGGTGGCTGACTTACTGCGACGATGATCGGTTTGCTATTTATGATTCGGAGTTTGGGCCAAAGGCGCGCATTGCGTTTGAGCAACGGGTGGCTGCGATCGCGTGAGGCTGCTTCAGTTCATCCTGTTCAATTCTGCTGCACCAAATAAAAAGCCCCGCACTCGCGGGGCTTTTTATTTCAGCTGTTACAGCCTCACTTACGACAGCTGCGCCACATCAATCTTCCCCGCCTGCTCCGTGTACTCCGGCATGCGGTCAAAGTTCATATAGCGGTAGATGTCGCCCGACATGCTGTTGATCGTCTTCGCGTACTCCATGTACTCGGCCACGGTGGGCAGCTTGCCCATCACTGCCGCCACCGACGCCAGTTCCGCCGACGCCAGGTACACATTGGCACCCTGGCCCAGGCGGTTCGGGAAGTTACGCGTGGAGGTCGACACGCAGGTGGTGTTCGGTGCCACACGGGCCTGATTGCCCATGCACAGCGAGCAGCCCGGCATTTCGGTGCGGGCACCGGCGCGGCCGTAGATGTTGTAGTAGCCCTCTTCCATCAGCTGGTGCTCGTCCATACGGGTCGGCGGGGCGATCCACAGGCGGGTGGCGAGCGAGCCGCCTTCCACCTTGTCCAGCAGCTTGCCGGCGGCGCGGAAGTGGCCGATGTTGGTCATGCAGGAGCCGATGAACACTTCGTCGATCTTGACGCCGGCCACCTGCGACAGGGGCTTGGCATCGTCCGGATCGTTCGGGCAGCAGAGGATCGGTTCCTTGATCTCGGCCAGGTCGATCTCGTAGACGGCGGCGTATTCGGCGTCCTTGTCGGCGCGCAGCAGCTGCGGATTGGCCAGCCAGGCTTCCATGGCTTCCACGCGACGGCCGATGGTGCGGGCGTCGCCGTAACCCTGCGAGATCATCCACTTCAGCATGGTGATGTTCGAGGTCAGGTACTCGGCCACAGAGGCTTCGGACAGCGTGATGGAGCAACCGGCGGCGGAGCGCTCGGCGGAGGCATCGGAGAGTTCGAAGGCCTGTTCGGCGGTCAGGTGCTCCAGGCCTTCGATCTCGAGGATGCGGCCGTTGAACACGTTCTTCTTGCCCTTCTTCTCGATGGTCAGCTCACCACGCTGGATGGCCGCGTAGGGAATGGCGTGCACGAGATCGCGCAGGGTGATGCCGGGCTGCATCTTGCCCTTGAAGCGCACCAGCACGGATTCCGGCATGTCCAGCGGCATCACGCCGGTGGCGGCCGCGAAGGCCACGAGGCCGGAGCCGGCCGGGAAGGAAATGCCCAGCGGGAAGCGGGTGTGGGAATCGCCACCGGTGCCCACGGTGTCGGGCAGCAGCATGCGGTTCAGCCAGGAGTGGATGATGCCGTCGCCCGGGCGCAGGGAGACGCCGCCGCGGTTCATGATGAAATCCGGCAGCGTGTGGTGGGTGTTCACGTCCACGGGCTTGGGGTAGGCGGCGGTGTGGCAGAAGGACTGCATGACGAGGCCGGCGGAGAAGCCGAGGCAGGCCAGGTCCTTCAGTTCGTCGCGGGTCATGGGGCCGGTGGTGTCCTGGCTGCCCACGGTGGTCATCTTCGGTTCGCAGTAGGTGCCCGGGCGGATGCCCTTGCCTTCCGGCAGGCCACAGGCGCGGCCGACCATCTTCTGGGCCTGGGTGTAGCCCTTGCCGGTGTCGGCGGGCTGCTCGGGGGTGCGGAACAGGGTGCTGACCGGCAGGCCCAGGGCTTCACGCGCCTTGGAGGTGAGGCCGCGGCCGATGATCAGGTTGATGCGGCCGCCGGCGCGCACTTCGTCCAGCAGCACCGGGGTCTTGAGCGGGGCCTTGGCGATTTCTTCGCCGTTCTTGGTGGCCTTGACGGAAGCGGTGGCGTGATCGATATGCAGCACGATCTCGTCGCCCATATTCATCTGGCCGACATCGAGTTCGATCGGCAGGGCGCCGGCGTCTTCCATGGTGTTGAAGAAAATCGGGGCGATCTTGGAACCGATGCAGACGCCGCCATCACGCTTGTTGGGGATGTGCGGCAGGTCGTCGCCGGTGAACCAGAGCACGGAGTTGGTGGCGGACTTGCGGCTGGAGCCGGTGCCGACCACGTCGCCCACATAGGCCACGATGTTGCCCTTGGCCTTCAGCGCTTCGATCTGCTTGATCGGGCCGATCTCGGTGTTCTTGTCGGGGGTGATGCCGTCGCGTGCGTTCTTCAGCATGGCGTTGGCGTGCAGCGGGATGTCCGGGCGCGACCAGGCGTCCTGGGCGGGGGAGAGGTCATCGGTATTGGTTTCGCCGGTGACCTTGAAGACGGTGACCTTGATCTCGGCCGGCACTTCCGGACGGCTGGTGAACCATTCGGCATCGGCCCAGGACTGCAGCACGGCCTTGGCGTTGGCGTTGCCGGCCTTGGCCAGTTCTTCCACGTCGTGGAAGGAGTCGAACACCAGCAGGGTCTTCTTCAGCGCTTCGGCGGCGATGGCGCCGAGCTGCGCGTTGTTGAGGAGCTTCACCAGCGGTTCGACGTTGTAGCCGCCGAGCATGGTGCCGAGCAGGTAGGCGGCGCGTTCCTTGGTCACGAGCGGGGAGGTGGCCTCACCCTGGGTGACGGCGGCGAGGAAGGCGGCCTTGACGTAGGCGGCGGGGTCGACGCCGGCCGGCACGCGGTTTTCGAGGAGGTCCACCAGGAAGGCTTCTTCACCCTTGGGCGGGTTCTTCAGCAGCGCGACCAGGTCGGCCACCTGCTTCTCATCCAGGGGCTTGGGGGGAACGCCCAGGGCGGCGCGTTCGGCAACATGTTGACGGTAGGCTTCGAGCATGGTGGCTTCCTTCGGTGGTGTTGGCTGAGACGCCGTGGGCTTGTGGCCGTGGGCGCGCCGGGTTCTTGTTGGGTGGTCAGTCGCGGGCCGGGGACCTTGGGCTGGGCCGGGCTTGGGCTGCGGCTGGTGAAAAAACAGGCGCGAATTGTAGCGTTTAGGGAGACGGCATTAAAGAAAGGCCAAGGGCTTTCCGGGCATTCCCATCATTTATTTTTATGATGGCCCTAGGCGGGGGTATTTCCGCGTTCCGGCGCACTCCGACGCACTCCGGCACGTCCCGGCCGGCAGGCCGCGCGGGCAGGACGGGCCGGGCTCCCGCCGCCACGGCTCTCCCCCACTGATCCACTGTCACAGTCCCTGGCCGGAATTGACCGAACATTGTCCAGTGATGTCCTGCGGCGCCCCTGGCCCTTCCCTAGAGTCCCCTCTCGCGCTGGCCGGAGGCCGGTGCGACGGGGCCGGCAGGAGCTGGCCAAAACAACAACATCCCGCCAGGAAGCATCATGACCACGACCCTCAAGAATCGGCGCGCGCTGGCGCTGCCGGGGCTGCTCGCCGGCCTCGCCATGCCCTTCGCTCGCTCCACCGCTCGCACCGCCACCCACCAGGCGGCCCACCCAGCCACCCGCACCAGCGCCGGCCGCACTGCCACCGGTGTCACCGCCCGCACTACCGCCCTTGCAGCGGCTCGCGCAAGCGGCCTCTCTGCCGCGATGGCCTCGACCTTTACCGCCGTCCTCACCACGGCCGTGGTCACCCTCCCGGCCAGCGCCCACGCCGCCCCCGCCCTCAGCGTGGTCGACCTGTCCTTCTACACCGCCCCGGCCATCGGCGCGGCCACCAAGGGCGACCTGCTGCGCTACCGCCCGGCCACCGTCAACCTGGGCGCCGGCGCCCCCGCGGTGCAGGCCTGGAACGTGCTCTACCGCTCCACCGACGCCCTTGGCCAGCCCAATGTGGTCTCCGGCACCGTGATCGTGCCGGGCGCCGCCTGGACCGGCGCCGGCCTGCGCCCGGTGCTCGGCTACGCCGTCGGCACCCATGGCCTGGCCCAGGGCTGCGCGCCTTCCGTGCAGATGGCCCAGGGCAGCGACTATGAAAGCGCCAATATCGCCGCCGCGCTGTCCGCGGGCTATGCGGTGCTGGTCAGCGACAACCCCGGCTACACCACCGGCGCCACCCCCACCTACCTGGCCGGCAAGGCCCAGGGCCAGGCCGTGCTGGACCTGTTCCGCGCCGCGACCCTGCTGCCGGGCGCGGGCATCAGCGCCAGCGCCAAGGCCGGCATCTGGGGCTACTCCCAGGGCGGCCAGACCGCGGCCTGGGCCGGCGAGCTGAAATCCGCCTACGCCCCCGGCCTGCCCCTGGCCGGCATTGCCGCCGGCGGCACCCCGGCCGATTTCACCGCCTCCGCCTTCAACCTGGATGACAGCACCGGCGCCTCCTTCCTGTTGCAGGGCGTGGTCGGCCTGGCCACCCAGTACCCGACGCAGATCCCCATCAACACGCTGGCCAATGCCAATGGCCAGGCGGCGATGACGCAGGCCAAGTCCAGCTGCGTGTTCGAGACGCTGTTTCCCTTCATGAACCGCAGCATTGCCGAGTACACGGTGGGCAACCAGTCGCTGGCGCAGCTGCTCACCATCCCCTCGGTGCAGCAGACGATGCTGGCGCAGAACCTGGGCAACACGCGCATTCCGGTGCCGCTGTACCAGTACCACGGCAAGGCCGATGAATTCATTCCGCTGGCGCAGCACACCGCGCTCAAGAAGAAATACTGCGGCAAGTTCGGCAACACCACCTTTGCCGCCTTCCCCAGCGAGCACATCGCCACCCAGTTCCAGGCCGCGCCGCATGTGCTGTCCTGGCTGGGCGAGCGCTTCAGCGGCAAGTCCACCTCCGGCACCTGCCTGACCTTCAAGGCGGAACCGAAGTCCACCGCCAATCCCGGCGGCGGCGACTTCGTGGTCTCGCTCAAGGACTGGGCGCTGGCCGGCAACATGGGCCTGCAGACGCTGGCGCAGAGCGTGACGCTGCCGGCGGGCGCGACCTTCACCGCCGACACCAACATGACGGCGCAGACGCTGAACGGCGCGATGAGCATTCCCACCTTCACCAGCAACCTCAAGATCGTCGGGCTGCCGGTGGACGTGAAGCTGAAGGTGGTGCCGGTGGGCCCGACCACGGGCACGGCGTCGATCGACAGCGACGGCCAGCTGCATGTGCACGGCCAGGCCAACGTCGACATCTACGTGGTATCGGCGGGCGCCTCCATCCTGCAGCTGCCCTTCGGCTGCAAGACCGAAACGCCGGTGGCCCTGCCCATCCACTTTGACGGCCCGGTGTCCTCGCTCGGCAACGGCAACCTGGCCTTCAACGGCACCACCACCTTCCCGGCGATGACCGACTGCGGTCTCTACAGCGGCCTGTTCACGACCCTGATGTCCGGCCCCGGCCAGACCTACAGTTTCAGCGTGACGCCGCCGGCGCCGGTGATCTGGTAAACGCGCTGCAATAAAGCGCTGCAACAACGTGCTGCAACAACGTGCTGCAACAACGTGCTGCAACAACGCGCGGCAATAACGCGCGCTGAAGTGAGCGGCCATGAGGCCACTCGCGGAGGCGTACCGCGCGGCGACGTGAGATGACGCTTGACGTCGGTCGCCGTGCAGCAACGTGCGGTTGACTACAGTGCGGTGAACTGCCGCGCAACGCGGTGAAGCGCGCCCGGGGCCGGTTGTCGACCCCGGGCGTTTCCGCAACTGCACGGCGCCGGATGTTGGGCCGGCGATTGCAGGGCAGAAAGCCATTGCAGATCCGGGAGGAAGCGTGGAAAGGCTGGGTGGAAATTCAGGGAGGAGAGTCGACATGACAGGAATGACGGAGCTGCCGGTGCGAGAGGAGGCGGGCTGGATGTCTCGCGCGCTGGGCGTGTGTGTCGCGGCCGGGCTGGTGCTGCTGGCGCTGGTGGAGATCCTGCACGGAGTGTTCCCGCCGCCGGCGCTGGCGGCGCAGGAGGCGGCCGTTGGTGCGCGGTCGGTGGACGGGGCCGGGCCGGCGGCAGGGGCGCTGGGGGCGGGCGGTCCCGGGACGATGCCGGGGGTGGCGCGCTCCACCGCGCCCTTGCCCGCCACCGCGGCGGAGGCCGCGCGGGCGCAGGTAGCGGCGGCCGCGG
>JAZKHS010000049.1:118942-147049 GCA_040385265.1 Pseudomonadota bacterium | reverse complement strand
ACGGTCACAGTACCGGGCTCAGTCCCCCGGGGCGTCCGACGGGCAGCGTCCAGTCGGCATACCCCTCCCGCAGGCAGTGGTCCAGGCATTCGGCCAGGAATTCATTGACCTGGGTCTTCTCGTCCCGGCCCTGCATGGCCGGGTTGGGGTAGCGGTTGCGGGCCGGAATGCGGCGGCTGCGCTGGAAACGCAGGACTTCGGCCAGCTCGGCATCGTGATAGATGCGCACTTCCATGTCCAGCCGCGGGCACCAGGGCAGGCGCAGCGTGGAAAGGCAGAGCTCGAGGGTGTCAGTATAGACCGAACGCTCCAGCACCCGGACCTCCAGCAAGGCCGGCTCCACCCCGGGCTGGTCCCAGTGGAAGCGGTACCGCTCCTGGGCGCCAGGCTCCGGCAACAGCCGGCGCAGGCGGCCGTAGTTGAGGGCACACACCCCTTGCAGGTGCTGCAGGTCGACCGTGTAGCGCAGGCCTGCGGCCAGCCCCGGCGTCCTCATTTGCGCTTCCAGCGCGCCTGCAGGCGCGGCTTGTTGAGGGCCAGCCACTGCAGGGCAATGATGCAGGGGGCATTGTTGATGCGGCCGCGCTGGAGGGCCGCCAGGGCCTGGTTCAGGCTCATGACGTTGACGCGGATGTCCTCGCCCTCGCCAGGAAGACCATGGATACCGCCGGCGGCGCCAAGGTCGGCCTGGCCCACGAACAGGGTGAACAGCTCGTCGGAGCCGCCCGGGCTGGGCAGGAAATCCATGACCTTCTCGAGCGGGCCGACCGCGACCCCGGCCTCTTCCATCGCCTCGCGCCGGGCCACCTCCTCCAGGCCCTCGCCGGGCTCGACCAGGCCGGCGACGATCTCGTATTGCCAGGGATGGACTGTCTCCAGCGCCCCCACGCGGAACTGCTCGATCAGCAGGACCTCGTCGGCGTCGGCGTCATAGACCAGCACCCCCACCGCGGGATGGCGCACGAACATCTCGCGCGTGATCAGGCCGCCCATGCCGCCGGCAAACTGGCGATGACGCAAATGCAGCTTGTCGACGCGATAGAAGCCCTTGAACAGGACCTCGCGCTTTTCCACCACCACATCGTCTTTCGTAAAATCACTCACAACGCTTCCACCCGCTGGCGACGGACGTTCATGTCCTCATCGCTGAAACCGCTCCAGACCATGTCCTCGCCTACCGCGACCGGGACGCCCGCCAAGCCGATCGCGTCGTACTGCCGCCCGGCGGCCCCGTCGCGCTCGAGATAGAGACGAAAGGCCATGCCCTGCGCCTTGAACCCGGGGCGTAACGGCTAGGGCAAGCGTCGATGCCGTAGCGCCCTTGCCTGGCCGGCTCAGACCTCGTGGTAGATCTGGGCGCCTGCCTCGCGGAAGCGCACGGCCTGCTCCTCCATGCCGGCGTCCACTGCCTGCTGTTCCGCGACACCCTTCTGGGCAGCATAGTCGCGCACTTCCTGGGTGATCTTCATGGAACAGAACTTGGGGCCGCACATGGAGCAGAAGTGCGCCACCTTGTGCGCATCCTTGGGCAGGGTGGCGTCGTGGTATTCGCGCGCCGTGTCCGGGTCCAGCCCCAGGTTGAACTGGTCGTCCCAGCGGAACTCGAAGCGCGCCTTGGACAGCGCGTTGTCACGGATCTGCGCGCCCGGGTGGCCCTTGGCCAGGTCGGCGGCGTGGGCGGCGATCTTGTAGGTGATGATGCCGTCCTTCACGTCCTTCTTGTTCGGCAGGCCCAGGTGTTCCTTGGGCGTGACGTAGCAGAGCATGGCGCAGCCGAACCAGCCGATCATGGCGGCGCCGATGCCGGAGGTGATGTGGTCGTAGCCCGGCGCGATGTCGGTGGTCAGCGGGCCCAGGGTATAGAACGGGGCCTCGTCGCAGCAGGCCAGCTGCTTGTCCATGTTCTCCTTGATCAGGTGCATGGGCACGTGGCCGGGGCCCTCGATCATCACCTGCACGTCGTGCTTCCAGGCAATCTTGGTCAGCTCGCCCAGGGCCTCCAGCTCGCCGAACTGGGCCTCGTCGTTGGCGTCGGCGATGGAGCCGGGACGCAGGCCGTCGCCGAGGCTGAAGGAGACATCATAGGCCTTCATGATCTCGCAGATGTCTTCGAAATGCGTGTAGAGGAAGTTTTCCTGGTGATGCGCCAGGCACCACTTGGCCATGATGGAACCACCGCGGGACACAATGCCGGTGACGCGCTTGGCGGTCAGCGGCACATAACGCAGCAGCACGCCGGCGTGGATGGTGAAGTAGTCCACGCCCTGCTCGGCCTGCTCGATCAGGGTGTCGCGGAAGATTTCCCAGGTCAGGTCCTCGGCGACGCCGCCGACCTTCTCCAGCGCCTGGTAGATGGGCACGGTGCCGATGGGCACGGGCGAGTTGCGCAGGATCCACTCGCGCGTCTCGTGGATGTTCTTGCCGGTGGAGAGGTCCATGACGGTGTCCGCGCCCCAGCGAATGGACCAGGTCATCTTCTCCACTTCATCCTCGATGGAGGAGGCCAGTGCGGAATTGCCGAGGTTGCCGTTGATCTTCACCAGGAAGTTGCGGCCGATGATCATCGGCTCCAGTTCCACGTGGTTGATGTTGGCGGGAATGATGGCGCGGCCGCGGGCGACTTCGCTGCGCACGAACTCGGCGGTGATCTCGTCGGGAATCGCGGCGCCGAAGCTGTGGCCGGGATGCTGCTGTGCCAGCAGGCCGGCGGCGCGGGCTTCCTGCAGCTTCAGGTTTTCGCGGATGGCGATGTATTCCATTTCCGGCGTGATGATGCCGCGCCGGGCGTAGTGCATCTGCGAGACATTGGCGCCAGCCTTCGCCCGGCGCGGGGTGCGCAGGTGGGCAAAGCGCAGGTGGGCCAGGGCCGGATCCTGCAGGCGGTCGTTGCCATAGGCCGAGGTCAGGCCGGAGAGGACTTCGGTGTCGCCGCGCTCCTCGATCCACGGGCTGCGCACATCGGGCAAGCCCTGGCGGATGTCGATGGTCACCGCCGGGTCGGTATAGGGGCCGGACGTGTCGTAGACCACCACCGGCGCATTTTTTTCGCCACCGAGGCCGGTGGGGGTATCGCTCAGGGTGATCTCGCGCATGGGCACGCGCAGGTCGGGGCGCGAGCCGGTGACGTAAACCTTGCGCGAGGCCGGAAACGGGGCAAGGGCGGCGCGGTCGGCCTCGGCGGACTCGCTGAGGACTTTCTCGGGGGCATTCATGGCGGACACTCGGCAGGGGCGCGGCAGGAGCCGGTCACTATAGCGACGGCCCCGCGGACGGGCAAGGCGACGGAGGCCGCCGGCCCCCTGAAAAACCCTGATTTCTAAAGGCTTTTTACGGAAAAAAGACGAGGTCTGGAGCCCGGCGGCAGGGACCGTCAGGCGTCGCCCGCACCCCCTCCCGGCCCTCCCGCGTCATTGCATTAAAGCAGGGGTTTGCATAGGCTGGCCGCTCTTTTCCGGTTCACTGACGAGCCCCATTCATGCGCAAGATCCTCCCCGCCCTGACCGCCTTGTCCCTGGCTATGCTCATGGGCCAGCACGCCCTCGCCCTGGACCTCAGCGACGCTTATGCCAAGGCGCGCCAGAATGACCCCAACTGGCTGGCGGCGCGCAACAACTACCTGGCGGACAGCCGCGAGGACGCGGTCGGCCTGGGCGGCCTGCTGCCCAGCGTCGTGGCCAACGGCAGTTTCTCGCAGAACGAATTCGAGGCCTCGAGTGCGGCCGGCACCAGCGCCGACTTCGACTCCACGCAGTGGGCCGTCAAGGCGACACAACCGCTGTTCCGCCCCGACGCCTGGTTCGCCTACCAGCGCTCCCGAGCCAGCGCCTCCGCCGCCGAAGCCGCCTTCCGCAGCCAGGAGCAGGCCCTGGCCCTGCGCGTCTCCCAAGCCTACTTCGGCGTGCTCTCCGCCCAGGAAACCCTGGCCTATACCCAGTCCGAGGAGGCCGCCTTCGGCCGCCAGCTCGACCAGGCCCAGCAGCGCTTCGACGTCGGCCTGATCGCCATCACCGACGTGCTCGAGGCACGCGCCTCCTTCGACAGCTCCCGCGCCAATCGCATCGGCGCCGAGGCCGCACTGCAGGCCGCCCAGGAAAACCTGGCCATGATCATCGGCGAGTCGCCGGACAAGCTGGCGGCCCTCAAGCCCGACGCCCCCATGGTGAAGCCGGTGCCGGCCGATCCCGACGCCTGGGCCAAGCTGGCGCGCGAGCAGAACCCCGACCTGCTGTCCGCGCAGCAGAACGCCGTGGTGGCGCGTGCCGCCAGCCGCGAGGTGCGCTCCGGTTTCCTGCCCTCGGTCGACCTCTATGGCAGCCTGTCCAGCCTGGAGCGCGACGCGCCGGCCTCGGCGATGTTCATCACCGGCTCCAACGGCGAAACCACCAGCGTCGGTCTCGAGGCCAACTGGGTGCTGTTCGCCGGCGGCCGCACCTACAACGCGAGCAAGCAGGCCAGTTACCGCGCCGCCGCCGCCCAGGATGTCGCCACCGGCACCGAGAAGCAGGTGCTCAACAATGCCCGCACCGCCTTCAACAACGTCAGCGCCGATTCCTACCGCGTCGAGGCGCGCAAGCAGGCGGTGGCTTCCTCCGAGTCGTCGCTGGATGCCACCCAGGCCGGCTATGAAGTCGGCACCCGCAACATCGTCGATGTGCTGCTGGCGCAGCGCAACATGTATGCCGCCAAGCGCGAGTACGCCGCCTCCCGCTACGACTACGTGCTCAACAGCCTGCGCCTGAAGGCCGCCAGCGGCCAGCTCAGCGAGGTCGATATCCGCGAGCTCAACACCTGGCTGGACCCCAATGCCAGCGTGATCAGCGCACCGGACAAGCCGGCCGAGCCGGCCATGGCCCCTGCCGCCGCGCCGGCCAGAAAGCAGCGCTGAGGCCGCCGGCGCTGGCGCCGGAGGCATCCCCATGAAAAAGGCCGCTTGCAGCGGCCTTTTTCATGGACGGATTCCGGGGCGCTGGCTCGACAGGGGCGAGCGGAAACGGTCGCAGGGGATGACGACGGCCGCGCCGCCCTTTTGGGCCAGGAGTGGACGGGCCGGACGGCGCACTCCACCAGCGATCGCGGCGGCCGGTGGTCAGGGAAAGAGGCGGGCGATGAGTGCGGTGACCGCGGTCTCCACCCGCAGGATGCGGGGCCCCAGGTGCACGGCCTGGAAGCCGGCCCCCTGCAGCAGCCCTACCTCGTAGGGAATGAAGCCACCCTCTGGGCCGATGGCGAGGGTCACGGGCACGTCGACGGCCACCGGGCAGGGCTGCGTGCTGCCGGGATGGGCGACATAGGCGTAACTGTTGCGGCAGAGCGCCGGCAGGCGATCCTCGACGAAGGGCTTGAAGCGCGGCTCCAGCAGCACCTCCGGCAGCACGGTGTCGCGCGCCTGCTCGAGGCCGAGCAAGAGCTGCTCGCGCACTGCCTCCGGCGTCAGCCAGGGCGAGTCCCAGAAGCTTTTCTCCACGCGGTAGCTGTTCATGAGCACCAGGCGCTGCACGCCCATGCTTGCCACGGTCTGGAAGATGCGCTTGAGCATCTTGGGACGCGGCAGGCTGAGCAGCAGGGTCAGCGGCAGCTTGGCCGGTGGCGTCTGGTCCAGGACGAACTCCAGCTCCAGCAGCTCACGGTCCAGCACGCTCACCACCGCTTCGCCCATGAGCCCGCCGACCAGTCCCACGCGCAGGCGGTCCCCGGGCACGGCGCGGTGCACCTCGCGCACATGTTGCAGGCGACGCCCGTCCTGCAGGCGGGCGCGCCCGGGCGCGACGCAGTCCTCAGGGGTGAGCAGCAGCAGATTCATGCAGCAGATTCATCGGGACGCAAGGCGGCGATCAGGGCGAGCTGGCGCGCCAGGGCGCCACGGTTGCGCAGCAGCACGTCGCGCGCCGCCTGGACATGGGCGTTGGCCTGCTCGGGATGATCCAGCAGGGTGGTGCAGGCGCGAGCCAGGTCATCGGCGCTCACCAGCTGCAAGGCACCTGCCGCGACCAGCTCGTCGGCGATGCTCTGGAAATTATGCATATAGGGGCCGGACAACGTCGGCACGTCCAGTGCCATGGGCTCCAGCACGTTGTGCCCGCCCACCGGCACCAGCGAGCCGCCGACGAAGGCGATGTCGGCCAGGGCGAACCACAGCATGAGCTCGCCCATGGTGTCGCCGAGCAGTACCGCCGTCTCCGCCGTCACCGGTTCCTTGCGGCTGCGCCGCGCGAGGTTGAAGCGTTTCTGGCGCACGGTGGAGGCCACGTTCTCGAAGCGCTCGGGATGGCGTGGCACCAGGATGAGCAGGGCTTGCGGATGACGGGCGCGGATGCGCGAGAACGCCATGAGCACCGGGATGTCTTCGCCGGAATGGGTGCTGGCCGCAACGATCACCTGGCGACTGGCCAACTTCCACTCCACGTGCAGCGCATGGGCGCGCTGCTCGATGTCGGCGGGAGGGGTGATGTCGAACTTGACGCTGCCGGTGACGCTGACGCGCTCAACGGGAACGCCCAGGGCAATAAAGCGGCTGGCGGTGGGCTCGTCCTGCGCAGCCACCCGCGCCAGCTTTGCCAGCATGGGTCGCGTCAGCCAGGCGCCCCGGCCATAGCCGCGCGCGGAGCGCTCCGAAAGCCGGGCGTTGGCCAGCAGCACCGGAATGCCGCGCTGGCTGGCGGCATGGATCATGTTCGGCCACAACTCGGTTTCCATGATGACGAGGGCATCGGGCTTGACCCGGCGCAGGAACAGGGCCCAGGCCCAGGGCAGGTCCCAGGGCGCGTAGGCGTGATGCACGGCGCTGCCCCACAGCGCCTGCACGCGCGCCGAACCGGTAGGGGTCATGGTGCTGATGAAAACCGGCTGCTCGGGGTTGGCGCGGCGCCAGGCGTCGACCAGGGGCGCCGCGGCCAGCGTCTCGCCCACCGAGACCGCGTGCACCCAGAGCCCGCCACGCATGGCGGGAATGCCGAAACCCAGACGCTCACCCACCCGGCGCAGGTAGTCCGGCGCCCGGCGCGCGCGCCAGAACAGGCGCAGCAGCACGAACGGCAGGAGCAGGTGAAAGAGCAGGGTGTACAAAAGACGCGCCACGCGGATGCCTGTTCTGGTTATGGCCGGAGCCTGACCGGAGGAAGCCGGGCGGCGGCGGCGGAAGGCCTGCCCCGCCGAATTAGGGAAGGGGTGGGCCATCAGCGTTTATAGCAGGAAACGTGCCTTCGCCCGCGAAGGGGCCACGCCACTCGTCATCCCTGACGAACAATGCCCGGAATTGTGCAAAAAACGGGCGTAAGACGCCAGCCGGCGGCGCCAAAAAGACTGGCCCTCCGTCACAATTCTCCTGCATAAATGGCCAGGCGCCATGCCTCCTTCGAATAGGCTCTCCCCGACCAACTCGCATACACTGCCGGCCATGCAAACGATCAAGACGGACATCCTCATATTCGGCGGTGGAATCGCCGGCCTCTGGCTGCTGAACCGCCTGCGCGCGGCCGGCTACAGCGTACTTCTGCTGGAGCAGGAGCGCCTCGGCGGCCATGAAACCCTCAATGCCAACGGCATCATCCATGGCGGCCTCAAGTTCGGCCTGTCCGCCATGTTGCGCGACATCGAGGCACTGGACGACATGCCAGCCCTGTGGCGCGCCTGCCTCGCCGGCAACGGCGACCTCGACCTGTCCGGCGTGCGCGTGCTTTCCGAGCACCAGTACATCTGGTCAGAGGCCAGCCTGGCGGCGCGCGCCACCACCTTCTTCGCGTCCCGCTTCATGTCGGGGCATGTCGAGGCGGCCGAGGGCGGCGAGCGTCCCCTGCCCTTCCAGAACCCGGCCTTCGGCGGTCCGGTCTATCGCCTCTCCGATCTCGTCATCGACATGCCTTCGCTGCTGCAGCGCCTGATCACCCCTCACAAACGCTGCATCTACAAGGTCAGCGCCCAGAACTGTCACCTCGAGACCGACGACCGCCACAGCACCAGCGCCGTCTTCATCACCGCCGCCGGCATGGAGCCCATCCGCATTCATCCCACCGCCGTGGTGCTGGCCGGCGGGCAGGGCAATGCCGGACTGCTCGAGGACATCGGCCTCAGCGAGCCCGCCATGGCGCGCCAGGAAGTGCACATGGTCATGCTGAAACGTCCCGGCCTGCCCTCCCTCTACGCCCACTGCCTGGGCGCCAGCCGCAAACCGCGCATCACCATCACCACCCACCCCACCCGTGACGGCGAGAGCGTGTGGTACCTGGGCGGCGAGCTGGCTGACGAAGGCGCGGGCCGTGACGAGCGCCTGCAGATAGAGAAGGCACAGCGCGAGCTGAAAGAACTGCTGCCCTGGCTGGACCTGCGCGGCGCGCGCTACAAGACCTTGCGCATCTCCCGGATCCTGCCCGCCGGCGATCGCGGCCTGCTGCGGCCGGATAATGCCTTTGTCCAGGGAATCGGTAACAATATCCTGACCTGGCCCTGCAAGCTCACGCTGGCACCCAATCTGGGCCGGCAGGTGCTCGCCCACCTCGAGAAAGAAGGCATCAAGCCGGAACACGAGCAACCGGCCGATGCCCTGCCCCTGCTTTTTCCGGAAATTGGCCAGCCTACCTGGGAAACCCTTTTCACCTGATGCAAGCACCTTCCTTCGACAAGAAACTGCTGGCGCCGCGGCATTGGCCGGTATGGCTCGTGGTCGGCCTGGTGTGGCTGATGGCCCGGCTGCCCTGGGCGCTACAGTTGCGCCTCGGGGCCGGCCTGGGTTGGCTGCTGTACCGCTTGCTCGGCCGCCGCATCGAGGACACCCGCGTCAATATCCGCCTGTGCTTCCCGGAAAAGTCCCCGGCCGAGCAGGAAGCCATGGTGCGCGACGTTTTCCGCAACGCCGGCCTCACCCTGTTCGAGACGGCCAATGCCTGGTTCCGCCCCAGTGAGTACTACCGCGACCGCCTCCGCATCGAAGGCCTGGAGCACCTGCGCGCCGCGGAAGCGCAAGGCCGCAGCGTCCTGCTGCTGGGCGCCCATTACAGCATGATGGACCTGGGGGCGAGCATGGCCTCGCTGACCTTCAAGGTCGACACCGTCTACCGCCCCCAGAAAAGTCCCGTCCTCGAATACATGATGACGTCGCGGCGCCTGCGCTATCACCACTGGGCCATCCCGCACGACGACATGCGCCACCTCATCAAGGCCCTCAAGGGTGGCCACATCGTCTGGTACACGCCCGACCAGGACTTCGGCCAGCGCCATGCCGTATTCGCGCCCTTCTTCGGGGTGCCGGCGGCCACCATCACCACCCCGACCCGGCTGGCCCGCATCGCCGACTCCGTTGTCCTCGTCATCCACTTCCATCGCGTCGGCGACCGCGAGGAATACCGCATGTCGCTGTCCGCGCCCCTCGAGCACTATCCGTCCGGCGACGAGATCGCCGACGCCACCCGCGTCAACCTCGCCCTCGAGGAACGCATCCGCCGCGCGCCCACCCAGTACATGTGGTACCACCGTCGCTTCAAGACCGTGCCCCCCGGCGGGCAGTTCCCCTACCGCTACAAGGCCAAGGAGCTGCGCTGGCGACGCGAGGCCGCTGCCCGGGAAGCCGGGCACGAGGGGCAGCCGTGATCCGGCTCACGGTGGTGCAGTTGCTGCCGGCGCTGCAGGCCGGCGGCGTCGAGCGCTGCACCCTGGAGACGGCGCGGGCGCTGGTGGCGGCCGGGCATCGCTCGATCGTCATCTCCAGCGGCGGGCGCCTGGTCGAACAGCTGCTCCGCGAAGGCAGCGAGCACGTCACACTGCCGGTGGAGCGCAAATCACTGTTCACGCTGCTGCAGGTGGCGCCGCTGCGCCGTCTGCTGCGCCAGTTGCGGCCCGACATCGTGCACGCCCGCTCGCGGGTCCCGGCCTGGGTCGCCTGGCTGGCCTGGCGCAAGCTGTCGGCCGCCGAGCGCCCGCGCTTCGTGACCACGGTGCACGGACTGCATTCGGTCAGTCCCTACAGCGCCATCATGGCCCGGGGCGAGGCCGTCATCGCCGGTTCCGGGACGGTACAGCGCTACATCCTGGACCACTATCCGCAGTGCCCTCCCGAGCGCATCCGGCTGATTCCCGAGGGCGTCGATCCGGCCGAATTCCCCTATGACTTCCAGCCCGGCGACGCGTGGCTGGCGCGCTGGCGCCAGCAGTTCCCGGAACTGGCCGGCAAGACCGTCCTGGCGCTGCCGGGCCGCCTGACCCGGCTCAAGGGGCACGCGACCTTCATCGAGCTGCTGCGCTCCCTGGCCGCGGTTCACCCGCAGGTCCACGGCCTGATCGTGGGGGGGGCCGAGGCCAGGAAAGCCGCCTATGCCGACGAGCTGCGTGCCGCTGTCACCGCGGCCGGCCTGTCGGACCGCATCAGCTTCACCGGCCACCGCAGCGACATGCGCGAGGTCCTGAGCCAGTGCCACCTGGTCTTTTCCCTTTCCACCCAGCCCGAGACCTTCGGCCGCACCGTCCTCGAGGCGCTGCGCCTGGGTAGGCCGGTGCTGGGCTGGGACGTGGGCGGCGTCGGCGACATCCTTGCCCGCGTCTATCCCCGGGGGCGCATTCCCGCCGGTGACAGCGCGGCCCTGCTGGCCGCCACCCGGCGCTGGCTGGAGGCCCCTGACCGGCCATCCCCGAGTCCGCATTTCCTGCTGACCGACATGTGCGAGCAGACGCTGTCGCTTTACGCCGAGCTCGCTGCCGCCCGCGTCGCGCCCGCTCTCGCCTGAGGCCGCCCGCCGCCATCGCCAACTCTTGCCCGAGGGCGAGCACGAGAGAGCCCCACGCGGCAGACAAGCCCGCCTGATGCCGGCACCCTGCGCCCTTGCGCCCCGTCCTTTAGCCCCGTCATTTGCCCGCGGCTGGCCTGGCGCTGGCTGTCTTCCCGAGACCCGTACTCCCCACGACAACAGTGCCTCCTGGCCCGTGCGCCGCCCGCGAAACGGGGGCCTTCGTCACAGGCCGATACCCTTACCCCTGCTCGCGGATGCCGGTAGAATAGCGGGCTTGCCATCAAGAGACTCTCTGGCCCATGAAAAAGGCACTCATCACCGGTATCACCGGACAGGACGGATCCTACCTGGCCGAATTCCTGCTGGAAAAAGGCTATGAGGTGCATGGCATCAAGCGCCGTGCCTCGCTGCTCAACACCGATCGTATCGACCACCTCTACCAGGATCCGCACCAGAAGGGCCGTCGCCTCTTCCTGCACTACGGCGACCTGACCGACACCTCCAACCTCATCCGCATCCTCTCCGAGGTGCAGCCGGACGAGGTCTACAACCTCGGCGCCCAGTCGCATGTGGCGGTGTCCTTCGAATCGCCCGAATACACGGCAGACGTGGACGCCATCGGCACCCTGCGCCTGCTGGAGGGCATCCGCTTCCTGGGCCTGGAAAAGAAGACCCGTTTCTACCAGGCGTCCACCTCCGAGCTTTACGGCCTGGTGCAGGAAACGCCGCAGAAGGAAACCACGCCCTTCTATCCGCGCTCTCCGTACGCCGTGGCCAAGATGTACGCCTACTGGATCACGGTGAACTACCGCGAGGCCTACGGCCTCTACGCCTGCAACGGCATCCTCTTCAACCACGAGTCGCCGCGCCGCGGCGAGACCTTCGTGACGCGCAAGGTGACGCGCGGGCTTGCCAACATCGCCTACGGCCTGGAAAAGTGCCTGTACATGGGCAATATGGATTCGCTGCGCGACTGGGGCCACGCCAAGGACTACGTGCGCATGCAGTGGATGATGCTGCAGCAGGAACAGCCTGAAGACTTCGTGATTGCCACCGGCGTGCAGTACTCGGTGCGCGACTTCATCCGCAAGAGCGCCGCCGAGCTCGGCCTCGAACTGGACTTTGTCGGCGCGGGCGTCGACGAGAAGGCGGTGGTCAAGGCCATCACCGGGGACAAGGCACCGGCGCTCAAGGTCGGCGATGTCGTGGTCGCAATCGACCCCCGCTATTTCCGTCCGGCGGAAGTGGAAACCCTGCTCGGTGACCCCGCCAAGGCCAAGGACAAGCTGGGCTGGGTGCCGGAGATCACGCTCGACGAGATGGTGAAGGAAATGGTCGCGCACGACCTCGAGGACGCGCGCCGCCATGCCCTGCTGAAGACCCACGGCTATGACATCGCCGTGCGCCGCGAGAACTGAGCATGGGCCACCCCTCGCTGAACCCTGACAGCCTCTACTACGTCGCCGGCCACCGCGGCATGGTGGGCTCGGCCATCGTGCGCCAGCTGCAGGCGCAGGGCTGCCAGCGCATCCTCACCCGTACGCATGCACAGCTCGACCTCACCCACCAGGGCGAGGTCGCCGAGTTCTTTGCGCTGGAAAAACCGGACGTGGTGATCCTGGCCGCGGCCAAGGTGGGCGGCATCCATGCCAACAACACCTTCCCGGCCGAGTTCATCTATGAAAACCTGATGATGGAGGCCAACGTCATCCACCAGGCCTGGCGCGCCGGCGTGCAGAAGCTGCTCTTCCTCGGCAGCTCCTGCATCTATCCCAAGCTGGCCGCGCAGCCGATGACGGAAGCCGCCCTGCTCACCGGCATCCTGGAGCCCACCAACGAGCCCTATGCCGTGGCCAAGATCGCCGGCATCAAGCTCTGCGAGAGCTACAACCGCCAGTACGGCACCGACTACCGCTCGGTGATGCCGACCAATCTCTACGGTCCCAACGACAATTTCCATCCGCAGAACAGCCACGTGCTGCCGGCCCTGCTGCGCCGCTTCCACGAGGCCGCGCAAAGCGGCGCGGAGAGCGTCACCATCTGGGGCAGCGGCACGCCCATGCGTGAGTTCCTGCACGTGGACGACATGGCGGCCGCCTCGCTGTTCGTGCTTGGCCTGGACAACGCCAGCTATGCCGCCAATACCGAACCCATGCTGTCGCATATCAACGTGGGCACCGGCACCGACGTCACCATCCGCGAGCTCGCCGAGATGATTGCGGCGGTCACCCGCTTTACCGGCCGCATCGACTTCGACAGCAGCAAGCCCGACGGCACGCCGCGCAAGCTCATGGACGTGTCACGCCTGGCCAACATGGGCTGGCGCGCCGGCATCGACCTGCGCACGGGCCTCCTGAGCACTTACCAGTGGTTCCTCGACCACGCCGCGGACATGCGCACATGAACCTTCTTCCCGTCATCATGGCCGGTGGCTCCGGTACCCGCCTGTGGCCGCTCTCGCGCGAGATGCACCCCAAGCAGTTCCTGACCTTGCCCGGGCAGACCCTCTCCATGCTGCAGGCCACCATTGCCCGCCTGGACGGTCTCACCGACGCCTTTCCGCTGGTCATCAGCAACGAGGCGCACCGCTTCATCGCCGCCGAGCAATTGCGCCAGATCGGCAGGCTGGGCAGCAACATCCTGCTCGAGCCGGCCGGCCGCAACACTGCGCCCGCGATCGCGCTGGCCGCGCTGACCGCCACCCGTGACGGCGCCGATCCCGTGCTGCTGGTGCTGGCCGCCGACCACGTCATCCGCGACGTTGATGCCTTCCAGGCCGCGGTGCGGGTGGCGCTGCCGCAGGCGCAGGCCGGCCGGCTGGTGACCTTCGGCATCATCCCCACCGCCCCCGAAACCGGCTATGGCTATATCCGTCGCGGCAAGGCGCTGGGCGAGGGCGCCTTCGAGGTGGCCGGCTTTGTCGAAAAGCCCGACCAGAAGACTGCGGAGGCTTACCTGGCCGCGAAGGAATACGACTGGAACTCCGGCATGTTCCTGTTCCGCGCCAGCGTTTTCCTGAACGAACTCGAGGCCTTCCGCCCTGACATCCTGGCTGCCTGTCGCCAGGCCCTGGCGACGACGCAGTCCGACCTCGACTTCGTGCGCGTGGACAGTGCTGCTTTCCAGGCCTGCCCCTCCGACTCCATTGACTACGCGGTGATGGAAAAAACGGCGCATGCGGCCGTGGTTCCGCTGGCCGCGGGCTGGAGCGATGTCGGCGCCTTCTCGGCGCTCTGGGAAGTGTCGCCCAAGGACGCGAACGGCAATGCCCTGCAGGGCGACGTCATCGCTTACGACACGCAAAACTGCCTGGTGGAATCCGAGAACGGCCTCGTCGCCACCCTGGGCCTGCGCGACACCGTCGTCATCCAGACCAAGGATGCCGTGCTGGTGGCCGCGCGCGACCGCGTGCAGGACGTCAAGAAGATCGTGGAAACGTTGAAGGCCCAAGGCCGCAGCGAGCACCGCCTGCACCGCCAGGTCTATCGCCCCTGGGGCCATTACGACTCCATCGACGCGGGTGCCCGCTACCAGGTCAAGCGCATCACCGTGAGTCCGGGCGCCAAGCTCTCGGTGCAGATGCACCATCACCGCGCCGAGCACTGGATCGTGGTGTCGGGCACGGCCCGCGTGACGCTGAACGGCGTCGAGCAGCTGGTGACCGAGAACGAATCCATCTATCTGCCGGTGGGTGCAGTACACGCGCTGGAAAACCCCGGCAAGATTCCCCTCGACCTGATCGAGGTACAGGTTGGCGCCTACCTGGGCGAGGATGACATCGTCCGCCTGGAGGACCGCTACGGCCGCGCCGGCGGTTAAGGAAGGCCCTCAGCCGACGCGGCGCACGCCCGGCAGCTGTGCAAAATAGGCTTCGAGGCGCGCCCGCTGCCGCGCAAGGACAAACACCGGGCACAGCCGGCTGAGCAGATACCAGAACAGCACCGCCGGCTGCGCACCCTGCCGGCGCACCGACTTCCACCAGGGCGACACCGCCTTGCGCGCCAGCACCGCGCGCTGCGTCCCGCTCAGGCGAGCATCCGCCAGCAGGTGGCTGTAGGTGAGGTACTGGTCATGATGCTGCTGCGCCACATTGGCGGAGAGGTGGGCCTGGCTGGGTTTGCCGCTGGCGGCTTCCTCCGGCGTCAGCAGCACGTAGCGGCAGGGATGCTCGATGATGCCGGCCCGCCTTCCCGCCAGCGCCAGGCGCAGCGCCAGCGACTCATCCTGTACGAAAACCTTGTCATCACAGCCCCCGGCACGCAGTGCCACCTCGAGCCGCACCAGGACGATGGGCAGCACGATCCCCCGCTCCAGCGTCAGGCGCAGCGGGTCGTCGCCCGTCACGCACTCGGGAGTGGCCGGCAGCGCGAGCGCGGCGGCCTCGGCGGCCGGCAGCCGGGTCTTTTGCGAGCGTCCGTAGACATAGTCCAGCCGGTGCTGCTCCAGCAGGCGCAGCATGGTGGCCAGCACATTGCGTGGCGCGATGTCGTCGGCATCGAAGACAAAGACCAGCTCGCCGGTGGCGGCCGCCAGCCCCTGGTTCAGGCGCACGGAGGGACCGGCGTTCTTCTCGTTGTGCAGGATCTGCACCCGGGCGGGATGCGCGCGAAAAAAGGCCTCGCTGACCGCCACGGAAGCGTCGGTGGAGGCATCGTCGGCCAGCACGAATTCCAGCTCGAAATCGCGGCCGGCGCCGTCCTGGGCATACAGGCTCGCCAGCGTGTCCGGGAGGAAGCGCGCCTTGTTGTAGACCGTGAGCACTATCGAGATAGTCGTCATCCGCCGTCCCCGTTTCTTAGCCGCGCGGACCCTGGCGCTCGAACATCGAGCGCAGGCGCACGTAAATCTTCTCCAGCGCATGAAAGAGCGCCAGCCCGGGCGAGCGCCGCAGGGCGTGACGCGACAGCAGGCGCGGCCCGCTTGCCGGCGCAACAGCCGCCGCAGCGCCGCTCCCGCCTGCAGCACTGGTCGCGTCGCGGCTGGCACTGGCGACAATGCGCTCGATGACGGCAAACAGGTGGTGCTCTTCCAGCACCCGGCGCCGGGCCTCCTCGATCAGGGGCAGGCGCTGCGCATACCAGTCCTCGCGGATGGCTTGCCGCAGCAGGGCCACCGCTCCTTCCGGATCATTGATGTCGACCGCGACGAAGCTGCCCTCGGGGAAATAGCTCGCGGCGTCCGGCGCCCCGGCGTAGAACGGCAGGCAGCGGCCCAGGAAGGAGTCCGACAGTTTCTCCGTCCAGTGATGCGGCGCCATGTGGTTTTCAACGCAGATGTGATAACGGTAATCGTCCAGCGCCTCAGCCTTGTCCTGCAGCGGCTTGTAGCCGCGGCCAAAGACGTCAAGCTCGGGCATCAGCGCCTGTACGCGGCTCATGAAGGCAAAGCGCCGATAGTGCTGGGTATGCCGCTGCGCCTTGCCGGACCCCACCATGGAGGCCATCCGCGTCTTGGGGCCGGGCCCCGCCTCCAGGCGTTCACGGCTCATCTCGTGGCCGGCATTGCCGCCGTAGTACCAGTGGTTGGCGGTCTGCTGCCAGTGCCGCTGCGGATGCGGCAGGGCCCAGGCCGGCTGGGTGGTGAGCACATGCCCGAACTGTCCGGTGTAATGCAGCCCGTAGCACTTGATGGTGGCCGGCTCGGTGGTGATGAGCAGGGTATTGGCGCGCGGGCAGGCCAGCTCTTCCACTGCCTGCTTCGCGCCCAGGCCGGCCGCCGGCGGCACGTCGTCGTAGACCACCACCCAGTCGTAGTCGCGGTCATCGCGATCGAAAGTGAACTCGCAGCTCTTCCATGTGGTGCCGCCACCGGGAAAATACCGGTTCCACTCTGCGGGGGTAATCCGGCTGAGGAACTTCACCCGTGTCATCCGCTTCTCCATTCAGATTCGATTCCGGCGCCGCCGGGAAAAAAGGATTGAGGCACCGCCTCAGGCGAAGCGTCGCGACCAGCTCCGCGCCATCTTGATGGCGCGGATCCTGGCGCGGCTGGCCAGCACCGCGGCCTGGTCGGCCGGCCCCAGGGCCCAGCAGGCGGCATCACCAACGCCGTTCGCCGTCGCCACCTGGATGAAGTGGCGATCGAACTGCGCCATCACCGCGGCGGGCGAGAAGGCGCGCGAATAGCAGTCCCAATCCTGCAGGCGGGCCGCTTCCCGGTCAAAGCCCAGCAACTGCGCGCGCAGGGTGGCGGGACCGCGATAGAGCAGCGCCCTGGCGCCCAACGTGGCGATATGGTTGCGTTCGCCGGACAGGCTGTAGGTGAGCACGGGCCGGTTGCGCAGCGAGAACTCGGCACAGGCCAGGCCAAAGGTCTCGCCACGGCTGCGGGCATGCAGCATGGCATCGCAGGTATTGATGAACATCACCTTGCGCTCGACATCCGGCGTTCCCGGAAGGAAGTGCGCATTCGGGTGCGACAGGAAGGGTGCGATGTTCAGGAAGACGAAATGGATGTCCTTGCGCAGGGCCAGCACCTCGCCCACGACCTGCTTGGCGAATGCGATGTCAAAGCTGTCCTTGCCGCCATGGCAGCCGAAGACGGTCGCCTCCGCCGGAATGCCCAGCTCGCGGCGCAAGTCCCCTTCCACCGCCGGCAGGGTCACGATATGCGGCACCGCCGGCACGACGCCGTGGGAAAAGGTGCGCGACATCCACTCCGAGACAAAGGCGTAGGCCGAGCCCTGGAACACCGCGGGCTTGGCCGGGAACACCTCGTGCACCATGGTCGGCACCACGCCGGACAGGCTGGAGTGCTTGCGGTCGATCCGGATGAAATAGAGCAGGTCGGCGTTCAGTGGCGCCACCGACTGGTCCAGCGCCGCGTCCCGGCGCCAGGCATGCACGGGGAAGCGCTCCTCGAAACGGGCAATGACCTTGGGGTCGTTGAGCGGGCTGCTCTCGTCAAAGAGGATCAGCGACTCATTGCCGAGGATTTCCTCGTTGTAGCGGGCATAGTCGAACAGCGCGACTTCCGTACCGCGCATCGACAGCTGTGTGGACTGGAATATCACCCGGGCCATTCATTCCCCCTTCCGCAGATTCAACGGCCCGGCGCCTCAGGTCGGCCGGGCCGACGGGTCATTGCGCCGAAAGCCAAAGCCAAGCCCCAGGACGAAGAAGGTCAGCAACACCATCTCCGAGGCATAAAAACCTTTGGGGGAGTTGCGCGGCAACCATGATAACAGGATTAGCCGCGCCCAGGCTCAATGCACACTCTCCCTTCTGGCAGGCAGGAGAGCCCTCTCGCCCCACCCCCGAAAGCAGAGACTGTCCATCTCCCCCGCTCTCACGCGCTTACACCTGGCAGGGCCTTGGCACGGTCCCCGACATGGTTCCGCACGCGGTATTGGCGGTAGCGCTCGACGGGGTCCGCCACAAATTTCACTAGTAACCAAGCGGCCCCCAAGGACAGGAAGATGGTCAACTCACCCTTGTAGGCCGTCAGCTGCAGGGCGCCCAAGAAGGGCGCCAGCAGGTAAATAACCAGCACATGCACTACATACAGCGGATATGAAAGCTCACCAAGGCGGGCATCAATCGCATTTTGTCGGGTGACGTGAAAGATGAAAGGCAAGGCGAGCAGCAGCCAGAAGTAGAAGACCCAATTGACGATTTGCTGATGCACGGAAAAACCGGACAGCAGCGGATACGCCAGGACGACGAGGAGCGTCAGCACCAGGAAAACCGGGCCCACCTCCGCAAACCGGCCGGCGGCCCCCATCTTCCGATAAAGCCTGAATGACAAGATACCCATCAGGAACAGCGCCAACTCCAGAGGAAGCAGTCGGTTCAGCCAGGGATCATGATCCAACCCCAGGGCCGAGACGATATATAGCCGACATAGCAGGCTTGCAGCGACCAACACGGCCAGCAGGGCTGTTGAGCGGACGGCCAGAAATGGAACCATGAGATAGAAGCAGATCTCCAGGCTAAGGGACCATGCCTGAGGCACCAGCAGGAAGCGAAAGAGCGGCGGGTCGGTTTCCATGAAGTTGCTCGACCAACCCAGACTCCCGGTCGCGTGATCCACGCCCAGGAAGTACACGAGATCCTGCCCAAGAATCGCGAGATTTCCGAGGGCGACAAGCAGCCAGGCGCCGACGCCCAGCGAGCCCCCACGCTCATGGAACGATTGCAGCGGGCCTGCCTGAAACAAGTGCAAACCGGCCACGCCAGCAATGGCCGTGGCGACCAGGACAATCCAGTAGATAGGAAAGAGGCGCAGGAAGCGATTGCCGAGAAACAGCGAATAGCCGCCCTCCCCGGCATACTTTCTTTCCAGGATCAGGGCCATATAGAACCCGGAAATAATGAAGAATGCCTGAACGGCCACCTGCCCGCCCACCAGCGCCAGGCCCAGCGCCGGCTGTGAATGCGCAATCACCACCGCGATTGCCAGTAACACTCGCAAAATGCCCATCGCCCCCCCGCCTACCGTCCTGTAACCACAAAATGCAAACTACCGCAGCGTCCATCACCAGTGCAGCACAGGACGGAGCCTGCTCAGCCGCAGCCTCGCAGGCACCCCGCGATCCAGTGGGCGCCTGCGAAGGCCTCCTGCGCCACGACAAGTACGCGGCATATCAGGCCATCCGAATTCTCTCAGCCTTGGCGCAGAGATTCTGTCGAGCCAAGCTCAGAAACATCCAGGCCCGTCTCCCCGCTCCGGCATTCGCCCCCCCTACGCGCCCTCAAGTCCATCATGGCCGCGATTCCCAAACAGATGATTATTATCCAGAATGGAAAACGGTACCGATAAAGAACCCCCAGAAACGGGGTTGTCATGCCATAGGCCAAACTCACGCCGACCGAGAGGAACAGGGGAATCAGGGTCACCCACATGCGTGTGCGCCAAGCCCAGAAGCCTAGCCCCAGCAAACCGGCATACAACAAGAATGCCTCCAGCGGCACCACCATGTAAAAGAACGAGGGGCCATTCCTGAAAACATAGCTCCAGTCATCCGGCCAGGGCGCAAAGAAGCCCAGCATCAGGGCGCGAGGGAGGTAACCCAAGGCTTCGAGCGAGCCGGCAGGCCACCGATCCACATCAACCATCGACTTCAGAACCGTGGAATTCTTCTGTGTCTCCAGAAGAGTGAAGGTGAGGCAACGCTGCCCCATCATGGCCCTGAGCTTTCTATTCACGTAATCCGGTAAGGCATTCTCGTCACGCCAGACCTCTGCCTTGATGCGATCCAGGCAGCGCGCCGCAACTGACTTGCCTTCCCGGTAGCCCGAGGCCTCATTTCCAACAGCGCCATCTATATCAAAATCAAAACTCTCGAGCCTCCGAATGGTCTCACTGGAAGCAGCGCCTTGGCCGAGAACCCCGAGGCAGGCAATAAGGATCAGCCCGTACAGTGCAAAAACCGCCCCCCCTGAAAAGGATAGATGACCTCCCATCGCCCGCCACCCTAGGCTGAACACCAGCAACACCGCGATGATCGGCAGCAAAACCTGATTGAGGTAAGGCCGCATGGTCCACAGCAGCACCACGCCGCCACCCATGAAAAGCAGCGAAATCATTCCTTCACGGACCGGCACGCGCTCTTTTGCCGTTACGAACCTCACCAGACCATAGACCAACATCAGGACGCCGGATAACACGAGGCTGTCTTTGTTCAACTGGAAAAACCAGACCATCATGTAGGGAGATATGACTAGCGGAGCGATCGCGACCAGTGCCGCACGAACGGAAAACCAGCGCATCACGAGCATCGCCATCATTAGCGCAGACAAGCCGTGAGATAGAGCGTTGATCAGGACGAAGCTGTAAGGGCTTGGATTAACCAGATAAACAAGGCTGGCCAAACCAGCAGGGCCTTGTCCCTCTGGCCTGAGCTGAAGCTCACTGATGCCCCCCTCGCGGATTGCCTCCACCCGCTCCAGCGCCAAACGATGGTAGTAGTCTGGATCGCCAGGAATATTTCCGGCTACCGCCGCGGGAAAGACAGAGGGAATGACCAGCTCGCGCGCAATCACCATCGCCGCAAACGCATAGAGCGACACCACCATGAATATCCACGCCAGCAACTTTCCCCTGAGATGGCTCGTGCCCACCCCTGACGATGAAAATCGCCTCCAGAGACCGCATCCCGCTGCGAACCAGCGTGAGCGCTCCCTGAAAGCCAGGAATAAAGACCGACGCTTCAGATTGCATTGGGATTGTTGAGAAGGTGGAACGGTGAACATCTCCATGTCACTTCCTGCTGCACGGGCGGACGGGCCGACCTTAGACCACGACACTGTCGCGGAGCGGGGCCATCCCGTCCGCACCCGTGGCTGACGAAGCCGGCAGCGGTGCCACCGGGCGGAAGCCGAAGCCCAGCCCCAACATGTAGAAGGTCAGGAACATCATTTCGGACGAGTAAAACCCCTGCGCCGAATTAAGCGGGAACCACATGAGCAGGAAGACCAGCAGCGCCCCCCAGCGCAGGTCGATGTCCTGAAATCGGTAACGCAGGAACTGCCGCGCCGCCCAGCCATAGTAGGCAAGGAACGCCAGCAGCCCCACAAGACCCGTGGCCGCCAGGATGTCGATCATCACCTGGTGCGCATGGAAAACCTTGGCATTGGCAAACACATTGCCGGGCTGAAAGTAGGGCCGGATGGCCGTGTCCAGGTTGCCGGGCCCGATCCCAAACAGCCAGTTGCCATCGCCCAGCATGGCAAGTGTCGGCAACCAGATGTCGAGGCGGCCAGACAAGGCATTGTTGACAATCCGGTAGTCGGTCGCGGAAAAAATCGAGAGCGTGCGCGCCATGCGCGCATGGAATTCTGGATTGACCTGATAGAACACCGCGCCCACCGCCAGGATAGCCAGCGGCGCCGCGACAAAAATGAGTAGCTTCGCGCGACGTCCCAGGCCGAGCGCAACGACAAAGCCAAGGGCGCCCAGTCCGACCAGGAAGGCTAGCATGCCGAATCGGCTGCCCATCGCCATGGAGGTGACGCCCGCCATCACCAGCACGGCGCAGGCGAGCCAGTAGCGACGCCGGCGGATCAGCCAGGAGGTCGGCAGGAAGGCCATCATGCCGGCGAAATAGGAGAGCTTGGTATTGGTGGCAAAGTAGAGGGACCAGCGCGGATCGGTCAGGCAGGCCGAAGCGCCGCCCCGGCAATCGATGCTCTGGCCTGCAAGGAGTTGCAGGCATCCGTCGAGCAGCCAAGAGCACACCGCCAGGCTTATGAGGGCAGTCGCCAGGGGCTGGATGCGCGCGTCACGAAACAGACGCGCGGTGGCGAGGGCCAGCAGGCCACCGAGCAGGAAGGCACCGCCGCGCTTGAGCCACACAGGATCGGCT
This sequence comes from Pseudomonadota bacterium, assembly GCA_040385265.1. GTDB lineage: Bacteria > Pseudomonadota > Gammaproteobacteria > Pseudomonadales > Moraxellaceae > UBA2031. The sequence continues at coordinate 125,032 of JAZKHS010000049.1, read as the reverse complement.
CCGCCCGAGACGAGGGCTGCCAAGAAAGTCACCAGCACAGGCAGGAAGAACGCCGCCACGGCCATCAGCACTGCTCGCTCCTCCCGAAACAGCGCGCCACGCGCCTCCCATAGCGCCCACCCCATGATCGCCACGTAGAAGACATAATAGGAACGTGCCACCGGAAACAACAGCACCGGTCCTGCAAGGACCAGGGCCTTCCACCAGACATTCGACCCCATCGGACTTCTCCTAATGTTGCTTGTCGCCGCCAGAGGTCATCCCTGAGCGCTGCCGCGGCACCACCGCGTCAGCGTGGCAGCAATCGTTCAATTACGAGCGGGGCGATACGCTCCGCCTCATTAAATGCCGCCTGAGGCGGCAACACGTGATGCATGCTCCAATCCGCGAACGACGTCACCCGCCCCCCTCCGAGAAGCTGCTCGACCCCGCGCGCCACGCGACCGCTGCGGTTGGCCTCGAGCTGCAGCAGGCCGACGCGGCAACCCGCGGTCAGCGACTCATACACCATGGACACGCTGTCCTCGCTCACCCAGACCGACTCGGTCACGGCCAGGCGCGCGGCCAGCCAGCCCGGCGGGCAGGCCGCCCAGGGCTGGAAGCGGGCGCCGTAGCGGCGCTGCAGTTCCGCGCCCAGGGCGGCCGGCGTGCGCCTTGAGTCGGTCAGTTGCCAGTCCGAGGACGGTGGCTGTGCGGCCGCTACCTCGGCCACCTGGTGCAGCACGGTGGCGTCATCCCAGCGCACATGCTTGCTGGGTCCGCCAATCAGGACGAGCAGGCTGCCCGACTGTTTCTCGCCGCCTTGCATGGGGTTCAGCACCCCCAGCGTGTTGATGACGCGGGCGCTCTCCGCCAAGCCATCGTGCGCGGGCGCGATGACGAGATCGAAGAGGGCAAGGGGCAGCGAGGGCTTCATCAGGGCCACGGCCCGGGCGCCGGTGGCGCGACGCGCCGCCAGCAGGGCCAGGTGGGTGCCGTGGCCGGCACCGATCACCAGGCCGGGCCGTGGCAGGCCCGCGCCCGCCGGAAAACGGCCGCGCAGCACGTCCAGCCAGCCGCTGGCATGCTCGCGCAGGTCGATGTCATGGCAGGCGCAGGCGACCCGCCGGGACAGGGCTTGCGCCAGTCCCAGCGTCTGCTGCATGTGGCCGGGTTTGCCGTCGGTCAGGCGCCAGATGACTAGAGGCTCGGGCACGACGGCTCCCCGGTTGAGGCGGGCTTACTTGACGGGCGTGAGCCAGGCGCGGTGCTGGGGATTGCGGCCCATCACCGTGTCGAAGTACAGACTCTGGATGCGCTCGGTCACCGGGCCGCGGCGGCCGGCGCCGATGGCGCGGCCGTCGACTTCGCGGATGGGCGTGACTTCAGCGGCGGTGCCGGTGAAGAAGGCCTCGTCCGCGATATAGACCTCGTCGCGGGTGATGCGCTTTTCCACGACCTTGATGCCGAGGTCCTGGGCCAGGGTGATGGCGGCGTTGCGGGTGATGCCGTTCAGGCAGGAGGTCACCTCCGGGGTGTAGAGGACGCCGTCCTTCACCAGGAAGATGTTCTCGCCCGAGCCTTCGGCCACATAGCCTTCCGTATCCAGCAGCATGGCCTCGTCGGCGCCGGCGGACAGGGCTTCCTGCAAGGCCAGCATCGAGTTGATGTAGTTGCCGTTGGCCTTGGCGCGGGTCATGGAGATGTTGACGTGGTGGCGCGTGAAGCTCGAGGTGCGCACCTTGATGCCCAGCTCCAGGGCCTCTTTGCCCATGTAGGCGCCCCAGCTCCAGGCGGCGACGATGACGTGCACCTTGAGGCCGGTGGCGCGCAGGCCCATGGCCTCGCTGCCGTAGAACACCATCGGGCGCAGGTAGGCGGAAGGCAGCTGGTTCTCGCGCACGGCGGCGCGCTGCGCCTCGTTGATCTCGTCCTTGGTGAACGGGATCTTCATGTTCATGATGTGCGCGGAATCGAACAGGCGGTTGGTGTGTTCCTGCAGGCGGAAGATGGCGGTGCCGCCTTCGGCCTCGTAGGCGCGGACGCCTTCGAACACGCCCATGCCGTAGTGCAGGGTGTGGGTCAGCACATGGGTCTTGGCTTCGCGCCAGGGCACCATTTCGCCGTCAAACCAGATCACGCCGTCGCGATCGGACATCGACATCTTCATCTCTCCACACGGCGCGACCCACCCCGGATCACGCCGTCAATCAAATGAGTTATGGCTCGCCCAGCACGGACTTCCAGCAAAGCGTGACGAGCGCGCGTTCCTTCCGGAACTCGTCGTCCTCTACCTTGGTTTCCCGGTTGGCGAGCGCGAGACGGTGGCCGCGGGCACGGTATTGCAGATAGGCATCCCTGAGACCGGCGACCGCATCGGCAGGGAGAAGGCCATGGTGTGCCAGGCCCTCCAGGATGCGGACGTTATCGGGGTAGCGGGTCAGCTCAGGGTGTTCGTGCGCCCACGCCAGTACGCCGTATTGCACCATAAATTCGATATCAACGATACCGCCCCGGTCATGCTTGAGGCGGAAGCCCGGGCCGCCCTTGCCAGGCGCCTCGGAGGACAGGGTGGCGCGCATCTTGTCGCGCATCTCGATCACTTCCCGGCGCAGGGTGTCCGGATCCCGCGGGCGCGCCAGCACCGACTGCCGGACGGCGTCGAAGGCGGCGCCCAGGGCGGGGTCGCCGGCCACCACGCGGGTGCGGACCAGGGCCTGGTGCTCCCAGGTCCAGGCACTCTCTTCCTGGTACTTGCGGAAGGCCGCCAGCGAGCTCACCAGCATGCCGGCGTTGCCGGAGGGGCGCAGGCGCATGTCCACGTCGTAGACCTGGCCGGCGGCGGTGGCCGTGGTCAGGAAGGCGATCATCTTCTGGCCGAGGCGGGCAAAGAAGCTGGCATTGTCCAGCGGGCGCTCGCCGTCGGTTTCGCCATCCGGGCTGCCGCCATGGATGAAGACCAGGTCGAGGTCGGAGCCGTAGCCGAGCTCGATGCCGCCCAGCTTGCCATAGCCGACGACGATGAAGCCGGGGTCACAGGGCTGGCCGTCCAGGCCCAGGGGGCGGCCATGACGGGCGGTGAGGAAGCGCCAGGCCAGATTCAGGACCTCCTCCAGCACCGCCTCGGCCAGCCAGGTCAGGTAGTCCGATACCTTCATCAAGGGCATGCTGCCGGTGATGTCGGAGGCGGCGACGCGCAGCACCTGGCCCTTCTTGAAGATGCGCAGTGCCTCCATCTGGGCCTCGAGGTCGTCCTCGGGAAGGCGCACCAGCGCCTGGCGCAGCTCGGCGGCGATCTCGGCCTTCTGCGGCGGCGAGAACAGGGTCTGCGCGTTCAGCAACTCGTCCAGCAGCACCGGGAAGCGCGTGACCTCCTCGGCGATCCAGGGGCTGGCGGCGCAGAGGTCGACCAGGCGCTTGAGCGCGGCCGGATTTTCCACCAGCAGCATGATGTAGGCACTGCGGCGCAGCACGGATTCCACCAGCGGCAGCACCCGCTCCAGGGCAAGGTCGGGCTCGGCATGGCGGGCGCACTCGCAGAGCAGGCGCGGCATGAGCTTGTCCAGGCGCTCGCGCCCCACGCTCTGCATGGCGCGCACGCCGCGGCAATTGCGCAGGTCCAGCAGGCGGACCGTGCTGTCCTTGATGCGGCGGAAACCGGCTTCGCCCAGGAGCTCCGGCAGGTCGGCCTCGTCCGCGGTCCAGAGCGCGCTGCCCGGACCCGCGGCCTCGCCCGTCTCCTCGCGCGCCACGATCACGTCCTGGAACTGGGCATCGACGCGGGCGCGGTGCACCTCGAGCGCCGCCATGAAATCATCCCAGCCGGCGAAGCCCAGGCTCGCCACCAGGCGCTGCTGCGCCTCCGGTGCCGCCGGCAGCTCCTGGGTCTGCTGGTCGCGCAGGGCCTGGATGCGGTGCTCCAAGGTGCGCAGGAAGAAATAGGCCTCGCGCAGCTCGTCCACCGCCTGCGCCGGCAGCAGGCCGGTCTCGGCCAGCAGCGGCAGGATGGTCATGAGCTCGCGCTGCTGCAGGCGGCGGTCGACGCCGCCGCGGATGAGCTGGAAGGCCTGCGCGATGAACTCGACCTCGCGGATGCCACCGCGACCGAGCTTGACGTTGTGCTCCATGCCCTTGCGCCGCACCTCGCGCTCGATCATGGCCTTCATCTCGCGCAGCGACTCGAAGGCGCCGAAGTCCAGGTAGCGGCGAAACACAAAGGGCCGCAGCGAGGTCATCAGCTGCTGGCCCTCGACCGTGTCGCCGGCGCAGATGCGCGCCTTGATCAGGGCATAGCGCTCCCATTCGCGGCCGTGCTGCTCGTAGTAGGTTTCCATCGCGGCATACGAGCTGGCCAGCGCCGAGCCATCGCCCCAGGGGCGCAGGCGCATGTCGACGCGGAACACGAAGCCGTCGCCGGTCACGGTATCCAGCAGCTTGATGATGCGCTGGCCCAGGCGGATGAAGAACTCATGGCTGGAGATGGAAATGCGACCGTTGGTCTCGCCGGCTTCCGGGTACACGAAGATGAGGTCGATGTCCGAGGACAGGTTCAGCTCCTGCGCCCCCAGCTTGCCCATGCCGATCACGCTCATGCGCTGCACCAGGCCCGAGTCCTCGCCCACCGGCTCGCCATGCAGGGCAAGGAGCTGGCGCTCGGCGAAGGCCAGGGCCGCGGCGATCGCCGCATCGGCGCCGTCGGACAGCTCGCGCGTGAGCTCGGGCACCGTGGTGAGGCCGTTCACGTCGCGGTAGATCAGGCGCAGCATCAGGCGGTGACGCCACAGCCTGAGCTCGCGCATGAAGTCGTCCTCGGACTCCGTGTCGCGGACCAGCGCTGCCAGCTCGGCGGCGAAGTCAGGCGCCGGAGCGGTGGCCCAGCCCTCCAGCGGTGCCAGCCACTCCGGATGCCGTACCACCTGCTCCAGCGCATAGTCGCTGGCAAAGAACAGGCGCACGAGGCCGGGGTGGGTGACGGGCGACAGCGGTTCCGGGAGCCCCTCCAGGCGGGTCAGGAAATCCCGCACTTCCGCGCGGTCGAGATCGAGCAGGCCGGTGGTGGGGCTCATGGCATTCCTCAGCGGGTGGCTTGCAGCATGACCTCGCGGGCGTGGCGGCCCACGGTGCGCAGGTCGTCGGGCGTCAGGGTGTGGTGGACCAGGAAGGCCAGGCTGGTATCGCCCAGTTCCTGCGCCACCGGCAGCGGCGCGGCCGGGCGCAGGCCGGTGCCGTCGAAGGCCTTCTCGCGGTAGACCTCGGAACAGGACCCGCTCATGCAAGGGACGCCGCGCGCGCTCACTTCGGCCATGATGCGGTCGCGGCTCCAGCCCTCCTTGAGCCTCTCGGGACGCACGAAGCCATAGGCACGATAGGCGGCGTGGAAAATGTCCGCCGGCACCTGCGGCAGGCGCAGCGCCTCAAGGCCCTCCAGCTCCGCGAACAGCGCGGCCATATTGGCGCGGCGGCGGGCGACCCAGTCATCGAGCTTGGCGAGCTGGCGGCGGCCGATGGCGGCCTGCATCTCGGTGATGCGCCAGTTGGTGCCGAAGGATTCGTGCAGCCAGCGGAAGCCGGGCGGATGCGGACGGTTGTACACGGCGTCATAACTCTTGCCATGGTCCTTGAAGGACCACATGCGCGACCACAGCGCGTCGTCGCGGCAGGTGACGAGGCCGCCCTCCCCGCCCGTGCTCATGATCTTGTCCTGGCAGAACGAGAAGGCGGCGATGTCGCCGAGGCTGCCGACCGGCCGGCCCTTGTAGCGCGCGCCATGGGCCTGGGCGCAGTCCTCGACCACGCGCAGGCCCTTCTCGGCCGCCAGGGCGAGGATGCCGTCCATGTCGCAGGGCCAGCCCGCGAGGTGCACGCAGAGGATGGCCCTGGTGCGCGGCGTCAGCACGGCGCGGAGGGTGTCGGGCGTAATGTTCTGGGAATCGGGATCGATGTCGGCGAAGACCGGCGTGGCGCCGGCGAGCACGATGGAACTCACGGAGGCCAGGAAGGTGCGCGCGGTCACGACGACCTCGTCGCCCTGGCCGATGCCGAGCGCGATCCAGGCAAGGTCGAGGCCGCGCTCGCTGCGATCGCACAACTCGAGGCCGACGACCGCCGCCG
>JAZKHS010000049.1:88175-118932 GCA_040385265.1 Pseudomonadota bacterium | reverse complement strand
ATGGCGTGCGGCACGCCGACATAGGCGGCGTAGTCCTTCTCGAAGTCGCGCGACACGGACCCGGTCCAGTAGTTGACCTTGCCGGAGCGCAGCACCGCCTCGACGGCGGCAACCTCGTCGTCTTCGTAGACGGGCCAGGGGGCGTTGGAATAGCTCATTGCATCACTCCACATACGGGCGTGCAGGCACGCCCCTTACCTTGCTGTCAGCGGCCACCGGCCGCACTACCGCGGCTGCCGCGCCGACACTGGCGCGGGCCCCGACACTCATGCCGGGGATGACGGTCGCCCCCGCCCCCACGAAGGCCAGCTCGCCCACGCTGACGTTACCGCAGAGCACGACGCCAGGGGCGAGATGGACGCCATCGCCCAGCGCGCAGTCATGATCCACGCGGGCACCGGTATTGACGATGCCATGCGCTCCAATGCGGGTATCCGCATTGATGCAGGCGCCGGGCATCACCACGGTGCCTGAACCGAGCACCACGCCGGGCGCAAGCACGGCGGAAGGATGCGCCGCGGCCAGGCCGACGAGGCCGGCCGCCTCCAGGCGCCGGCCGATGCCGAGGCGGGTGACATTGTGGCCAATGGCCACCAGGAAATACCAGAGGCCATTGGCGGCCGCATGCGCCACCACGTCGGCGCCGGCGCCCAGCACCGGCACGCCGCGGAACACCTGCCCGTGGAGAGCGGCATTGTCATCGAACAGGGCCGCCACCTCGTGGCCGGCGGCACGCAGCACGTCGATCACGACCTTGGCGTGGCCGCCCGCCCCCACCACCATGACACGCTCAGCCATCGCGGCGGCTCCCGGTGAATTTCGGCATGGTCGCCTCGCCGGCGGCGCTGATGCCCTCGCGGCGCAGCACGCGCCAGACGGTAAGCGCCAGGATCCGGATATCCAGCCAGACGCCCTGATGATCCACGTACCACACGTCCAGCGCGAACTTGTCGTCCCACGAGATGGCGTTGCGGCCATTGATCTGGGCCCAGCCGGTGATGCCCGGACGGGCGTCGTGGCGGCGCGCCTGTTCTGGGGAATACAGCGGCAGGTACTCCATCAGCAGCGGCCGCGGCCCGACCAGGCTCATCTCGCCCCGGAGTACGTTGATCAGCTCGGGTAGCTCGTCCAGGCTGCTGGCGCGCAGCCACTTGCCGAACGCCGTCAGGCGCTCGGCGTCCGGCAGCAGATTCCCCGCGGCATCGCGCGCGTCCGTCATGGTGCGGAACTTGTACATGCGGAATGGCTTGCCGTGCAGGCCGGGCCGCACCTGCTGGAACAGCACGGGACTGCCCAGGCGGGTACGCACCAGATACGCCACCGTCAGCACCACCGGGGACAGCAGCAGCAGCCCCGCGGCGGCGCCGGTCACATCAAGAAGTCGCTTCAGCATCTCGGTCCTTCAACAGGTCGGCATAGAGTTCATCATGAAGGCGGATCACCACCTTCTCGTCATAGTCGCGCAGCATGCGCTCGCGGCCACGCGCCCCCATGGCGGCGGCCAGGTCGGGGGCAGCCGCCAGCTCGCGCAGGGCGGCGGCCAGGCCGGCGACATCCCCGACCGCATGCAGGCGGCCGCAGTCGTTCTCGGCCAGCTCGCGGATGCCGCGGATGTCCGCGCCGATGATGGGCACGGCCATGCTCAGCGACTCCAGCAACGAGCGCGGCAGGCCCTCGCGCTGCGAGGGCAGCAGCACTGCGCGGCTGGCGCGCATGAGGGCGGCAATGTCACGACGGAAGCCCAGGAAGTGCGCGCGCCCGCCAATGCCGGCCGTCATCGCCTCCACCTCCAGCGCGGGACGCAGCGGGCCGTCCCCGGCAAATGCCACATGCACGTGCTCGAGGCCGGGCTGGCCCAGGGCCGCGAGCACGTCGCGGTGACGCTTGCCGGGATTGAACTCGGCCACCATGAGGAAAAGCACGTCGGCGTCGCGCAAGCCCAGCGCCTGGCGCAGGGCCGCCACCGTCGCGGCCTCGACCTGCGCCGGGTTCCACCGCGCGGTATCGACACCGATGCCGGGCATGTACTCGACCCGGGTGGCGAAACCGGCGGCGCGGGCCGCGTCATGGTCTTCCCGGTTGATGGTGACGAGGGCATCGCACCAGGGAGCTGCCAGGCGCTCCGCTGTCCGGAACACGGCATTGGTCAGGGCCCGGCCATGGCGATGGAAGTGGAAGCCGTGCGCGGTATAGACCACTCGCGGGCGGGCACCGTCGGGGCGGCCGCGCAAGGCAAAGCGCAGCAGCATGGCGGCCACCGGTGTGTGCACATGCACCAGGTCATAGTCACCCGATCCGACCAGGCGGCGGATGGCCGCCGGGGCGCGCAGCAATGCGCCCAGGTCCAGCGGATTGCGTGACAGCGGCAGCGCATGGCAGGCGTCGAATTCCGCCTGCAGGGCCGGCACGTCATTGATGTCCCGGGCAGCCGCCTCCACCCGCCAGCCCAGGGCCCGGTAGTGGCGGGCGAAGGGCAGCAGGAAGGCGCGCAGGGTGGGCGCGACCGTAGTGACAATCAGCAGGCTGGGCATGGAGGCGTCCGGGCCATAAAGGAAAATTCTACCGCGTTCGAACCCGTGCGGCCGAGCAGATGGCCCGGGAGATAAATCCCGGGGCCCGTCCGCCAGCGCCCCCCCATACTCCCGTGGCCCGACACTACCGGTGCAACGCGGGTGGGCCAGCACCGGGCCGGGCCTGCGCCGCACCGGTGATCAACCGCCAGAGGTCGTCCTGCCGGACCCGCTTCAACGCGCGCCCCGCCGGCCAGGCCTGCCTTCATCAGATCAACTCCCATGTCTGTCAGCTCATTCGTCAGGGAGCCTGGAAAAAATGGTGGCCCTGCCGCCCTCGGACGGTCCGGCCTCACTCAATGCCAGGCACCGGAATCTTGCGAATGCGCTCAATGACAAGCTGGTAGGACTCAAGGCCGCTGCCGTCGCTAAACCGACGACGAATCAGCCACTCGCCGAACCCCAGCGCATGAATCAGGCGAATGGCCAGCGTTTTCAGCCAGGAACGGGCCCACAGGTAGAAAGTGCCGCTTCGCCCGATCATGGCCGGCCCAAACTCCAGCAATACCTTGCGTTCGGTGCGATAGCTCCTCACGAATTTCGGCAAGGAAAACACGCCCACCTCGCGATAATAGGTCAGCGGCTCGGGGAGCTTGGCGACGACCGAACTCCCATGAGTGCGCACCCAGAGCTCGCGATCTTCGGCGCGATCGTAGCCCTCGCGGTAGGAATTGCTGCGCAACCAGTCCGTCTTCGCCATTACCGAAGGCTGGATGATGGAGCCCGTGCGCAGCAGCGCCTCAGGACTGACGTCCAGCGGCCCAAGGTCACGGAGCGCCACCGCGCGCATGTCTTCGGACATGGACACTGCGGCCGAGCAGAGCACGTCGCACTCCGGATGCGTCCGCATATAGGCCAGCTGCCGCTCCAGCCGCTCCGGATGCATCAGGTCATCGGAATCAATCATGGCCACGTAGTCGCCGCGCGCGTACCCGGTGAGCTCGCGGCGGCGCTGGATGACACCCCGGTTCTGCCCGTCCGAGAATACCCGCACGCGCGGATCCGCTATACGCCGCGCCAGCGCCAGCGAGCCATCCCGGGAGCCGTCGTCATTGAGCAGCAGCTCCCAGTTGCCATACGTCTGGGCAAGCACCGACCGCACCGTGTCCAGCAGGGTATTTTCAGCGTTATAAAAGGGTACCACCACGCTCACAAGTGGCGAATTGGCGTCCTGCACTGTCTTTTCAATGCTATTCATTGACATTAACTCTTGGTTATCCGGTGCCAGCCCTCGGCCGCCAGTTCCACGCCCGCGAAGGCGGGCCAGTCGAACCAGGGCTCGGGTGCCACCACGACCTGCCCTGGCGCACGGCCGAGCCAGGCGCCCCACCAGCTGAAGCTGCTGTTGGCAATGATGTGATGATCGCAGCAGGACATCAGGTACATATCGTCCGCCGGGTCATCATGGCTGCCATCGATGAAGACGGCATCGGGCTGATCCGCGAATAGCGTGCGTGCAAAGGCCTGGTCGTCGGAGAAGATGAAGAGCCGGACCGGGCCCACCTGCTCCCGCACATGGGCGAGCGCGTGACGGTAATAGTCCGGCGAGCAACTGCCGAACATGCGCTGGTTGACCGCATTGGCAACATAATCGCCCCGACGCACATGTATGGCGAGAGCCGGGGCACTTCGAATCTGCATTTCCATCTCGCGCACGGATGGCGGCAGCTCACCGCGGAGGGTGAGATCGGCGCGAATGGCGTCCTCGCGACCGAGGAAGTAGCGCTCCCACTGGAAATAGCCGTCAAGGAAGAGATCACCTCCGCGCGCCATCAAGTCCGGATAGAACATGAGATGCTTCTCGAACAGCCAGGAGCCCAGTCGGCCCTCCCGGAAGGGCAGGCGGCGGCCCACGCGGCGCTGCCACTCGGGAAAGCGTCGCTGCACTGTCTCGTCGGCAATCCTGGCTCGGATATTGAACCGGCCAAGGGTGAAGTTCCGGAGATCGTAGCCTGCAAAACCCCGGCAATCGAGATACAGTTCTTCACCGCAGGCATCTGCCAGCGCCCGGGCCGTGGCGTACTGAAACAACTGGTTCCCCAGACCGCCAATTATCCTGACAACAATCACTCTACGATCACCTGCTCTTTCAATTGACTGCCAAACAAACGCTGCAGCGAGGAGTTACCGGTCAATACCAGGCGGACATAACACAGGAAGGCAGCTCCCGACAAAGCCGCCAGCAGCGCCCTCTCCCAGGACAAACCGACCGGGCCACTCAGGCCCGCCACAGCGGAACCCAGCCCCAGCACGGCTACCGCCACGCCCGCCCCCCAGACCCTCCAGTCAGGAAGAAACGGAGCGAGCCGCCGCATGCGGAGTACGACCGACACGAAGCCCACCGCGCCGCCACTTAACAGCACCAGGCAGCCGGCGATGATGCCGAGCTCCAGCCACGCGACCACCGCCAGGCCGGCGGCCACGAACACTGCCGCCGTCAGGTAGGAGAATATGAGCAATCGGGCGTCCTTGCTGGCGTGGGCCGGCATGCAGAAGGCATTGGTCAGCACCCGCAGCAGTTCAACATAGATGGCGACCATGAAGATCATCAGGCCACCATGATAGCCCTCCGCCACCAGCAGGCCGTAGGCCAGGGGGGCATTGACGGCCACCAGGGCCGAGAACCCCAGGTAAAGAGGGCCGATGACATTCACATAGTCGGAGCAGGCTCCCCGGTCCCCGCTCTCCTGTCCCTCCGCCATGCGGCGGTAGAGGTAGGGCTGCAAGTACTGTGTCGCCAGCGACTCCGATACGGCCCAGAGCTGCGTGGCGACACCAAGGCCGACCGCGGCATAGCCCAGTAATGCCGCCCCCCACACCAGGTCAAACACCAGCCGGTAGCCCGTGACGAGGAACCACATGAAGGCCGCCGACACCGCCAGCGGCACAATGAAGCGCACTGCCTCCCCTCGCTCCTCGGGGGGGGGAGCGGACTCCTCCCGCAAGGGCGGGATGTTCGCCAGCAGCAGGCGGTAAGCCAGCAGTCCCGCGAGGGCATTGCCGATCACCAGGCCGGCAAACCAGTTGAGACCGCCGGGCGACAGCCAGGCCAGCAAGGTAGCCAGGCCCAGCCCCATCAGGCCTGCAATTGTCATCAGGGTAATGGAGGCGATGCGGTTGCCCAGCAGGTTGAGAAAGGAACTGATAACGGGCCCCCAGGCCAGCGCCAGGACCCCCAGAAAGACCACCGCAAAGGAGAGTGCATCGGCAGCGGCGTCACCCCTTCGCTGCCAGGCAAAGGCGATCGCCGCTGCAACCAGGCTACAGCCGTTTACATACAGCAAGTAGAGGCGGAGGCGGTGCACCAGCTGGCCCGCCGCGCTCCATTCGTGCAGCTTGCGATTCAGGTACTGCACTACCGGATTGGTGAGAAAGAAGATGGCCAGCAACTGCAGTGTCTGCAGCAGGGCCAGGACGCCGTACTCGGCGGGCGCCAGGAAGGTGGTTGAGAGACGCAGGCCGAGGAGGGCAATCGCCACCGCCAGCACTCTCCCGATCAACACCACCAGAAGTTCACGCAAGGAAACGCTCCACGCCCTGGTCACGCACCTGGGCAGCGACCCGCGGCCAGCGCCGGGCCCGCCAGGCAATCCCTGTTGCCCGCCGAAACAAAGCCGATGCGGAGCTTCTCGAAAGCCTGATGGATGCCATCGACATTCTTGCCGGCGCAGCAGTCATCGATCTGCCGAAGCACGTCATCGAGCTCGGCGGTACTCATGCGGTTCTCCAGCGCGCGCATGATGCGCGAATGCCCGGTCGGCAGCGCCTGGTCCCCGACCAGCAGCTCCTCGTACAGCTTCTCGCCGGGGCGCAGGCCGGAATAGACGATCTCGATCTCGCCGCGGGCAGGGCCGGTGCCACGCTCATGGAAGCCCATCAGGTGGATCATGCGGCGCGCCAGATCGGCGATGCGCACCGGCTCCCCCATGTCGAGCAGGAAGACGTCTCCGCCCTCGGCCATGGCCGCCGCCTGGATCACCAGCTGCGCCGCCTCGGGGATGGTCATGAAGTAGCGGATGATGTCCGGATGGGTCACGGTCACCGGACCGCCGCGACGGATCTGCTCCCGGAACAAGGGCACTACCGAGCCCGAGGAGCCCAGCACATTGCCGAAGCGCACCATGCAGAAACGGGTCGGGCCGCCCTCGCCGGCCATGGCCTGCAGCACCAGCTCGGCCAGGCGCTTGCTGGCGCCCATGACGTTGGTGGGACGCACCGCCTTGTCCGTCGAGATCAGCACGAAGGTGCTGACGCCGGCGGCCACGGCGGCGCGCGCCGCGGCGCGGGTGCCAAAGACATTGTTGCGCACGCCCTCGATGACGTTGTGCTCCACCAAGGGCACATGCTTGTACGCCGCGGCGTGATACACCGTGTCGACGTGGAGGTGCAGCATCACCTCGCGCAGGCGCTCCTCGTCCTGCACCGAGCCGAGCAGGGCCACCAGGCGTGGACCGCCCGTGCCGGACTGCGCGCGCAGCTCCGCCTCGATATTGTAGAGCGCAAATTCGCTGACCTCGAACAACACCAGGCTAGCCGGATGCAAGGCAAGGATCTGCCGGCACAGCTCGCTGCCGATGGAGCCGCCGGCGCCGGTCACCAGCACCGTCTTGCCGGTGATGGTGGCGCCCAGCAGGTCGGGCCGCGGCGGCACCGGGTCGCGCCCGAGCAGGTCGGCGGGATCGACGTCCTGGATATCGTCGGCGCTGACGCTGCCGGCGACGATATCCTGCATGCGCGGCACCGTACGCACCTTCAGGGACAGCGGCTCCAGGGCAAGCAGGATCTCGCGGCGCCGGGAGTTGCTGAGCGAGGGCATGGCCAGCAGGATCTGCTGCACGCCATAGTCCTCGACCAGGCGGGCCAGCTCGCGCGGCGGATACACGCGCAGGCCATAGGCGGTCATGCCGTGCATGACCGGGTTGTCATCGACGTAGGCGACCGGCCGGTAGGTATTGCCCTGGTGCAGGCCAAGGCCGATCTGGTGGCCGGCGGAGCCGGCGCCATAGATGATGACCGGGATGCGCTGGCCGTCCTCGCGCTCGCGCAGGATGCGTTGGGCGAGGAAGCGGGAACCGGCCACCAGGATCGTGCCGATGAGGGCGTAAAGGAGCGGCGTCGAGCGCGGCAGCTCGGCCTGCAACAGCAGGATGGCGGTGGCCAGGACGAGGGCGGAGACCAGCAGGGCCTTGAAGATCAGCAGCAGGGTCTGGGCGCTGACGTAGCGCACCATCCAGCGATAGAGACCACCGGCGCCGAAGGCAAGGACGCCGCTGCCGGCGGCGATGGCGAAGCAGGCCACCTGGGCGCCCGTAGCCGGCAGCCAGATCTCGCCGTAGCGCAGGGACAAGGCCAGCCAGAGCGAGAGCAGCAAGGCAATGCTGTCGCTGAGCACCATCACCGCCACCTTGGCGTGACGCGACATCCCTACCAGAAAACCACGCATATCCGCCCCATACCCGACTGGAAACCGCCTGCCTGCAACGCGGGCGCTAGGGTATCACAGCACCGTCTGCCCGGAATGCCGGCGGCGGCTGGCCGCACGCACAGCCTGGTCAGGGGGGAGTGGGCACAACCCGGGAGGGCGGGAAGCCTGCCGGTCGCCGCGCCCGGGGCGCAGACAGGCCGGCCGGACGCCGGTCCTGCCCGGCATCCCGGCGGCTGGCACCCGGCGCGACCGCCGACCCTGCCGACTCTGCAGAGACCGCTGGCACGCCAGGACCGTCGATACCACGTCGATCCTACCGAGGCAGTGGAGAACCCTTCGAGCCCCCCCAAACAAGGCTACTTGCCGGCCCGTGGCTTCTGGACGCTGCGCTGGTGAATATAGAAGGGCACCACCACCGACGCCTGGGTCTTGCCGTCGGCCCCTACCACCCGCAGCTGCAGCGCATGCGCGCCGCGGTCGAGCTGATCGGGATTGATCACGGACAGGTTGTCGCTGGCCACGCCATCCAGCTGGACCTCCAGGCGCTGGCCATCCTTGAGGCCAGGGCTGACGCTGATGGCCACCGGAATGGCATCGCCACCGCGCGGATAGGTCTGTTCGGCCACCGGACTCTGCACCCTGATGACCGGCGCCGCGCTTTCGGCCCGGCGCACCGCAACCGGCTTGGCGGACGCTGCCGGGCGGCGGCCGTCCGGCGCCAGCGCCGGCATCGTCATCACCGGACGAGCCTCCAGGCGCTGCACCTTGTCGGCGTTTTCCTTGGGCACTTCGTCGGACAGGACGAGGTTGCCCTCGCTGTCATAGTACTTGTAGATCTCCGCCCAGGCCGGCAGGGCCGGCAGCAGCAGGGCCAGAAGAAACAGCAGGCGGAATTGGGGGAGCATGGCTCCTTTCCTCGAAATCAGGGATTCCCGAGCCTACCCCCTCCCTGCAACTTAGGCCACCGCCCCGGCGCCAGAATGCAAAAAGGCCCGCAAAAGCGGGCCTTTCCGGCCAGCGGCGCCGCCCCGACCCCAGGGTCCGGGGCCTTGGCTCAGCAGCTGCGGTAAAGGACGAACCCGATCGAGTGGGCCATGGTATGGGCCCGGCGGGCGTCTTCCGTCTTCGGCTCGAGACCAGCATCGAGCATGGCCCTGTTGAACACGCACCCCTTGAACAGGAAGTCGTGGTCGGCCTTGAGGGCGGCCGGCCAGGTCCTATCCAACCCAGGTACGACCTGCGGCGATGTGCAGTCTCCCGTCGTCCCGCCCCAAACTTACGCAGGCACTTCGTGATTACGGATCAATGAAGAGGAGCTGCTACGGAAAATGCCGCCCCCACACCACTCGCGCTCAGGATGCGCGCCTAGCCTTGATGGCACGGGATAGCCGCCGCAGCAAAGGGACTTTCCCGAGAGTGACTTTTTGATAGGCAGCTATCGCCCGCGCCACCAGGACCGCCTCCGCAGCCAGGGAGATGGCGAGCGCGCGCGGCACTGGATAGCCGGCACGACGCATGGCCATCCACAGGCATGGCATGAACGAGAAGACGATGGCCGCCCACGGGAATCGCGCATTCCAGGCCGGAAGCCCCTGCACCCGGACAATGCGCGCGATATTATCCGAGGTACTGTCGCCGTAGTCCCGATGCACATGCACGGCGGGAATGACCAGGGCGCGTCCATGCAACAGGACATCCGCCATCCACATCCAGTCCCCGGCCAGAAGGTTCGGCATCTGCCCGTCCTTCACCCGATCGACCCGATAGACTCCGCAGAACATCGAGTTCTCGCGAACCCGCCACAGGTAGCTGGCGATGCGTAGCAGCGGAGACTCCGATCCTGGCTGGATGACATTGCCGTAGTGGGAAATGTCGTGGGCGCCCAGATAATGGTAGGCCGCCAGGCCGGATGCCAGCACCAGTGAGGGATCGCGCTCCAGCGCTTCGACACAGGCCCGGATGTAGCCCGGATCCAGGTAGTCGTCGTCGCCATGCCACAGGAAATACTTGCCGCGCGCCTGCTGCCGGACGAATTCGAAATTCGGGATGGGCCCCATGTTCTCTGGATGACGGAAATAGCGGACCTGGCTGTGCGCCAGGGCCAGGGCCTCGCCGACGCCGCGGGTATCATCACCGGAGCCGTTATCGGAAACGAGGATCTCCAGATTGCGGTACTCGCCCTGCAGCAGGGCTTCAACGGCACGCTTCATGCGCTGCGCGCGGTTATAGGTCGGGATGCAAACGCTGACCAGGGGCTGCTGCACAACACTCGTATCGTTCATCTCACGCCCGCACAACCGAACTGATGCCCTGCCTCAGCACACCACGGCCCAGGGGCGTGGCAAGCGCCGTCGCCGCCAGCACGGCCAGGCCGGCCATGGCCAGGAAGAGAAAGCCGGCAACACGACCGCCCTGCGGCAGCCAGCTCTTCGCCAGCACCAGGAGGGCCGCGACCAGCGCGCCAGCCAGCAGCGGCTGCAGCACGTCATTCCAGTACCACCGCCATTTTTCTCCGCGCAGGATACGCCGGTGCATGACGGTAATGCTGACCAGGATATAGGTCGCGTTGATGGCCACCCATATCCATGCCGCCACCATGACGCCGTAGCGCGGCACCAGCACCAGCAGGGCTGGCACGATGATCGCCACCGCCACTGCATTGACGATGACCGTCAGCCGCGACCAGCCATGCGCCAACTGCGCCAGGTAGGGAGTATGCATCAAGCCGTTCAGGGCGCTGCCGACTACCCACACGGACAGGACAGGCGCCACGGCATCGGCCGTGCTGGAATTGCCGGTCCACACCCACACGACCTCATGGGCAAAGAAGCACAGCACCAGCGCGACAGGAAGGACGATGCAGGAAAGCAGTTGCGAAAGCTTGTGGTACTGCTCGACCAGTACGCCCTGGCGCCGCTGCTCGACGAGTTCCGTGAACCGCGGATACGCCACGTTGGCGATCGGTCCGATGAACAGTGAAAGAGTGCCTGCCATCATGGTCGCCAGGGTGAAATAACCGAACTGGGCGAGGGGCAACAAGGTCGATAGCAGCAGTTTGTCGACCTGCATCAATAGCGTGGCCAGGATGGTGATCAGGGTCATGCCCGCCGCGAACTCCCACACGCCCTTCAGCGCCGCCAGGGAAAAGACCGGGCGCTGCGGCGGGACCGGCAAGGAGCGCCGGGCCTGCATGCCCAGCACCAGCATTTCCAGCAGCGCCACGAGACCCTGGAACAGGAAGAAGGCCTGGATGGTCGGGGACACCAGGGCCAGCACCACAATCACGCCGGCGCCACGCAGGGTGGCGAAGCCGGCGGTGCTCACGCTCAGCCAGACCTGACGCTGCAAGCCCAGCAGGGTGCTGCGGTAAAGGGTGGTCATCCAGCGGCAGGCCACAATCACGCCTGAAATGGCCAGCGCCTGTGCGATGGTGGCCACCGGCAGTTGCCCGGCCTTGAGCCAATGCACCGCGATCCAGTCTGAATAGCCCATCACCAGCCCGGCCAGCACCAGGGCAATGCCAAGGTAGATGACCTCCATGGTATGCAGCAGGTTGCGGATGCCTTGCGGCGTGTGGGCGCCGGCCGAGAACCGGGCCATTTCACGGTTCAGCGTCGGCGACAGCCCCATGTCCAGCAACGCGAACCATCCCTGCAGGACAGCAAAGGCCCCAATCAGGCCGAAGGCCTCGACCCCGAGGAAGTCGATATAGACCGGCAGGAAGACCAGGCCCATCAGGCCCGACCAGGCAGCACTCAGGTAGTTGGCAATGAGGTTTCGCTTAACCACCTGGCACCCCGCGACGCCTCGTCCCGCGCATGCCGCTACCGCTCCCCATGCCGGCCGATACATCAGCGCCCGCATGGCGGTTGCTGATGATGAGGGAATGCAGCGGTCTGAATCGTCTTTCTCCCGCGCTGCAATACTTCATCCGCGGGAGTCCGAAGCCGCCCACGAAATGCTGAATCGCAGCATCGAGCCCGCTGCCGCACTGCGCGCCCGCCAGCGAAAGATGACTGAAAATGGAGTGACCCGGCTGCTGGGTCACGAATCCGGACCGATTGGCAAGCAACAGAAGTACTAGCATCGCCCCCCCAATACCGTATTCAGCCGTTCCGGGTCGCCCCAGAACTCCATCGGCTCATAGTCGGGATAAGGGTAGAAGCCGAAATTCAGATCAATCCGGGCCCCCTGCTCGCGGACAAAATCCTCCACCAGCGCCCGTACCGTCCGTGGCACGCCGCTGCAGCAGTTGAAGAGGCCGTCGGCTGACGAGCATTCCGCCAACAAGACCAGCCGTCTGGCAACCTCTTCCACCCTGAGATAATCGCGGACCTGCGCCCCCCCCGACATATTGAAACTGCGATCCCCCCTTGCAATGGCGCCAGACAACTGTGCCAGCAAACTACGTTCGTTCTGGCCGGGGCCGTACATATAAAAAAGCCGCGCCCACTGCAGCACAAACGGCCGCTGCACCTGCAACTCCTGAAGAAACTTGCGCAGACAATCCTTGGCAAGGCCATACGGATTGGATGGCTGGGTCGGCAGGCTTTCGGGCAGGCACCCGCTCTGCATGCCGTATTCGAAGCAGGTGCCGGTGACCAGCACCTGACCGACGCCCTGCTCGATCATGGCCTTCAGGAACCTGTAGCCCTCCGGCAGGTTTTCCTCGAAGTGGAAAAGGTCCTTGTAATTCGGCAGGCCTGGCCAAGCCAGATGCATCAGGACATCCGGCACGGCAATCCCCTGGCCACGAAGATCCGGGCATCCGTCCCGAATATCATGGGCAACAAAATCAACGCGGTCGAACCAGGGGAGCTTGCGGGCGCTTTCCTCGTCGCGAACCAGTGCCACTACTTCATGGCCACGCGCAAGCAAGTGCATCACCACATGACTTCCGATGAAACCGGTTGCCCCTGTCAGCAGGACTTTCATTGTGTACTCCGAGCTCGGACTCACCACCAGCGCAACGCACAGCCCCTGTCACGCACTTCGCTTATCCCCTGCCCCAGGACTGCTGAACCGCAGCCGCCGGGAGTGGCCATCACGAGCGGGAACAACTCGTGACCGGCACGTCGACGTCAAAGGATGCGCATATTGGGCACTGCCACGGCGAAGGAGCCCCCCCATTCGCGGGCATGAGCAAGTTGCGCGGTGACTTCAGTCGCGATATTCCAGGGCAGGATAAGGATGATGTCGGGGCGCAACTCCCCAATCGCGGCAGGCGGCAGGACAGGAATATGGCTGCCCGGCAAGAACATGCCCTGCTTGGACGGCGCGGCATCGCACACTGCCGGCAGCAGGTCCGGCTTTACGCCGGCATAATTGAGCAGCGTATTGCCTTTGGCGGCAGCACCGTAGCCGACCACTGTCCTTCCGGCCTTCTTCTGCTCCAGGAGAAAAGCGAGCAAGTCATTCTTTACCGCGTCGGCCTGCCGCTGGAAGGAGTCGTAGACGGAGAGCTGCTGCAACCCGCCAGCCTTCTCCAGCTGCAACAAGTCACTCACTGATGCCAGAGTTTCACGCGAATCATGCATGCGACAACCGTAGATGCGCAGGCTGCCACCGTGGGTAGGCAGTTGCTCCACATCCCATACGCGAAGCCCTGCCTTCGCAAAGATCCGGCTGACGGTATAAAGCGACAGGTAGGAATAATGCTCGTGATACACCGTATCAAACTGGCTCTGGCCAATCATGTTGAGCAGGTGCGGGAACTCCAGCGTGACTGTGCCGCCCGGCTTGAGCACGGCTTCCAGGCCCGCCGTGAAGTCATTGATATCCGGCACGTGCGCATACACGTTATTGCCGATGACCAGGTCCGCCGCCCTGCCCTCTGCCACCAGCCGCTCTGCCAGCTGCTTGCCGAAAAACTCCCGCCGCACGGGAATGCCGAGGGCCTCCGCGGCCTTCGCCGTACTGTCCGTGGGCTCGATGCCGAGGCAGGGAGTACCGGCGGCAACAAAATTCTTCAGCAAGTAGCCATCATTCGAGGCTACCTCTATCACATGGCTTTGCGGCCCAAGAGCAAAGCGGCTCGCGACCTTCTCCACATAGCGCGCGGCGTGGTCCAGCCAGCTCTTCGAGATCGAGGAGAAATAGGCATAGTCCGCCCTGAATAACTCATCAGCGCGAGAATAGTCCTCGGTCTGCACCAACCAGCACTGCTCACAGACAAAAAGCTTGAGCGGAAAATAGCTTTCCGGCGCCTTGAGATCGGCCGCCGAAAGATAGGCATTGGAAGGAGGGGCGAAACCAAGATCCAGAAAGACGTGCCTGAGGGGATGCGCGCAGTGGCGGCAGTTCATAAACTGATTCCTGAAAAATCGGCGTGCAGCGGGGAATGCTGGCGGTCGCGCACGGACAGGTCGGTTACGGGTAATGGCCAGGCGATGGCAAGACGGGGATCATCGAATGCCACACCCCCCTCGAGGTCAGGCGCGTAGGTGGCGGTATGCAGATACAGCAACTCACTGCCTGCCTCCAGTGCCTGAAAACCGTGGGCGCAGCCCTCGGGAATGACCATCATGCGATGATTATCCGCGCTCAACTCTTCTGCATGCCAGTGCAGGAAAGTGGGCGAGCCGGACCGCAAATCCACTGCCACATCGAAAACACGACCGCGGAGGCAGCGCACGAACTTCGTCTCAGCCTGCGGAGGGCGCTGGTAATGCATGCCGCGCACCGCGCCCCGGGCTTCCGTCCGCGAAAAATTGACTTGCACGATCTGCCGCGAACCAAGTGTCTCCTGCAGCTCATCCGCGCAAAACAGACGCCCAAAAAAGCCGCGGTGATCGCCGCGAAATTCGGTGTCCGCGACGAACACGCCGGGCAACGTCGTCGCCGTCACCTTCATCCCCGGCTCCAGGCCAGGCCAGCCCGCCTTGCCGCGTCCACATAGGCCCGCAACTGTTCCAGGCTTGCCACCTCGCCCCTCTCGAGGTAGGCGCGGTACCAGTCAGAGGTGGCTTTCACGCAGCTCTCCAGAGTCCATACCGACCGCCAACCCAGGCGCTGCCGGGCCTTGGCACTGTCGACCTGGAGCAGGGTGGCCTCATGAAGCTGTGGCTGCTGCGTGACCTGCCATTGCAGCCCGGGCCACTCCCCCTGCAGAAGCGTCAGGACATCGCCGACGCTGCGGTTACCCTCCGCATCCGGGCCGAAATTCCACGCCTCCGCGAACTCGCGCCGTCCTTCGAGCAACAGCTGGCCGAGACGCAGATAGCCGGAAAGCGACTCCAGTACGTGCTGCCAGGGCCGCGTGGCGCCAGGTGAGCGGATATCCAGCGTGCGCCCCGAGGCTATCGCACGCACGAGGTCCGGAATCAGGCGATCCTCGGACCAGTCGCCGCCGCCGATAACATTGCCGGCACGGGCGCTGGCCAGGAGTGGCGCGTCAGGGCTCTGAAAGAACGCCGAGCGGTAACTGCTCACCACCAGTTCCGCGCCCGCCTTGGAGGCGCTATAGGGATCGTGCCCGCCCAGCGCATCGTTCTCGCGATAGCCCCAGGCCCACTCCCGATTCTCGTAACACTTGTCGGAAGTGACCACGATCACGGCGCGCAGGCCCTGCACCTGCCGACAAGCCTCGAGCACGTTCACGGTGCCCATGACGTTGGTCGACCAGGTCTCCACTGGATCGTGGTAGGAGCGTCGCACCAGAGGCTGCGCGGCGAGATGGAAGACGATGTCGGGCCTGGCAGCGCGCACGGCAGCAGCCACGGCCGCCGTGTCGCGCACGTCCAGGCGCCGGTCGTGTATGCCATCCAGCCCCAGCAGATCCCAGTGCGACGGCGAGGAGGCCGGATCGAGGGCCAGGCCGGACACCTCGGCACCCAGCGACTGCAACCAGAGCGCCATCCAGCTACCCTTGAAACCCGTGTGCCCGGTGAGCAGGACGCGCTTTCCGCGGTAGCGATCACTGAACTCCGTCACTTCCAGACCTTCCAGGGAGCCTTGCCGCTGGACCACAATTCCTCAAGCATGACCTTGTCGCGCAGCGTATCCATGGGCTGCCAGAAGCCATGGTGGATATAGCCGGAGAGCTGTCCTTCGCTCGCCAGTCTCTCCAGCGGCTCCCGCTCCCAGGTGGTGGCATCATCCCGGATATAGTCGATCACGCGCGGCGACAGTACGAAGAATCCGCCGTTGATCCAGCTGCCGTCGCCCTGCGGTTTTTCCTTGAAGCCGGAAATCTTGCCCTGCTGCAGGTCGAGCGCGCCAAAGCGCCCCGGCGGCTGCACCGAGGTGACGGTCGCGAGCGAACCCTGGGACCTGTGGAATTCTATGAGCTGCCCCACGTCCACGTCAGAGACGCCATCGCCATAGGTAAAGCAAAAGTCTTCATCCCCGAGATACTCGGCCACCCGCTTCAGGCGACCGCCGGTCATCGTCTCGGCGCCAGTATCGACCAGGGTAACGCGCCAGGGCTCAGCACTGGCGTGATGAACTTCCATCTTGTTATTGGCCATGTCAAAGGTGACATCCGACATGTGCAGGAAATAATTCGCGAAATATTCCTTGATCACATAGCCCTTGTAGCCGCAGCAGATGACGAAGTCATTGATGCCGTGGCTCGAGTAGATCTTCATGATATGCCAAAGGACGGGCTTGCCTCCGATCTCCACCATGGGCTTGGGCCGGATCGACGTCTCTTCGCTCAGTCTCGTACCCAGGCCGCCCGCCAGAATCACTGCCTTCATCAGCACACCTCCATCCGCATCCAAAAATTCACCGGCTCCGCATGCGGCAACGCCGGCCCCTGCGCTCCGCCCGTCCTGCATCAACGGCCACAACCTGCCGAGTGGGCGCTGGCGCCCGACAGGTGGTCGCCTCCGATACAGTGCAGCGATGCGCCAGCAAGCGAAGCCCTTCCAGAGGGCGGTGACCTCGGCAGCCACGGGAAAATGCCCCACCATCACCGGCATTTTCTCTGGGCGCCTCGTCCGGCAGCACCGGCTTGTCATCTTTATCGTTGTACGGGTAGATATACGCCCCGGCCGACAGCGTTGGCAGCGCCCGGAGCCGCAATAGCCACTGGCAAGCTGACCAGAAACCGCAGCCCTCCCCATGCGGAAGCGGGAGCCCCGAGACTACCCCCAAGGCAGGGCTTAATCCAACCTCCACCGGCGCAACATGGTCCGCAGATGTGATACGCCCCGTTGGCCAGACACTCATGCGCATGGACGCCTGCGGCAACTCTCCCCAAGAGTCCGCACGCATGCGAGGGCCTCGCGCCTGCAGCCGGGCAATCTTCCCCGGCGATGACCATTGTGCAGTCCTTGCGCATCGCGCCACCCATAGCGCTTGATGGCACGGCATCAGGGTGAGCGATCAGGGCCGCGGCATATCACCAGGCGACAGCAATTGCCCTGCAAGAGCACAAGACCGCTGAAATGGTGAGTCGGGCGACAATCCAGCCGGGCCTACACGCGCTTCAGATAGCCATCCGGCGCCACCGTGATCTGAAGCTTGTTCTCAATGAAATGGTCGATCTCGAAAGCAAGCGCCCCGCCATCCCCCGCCAGCCGGCCATGCTCCTTCAGGCGACGCAGGTACTCCCAGACTGCGGTCTTGGGATTGTCTCCAGGCCCCCAGGGGCGATCTGAAGACATTTCCGCGGGCAGGTCCTCGACCACCGTATCAAAGACCACGCAATAGCAGCCCTTGCTGGTGAGCGGCGCATAAGCCTCAAGCTCGGCCAGGACATGTTCGTGCGTATGGTTGGAGTCCAGCATGACCATGATGCGCTCATGCTTCCTGGAGATCTCGTGCACCCGGGCGATGATTTCCGGAGCAATGGATGAACCCTCGATCATCTCGATGTGATGAGCCAACGGATGATCTTCGATTGCCTTGCGGTTATGGGGACGAATATCAATGTCCAGCCCCACCACCTTTCGGCGAGTCTGCCTGGGATCCAGCGGAGTTCCGCCTTGCACTGCATCACAATAGTCCAGCAGCGCCAGTATGGAGGCGCTCATGATCAGCGACCCGCCATGCGCAATACCCGTCTCCAGGATCAGGTCTGGCCGGGTTTCCCAGATCAACTCCTGCACAGCAACGATGTCTTGCGGGTATTGAATAATCGGCCGCGACAGCCAGGAGAAATTATAAGAGTAGCGATTCCGGATGCTGCCACGCAGCCACTGACTGGTTAGCGCCAGCAGGTCGCCATCCCTTGACATTGCGTCCACACCATCCTGAACCTGCTTATCAAAATCGGAATTCTTCACCCCACCACCTCAATCACGCAATGCAAAGAGAAATTATAAGTATCGAAGGCTGAGCACTTCAGGACAATCACGACAATATCGCTGCCGACTGTACTTCGTAATACGAATACCTGTTGCCTGAGCATGCCACTATCTCACTCAGGTAATTTGAGTTCATGATGAAGATCCTGTCACCCTCGCTCATTTCCCGAAATGCATGCTCAGGAGACTTCACCATCAGGCCAGTGCTCGCGAGATACCTGCCCTGCTTCGCCGGATTGATATCAACTGCAAACCCCAATTCAATCCCATGGCGAGCCATGTAAATCGAAAAAATCACGCCCTTTGAACTTGCGCCCCAGACAACATTCTTCTGATTGCTGTTGGCGATATTTTCCACTCTTTTAATGCCATCGAGAAAATCCGGCGGCATCACCACCTCAGTCACGCCAGATCGAGTCGGCATCCGCAAGGAAGCCAACTCCGCAACAACGTAAAGATACTGCCGATTGAAAACGTATCCGGCCTCGACCACCGAACCAAACATCCGGTAAAAATCAGCCAGCCTGAAATAATTGACATGCTCGTAAAAGATGTCGAACCATGCCCGATTGGTGCATATCCAGTCAAAACACGGAACCTCGATGTAGATAAGGCCCTTGCCGCCATTAGCACTGGCAATCGAGCCCAAAAACCCCAATGGATCCTGAATATGCTCAAGCACATGACGCAGCACAATGGCATCACCCTCCACCCCGGAGCCGGGCTCGAAAGGTGCCTTCAGGATATCCGGATCACTCCCTTCGTAGGCCGGATCAATGCCTTTTATGCTGAAGCCCTTGTTCTTCAAGTGCTCCAGGAAGTATCCCTTCCCGCAGCCAACTTCCAGCAGGTTGCAGCCAGAAAAATTCCGCTCAATTATCCCTGAAACGTCATCCAGATGACGTCTGAACGCTTCCGAAAAAGCTTGCTCGTTCTGGTAATTCTCGTCGTACTGAATCAGTCCCGGGTCAAATGCGGCGTTGTAAATCAGGCCGGTATTCTCATCCTGAACCAGAACGACTTCACCGGTTACTGCGCCTTCCGCTTCTTTTTTTGTTGAGTAAACTTTATTCTGAAGAACCGGCAAACACTCAATCCTGAAAATTTCACGCAACATCATTTTCCCCATGATTATTTGCGACCAGGCGCAGGAGAGCTTCTCGTAATTGGCTTCCCGCAACAGCAAGCAAGCCAGAAGATCGCTCCTGCACTGATGGATCGGCATATAACCGCACGTCCATCCTAGCGCTCTTGCGACACCGATTCTGCGGCAAGTCACTGAAACAGGGCAAGTTTGGCAAATAGTCCGCGCGCCGGGGCCGTCGTCTCCGGACTGGCGCACGCCACCAGGAGACGACAGTCCAGCAGGCTCACCATCCGGCCCATCACGAGTGCTCCGGAGCACTCTTCAGCAGGCTGTTCCGGGCTGGAGACCCCAATCCCCTCATCGGAAGCCAGGCTGCGGCATAGAGGGCCGCATCTGTCGCAGTGATCCAGGATGAGTTCACAGCAGGTTCTTGCTTGCTTCAGGGTGAGCCGCAAGCCAAACCCGCGCCGGAAGGCCACCTGATCCCAGCCATCCAGGACCGCGCGAGCTCCTCGGCGACGCCCGATCCCACCCCGGAGACCAGCCGTGCTGCCTCGACCTCACAGCCGTGACGACATAAATGCCATGCGCCAATGACCGCCGAGCCGGACAAGGCTGTTGCGGGCCGCTCCCGGCACCAGCACATGCTGACCGAAGCCGACCCTGCGACGCGCCAGACCTCCTACCCCCTCCCGGCCCCACGCAGTTGGAGAACAAGTGAACACCTGTCTCCTGACCGGGCAACAGGCCGATCGCTACCACTCGAGGAGCAAGAGGCGGCAGGCGACGGGCGCACCGCGACAGAACGTCGGTTCCCGGCCAGAGGCAGCGCCATGGACTCGACAACCACGAGGCACCCGGACGCCGGTAGCGCAGCAGGAGGCCCGTCAACACGCCCCGCGCGCCCCCTCCAGAATGCAAAAAGGCCCGCAAAAGCGGGCCTTTCCGGCAAGCAGCGCAGCCCCGGACCCAAGGTCCGGGGCGTCGACTCAGCAGCTGTAGTACAGGTCGAACTCGATCGGGTGCACCATGGTGCTGACCAGACGGGCTTCTTCGGTCTTCAGTTCGATGTAGGCATCGAGCATGGCCTTGGTGAACACGCCACCCTTGAGCAGGAAGTCATGATCAGCCTGGAGGGCGGCCAGGGCCGTTTCCAGGTTCTCGGCCACGGTGGGGACCTTGGCGTCTTCTTCCGGCGGCAGGTCGTACAGGTTCTTGTCCGCCGGCTCGCCCGGGTGGATCTTGTTCTGGATGCCGTCCAGGCCGGCCATCAGCAGCGCGGCGAAGGCCAGGTAGGGGTTGGCGATCGGGTCCGGGAAGCGGGCTTCGATGCGGCGACCCTTCGGGCTCGACACGTAGGGGATACGGATCGAGGCGGAGCGGTTGGACGCAGAGTAGGCCAGCTTGATCGGGGCCTCGTAGTGCGGCACCAGGCGCTTGTAGGAGTTGGTGCCGGGGTTGGTGATGGCATTCAGGGCACGGGCGTGCTTGATGATGCCGCCAACGAAGTACAGCGCCAGTTCGGACAGGCCGGCGTACTGGTCGCCCGCGAACAGGTTCTTGCCGTCCTTCGCGATGGACATGTGCACGTGCATGCCGGAACCGTTGTCACCGACCATGGGCTTGGGCATGAAGGTGGCGGTCTTGCCGAAGGCGTGGGCGGTGTTCAGCACGGCGTACTTCAGGACCTGGACTTCGTCGGCCTTGCGCACGAGGGTGTTGAAGGACACGCCGATTTCGCTCTGGCAAGAGGCCACTTCGTGGTGCTGCACTTCGATGCGGCCCGGGCCCATCATGGCTTCGATGGCGTTGCACATGGCGACGCGCAGGTCCTGCTGGGAATCGACCGGGGGCACCGGGAAGTAGCCGCCCTTGACGCGCGGACGGTGGCCGGTGTTGCCGCCTTCGTAGGCGTTGTTGGTGGACCAGGCGGCCTCTTCGGCGATGATCTCGTTGGAGACGCCGTTCATGCCGACCTTCCACTTCACTTCATCGAACACGAAGAACTCGGGCTCCGGGCCGAAGAAGGCGGTGTCGCCAATGCCGGTGGACTTCAGGTAGGCCTCGGCGCGGCGGGCGATGGAGCGCGGGTCGCGCTCATAGCCCTGCTGGGTGGAGGGTTCGATGACGTCGCAGGTGATGACCACGGTCGGTTCGTCGAAGAACGGGTCCATGAAAGCGGTTTCGTCGTCCGGCAGCAGGATCATGTCGGAGGCTTCGATGCCCTTCCAGCCGGCAATCGAGGAGCCGTCGAACATCTTGCCGGTGACGAAGGTTTCCTCGGAAACGGTGGACGCCGGGAAGGAGACGTGCTGCTCCTTGCCCTTCGTATCGGTGAAGCGAAGATCGACCCACTTCGCTTCGTGTTCTTTGATCAGACCAAGAGTCTTCTTCGACATGTTTTTCTCCAGGGAGCATGCATGACAGGTTGTTATGCGTCCTCAAGACGCCCATCGGGTGAACGGTCATCCGCCCTTCCCCGGTTTGTCTTTCAAACACCGTGCGCAACAGGGAGCAAGAGTCATACCAGCTTTTGGCAGGCCGATTTTCGCGGCTTACCCCCCTGCTGGCGGCACCTTTGCTCCCGGCAAGGCACCAAAAAGGGGCGTACAAGTTTTAAAGCGCACCAGATTGGGGCTCCTGCCCCACGCGGATGCACAAATGATACTCGCCTTCCACCGCTTCCGCCGACACCAGTTCATGGCCATGGATGCGGCACCAGGCCGGAATGTCGTGCATGACCCCGGGATCCGTGGCCAGGACCTGCAGCAGGTCGCCCGTGTGCAGGCCGCGGATGGCGTTCTGGGTCCGGATCACCGGGATCGGACAAAGCAGGCGACGCGCATCAAGCTGGTGCATGGAGACCTCGCTCACAGGTACCAGCCCGCCGGCAGGGTATCCTTGTGCATGGGCACCACCCTCAGCTGACGGGCCACGCCACCCTTCGCCACGATCTCGACCTCGATCTCATCGGCGTCGCGGCCCTGGCTGAAGCCGCCGGCGACGCGCGCGGCCTGGACCAGGTCGTCGGCATCCGGGCTGCCGTCGACCAGGGTCAGGGGGCCGTTGTGGCTGACGATGCGGATGTGGGCGAACTCGCGGCGATAGCCCTCGAGGAAGTTGTTCTCCCCCTCCTCGCGGCCGATGATGAGCTTGTAATGGGGGGCCGGGCGGACATGGCGGCCGACCTTGAGCAGCATGATGTCGTCCAGCTCGTAGCGGCGCTCGCCACGGGCGCTCCAGAGGTCGGCCAGCTTGCGTGAATAGGCTTCGTCGGTGAGGAAGCAGCAGCCCCCCGCAGGCTGGGCCCAGTCGGTGAAACCGAAGGCCTGGGCCAGCGCGATCTGGGGGTTGCGGCTGCGACCATGGAAGTCGTAGAGCTTCTCGCGGTCCACCCAGCCTTCGCGCTCCGGCAAGGTCGGCGCCATGCGCTTGGCGCAGAGCGGGCGCAGCAGGCGATCCTCGGCACCGGACTCCTTCGCGATCAGGGGCATGGTCATGGCGCGCTGGCTCTTGGGGCGCTGTCCCACCACCTCGCCGGTGATGATGAAGTCAAAGCCCTTGTCGGCGGCAAATTCCCGTGCCCGGTTCACGTAGTCCATGGCCTTGCCGACCATGAAGATCTTGCAGTCGAGGCAGGGGTTCAGGTTGGCGCCGTAGCCGTGCTTCGGGTTCAGCACGACATCCTTGTATTCCTCGGAGATGTCGATGATGTGCAGCTTGATGCCCAGCTGCTCGGCCGACCACAGGGCGTTGTTGCGCTTCTGCTTGTCCTGGGCCTGCCTGCGGATGGCGTGGGTGTGGCCCTCGACGCAGAAGCCGGTGAAGAAGTTGATGCCTTCCACTTCAATGCCCTGCTCCTGCACGACGCGCACGGCGAGCAGGGAGTCCAGGCCGCCGGAAATCAGGGCGAGGGCTTTGCGGCGGGGAGGAGAGATAGACGTCATGGATCAGGCGAACAGGCTGGCGAAAAGGCGCGCATTATACGCCCGGTGCCGGGAATCCGCATGACGAAAAAAACACGGGGTGGCTAGCCCGAGGGGTTGGCTCACCGAGAAGCGTGTCACGGTTCGGCCTGCCCTCCCCCCAGCTTTCCTGCAGTTCGGGCTTCAGTCCGACAGCTCCTGCCCCAGCCCTGCTGTAGGTCGGGCTTCAGTCCGACAGCTCCTGCCCCCGCCCTGCTGTAGGTCGGGCTTCAGTCCGACAGCTCCTGCCCCCGCCTTTCGTGAAGCTACGGGCGCTGGGCGGGACGTGCCCCCGCCTCCGGCAGGAACACATCCCACCCATCGCCCAAGACTTTTCGCGGGCCCCGGCCGAAGCCTCGGCCGGTGGCCGCCGGCTCCGCCTCAATTCCGGTTTGTGCCTGTGCCTGTGCCTGTGCCTGTGCCTGTGCCTGTGCCAGGACCAGGACCAGGACCAAGGTTGGGGTTGGGGTTGGGGTTGGGGATGAAAAAAGGCGGGCTGCCCGGGGGCCTTCGGAAAAGCGGGGCCGCGGCGCTAGAATGAGGGTCTTTCCCCTGCAAGAGTGCCCCCATGGACTGTCTCTTCTGCAAGATCGCCAACAAGCAGATCGCCGCGCGCGTCGCCTTCGAGAGCGACCGGGTCATTGCCTTCCATGACCTGTTCCCGCAGGCCCCGACCCATGTACTGGTCATCCCCAAGGCGCACTACAGCACCCTCAACGACGTGCCCCCGTCCGACGCGGACGTGCTGGGCGAGCTGGTGACCAGCGCCACCGCCATCGCCCGCGAGCTGGGCCTGGCCGACAATGGCTACCGGGTGGTGATGAACTGCAACGCCGATGGCGGCCAGAGCGTGTACCACATCCACCTGCACCTGCTGGGCGGCCGCGCGATGGCCTGGCCCCCGGGCTGAGGCGGCCAAGCCCCGGCCGCCCTTCCGCGAGGGCGGGCTCCGCCGCCAGAAGGGGCGAGTCCGGCATGACACCTGTCGTCACCGCCGAAGCCGTCCTTCCCGTATAAGCGGGACGCGCCACCATCCGCCGCCCCAAGGAGAGCTCCATGCGTCGCTACACCCTTTTCGACCGCCTCATTACTGAAGCTGACAAGGCGCTGCGCACGATTTCGCCGGGTGCCATGCAGGGCAGCCGCCCCAGCCCTTCGCATGCCCATCCCGAGGCGCCCCTGGACGAGACCGAGCGCCGCCACGTCGCCGGCCTCATGCGCATCAACCACACCGGCGAAGTGTGCGCCCAGGCCCTCTACCAGGGCCAGGCCCTGACCGCGCGCCTGCCGGACGTACGCGCCGAGATGGAACAGGCGGCCCGCGAGGAAGAGGACCACCTGGCGTGGTGCGAGGAGCGCGTGCGCGAGCTGGGATCGCACACCAGCCTGCTCAACCCGCTCTGGTATGCCATGAGTTTCGGCATCGGTGCCGCGGCCGGCGCCGCCGGCGACAAATGGAGCCTGGGCTTCGTGGCCGAGACCGAGAACCAGGTCTGCGCCCACCTGCAGGATCACCTCGGCCAGGCGCCGGCGCAGGACACGCGCAGCCGCGCCATCCTGGACCAGATGCACGAGGACGAGAAAAAACACATGAAGATGGCGCAGGCCGCTGGCGCCGCCGCGCTGCCGCCGCCCCTGAAACGCCTGATGGGGCTGACCTCGAAAGTAATGACGACGCTCACTTACCGGATTTGACCCGCCTCCGTATCAAGGCCGGCTTCGCCAAGACCGCCAAGACAAAAGTACAAAAGGCGCCCGCGGGCGCCTTTTGTCGTTACCGCGGCAGGCCGCCGGCGGCCCCGGCCTTTACTTGCCGAGCGAGCCCAGCGGCGGCAGCCAGCCGGACTTGCGCAATTCCCGCATGATGGCGGCCACGAAACCGTCCAGCTCCTGCTGCACATCCGCGCGCAGCAGGGTCCGCGAGCGCGCCTCCCAGACCACGTGGCCAGAGGCCACGTCGTAGAGGCGGGTTTCCACCAGCGCCCGGCGCTGCGGCAATACAGGGGCCTGCGGCCCGTTGACCCAGAGCTCCTGTTCCCAGCCCACGCGGGTACCCGGAGCGCGCCCGGGCGCCTTCAGCGAGAAAGCCGGGTCCGCGGGCACCTCGTCCACTTCATAGCTGAGCAGGCGTACCGCCAGCACCCCGGTCACGCCCTCCGCCTTTACACGCTGCACCACCGCCTCCCGCTGCGGCTCCTTTTCGCCCGGGAACCACTCGCTGGCCAGCAAGGCCTGGCGCTGGTGCTTGCCGAACTCGCGGGCAAACGCCTGCTCCATGCCAGCCTGCAGGGCCGGCGTGGTGGTCACGCCCACCACCAGCAGGCGCTGCAGTGGCGCCGGTGCCGGCGCGGCACTGGTGACGCTTTCCACGCGCGTGCCGGAAAACGCCTGGCAGCCGCCCAGCAACGCCGCCAGCAGCGGCAGCAGGAAAAGGGATGGCTTCATGCCACCGCCCCCGGGCCGTCTTCGACGAGCTCGTAATCATGGGTGATTTCCACGCCGGCCTGTCCGAGCATGATGGAGGCCGAGCAGTACTTATCGGAGGAGAGGTCGACTGCCTTCTTCACCTGCACTTCCTTCAGGCCCCTGCCCTTGACGATGAAGTGGACATGGATCTTCGTGAACACGGCCGGCACGCCGTCGGCCCTTTCGGCCTCGAGCACCGCCTCGCAGCCGGTGACCTCCTGGCGGGCCTTCTTCAGGATGGTGACCACGTCGAAGGAGGTGCAGCCACCCAGCCCCATCAGGAGCAACTCCATGGGTCGGGGCCCCAGGTTCCGGCCACCGTATTCCGGCGCCCCGTCAACCACGAGGGCATGGCCACTGCCTGACTCGGTCACGAACATCACATCCTGAACCCACTTCACCCTGGCTTTCATCATCCCCTCCCAATTAGTGATTGGCCGTATCGCCGGAAACCGCTACTGCATCACACTAGGTCGTTTAACCCCGTACTACGATTGTGATATGGTCGAATCCAATAACGATAACTGCTTACAAGGACGCAGCCATGGCTCGTATGCCTGCCAACGCGTACGTTCCCCACATAGAGCAATTCCTGGATCAGTGCCACCGCCGCAAATACCCGGCGCGCAGCACGATTATCTATGCCGGCGACGCGGGCGACACCCTTTATTTCATTATCGCCGGCTCGGTCTCTGTCGTCATCGAGGATGACGAGGGGCGGGAAATGGTAGTGGCCTACCTGAACGCCGGAGACTTCTTCGGGGAGATGGGCCTGTTCGAGGAAAAGCCCGTCCGCTCGGCCTGGATCAAGGCCAAGACACCCTGTGAAGTCGCCGAGATCAGCTACCAGAAGTTCAAGGAAATTGCCCGCCAGGACGCCGGCCTCATCTTCGCCCTCTCTGCCCAGCTCGCCGGCCGCCTCCGCGCCACCACGCGCAAGGTGGGCGACCTCGCCTTCCTCGACGTGACCGGCCGCGTCGCCCGCGCCCTGCTCGACCTCTGCAAGCAGCCGGACGCCATGACCCATCCGGATGGCATGCAGATCAAGATTACCCGCCAGGAAATCGGCCGTATCGTTGGCTGCTCCCGCGAGATGGTCGGCCGCGTGCTGAAGGCACTGGAAGAGCAGGGCCTGATCTCGGTGAAGGGCAAGACCATGGTCATCTTCGGTACCCGCTGAAGACGCCCGTCTCCTGCCTGGCAAAAAGCCCGCTGACGCGGGCTTTTTCATGCGCGCGCCGGCACCACCGGCTGCCCCGCTCCGGCAAACAGGTCCGCCAGTGGCATCGGCCTGCCCACGCCATAACCCTGCAGGTAATCCACGCCATAGCCCTCGAGCACCTGGCGGATACGGTCGTTCTCCACGAACTCGGCGATGGTCAGCAGCCCCATGCTGCGCGCTACCGTGACAATCGACTGCACCACGGCCTGGTCGATGGGAGAGTCGGGCAACTGCTTCACAAAGCCGCCATCGATCTTCAGGTAATCGAAGGGAAAGCTCTTCAGGTAATCAAAGGTGGCCAGGCCGGTGCCAAAGTCATCGAGAGAGACGCTGGCGCCCATCTCGCGCAGGGACGCAATCAGGCGCCCCGCCACTTCACGACTGACGATGGCCTGGGACTCGGTAATCTCGAAGCAGAGTTTCTGCGCCGGGATACCGTGCAACGCCACCTGCTCGCGGATCCAGGGCGCCAGCGCGGGGTCGCTCACCGACCAGCCGGTAAGGTTGATGGCGCACTTGCCCAGGCGCGCGGTGGCTTCCGGATGCGCCGCCAGCCAGCGCAGCAACTGGCGGATCACGTAGCGGTCGATTTCGCCGGTGAGGCCGGCCCGTTCGGCCGCCGCAAAGAAATACCCTGGCGCCAGGATACTGCCGTCAGTCTGGCGCAGGCGCAGCAGGATCTCGCAGTGCAGGCCGTCACTGCCCCTCGCCACCGGCACGATGGGCTGGGCGTAGAGCAGAAAGCGCTCGTCGGCGAGGGCCGCCTTGATTTCCTCCTGGCGCCGCAGCAGCTCGCGCCGCGCCTGCATCAGGTCGGTGGTATCGGCGGCTACTTCGATGCGTTCGCCGGTATTCGCCACCGCCACCGCCAGGGCCAGGTCAGCGGCCAGCAGCGCGCGATCGGCATCACGCCCGCGCGCCGGCACCACCGCCACCGTCGGGCGCAACGCCACGCGCTCGACGTCGCCCTGGAATACACGACCGTTCCAGTCCGCATAAAGTGCGCGCGCCGCCTCCGCGGCCGCCGCCAGGTCTGCCGCCACGGGCAACACCGCATAGCGGCCGCGATCCAGGCGCGCCACCGTGGCGCCGGCATGACGGGCGCGCAGGTCGGCCGCCAGCGTGCGCTCCACCGTCTCGGCCGCGACCGCGCCCAGCAGGTCAGCCAGCCCGGTCATGTCCTCCACGCGCACCACCAGCAGGGGCGC
This sequence comes from Pseudomonadota bacterium, assembly GCA_040385265.1. Taxonomy (GTDB): domain Bacteria; phylum Pseudomonadota; class Gammaproteobacteria; order Pseudomonadales; family Moraxellaceae; genus UBA2031. The sequence continues at coordinate 90,736 of JAZKHS010000049.1, read as the reverse complement.
ATCGTCCGTGCCGGCCAACTGCTCCCGCAGGGCGCGGTCGTTGCCCAGGCCGGTGAGCAGATCACTGCGCGCCTGCTCGCGCTCCCGCTCCAGCATGCGGCGACGTTCCAGCGATACCGCATTCAGCAACTGCGCCAGGACCGTGAACCCGGCAATCTGCAGCACCAGCGCCAGGATGTCGCGATTATCGAGCGGACCCGCCCCCATGAGTACCGGAGCGATCATCGCGGCCGTGACCAGCAGCATGGCGACATTGAGGAAGGCCGGCCCGGCCCGCATGGCCGGCCACGCTACCAGCAGGCCCATCAGTGGCAACGCAACGCCCTCGAGGCTGGCGTGGGACAACCAGAACACACCGAACACGGCGAGCAGCAGCGCCAGCCAGCGTGACGCCAGCCCGGCATCCGGCCGTAGCGCGGCCAGGCCGTCCCGGGCCAGGGACAGAGCCAGACCGCCGAATACCAGCACGCCCATGGCCTCCGCCACCCAGAACACCAGGAACAGCGACAGCAGGGGAACGTCGCGAAAGAATCCGACATAATGGAAACCGGCGGCACCGACCAGGGCACTGGCGGCACCGCCGACGACGGCGCCAGCCAGATAGAAGCGGGTGGTGGTGGCCAGGGCGGTGTCGTCCGGGCGGCGCCAGCGCCGGAATAGCGTCGACGCCACCAGCGCGCCGGCCACCAGCTCGAGCAGGGCGACCGGCAACAGTGCCAGCGGCTCGCCGACCACCAGCACCCACAATCCAAGGCCGGCGCCGACGGCCACCAGTCCCCGCCAGCCCCAGACCAGCTGCAACGCGAAGGCGATGCCCAGCGGGGGCCAGATCAGGGAGGCGTCGCCGCCCGCGGAGACCAGGCGCGAACCGGCCAGTGCCAGCGCTGTCGCCACCACGGCCAGCAGCAGGGCTGCATGGCCCGCTTGCCGCGTTTCGTTCCGCATGCCCTGCCCCTTCGCTATCGTCAGGTCTCTGCCTGCTCTGGTCCGGCCACCAAGGGCCGCCCGTGCTCGCCGCCAACGGTGCGGGCCGGCGCCGCGCCCGCGTTGCGGGAAGACCCGCTTTTCTGCCAGGCCCGGATTACTGGAAAACCTGCACTACCGGAAAAAAAGTTGCGCCAGCTTCTCGCCCGGCTCGGGGGCGCGCATGAACGCCTCGCCTACCAGGAAGGCCTGCACGTCGTGGTCGCGCATCAACGCCACGTCGGCCACGGTGTGGATGCCGCTTTCGGTCACCACGCGGCGGCCGGCCGGAATGCGCTCCAGCAGGCGCAGCGTATTGTCCAGGCTGACCTCAAAGGACTTGAGGTTGCGGTTATTGATGCCGAGCAGTGCGCCCGGCAACGCGAGGGCACGCTCCAGCTCGTCCCCGTCGTGCACCTCGACCAGCACGTCCAGACCATGCTCGCGGGCACAGGCGTTGAGTTCGTTCAACTGCCCGTCGGAGAGCGCCGCCACAATCAGCAGCACGCAATCGGCATTGATGGCGCGCGCCTCGACCACCTGGTAGGGATCGATCAGGAAATCCTTGCGGATCACCGGCAGCGCGCAGGCGGCGCGCGCCTCCTGCAGATAGGCGTTGGCGCCCTGGAAGAAATCGACGTCGGTCAGCACCGACAGGCAGGCGGCGCCGGCCTGCTCGTAGGAGCGTGCAATGTCGGCGGGGCGGAAGTCAGGACGAATCACGCCCTGGCTGGGCGAGGCCTTCTTTATCTCGGCGATGATGCCAGGCTGGCCCGCCGCGACCTTGTCCTCGATGGCGCGCTGGAAGCCACGCAGCGGCGAGGCGTGGCGCGCCGCCTCTTCCTGGTCGGCCAGGCTCTTGCGCTTGCGGCCGGCCGCCACTTCTTCAACCTTGCGGTCGATGATCTTCTGCAGGATGGAGGGAACGCTCATTCGTGGAATACCTCAGGCCTGCGGCGCCAGGGCGCGAGTGTAGTCGCGCAGGGTGTCGAATTTCTCCAGGGCCTGACCGGTCCAGATCAGGTCATGCGCCAACGCCACGCCCTGCTTGAGACTGGAGGCGAGGCCGGCGGCATATATGCCGGCGCCGGCGTTGATGGCGATGGTGTCGGCGGCCTTCACGGCATGTTCGCCACGACGCTTGCCCAGGGCATCGCGGATCAGCGCCAGCGACTCGGTCGCGCTCTCCACGGTCAGGCCGATCAGGCTCTGGCTCTTGAGGCCGAAGTCCTCGGGAATCACGCTGTACTCGATGATCTCGCCGTTCTTCAGCTCGGCCACCTGGCTGGGCGCGGCAATGCTGAACTCGTCCAGGCCATCCTGGGAGTGCACCACCAGTGCGTGCTCGCTGCCCAGGCGCTGCAGCACTTCGGCCAGCGGACGACAGAGCCGGGGATTGAACACGCCGATCACGTGGCGCTTCACGCCGGCCGGGTTGGTCATCGGGCCCAGGATATTGAACAGCGTGCGCAGGCCGACTTCCTTGCGCGCGGTAATGGCGTGCTTCATGGCCGCGTGGTGGTTCACGGCGAACATGAAGCCCACGCCCACCTCGCGGATGCAGCGCGCGGTCTGTTCCGGCGTCAGGTTCAGGAAGA
>JAZKHS010000049.1:0-88165 GCA_040385265.1 Pseudomonadota bacterium | reverse complement strand
CAGGTCGGCGCTGCCGCTGCTGGAGGACACGGCACGGTTGCCGTGCTTGGCGACATGGCCGCCCGCCGCCGCGATGACCATCGCCGCCGAGGTGGAGACATTGAACAGGTTGGCGCCGTCGCCGCCAGTGCCGACGATGTCGACCACGTTATTCAGGTCGCCCAGGTCCACCGGCACCATCAGCTGCCGCATGACGCGCACGGCGCCCTCGATCTCGTCCAGCGATTCGCTCTTCATGCGCAGGCCGACCAGGAAGGCCGCGATCTGCGCATCGCTGCACTGGCCGGTCATGATGGCGCGCATCACGTCCTGCATCTCGTGTAGCGAGAGGTCGATGCGCTCGACGACGCGGGCCAGGGCGCCGCGGATATCCAGGGGAGCAGTAGTCATCGGATGCCGTCCAGGAAGTTCTTGAGGAGCTCGTGGCCCTGCTCGGTGAGGATGGATTCGGGGTGGAACTGCACCCCTTCCACTGCCAGGGTCTTGTGGCGCACGCCCATGATCTCGTCCACGGAGCCGTCCGGGTGCTGCGTCCAGGCGGTGATCTCCAGGCAGTCGGGCAGCGATTCCTTCTCGATGATGAGCGAGTGGTAGCGCGTGGCAGTGAGCGGATTGTTCAAGCCGGTGAACACACCCTTGTCGGCGTGATGGATGGGCGAGGTCTTGCCGTGCATGACCTGGCGGGCGCGGATTACCTTGCCGCCGAAGACCTGGCCGATGGACTGGTGGCCGAGGCAGACGCCGAGCAGCGGAATCTTGCCGGCGAAGTGCTCGATCACGGCCATGGAGATGCCGGCCTCGTTGGGCGTGCAGGGGCCGGGCGAGATCACGATGCGCGCCGGCGCCATCGCCTCGATGTCGGCCACGCTGATCTCGTCGTTGCGGAAGACGCGCACGTCCTCGCCGAGCTCGCCCAGGTACTGGACGATGTTGTAGGTAAAGCTGTCGTAGTTATCGAGCATCAAGAGCATGGCTTATTCCTCCACGAGATGGCTGGTCGCGACTTCGGCGGCGCGGATCAGCGCGCGGGCCTTGTTCAGCGTTTCCTGCCACTCGAGTTCGGGCACGGAGTCGGCGACCACGCCGGCGCCAGCCTGCACATGCATCACGCCGTCCTTGATCACCGCGGTGCGGATGGCGATGGCGGTGTCCATGTTGCCGTTCCAGCCCAGGTAACCGACCGCGCCGCCGTAGATGCCGCGCTTGACCGGCTCCAGCTCGTCGATGATTTCCATGGCTCGCACCTTGGGGGCGCCGGACAGCGTGCCGGCCGGCAGCGTCGCGCGCAGCACGTCCATGGCGGTGACGCCCGGCTTCAGGTTGGCCTCGACGTTGGAGACGATGTGCATGACATGGGAGTAGCGCTCCACCACCATCTTCTCGGTGACGCGTACCTGGCCGGTCTGCGCCACGCGCCCGGCATCGTTGCGGCCGAGGTCGATCAGCATCAGGTGCTCGGCGACTTCCTTGGGGTCGGCCAGCAGCTCGGCCTCGAGCTCCTCGTCCTGCTCGGGGGTGGCGCCGCGCTTGCGGGTACCGGCGATGGGACGCACGGTGACGACGCCATCCTCCATGCGCGCCAGGATCTCCGGCGAGGAGCCGACGATGGTCAGCTCGTCGGTCTGCATGTAGTACATATAGGGAGAGGGATTCAGGTGGCGCAGCGCGCGATAGAGCAGCATGGGCGAGGCCGTGAAGGGCCCGCTCATGCGCTGCGAGGGCACCACCTGCATGATGTCGCCGGCCAGCACGTAACCCTTGATGTGGTCGACCGCGCGCTTGAAGGCGTCCTCGCCATAGCTGGAGACAAAGTCCTCGGCGGCAACGGGCGCCTTCACGCTCTCGTGCATCGGACGGGTATCCAGCGAGGCGCGCAGGCGCAGCACCAGCGCGTCCAGGCGAGCGCGGGCCGTGGCCTCGGCTTCCGGATGCGCGGGATCGACGTGCGTCACCAGGAACAGCTCGCCCTTGAGGTTGTCGAAGACGACCACGTCTTCCGACACCATGAGCTGGATGTCGGGCGCGCCGATGGGATCGGGCTTGACGCAGGCGGCGAGCTTCTTTTCCACATAGCGGATGGTGTCGTAGCCGAAGAAGCCGGCGAGGCCGCCGGTGAATCGGGGCAGGCCCGGCAGCGGCGCGACCTTGTAGCGCCGCTGGAACTGTTCGACGAAGGCCAGCGGGTCGGTCACCTCGTCATGGCGCTCGACCTCGGCGCCGTCGGTGGTGACGACCACGGTGTGGCCGCGCACGGTCAGCACGGTGCGGGCCGGCAGGCCGATCATGGAGTAGCGGCCCCAGCGCTCCCCGCCCTGCACGGACTCAAAGAGATAGCTGAAGGGCGCGTCAGCCAGCTTGAGGTAAACGGAGAGAGGAGTATCGAGGTCGGCGAGGACCACGCGCGCCACGGGCACGCGATTGAAGCCCTGGGCGGCCAGGGCGGCGAACTGTTCGATGGACATGTCTCTTACTCGGTGAACGGGCAAAGGGGGATGAAGTCAGGGTGGTGCAATCACCATCGCCATCCGCGCCAACGCTTGTTCAGAGCAAGACCCGTCACGTCCAGTAGCCTGTATAGAAGAAGGAATCGACACAGGGTAAAAAACCCCGGGAGCGCTGTCCAGCCATTTAAGGTGACGACCGTGGGGGCCTTCGTTCAGCCCCAGGCCTTCCCTGCCCCGGCAAGCGCCAAGGCCTGCGTTGGTGTGCTGTGCCTGGCAGGTGTCCGGGCGAGGGAGCCCGGGCCGCGAGCCCTCGACAGGGGCGCCAGGCCCGACCCTCAGCGTCGCTCCCGAGACGGCGTCCGACCTGCCCGACGGTCTCGTCAGACTGACGCCCGCCCCACCCGCAGGTCAGAGCAGTTCGGCCAGCCCCTCCAGCAACCAGTCCGGCTGGCAGGCCGCGATGGGCTCGCCATGGTTGTAACCCCATGGCAGGGCCACGCAGGGCACCCCGGCGGCGCGAGCCGCCTCCACGTCATTGCGTGAGTCCCCCACCATCAGGGCGTCGCCGGCGGCCACGTCGAAGTGGCGCAGGCAGTGCTGCAGGGGGCCCGGGTGCGGCTTCTTATGGGGCAGGGAGTCGCCGCCCAGGAGCAGGTCGAAGGGCTCCAGGATGGCCAGGTCCTCGAGCAGCGCACGGGCCGGGGCATAGGGCTTGTTGGTGACGCAGGCCAGGGGGATACGGGCGGCGCGGCAGGCCGCCAGCAACGCCGCCGCCCCGGGATAGAGCGTGCTGTGGCCGGACACATTCTCCTGGTAGCGCGTCATGAAACGCGCCAGCAGGGAATCGTGCAGGTGCTCGAAATCCTCTGGGGGCTGACGCTGGTGCTCGAGGGCGCATTGCACCAGCCGGGAGGCGCCGCGGCCCACCCAGGTACGGACCTGGGCCTCGGTCACGCCGGGCAGGCCGAGATCGTCAAGGGCGCGGTCGAGGGCGATGGCGATATCGGCGGCGGAGTCCACCAGGGTGCCGTCCAGGTCGAACATGACGAGCCTGGGGGTAAAGCCGATGGCAGAAAAAAGGGCCATGGAAAATCCTGCAGAGGTAAGGGGCACTGCCGGGCAGCGGAGCCTGTGCGGGGGACGAGGTCCGGCCCCGGACGCTAGGCAGGGAACCGCGATGGCGTCGGGGGCGAGGTGCCAAGGCCCGGGACGGAGTACCGCTTCGGCGCCGGCTGGCGGGCGTGGCGGTCAGCGGCCGGCCTGGGCCAGCTCGGCGCGCATCTGGCGGATGACCTCGGCGTAGTCCGGGGCGTTGAAGATGGCGGAGCCGGCGACAAAGGTGTCGGCGCCGGCCGCGGCGATTTCGCGGATATTCTTCACGCCGACGCCGCCGTCCACCTCCAGCCGGATGGGGAGACCGGAGGCGGCGATCTTCGCGCGCGCCTGGGCCAGCTTGGGCAGCGTGGCGGGAATGAAGGACTGGCCGCCAAAGCCCGGGTTCACGCTCATGAGCAGAATCATGTCGAGCTTGTCCATGACATGGTCCAGGTGATGCAGCGGCGTGGCCGGATTGAACACCAGGCCGGCCTTGCAGCCGCCGGCGCGGATCAGCTGCAGGGAGCGGTCGACATGCTCCGAGGCCTCCGGGTGAAAAGTGATGTAAGTGGCACCGGCCTCGATGAAGTCGCCGATGATGCGATCCACCGGTTTCACCATCAGGTGCACATCGATGGGCGCGGTGACACCGTACTTGCGCAGCGCCTTGCACACCATGGGCCCGATGGTGAGGTTCGGCACGTAATGGTTGTCCATCACGTCGAAGTGGACAATGTCGGCCCCCGCCGCCAGCACGCGATCCACGTCCTCGCCCAGGCGGGCAAAGTCGGCGGAGAGGATGGACGGTGCAATCAGGTAGTCGGTCATGCGGTTCCCCTGGAAATAAAGCGGTCGGGCGCGGCAATCGCCGCGCTCCATTAAATAATCCAGCCCGGCAGACCGGGCTATAGCGTGCCGCTGCGAATCTGCTGGTCGAGCTCGGCCAGCCGCTCGGGCGTGCCGACATCGACCCAGGGACCGGCGAAATACTCGCCTGTCACCTGCTCACTGTTGATGGCCGCCCGCAGCAACGGCGCCAGCGGCCGCTTGCCCGGCTCAAGGCCGGCAAACAGGCGGGGATGCAGCACCGATACGCCGGCAAAGGTAAAGCGCGGATCACCGTCATTGCGCACCGTGCACTCCACTCCGGCAAATACGCGTCCGTCCAGGGCAAAGTCCCCCTTCGGGTTATGCTCGGGATTGCCCACCAGCACCAGGTGGGCCAGCTTTTCCATGTGCGCGAAGCCGGTGCGCAGGTGGGCGAAGTCGTAGCGCAGCCAGATGTCGCCGTTGACCAGCAGGAAGGGCATGTCGCCCAGCAGCGGCAGCGCCTGGACGAGGCCGCCCGCGGTTTCCAGCGGCTCGCCCTCGGGCGACCAGGTGATGCGGGCCCCGAAGGCACTGCCATTGCCGAGGGCCGCCTCGAGCTTCTCGCCCCGCCAGGCATGATTGATGACAAGGTCGGTGAAGCCCGCCTGCACCAGGTTCCCGATATGCCAGGCGATCAGCGGCTTGCCGCCCACCTCGAGCAGGGGCTTGGGCAGGTGGTCGGTGAGCGGCCGCATGCGGGTGCCGAGACCGGCGGCAAGAATCATGGCCTTCATCGGGGTGACGCTCCCTCTGCTGTCCGGACGAGCCTGCAGGCGGCAGGACGCGTGTTCAATTCCATTGACCGAGTGTAGCCGCCGCCTCGGGCTTCTGGCGCAGGTAGGCGGGCAGCACGGTGTCGCGCAGCAGGTGGAACAGTGGCGCCAGTTCGGCCTGCCCCTCGATCTCGGCCAGCAGGTAATGGAAGACCAGGGGGATGTCGTCCAGGTAGGCATGCTTGCCGTCGCGCAGGCTGAGGCGGGCAAAGATGCCCACTACCTTGAGGTGGCGTTGCGCGCCCATCCAGTCGAACCAGCGCTGGAAGGTCACATCGTCGACATCGTCGCCCAGGCGCCCGGCGGTGCGCAGCCGGGCGGCGAACTGCCGCACCCAGCGCGCGACATCGGCCGCGGGCCAGCTGACGTAGGCATCGCGCAGCAGTGACACCAGGTCATAGGTGACTGGGCCGGTCACGGCGTCCTGGAAGTCGATGACGCCGATCTCGCCGCTGGGCAGCAGCATCAGGTTGCGCGAATGGTAGTCCCGGTGCACGAAGACCTGGGGCTGGGCGGTGACGTCGGTGGCGAGGGCGTCGAAAGCCTGCTCCAGCGTCGCGCGCTGGCCGGCATCCAGCTCGAGGCCGAGATAGCGCGAGATGAACCAGTCCCGGATCAAGGCCATCTCGTCAATGAGGCGATGGCGATCGTAGGACGGCAGGGCGTGGTCGGGCACCTCGCCGCAATCCTGCAGGTGCAGCAGGGAGTCCATGGCGCGCCCGTAGAGGACATCGACGGTGGCGGCGTCCAGGCGAGGGCGCAGCAGGATGTCGCCGAAATCCTCCAGCAGCATGAAGCCCACGCCGAAGTCGGTGGCCACCACCTCGGGCACATGGGCCCCGTGGGCGCGCAGGGCGCGGGCGATGGCGACGAACGGCCGCGAGTTCTCCTTCTCGGGCGGGGCGTCCACGGCAATCAGGGAGCCGGAGACCAGGGGCAGGCGGAAATAGCGGCGAAAGCTGGCATCCCCGGACACCACGGCCAAAGGGCCGGCCGGCTTCAGTTCAGGCCGCAAGCGGGCCAGCCAGTCCACGGCCCAGGCCTCCAGCTGCTGCCTGCGCAAGTCCACATCACCCATTACAAAATCCTCTGGCCGTCGAAGAGCGAGTTGCCTATTATCCGGCAACTTCGCGTATCTACCAGCCGCATTTTGCTCATGTCACGTCTCCCGCACGCCTCGCTCTGGTTGGCATTGCTGGCGCCCGCCAGTCTGGCCGGGGCGGCGGACATGACCCCGGCTGCCCCGCCTCCGGCCCAGGCAGAAGGCAGGCCCGCCGCCCCGCCCGCCTTTGGCTGGGCGACCCGGGCCGATCTGCAGGAAATGCCCGCCGCCAGCCGGCCGCGCGTCGACGCCACCTGTCCCGGCGTCTGGGTCACCCCCATTCCGCCCCGCACCCCCATCGGCGACCCTGCCCTGAGCGACATCGAGATCCAGGCCGAGGACGTGCACTACGACGCCAACGGCACCTCCACGCTGAAGGGTCGTGTCATGATCAGCCAGCCCGGACGCCGCATCGAGGCCGACGAGGCCGAGCTGACCGGCACGCGCAGCGAGGGCCGCTTCAAGGGCAACATCCTGATCGCCGAACCCGGGCTGCTGCTGACTGGCGACCAGGCCGAGTACGACTTCGAAACCCAGCAGGCCCGCATCCAGCGCACCGAATTCGTCTCCAGCGCCATCAATGCCCACGGCCGTGCCGACCGCATCGAGCGCAATCGCGACGGTCTGCTGACCATTGCCCGTGGCGTCTACTCCACCTGCCCGCCCGATGACCGCACCTGGGCCTTCGAGGCGCGCAACATCCGCCTCGACCAGGCGAGCGGCCGTGGCGAGGTGCGCAACGCGGTGCTGCAGGTCAAGGACGTCCCGGTGCTGTACGTGCCCTACTTCAACTTCCCCATTGATGACCGCCGCCAGACCGGCATCCTGATCCCGCGCTTTGGCACCACCAACGACGGCGGCATCGACTTTGCCCTGCCGGTCTACCTGAACCTGGCGCCCAACTACGACGCCACCCTCACGCCGCGCCTGATGAGCCGGCGCGGCGCCATGGTCGAAGGCGAGTTCCGCTATCTGCTGCCGCGCCTCGGCACCGGCACCCTGCAGGGGGGCTTCCTGCCCCAGGATCAGCTCTACGACGACCGCGACCGCAAGAGCCTGTCCTGGAAGCAGAACGGCCAGCTCACGCCCGACCTGGTGCTGGACACCAACGTCAACTATGTCTCGGACAACGCCTACTTCATTGACCTCGGCACCGACCTCAGCATCGTCAACACGGCCCACCAGGAACGCCGCGGCGAGCTGGTCTACAGCCGCAACGAGAACTGGACGCTGCTGGGGCGCGTGCAGGGCTACCAGACCATCGATCCACTCATCAGTGACGTCAACAAGCCCTATGCCCGGCTGCCCCAACTGCTGCTGACGGCGGGCCGCCCGGTGGCACGCGGCCTCGCCCCCGAGCTGCGCAGCGAACTCGTCTACTTCCAGCGCAGCGTCGATGACCTGTCCGGCCCCGAGATCAACGGCGCCCGTTTCGGCGTCGACCCTTCGCTGAGCTACGTCGTCGACACTCCCGGCGGGCGCGTGGTGCCTCGCCTGCGCCTGCGTGCGCTGAGCTATGAGCTCACCGGCGAAGGCATCCCCGGCGGCAGTCAGAGCGAGGGCGTGGTGGTACCGGACGTCAGCCTGGATGGCCAGCTCGTGCTGGAGCGGCAGCAAGGCCGCTTCCTGCAGACCCTGGAACCGCGCTTCTACTACCTGTACGCGCCCTACGAAGACCAGTCGTCGCTGCCCAATTTCGATACGGCCAACACCACCTTCACCTACCAGCAGCTGTTCCGCGACAGCCGCTTTGCCGGCGGCGACCGACTCGACGACGCCAACCAGCTCTCGCTGGGCCTGACCTCGCGCATCATCGCGCCGGCCACCGGCGAGGAAGTGCTGCGCGCCTCGCTCGGCCAGATCCTCTACTTCCGCGACCGCACGGTGCGCCTGGATCCGGCCAGTCCGGTGGCCACCGACAGCAGCTCGGGCCTGGCCGCCCAGGTCGCCGCCCCCATCGGCCGCGGCTGGAGCAGCACCGCCGATGCGCTGTGGACCCCCGACCTCGAGCATGCCTCGCTGCTCGGGGTCAATTTCAATTACCTGCCGGAAACCCGCGACCGCCTCGCCAATGTCGGCTACAACTACCGCCGCGAGGATGCCACCCTCGGCCAGGAGGCACTGCGCCAGGCCAACCTGTCCTTCGTGCAGCCCTTCGGCCCGAACTGGCAACTGCTCGGCCTCCTGCAGTACGACCTGCGCGGCGACGAGATCCAGGAACAGGTCGCAGGCCTCCAGTACGAAGCCTGCTGCTGGAAAGTGCGACTGTTCGACCGGCGCTTCCTGGCCGATCCGGATGACATCAGCCCGGGCGCGCGCCGCGAGCGCCGCGCCTTCTTCATCGAAGTCGAACTGAAAGGGCTGGCCGGCATTTCCAGTGGCGTAAAGAGCCTGCTCAGCAACAACATGTTCGGCTACAACCAGCTCGTGGAGCGCAACAGCGCCCGCCCGGAGTCCTACTGATGCGCCTGATTGCCTTTCTGCTCCTGTTCGCGGCCTGCGTGCCGGTCCGCGCTGACGTCATCCCCCTGGATCGGGTAGCCGTGGTGGTCGACGACACCGTCATCCTGCAAAGCGAGATCGACAAGCGCCTGGCCGACGTGCGCTTCCAGTTCAGCCAGCGCGGCGCCACCCTCCCCCCCGAGGAAGTGCTGCGCAAGCAGGTGGTGGAGCAACTCATCCTCGACACGCTGCAAACCAGCCTTGCCACCCGTGCCGGCATCCGCATCGACGACAAGGAGGTGAATGCCGCCCTTGAAGAGATTGCTCAGCAGAACAACCTGAGCCTGGCTGCCTTCCAGCAGAAGCTGGACGCCACTCCGGGGGGCAGCTACGCCGAGGTACGCGAACAGGTGAAGCGCGAACTCACCATCACCCGCCTGCGCACCCGCCGCATGCAGGACCGGATCCGCATCACCGAGCAGGACGTGCAGAACTTCCTGCGCTCGCCGGGCGGCCAGGCGGAGCTTGCCGCCGAATACCGCCTGGGCCACATCCTGTTTGCCCTGCCCGAGGAAGCCACCCCGAAGGACATCGCCGAGGCCGAGGCGCGCGTGAAGAAGGCGCAGGCCGAAGTGGCTGCCGGCAAGGACTGGGCACAGGTCGCGGCCACGTATTCCGCGGCGGAAACCGCCCTCAAGGGCGGCGACCTGGGCTGGCGCAAGGCAGCCCAGCTGCCCGAGCTCTTCGCCACCAGCGCCGAGACACTGCAGGTGAACGAGGTCGCCGGTCCCTTCCGTACTCCCGGTGGCCTGCACCTGATCAAGCTGCTGGCGCGCCGTGGCGCGGATAACATCAAGGTGCCCCAGTGGCAGGCACGCCATATCCTCATCAAGCCCAATGAAATCCTCTCCACCGAGGATGCGCGCCAGAAGCTGGAGGACATCCGTGCCCGCCTGCTGCAAGGCGCCAGCTTCGCCGATCTCGCCCGCACCTATTCGGATGACCCCGGCTCGGCCCGCCAGGGGGGCGACCTCGGCTGGGTGACGCAGGGCGACATGGTCCCCGAGTTCGATGCGATGATGCGCAAGACCCCGGTCGACTCCGTCTCCGAAGTCTTCCAGACTCCCTATGGCTGGCACCTGCTGACCGTGACCGGCTCCCGCGAGCAGGACATGAGCGAGCGCTACCGCAGCAACATGGCGCGCCAGGCGCTCTATACCCGCGAATATGACGACGAGCTGGCCAGCTGGCTGCGTGAACTGCGCAACGACGCCTTTGTCGAGGTCCGCAGCAACTGAGCCGCAGGACCTCTCGACACCTTACCGATCAAGCCCGCTACCTGGCGGGCTTTTTTCCGCCCGCCCGTCCCTCCGGCTTGACCGGCGCGGGCAGCTTGCGACAATGCCGCATGACTCCTCGCGAAACGCTCCCCCGCATTGCCCTGACCCCCGGCGAACCGGCCGGCATCGGCCCCGACCTCGCCGTGCTGCTGGCCCAGCGGGCGCGGCCCTGCCGACTGGTGGCAATAGCCGACCCCGCCCTGCTGGAAGCACGCGCTCGCCTGCTGGGCCTGCCCCTGCGCCTGCTGCCACCGGAGGCCGCGGGGCCTGGCCGTCCCGGTGAACTGGCCGTGCTCCCCGTGCCCCTGGCCGCCGCCGTACAGCCTGGCATCCTGGACACACGCAACGCCGCCTATGTCCTGGCCACCCTGGCCCGCGCCGGGGAGGGCTGCCTGCAAGGCGAATTCGATGCGGTGGTGACGGCGCCGGTGCAGAAGTCCGTCATCAACGATGCCGGCGCGCCCTTCAGCGGCCATACCGAGTTCTTCCAGGAGCAGGCCGGCTGCTCGCGCGTGGTGATGATGCTGGCATGTCCCGGCCTGCGCGTTGCCCTCGCCACTACCCACCTGCCCCTGCGCGCGGTGGCGGACGCCATCACCCCCGCCCTGCTGCACGAGGTGCTGGGCATCCTGGTGGCGGACCTGCGCCACAAGTTTGGCATCCCGCGGCCGCGCATCCTCGTGGCCGGCCTCAATCCGCACGCCGGCGAAGGCGGCCACCTCGGCCGTGAGGAGATAGAGGTCATCCGGCCCGCCCTGGCCAGCTTTCCCGACCGCGACTGCACCTTGCTAGGCCCTTTGCCTGCAGACACCCTCTTCACGCCAAAATATCTGGAGCAGGCGGACGCGGTGCTGGCCATGTACCATGATCAGGGCCTGCCCGTGCTCAAGTTCAAGGGCTTCGGCAACGCCGTGAACATCACCCTTGGCCTCCCCTTCATCCGCACCTCGGTCGACCACGGCACCGCGCTCGACCTGGCCGGCAGCGGCCGCGCCGACCCTGGCAGCCTGGAGGCGGCACTGGCCGCCGCCCTCGACATGATTTCCCGCAGGACACCCGCATGAACACGCGCCACAGCAAGCGCCCCGGCGCCAGCCGCAACGTCGAGGGCCACTTTGCCCGCAAGCGCTTCGGCCAGAACTTCCTGACCGATCAATCGGTCATCCGCAGCATCGTCGCCGCCTTTGCGCCGGCCCCCGGGCAGAACGTGGTCGAGATCGGTCCCGGCCTCGGCGCCCTCACCCATGAACTGCTGGGCGCACTGGGCCGCATCCAGGTCGTGGAACTGGACCGCGACCTCGCTGCCGCCCTGCCGCAGCGCCTGCTCAACGAGGGCGAGCTGGTGGTACACCAGGGCGATGCCCTGCAGTTCGACTTCGCCAGCCTGTCGCGCGGCCCCCACGACCTGCGCATCATCGGCAACCTGCCCTATAACATCTCGACGCCCATCCTGTTCCACCTGCTGACGCAGTCGGATGCCATCGCCGACATGACCTTCATGCTGCAGAAGGAGGTGGTGGAACGCATGACCGCCGCCCCGGGCAGCGGCGACTACGGCCGTCTGTCGGTGATGCTGCAGGTGCGCTGCGAGGTGGAGTGGCTGCTCAACGTGCCGCCCGAGGCCTTCAGCCCGCCGCCCAAGGTTGAGTCGGCGGTGGTGCGTTTGCGCCCCTACGCCACGCCGCGCTATAACTGCAATGACGAGAAGCGTTTGCAACAGTTGCTGACCGCCGCCTTCAACATGCGCCGCAAGACCTTGCGCAACGCCCTGAAAGGCCAGGGTGATCCGGAGCAGTTCCAGGCCGCGGGCATTGACCTGGGCCTCCGCCCGGAAGAGGTCGATGTGGCCACATGGGTGCGGCTGGCCAACCTGACCGGAGCGGATGACCGACATGAATAACGACAGCGCCCCCCGACCCGATACTGACCACGACATCCAGGTGCAGGTGAAGAGCGAGTACCTGGAGGACCAGAGCAATCCTGCCGAGTCCCGCTACGTCTTCGCCTACCACGTGCGCATCACCAACGGCGGCAGCCGCGCCGCGCGCCTGCTGACCCGGCACTGGGTCATCATGGACGGCGAGGCCCGCATCCAGGAAGTGCGCGGTGACGGCGTCGTTGGCGAGCAGCCCAAGCTCGAGCCGGGCGCTAGCTACGAATACTCCAGCGGCGCCGTGCTGGAAACGCCAGTGGGCAGCATGCACGGCTCCTACGGCATGATCGACCCCAGCGGCCAGACCTTCGAGGCGACCATCCCCGCCTTCACCCTGGCCATTCCACGCGTCCTGCATTGACGCCACAACGCGACCGCCCGCCCCGCTCGCGCCGGCGGCCGCGTCGCATCCTGACCTGACGCGGCGGCCGCCCGGCCCCGGAGACTGCATGGCCCTTTACGCCGTCGGCGATGTGCAAGGCTGTCATGCCGCCCTTGAAGACCTGCTGGCCCAGGTCGGCTTCGATACCGCGCGCGACACCCTGTGGCTGGCCGGTGATCTTGTTGCGCGTGGACCCGACTCGCTGGCCGTGCTGCGCCTGGTGCGCGACCTCGGGGGCGCCGCCGAAACCGTGCTGGGCAACCACGACCTGCACCTGCTCGCCGTGCATTACGGCATTGCCGAGGCCAAGCCGAAAGACCGCACCCGCCCCGTCCTGGACGCGGAGGACCGCATGGAACTGATGGACTGGCTGCGCCATCGTCCCTTGCTGCTGGAGGACACCGCGCATGACATCGTGCTCAGCCACGCCGGCATTCCTCCCTGCTGGTCCCAATCCACGGCGCGTCAACTGGCGCGAGAAGTCGAAGCCGAACTGCAGGGCCCGCGCATCGCGGAGTTCCTGATGCATATGTACGGCAATGAGCCGGCACGCTGGTCGGACTCGCTGAACGGCATGACGCGGCTGCGCGTGATCACCAACCACTTCACGCGCATGCGCCTGTTGCACGAAGCTGACGGCGCACTCGACCTGATCTACAAGGAAGAACTCGAGGGTGTCCCCCCCGGCCTGCGTCCCTGGTTCGAATTTCCCAACCCCGGCCTCACTGCAGGCCGCGTGCTCTTCGGCCACTGGGCGGCGCTCGGCGGACGCACCGGCAGCCCCCGCTTCATTGGCCTGGATACCGGCTGCGTCTGGGGTGGCCACCTCACCGCTTACCGGGTCGACGACGGCCAGATTTTCACGAGCCGCCGCGGCTGTCCATCGCACTGAAGTCAGTAGCGCGCACGACCAGCGGCGCAGCGATATAGACGAGCGGCGCGCTCCGTAACCACTTGGTTACACACCACAAAAAACTGAAAATTTCGCTTGCCGGGCGGCAGGGTTTTGGGGCTACTCTCAAGGCATCCGGATTGCTGCGGCTTCCTCGTGGTCTTCACCCTGCAGAGGTGGGTTATGAGTATTTTCCGTCACTACCAGGAGCGCTTTGACCAGGCCCGTGAAGAAGAATACAGCCTGGAAGAATACCTGGAGCTGTGCAAGAACGATGCGGCCGCCTACGCCACCGCGGCCGAGCGCCTCCTGCTGGCGATCGGCGAGCCCGAACTGGTCGACACCTCGCGCGACCCGCGCCTCTCGCGCATATTTTCCAACAAGATGATCAAACGCTATCCCGCCTTCAGCGAGTTCTACGGCATGGAGGAAGTGATCGAGCATGTGGTCGCCTACTTCAAGCATGCCGCCCAGGGCCTCGAGGAAAAGAAGCAGATCCTCTACCTGCTCGGCCCCGTCGGCGGCGGCAAATCCTCGCTCGCCGAGCGCCTGAAGGCGCTGATGGAGAATCTTCCCTTCTACGCCATCAAGGACTCCCCCATCAACGAGTCCCCGCTCAACCTCTTCAACGTCGACGAGGATGGCGACATCCTCGAGCAGGAATACCACATCCCCAAGCGCTACGTGCGCGGCATCATGTCGCCCTGGGCCGTCAAGCGCCTGCGCGAGTTCGGCGGCGACATCCGCAAGTTCCGCGTGGTCAAGCTCAAGCCCAGCATCCTGAACCAGGTGGCGCTGTCCAAGACCGAGCCGGGCGACGAGAACAACCAGGACATCTCCGCGCTGGTCGGCAAGGTCGACATCCGCAAGCTCGAGGACTTTGCGCAGAACGACCCCGACGCCTATTCCTATTCCGGCGGCCTTGCCCGCGCCAACCGCGGCCTCATGGAGTTCGTGGAAATGTTCAAGGCCCCGATCAAGGTGCTGCATCCCTTGCTCACGGCCACCCAGGAAGGCAATTACAACGGGACCGAGGCCATCGGCCCCATTCCCTTCGACGGCGTTGTGTTGGCCCACTCCAACGAAGCCGAATGGCAAACCTTCCGCAATAACAAGAACAACGAAGCCTTTATCGACCGCGTCTATATCGTGAAAGTTCCCTACTGCCTGCGCGTGACCGAGGAAATCGAGATCTACCAGAAGCTGCTCGACCATTCCTCACTGCGCGCCGCCCCTTGCGCGCCCGACACGCTGCGCATGCTGGCCCAGTTCTCGGTACTGTCCCGCCTCAAGGAACCGGAGAACTCCAGCCTCTACTCCAAGATGCGCATCTACGATGGCGAGAACCTCAAGGACACCGACCCCAAGGCCAAGAGCTACCAGGAATACCGCGACAGCGCTGGCGTCGACGAGGGCATGAACGGCCTCTCCACCCGCTTCGCCTTCAAGATCCTTTCACGCGTGTTCAACTACGACCACTCCGAGGTCGCCGCCAACCCCGTACATCTGCTGCATGTCCTCGAAACCCAGATAGAGCAGGAGCAGTTTCCCCAAGACCAGCAGGAGCGCTACCTGCGCTTCCTCAAGGAGTTCCTGGCGCCGCGCTATATCGAGTTCATCGGCAAGGAAATCCAGACAGCCTACCTGGAGTCCTACTCCGAGTACGGCCAGAACATCTTCGACCGCTATGTGCAGTACGCCGACTTCTGGATACAGGATCAGGAGTTCCGCGACCCCGACACCGGCGAGATCTTCAATCGCGCCGCCCTCAACGAGGAGCTGGAGAAGATCGAGAAGCCGGCCGGCATCTCCAACCCCAAGGACTTCCGCAACGAGGTAGTCAACTTCGTGCTACGCGCCCGCGCCAACAACAACGGTGTCAACCCGAGCTGGCTATCCTATGAAAAGCTGCGCAGCGTAATCGAGAAGAAGATGTTCTCAAACACCGAGGATCTGCTGCCGGTAATCTCCTTCAACCCGAAGGCTTCCCGGAACGACCAGCAGAAGCACCAGGACTTCGTGCGGCGGATGGTGGAGCGCGGCTACACAGAAAAGCAGGTGCGACTGCTCTCCGAGTGGTACCTGCGGGTGCGCAAGGCGCAATGAACAGATGCCTGCCACCGGCCGCTGGCCGGCGGTCGGCAGGCGGGCATGCAGCGACCCACCGGATGGTGATCCACCGGGTGGCGCTCGCCCAGTCCCCTCCCTCCCCGGGAAAAGGGAGCAGACGTAGCGAGGACCCATGTCCTATATAATTGACCGGCGTCTGAATGGCCGTAACAAGAGCACGGTCAACCGCCAGCGCTTTCTCGAACGCTACCGGCAGCAGATAAAGGAGGCTGTGGCGGATGCCGTCACGCGTCGCTCCATCACTGATATGGAGCATGGCGAGAGCGTGGCCATTCCCACACGCGACATCTCCGAACCTGTGTTCCATCACGGCGATGGCGGTGAGCGCGAAATGGTGCATCCGGGCAACCGGGAGTTCTCGGCCGGGGACCGCATCAAGCGTCCTGAAGGCGGCGGTACCGGCGGCGGCGCGGGTGAAGGCCAGGCCTCCGACAGCGGCGAGGGCGAGGATGAGTTCAACTTCACCCTTTCCCAAGAGGAGTTCCTGAACTTTCTCTTTGACGACCTGGAGCTGCCCAACCTCGTCAAGCGGCGCCTGGCTGGCCTCGAAACCTTCCAGTGGCAGAACGCCGGCATCGTCAACGACGGCAACCCGGCCAAGATCAACATCGTGCGCAGCCTCCGGGCCGCCACCTCGCGGCGCATCGCCCTGGGGGCCGGCTCCCGCAAGCGCCTCCGTGCCGCCGAGACCGAACTTGAGTCCCTGCTGCAACAGGACACCTCACCGGAACGAAAGGCCCGCATTGCGGAGCTGCGCGAGGATATCGGCAAGATCCGGAACCGGCTGGAGCGCATTCCCTTCATCGACACGTTCGATCTGCGCTACAACCATCACATTCGCGTACCCAAGCCCACCTCCCAGGCCGTGATGTTTTGCCTCATGGACGTTTCCGGCTCCATGAACCAGGCCATGAAGGACATGGCCAAGCGCTTCTTCCTGCTGCTATACCTGTTCCTGAAACGGAACTACAAGAAGATCGACATCGTCTTCATTCGCCACCACACCTCCGCCAAGGAAGTGGAGGAAGAGGAGTTCTTCTACTCGCGCGAAACCGGCGGCACCATCGTCTCCAGCGCGCTCAAGCTGATGCAGGAGATCATGGTTGCGCGGTATCCGGCGGAAGAGTGGAATATCTACGGCGCCCAGGCCTCTGACGGCGACAACTGGAATGATGATTCCCCTTTGTGCCAGCAACTGCTGACGGAGGGCATCCTGCCGCTTTCGCAATACTTCGCCTATATCGAAATCACGCCGCGCGAGCACCAGGCGCTCTGGCACTCCTACGAGTCGGTGATGCAGGAATGGCCGAGCGTGTTCGCCATGCAGCAGATCATCGATGCCGCCGACATCTATCCCGTGTTCCGCGAGCTATTTTCGAGGAAAAAGGCATGACTCGCCGCTCCCCCTTGTCCACGGGCTCGGAATGGTCCTTCGATCTGATTCGTCGCTATGACGAGGAGATAGGCCGCATTGCCCGCGACATCTACGGTCTTGAAACCTACCCCAACCAGATCGAAGTCATCTCATCCGAGCAGATGATGGACGCCTACTCCTCGGTGGGCATGCCGGTAGGCTACCACCACTGGAGTTTCGGCAAGCACTTCGTGGCCACCGAAAGCTCCTATAAGCGCGGGCAGATGGGACTGGCCTACGAGATCGTCATCAACTCCAGTCCCTGCATCGCCTACCTCATGGAAGAAAACACCATGACCATGCAGGCGCTGGTGATCGCCCACGCCTGCTATGGCCACAACTCCTTCTTCAAGGGCAACTACCTGTTTCGCTCCTGGACCGACGCCTCCAGCATCATCGACTACCTGCTCTTCGCCCGGACCTACCTGCGGCAGTGCGAGGAGCGCCATGGCGTCCGCGAGGTGGAGGCCATCCTCGACTCCTGCCACGCCCTCATGAACTATGGCGTGGACCGCTACAAGCGCCCTTATCCCATCTCTGCCGCGGAGGAGCGCACCCGCCAGGAGGAGCGCGAGGCGGCGCTGCAGGCCCAGGTGAATGATCTCTGGCGCACCATTCCCTTCATGAGCCGGCATGAGGAGGAGGCGGCGCAGCGACAGCGCTGGCCACAGGAGCCGCAGGAGAACATCCTCTACTTCATCGAGAAGAACGCGCCGCTGCTGGAGCCCTGGCAGCGCGAGATCGTGCGCATCGTGCGCAAGATTGCCCAGTACTTCTATCCGCAGCGCCAGACCCAGGTCATGAACGAGGGCTGGGCCACGTTCTGGCACTACACGTTACTCAATCACCTCTACGACGAGGGCCTGGTCACCGACGGCTTCATCCTGGAGTTCCTGCAGGCGCATACGGCAGTCGTCTACCAGCCGCCGTTTGACAGCCCCTGGTACCGCGGCATCAACCCCTATGCCTTGGGCTACAGCATGTTCCAGGACATTCGCCGCATCTGCGAGAAGCCCACTGAAGAGGACCGGCACTGGTTTCCGGACATTGCCGGCAGCCCCTGGCTGGAAACCGTCAAGTTCGCCATGCAGAGCTTCAAGGACGAGAGCTTCATCCAGCAGTTCCTGTCGCCCCGCGTCATGCGCGAGCTCAAGCTGTTCTCGGTACTCGACAACGACCAGCGCCGCGAACTCGAGGTGTCGGCCATCCACGACGACGCCGGCTTCCGCTATCTGCGCCAGTCCTTGTCCAACCAGTACAACCTGAGCATGAACGAGCCGAATATCCAGGTCTGGGCGGTCAACCGGCATGGCGACCGCGCCCTGACCCTGCGCCATGTCCGGCATAACCGCCGCCCCCTGGGCGACAGCGTCAACGATGTCCTCAGGCACCTGCACCGGCTCTGGCGCTTCGATGTGCACCTGGAGTCCTGGGAAGGCGACGCCCTGGTGGAACGTACCAGTTGCACCGCGCAAAGCGGTATCCTCCAGCTTCCGGTGGACAACTGATCGCCGGCCCCGATATTGCGTAAGGCCAGGTCACCATGAAGCAGGAGCTGCATCTGATCATCAGCGGGCACGTCCAGGGCGTTTCCTACCGCGCCAATGCCGCCGCCATGGCGGAGCGTCTGGGGCTCGCTGGCTGGGTCCGCAATCTCGCCGATGGTCGCGTCGAGCTCCTCGCCCAGGGTGATGAAAAGGCGCTCAAGGCCTTGTTGGGATGGGCTCACCAGGGGCCGATGCTGGCCCGCGTCGAGCATATCGATGCACACTGGCGCGAGCCTGCGCAGAACCTTGCGGGCTTTGAAGTCCGCCGCTAGCCGTCCGGTTCCGCACCGTGGCGCTACGACCTCACCTGCGCCAAGCTTCGATGGCCTCACTCCATCGCCGCTGTCCGCTGTCCGCTGTCCGCTGTCCGCTGTCCGCTGTCCGCTGTCCGCTTCCCGCTTCCCGCTTCCCGCTTCCCGCTTCCCGCTTCAGGCTTCAGGGTGCCTCGCAATCCTGACTTCGACCTGCCGATTCGAGCGGCCACGCCACGCGGTGCATGCCCACGCCTGGTCGATACATACCCGGCCTGAAAGCGGGGGAGCCGCCGCCGCCTTTCCCCCGGCAACCAGACCTTACTCCGGTACCCGCACGCTGACCGGCGCCGGCGCCACGAGCCTGGCCAGGGCGCGTCGCAACTCGCGCTCGTAGTAGCCCGCCAGTCCCAGCAGGATGAGCCCCATGCCCCAGAGGATTTCGGCATGGAAGCGCTCATGGTTGAACACGACCCCAAGCAGCAGCGCGAACACCGGCGTCAGCAGCGTGGTCAGGGCCATGGTGCCCACCTCGATGCGCTGCAGCAAAAAGAAATAGAACAGCATCGCCACGATGGAGCCAACGGCCGCCGAGTACAGCAGGGCGAGCGTGCCGGCCAGGCTGGGCAGCTGCGACGGGGCCGGACCGCCCAGGAGCGGCACGGTCAGCAGCGCCGCCAGCGTCGACAGCCAGAGCGCACCCGTAGTCTGCACCAGCGGCGGCAGGGCATGGGGCAGGTGCTTGATCCACAGCGCCGACACCCCGTAGGTGGCCACACCCGCCAGCACCAGCAGGACGCTGCCGGTGTCCACCGCGGCCAGCTTCTCGCCCTGCAGGAAAATCTGCGCCAGCCCTGCCAGCGCAACCACCAGCCCCAGCCACTGCAGGCCGGAAAAGCGCGTGCCACGGAAGGCGATGACCGAAAACAGGCCCACCAGCAGCGGTGACAGGCCGAACAGGATGGCGATCATGCCCGAGGGCAGGTGCCGGGCGCCCAGGTAGGTAAAGACCATGGCGCCATACATGCTGAGGGCGCCGATGGCGTAGCGGCGCAGGGCATCGCCGCCCAGGGCCAGGCGCTGGCCGGCCAGGCGCAGGACGCCATGGGCCAGGACCGCGGCAATCAGCATGCGCAGGGCCAGGGCCCACATGGCGTCGAAGTCGCGCAGGCTGAGGACCATGGCCAGCGGCGTGGTGGACCAGATCACCACGAGTCCGAGGTAGGCGGCGGCGATGCCGCCCCGTTGAGGGGGTTCTGCAAGATTCCCGGTTTCCATTACTGTCTCCTGACGGTCGCAAAAGGGCCGGAGCCCAAAAACAAAAAGGCCGCAGAATCTGCGGCCTTTTTGCAAAAAACTGAAAATCGCTCAGTCCGGCCGTCGGAATACGCGCGCGCGCTTGGCTGCTGCCAGCCAGCGGACGACAGTAATAACGGGACGGATAGAGGCGATGTGCATTTGCATGTCCCGGATAATCAGTGAGAATCCGCAAAGCCGTCAAGCGCATTCCGGAAAACCCGCATGAAGACCTACCTCGTCGGTGGCGCCGTCCGCGACCAGCTCCTGGGACGCCCCGTGCTTGAGCGCGACTGGGTGGTGGTAGGGGCACGTCCGGACGACCTGCTGGCGCTGGGCTACCGTGCTGTTGGCCGCGACTTCCCCGTCTTCCTGCATCCGCAGACGCAGGAGGAGTACGCGCTGGCCCGCACCGAGCGCAAGAGCGGCAGCGGCCATACCGGCTTTATCTGCGACTTCTCCCCCGACATCACGCTGGAAGAGGACCTGGTCCGCCGCGACCTCACCGTCAACGCCATGGCCTGCGACGACGACGGCCGCCTGGTCGACCCCTACGGCGGCCGCGCCGACCTCGAGGCGCGTCTGCTGCGCCACGTCTCCCCGGCCTTCCGCGAGGATCCGCTGCGCGTGTTCCGCGTGGCGCGCTTTGCCGCGCGCTATGCGCCGCTGGGCTTCACCGTGGCGGCAGAAACGATGCAGCTCATGCGCGAGATGAGCGATTCAGGTGAGCTCACCGACCTCACGCCCGAGCGCGTCTGGAAGGAAACCGAACGCGCCCTGGGCGAGTCGCGCCCCGACATCTATGTCCAGACCCTGCGCGACTGCGGCGCGCTGGCGGTCTGGTTCCCGGAGATCGACCGCCTCTTCGGCGTGCCCCAGCCCGAGGCCCATCACCCCGAGATCGATACCGGCGTGCATACCCTGATGACGCTGGTCCAGGCCGCCGCGCTTTCGCCCGAGGCGCGCGTCCGCTTTGCCGCACTGGTGCACGACCTCGGCAAGGGCGATACGCCGGCCGCGGAGTGGCCGCGCCACATCGCCCACGAGGCACGCGGCGTTCACCGCGTGCGCGAGCTGTCGCAGCGCCTGAAGGCACCGCGCGCCTTCCAGGACCTGGGGGAACTGGCCTCGCGCTTCCATCTGGAGGTGCATCGCGGGGCCGAGCTGCGCCCCGCCACGCTGCTGCGCAAGCTCATGGACATGGACGCGCTGCGCCGTCCCGAACGCTACGCCGAGCTCCTGCTGGTCTGCGAGGCCGACGCCCGCGGCCGCCGCGGCCTCGAGCAGCGTCCCTATCCGCAGCGCGCCTACTGGGCCGGGGCACTGGCCGCGCTGCGCGCGGTATCCCCGCGCGAGCTGCAGGCACAGGGACTGGAGGGCCCCGCTTTTATCCAGGCCCTGGAACAGCTCCGCGAACTGGCATTGCACGACTACCGCGAACACTGGAGGCAGACCCATGGCGCCATCTGAGAGAGACCCCGCCATGGCAAGCCCGGCAATCGCCGGCAACACAGGGCCCGCGGCCGGCCCTCGCGACGGCAGCACCCCCGACGCCCCGTCGGCCGCCGGACACGGCTGCCGGGTCGTCCTCATCACCGGCGCTGCGCAGCGCCTGGGCGCGGCCACTGCGCGCCTTCTGCATGCGCGCGGCTGGCGCGTGCTCGTGCATTACCGGGACTCTGCCAGTGCGGCCGATGCGCTGGCCGCCGAGCTCAATGCGCATCGCCCGGACTCCTGCCGTCCCCTCTTTGCCGACCTTGGCTGCGACGACGACATCCACCAGCTGGGCGAGGCCGCCACGCAAGCCTGGGGCCGCGTCGACGCGCTGGTGAACAACGCCTCCAGCTTCTACCCGACCCCCCTGGACACGGCCACGCCGGCGCAGTGGGACGACCTCTTCGCCAGCAATGCCCGCGCGCCCTTTTTCCTGGCCCAGGTGCTGCTGCCGGCGTTGCGGGAATCGCGCGGGGCCATCGTCAGCCTGCTCGACATCCACGCCAGCCGGCCCTTGCCGCAGCACACGCTGTACTGCATGGCCAAGGCCGCCCATGCCATGCTGACGCAGTCGCTGGCCAGGGAGCTGGCCCCCGAGGTGCGCGTCAACGGCATCGCGCCCGGCGCCATCCTCTGGCCCTCGAGTGGCGAGCCCGACCCCGCGGCACAGCAGCGCATCCTGGCCGGCATCCCGCTGGGCCGGCTCGGCGCCCCGGAGGACATTGCCCGCACCATTGCCTTCCTGCTCGAGGACGCGCCCTACATAACCGGCCAGGTCATCGCCGTGGACGGCGGCCGCAGCCTCTAGCGCCGCGTCGCCCCGTGTCTCCGTCCGGCGCATCCGTGACAGCCTGACTTGAGCATTTCCCCAGTGGAGCACTGCACGGTGGCACGAGGTTTTCGCTGCCGCCATATGGAACCGCTGCGGTACAAACCACCCTCATGAAAAAGGCCGCACTACGCGGCCTTTTTCATTCCCCGGAAGCGGTCGCCTGCCTTCGCCCTCAGGCCGCAGGCGCCTCCGCATGAGACTCCAGCAGGGCGCGGTACGCCGGCGGAATCGCCTCGCTTTTCTGCGTCTCGTAATTGAAGAACACCTGCACCGCCTTGCCGCGCGCGACGCACACCCCTTCCTGCCAGGCGTCCTGCTCGACCACGAAGGACGAATTGCCGACACGGCCGATCCAGCTGCGCACCTCCACCGGCTTGCCGTAGTGGGTCTGCGCCACGTAGTCGATCTCGACCCGCGCCAGGATCAGGTTCCACTCATTCAGCGCCAGCGCCGGGTTGAACAGGCGGAAGACCGGCTCGCGCGAGGCCTCGAACCAGTTCGAGAGCACGGTGTTGTTGATATGGCCCAGCGCATCGGTTTCATAGAAACGCGGCGTGACAGTCATGAAAAACATCGGCTACTCCTGCTCGCTGTCGAGCGGAAAATCAATCGGCCAGAGCTTCTGGCGGGCGGGATCATAGGCCTCCCAGTGCTCGGCATAGGGACGCGTGGTCTCGGGATGGCGGTCATTGGGCGCGATGTCCGCCAGCGGCCGCAGCACGAAGGCATTCTTGAGGATCTCGTCACGCGGCAACTGCACGCCATCGATCTCGCCACAGGCATTGCCGTAGGTCAGGATGTCGATATCCAGCGTGCGGGGTGCGAACTTGGCGCCGCCGCGCACGCGGCCATTGGCGTCCTCGATGCCGCGTAGCAGGGCCGACAGCTCGCCCACCGGCAGGTCCGTATCGATACCCACCACCAGGTTGTAGAAATTGCTGCCGGCAAAGCCCACGGACTCGCTTTCGTACACGGGAGACACCAGCAGCGGATCGAAGATTGCCGCCAGCGCCTGCAGGGCGGCGCGGATATTCCGCTCGCGGTCGATATTACTGCCGAGACCAAGGTAGACGCGGGGCATCAGGTTCGCTCGCCCCGCTCGATGACGACGCCCACGTCCTGGGCGCCGCGCAGGGCGCCGGGCTTGGACAGGCGCAGGCGCAGCCAGCGTACCCCGAACTCCTCGCGCACGATGGCGGCGACCTGCTCGGCCAGGGTCTCGACCAGCAGGAACTCGGCGGACTCGACAAAGCCGATCAGGCGCTTGGCCACGGCCTTGTAGTCCAGGGCATCGGCGATATTGTCGCTGGCGGCGGCCGGGCGGATGTCGAAGGCCATTTCCAGGTCAAGACTGATGGTCTGGCGGATGCGGCGCTCCCAGTCGAAGATGCCGATGACGGTGTCGATCTTGAGATCGCGGATGTAGACGATATCCATGCAGGCTCCCGGGGGCCGTGGCGGTCGCAAATAGCGACTAAAGACGCAAGACTTGCAACGGTTCAGCTCCTAGAATCAGGGCATCTTCGACGCGCAGGAAGACGCCGCATGCCAACAGAGCTGATCGCCACAGGGACGCTGATTTTCGCCTATCTGCTGGGCTCTGTCTCCACAGCAATCATCGTGTGCCAGCTATTGGGGCTGCCGGACCCGCGCACCGAAGGATCGCACAACCCCGGCGCCACCAATGTCCTGCGCCTGGGCGGCAAGGGTCCGGCCATCCTCACCCTGCTCGGCGACATGCTGAAGGGCGTGGTGCCGGTACTGATCGCGAAGCACGGCCTGCTCCTGGACGCGCCGTGGGCGGCGGCGGCCGGTTTCGCGGCCTTCCTGGGGCACCTCTTCCCGATCTTCTTCCGATTCGAAGGCGGCAAGGGCGTCGCCACGGCGCTCGGCATCCTGCTGGTGCTGCACTGGCCGCTGGGCTTGGCGGTCATTGCCTTCTGGGTCATTGCCTTCGGCGCCAGCCGCATCTCGTCGCTGGGGTCCATTGCCGGCTTCAGCGCCGCGCCCTTCCTCTGCGCCTTCATGGCGCCGCAGTACCTGATCGGCGTCAGCCTGATGAGCCTGGTGCTGCTGGGGCGCCACCACGCCAATATCCTCGCCCTGATCCGGGGCCAGGAGCGCCGCTTCTCGCGCAAGAAGGCCCCCGCGGAACCGGACTCGCCGGAATCCCCCTGACCTCAAACCCCGGGCGCCTTCAGCTCGACCATCGGCCAGCGCGGCCGCACGTTGACCCCCATGCCCTCGTGCTCGCCGGCCAGCAGGCGCTGCGTGCCGGCAAAGGCGATCATCGCCCCGTTGTCGGTGCAGAAGGGCAGCGCCGGATAGAACACCTCGGCGCGGCGGCGCGCGGTCATGTCCGCCAGGCGCGCGCGCAGCAGCTTGTTGGCGCTGACGCCGCCGGCCACCACCAGGCGTTTCACGCCGGTTTCCTTGAGGGCGCGCTCGCATTTGCGCGCCAGGGTGTCGACCGCCGCCGCCTGGAAGCTGGCGGCGATGTCGGCCGCCTTGCCCGGGTAGTCCGCGGTGCTGCTGAGGGCGTTCATCACCGAGGTCTTGAGCCCGCTGAAGGAAAAATCGAGGCCTGGCCGGTCCAGCATGGGCCGCGGGAAGGCAAAGCGCTCCGGGTCGCCGCCCTCGGCCAGGCGGGCCACGGCGGGGCCGCCGGGATAGTCCAGCTTCAGCATCTTGGCGACCTTGTCGAAGGCCTCGCCGGCGGCGTCATCGATGGATTCGCCCAGGAGCTGATAGCGGCCGATGCCGTCCACCCGCATGAGCTGGGTATGACCGCCCGACACCAGCAGGGCAATGAAGGGGAAGTCGGGCGGGGTCGGCTCCAGCATGGGCGCCAGCAGATGGCCCTCCATGTGATGCACGCCCACGGCCGGAATGCCCAGGCTCCAGGCCAGGCTGCGGCCGAACACCGCCCCCACCATCAGCGCCCCGGCCAGGCCCGGCCCGGCGGTATAGGCCACGCCCTCCAGGCCGGCCAGGTCCGTGCCGGCCTCGGCCAGCAGCTCCCGTAGCAGGGGGATCAGCTTGCGCACATGGTCACGGGAGGCCAGCTCCGGCACCACCCCGCCATAGTCGGCATGGAGGTCGATCTGGCTGTAAAGCTTGTGCGCCAGCAGCCCTTGCTCGCTGTCATAGACGGCGACGCCGGTCTCGTCGCAGGAGGTTTCGATGCCCAGTACGCGCATGGCAGTCACGGATTCCAGGGGTTTGGCAGGGGGGCGGGCATCTTAGCGGGGCCCGGCGGGGACGCCTAGCCCGTCAGCCCGACGGGGGCTTGTCCCGCGGAGCCAGAGTGGCTAGAATCGCTGCCCTTGTCCGGGGACCCGTCCTGCCGGGCCCTAAACAGTAAGATTTTGAGGTGAGCTGAATGCCGGCTGTGAAAGTTAAAGAAGGCGAACCGTTTGACGTTGCCCTGCGCCGCTTCAAGCGTTCCTGTGAAAAGGCCGGTGTCCTGGCCGATGTGCGCAAGCGCGAGTTCTTCGAAAAGCCGACCCAGGAGCGCAAGCGCAAGGCCGCTGCCGCTGTGAAGCGTCACGCCAAGAAGCTCGCTCGCGAGAACATGAAGACCACCCGCCTCTACTAAGAGTCGGGCAGTCTCCCAGCCGCTCGTCGGCTGGCGCAAAAAGCGGCACTTCGGGTGCCGCTTTTTCTTTGGGGGATCCGGTGGCCCCGCTGCTTCAAGGGCCCGGTGGATCCCCATGATTCCGGGTTCCCGGCCGGCCTTGTTGCAGGGGCCCGCTAGACCTCGCCCCGTGCCGGAAGGACAATCCAGTCCACTCCCCTTGCCAGGAAGGTGCCTCATGTCCGAACTCAAAGCCAAGCTGATGGAAGCCATGAAGGACGCGATGCGCGCCCAGGACAAGGAGCGCCTTGGCGCCATCCGCATGGCCACCGCCGCGCTCAAGCAGATCGAGGTGGATGAGCGCGTCGAGCTCGATGACGCGCGCGTGCTGGCCGTCCTGGAAAAGCTGATCAAGTCGCGCCGCGAGTCCGCCACCGCCTTCGAGGCCGGTGGCCGCCCGGAACTGGTGGCGAAGGAAGTCGCCGAGATCGCGGTGCTGCAGGCCTTCCTGCCGGCGCAGCTGTCGGAGGCCGAGATCGGCGAGCTGGTCACGGCGGCCATCGCCGAAGCCGGCGCCACGTCCGCGCGCGACATGGGTAAAGTGATGAACCTGCTGCGCCCCCGCCTGACCGGCCGTGCCGATACCGGCGCCGTTTCCCAGCTGGTGAAAGCCCGCCTGGGCTAAGCCCCATCCGGGCGGAGAACCGCCATGGCATACGGTCGCATTCCTGAAGGCTTCATCGACGACGTGCTGCAGCGCGCGGATATCGTCGACCTCATCGACAGCCGCGTGAAGCTGAAGAAGGCCGGCAAGAACTACAGCGCCTGCTGCCCCTTCCACCGCGAAAAAAGCCCCTCCTTCACCGTCAGCCGCGAAAAGCAGTTCTACTACTGCTTCGGCTGCGGCGCCTCCGGCAACGCCCTCAGCTTCCTCATGGAATACGAGCACAAGGGCTTCCTGGACGCGCTCAAGGACCTGGCCGGCCGCGTCGGCCTGGAAGTGCCGGACACGCGCGATCCGGATGCGCCCCCGCGCGAGTCGCAGCAGCACCTCTACGACATGCTGGAAAATGCAGCGGGCTGGTTCGAGCAGCAACTGCGCCAGCATCCCGACAAGCTGAAGGCCGTCGGCTACTTCCAGAAGCGCGGCCTCACCGGCCAGATCGCCAAGCATTACCGCCTGGGCTATGCCCCGCCCGGCTGGGACAACCTGATCGGCGCGCTCGGCCGCGATGACGACGCGCGCAAGGCGCTGCTGGGCACCGGGCTGGTCATCCAGCGCGAAGAGTCCAACCGCACGTACGACGCCATGCGCGACCGCGTGATCTTCCCGATCCGCGACTTCCGCGGCCGCGTCATCGCCTTTGGCGGGCGCGTGCTCACCGACGAAAAGCCCAAGTACCTGAACTCGCCCGAGTCGCCCGTCTTCCACAAGGGCCAGGAACTCTACGGCCTGTACGAGGCGCGCGTGGCGCCCGGCAAGCTGGAACGGGTGATCGTGGTGGAAGGCTATATGGACGTGGTGGCGCTGGCGCAGTACGGCATCACCTATGCCGTGGCGACGCTCGGCACCGCCACCAGCACCACCCATATCGAGCGCCTGTTCCGCCTGGTTCCGGAGATCGTGTTCTGCTTCGACGGCGACGCGGCCGGCCTCAAGGCCGCCTGGCGCGCGCTGGAGTCCGCCCTGCCCGCCCTGGTCGATGGCAAGGGGGCGAGCTTCCTGTTCCTGCCAACGGGCGAGGATCCGGACTCGCTGGTGCGCAAGGAAGGCAAGGAGCGCTTTGTTGACCGCATGGTGAACGAGGCGGAGCCGCTGGCCGACTTCCTGGTCCGGCACCTGGCCGAAGGCCTCAAGATGGACTCCCTGGAGGGGCGCTCGCGCCTGGCCATGCTGGCCAAGCCGCTCATCGCCACCCTGCCCGACGGCCTCTACCGCGAGATGCTGCTGGGCCGCCTGGCCGAAGTCACCGGCCTGGAACGGGAGACCCTGCGTGCGGCGGTACTGGAGAGTACGCCGCTGGCCGCCACCCGCGGCGTCGCCGGCAATGGCCCGGCCACCCCCTCCGCCCGCGGCGCCGCGATGACCGCCCCGGGCGCCCCCGGCGGCGACGACCCGCATGGCTTTGCCCCGCCCGACGCCGACGGTTTCGGGCACTGGCAGGACGATGGCCAAGGCGACGACTACGATGATTATGGGCGTCCGGGTGGTTTCGGCGACGGACGTGGCCCGGGCAAGCCCGGCTTCGGCCAGGGCGGCTTCGGTAAAGGCGGCTTCGGCAAGGATCGCGGCCAGGGCGGCTACGGCAAGGGAGGCTTTGGCAAAGGCGGTTACGGTGACCGCGGCCGCGAGCGGCCGCGCCGGCCGCCGTCGCAGCGGCCCCCGGCGGTCAGCCTGGCCGACCGCGCCGTCCGCCTGCTGCTGCAGACCCCGACCCAGGCCGGCCTCACCAGCGTCGAGGAAGTGCTGTCCTGGGGCCAGCCGGACGATTCGCTGCTGGTCAGGCTGCTGCAGTTGCTGACCGACACGCCGGGCCTCAGCACCGCCGCCCTGCTCGGCATCTGGCATGGCACGCCGGAGGGTGAGGAACTGGCCCACCTGGCGGCCAGCGAGTTCCTGACCCCCAGTGCCGGCGTCGACCAGGAGTTCCAGGGCGTGCTGCGCGCCCTGCGCATCGAGGCCATGGAACGCCAGCTGCAGGGCACCAGCGACCTGCAGACCCTGGTCACGCTAAAGCAGGAGCTGGAGCGGCTGAAACGCCAGGCCGCCACCGGCGAAGATCCCCCGCCGGCTTGAAAACCGGCGGGACAACCCCATCTAGCAAGCCAGCCTGCCCGACAACCGGCTGGCCGGGAAACCGCCTGGCGGCTATAATCCCGCGCTTGCCTTTTACCGTCGCTTACCGCGAGGCGCCTCAATGAGCACCGATAAAGAGAAGCAGAAATCCCAGCTGAAAGAGCTCATTGCCAAGGGCAAGGAGCAGGGATATCTCACCTATGCCGAGGTAAACGACCACCTCCCCGAGTCCGTCACCGAGACGGAGCAGATCGAAGACATCATCCAGATGCTCAACGACCTGGGCATCCCGGTGCATGAGCGCGCCCCCGAAGCCGACGACCTGCTGCTGGACGAAAAGCCGGAAGCCTCCGACGACGACGTCGCCGCCGAAGAGGCCGCCGCCGTGCTGGCCTCCGTGGAAAACGAGCCGGGCCGCACCACCGACCCGGTGCGCATGTACATGCGCGAGATGGGCACCGTCGAGCTGCTGACGCGCGAAGGCGAAATCGCCATCGCCAAGCGCATCGAGGAAGGCATCCGCGAAGTCCTCAACTCCATGACCTACTGGCCGGGCGCGGTCGCGGGCGTGATCGAGGAGTTCGACAAATTCGAAGCCGGCGAGCGCCGCCTCGCCGACATCATCGCCGGCTACCTGGATCCGGATGACGACGGCAATGCCGCCGTGCCGCCGCCCGTGGTCGACGATGAAGTCGCGCTGGCCGAACTGACCGGCAAGGGCAAGGCCGGCGCCAAGGGCGCTGCCCCCGCCGCGGCCGCCGCACCCGCCGAAGAAGAGGAAGAAGCCGAAGGCGACAGCGACGACGAAGACGAAGCCGATACCGGCCTCGATCCGGTGCTGGCCTCGGAACGCTTCAACAACCTCAAGAAATGCTACGCCAAAACCCAGGCCGCCCTGAAGAAATACGGCCCGGAGAGCAAGGCGTTCACCAAGAACATGGAAGAACTGGCGGAACAGTTCACCATCTTCAAGCTGACCCCGCGCATTTTCGAAGGCATCAGCACCGGCATCCGCTCCGTGCTCGACGACATCCGGGCCCAGGAACGCGCCATCATGGCCGCCTGCGTGAAGCGTGCGCGCATGGAGCGCAAGCATTTCATCGAGAACTTCCCCGGCAACGAGACCAACCTGGAGTGGCTCGACAAGCAGATCGCCACCAAGAAGCCGTTTGCCAAGGGCCTCGACGCCTACCGTGACGATATCCTGCGCTCGCAGCGCCGCCTGCTCGCCATCGAGGACGAAGTCGGCCTGACCATTGCCGACATCAAGGAAATCAACCGCCGCATGAGCGTGGGCGAGGCCAAGGCCCGCCGCGCCAAAAAGGAAATGGTCGAGGCCAACCTGCGTCTCGTGATTTCCATCGCGAAGAAGTACACCAACCGCGGCCTGCAATTCCTCGACCTCATCCAGGAAGGCAACATCGGCCTGATGAAGGCCGTGGACAAGTTCGAATACCGCCGTGGCTACAAGTTCTCGACCTATGCGACCTGGTGGATCCGTCAGGCCATCACGCGCTCCATCGCCGACCAGGCGCGTACCATCCGTATTCCGGTGCACATGATCGAGACCA
Organism: Pseudomonadota bacterium; assembly: GCA_040385265.1. Taxonomy (GTDB): domain Bacteria; phylum Pseudomonadota; class Gammaproteobacteria; order Pseudomonadales; family Moraxellaceae; genus UBA2031. Next base: position 57,983 of record JAZKHS010000049.1, on the reverse strand, counting down.
TCAACAAGCTCAATCGCGTGTCGCGCCAGATGCTGCAGGAGATGGGCCGCGAGCCGACGCCGGAAGAACTCGGCAAGCGCCTGGACATGCCGGAAGACAAGGTGCGCAAGGTGCTGAAGATCGCCAAGGAGCCCATCTCGATGGAAACGCCGATCGGCGATGATGAAGACTCCCATCTGGGGGATTTCATCGAGGACACCACCATGGAGTCCCCGATCGACGCCGCCACCGCCGAAGGCCTGCGCGAGGCCACCCGCGAGGTGCTGGCCAACCTGACCGCGCGCGAGGCCAAGGTGCTGCGCATGCGTTTCGGTATCGACATGAACACCGACCACACGCTGGAAGAAGTGGGCAAGCAGTTCGACGTGACCCGCGAGCGTATCCGCCAGATCGAGGCCAAGGCCCTGCGCAAGCTGCGCCACCCGTCCCGGTCCGAGCACCTGCGCTCCTTCCTGGACAGCGAATAAGCCTTCCCGGAATGAAAAAGGCCTCCCTCGCGGAGGCCTTTTTTTGCCCGGACGGCCGCGGCCGTCCGGACGCCGCGCGACAATGTGAAGCTTTCCCTTGCCGGGGCGCATTTTTTCGGCAAAATCCGTTTGCCCGACCCCTTTCTCATCAGGACTTCCTGGCCCCATGAACAACAAGCACCCTGTCCATATGAACATCCTGTCGCAGCTGATCTTCACCAGCCGCTGGCTGCAGCTGCCGCTGTACCTGGGCCTGATCGTGGCCCAGGCGGTCTATGCCGGCCTTTTCCTCAAGGAGGTGTGGCACCTCATCACCCACGCCCCCGAACTCACCGAAACCACCATCATGCTGACCGTCCTCAGCCTGATCGACGTGGTCATGGTGTCCAACCTGCTGATCATGGTGATTATCGGCGGCTATGAAACCTTCGTTTCCCGCCTGAAGATCGAAGACCACCCCGACAAGCCGGAGTGGCTGGGCCATGTGAACGCCGGGGTGCTGAAGGTAAAGCTGGCCATGGCGCTGATCAGCATCTCCTCCATCCACCTGCTCAAGACCTTCATCGAGGCCGAAACCAAGAGCAATGACACCATCATGTGGCAGGTCGTCATTCACACGGCCTTCCTGTTCTCGGCCCTGATCATGGCCTGGGTGGACCGCATCAGTACCCCGGGCACCCACCCCATTACAGGCGCACGGCCAAACGGCCACTGAGGGGTGTGGTGACGACGACCCCGGGCCTTTCCCGGGGTTTTTGTTGGGGCGCGTTCCGCTATACTCGCGCCTCCTTCCAAGAAGGGCCTGTAGCTCAGTTGGTTAGAGCAGAGGACTCATAATCCTTTGGTCCTGGGTTCAAGTCCCAGCGGGCCCACCATCTCCGAAGCGCAAAAAAGCCCGCCATCCGCGCGGGCTTTTTGTTGCCTCCCGTAAAACCATACGCCCCCGGGGCAAAACTCCGTACTTTCACGTCAACTCCTGGGAGAAGCCCACGCCGTGATTGATGCAGGGAACAGGACTGCCTCCAGGCACGACGCGAGGCATTGGCGGAGGCAGCGTAGCGGGCGGCAAGGGCGCCGGCCTGGTCCGGACCTGCCGGGCTGACGGCACCGGCAGCGCCTCCCAACCAGTTGCTCCCCCTACCTCCTGACCAGTCAACTGACAGCACTGCGGCACCGCCAGAGGAGCCTGGCAGGCGCTGACATGCCCGCTTCAATATGCAGGACCTGAGTCCGCCGCGGCCGCTCCTGCGCTGTTCGAATAACGGGAGGGTGAGTAGCCACGACCTGAATAAGGAACCGGGAGGCCGGATGTGCGCGTTGCAAACCCTACAATCCATGCGCACTCATAATGTTATGCAAAACTCCGCCGCATCATCGCGCCGCAGCGCCAGAGCAACATAAGACCCTCTGCCGTGCGAGAGGAAAGGGCGATGGCCCCAATGCTACTTGAGCTTGTACATCGTAGTACGAATGACCCCACTACCCTCATCAACCTCACAAATCACTCGCTCCTCTATAGCACGGAGGTTAAACGGCGGCCTCGTCAGAACAACTCCGCTATCATAGCCAAGCCGAATGTCCGGACCCGCAGGCTTGTCAATATTAGGCACAAAGGAACCAGATTTTGGCAAATGCTCCGTCAATACAAGGATGTCGTAAGTTGGCTCAAGCTTCGGAATCAATTGCTCAATTTGCTCATTCGACAAATGTTGAAGCACTTGCCGAATAAAAACTATATCCCCCTTTGGGAGCTCATCAGTGATGAGATTGATAACCCTGAAATCCACACCCAAAGATTGGTACTTGTTTCTATTGAACTCGATAAGCTGAGGGACAATGTCGCAGGCAGTATAACCAGAGAATAGCGGCCTTAACCTTCCTCCAATTGAAAAGTCACCGCACCCCAAGTCAACGGCATTCAACTTTACAGGAAAGCTCTCAAGCAGATTTCGAATACCATCAACATAGACATCTGTAACAGACTTGTCGTGCGAACCACTGCCAGAATAGAAAGGCTGCGCCGGATCTATTGAATCCCCCCACAGACCATTCTGATAGATTTCAGAGAAAACTTCCTGCGTTGTGCGCCCCCTGAATTTCAGGCCTCTGATTCTGGTTCTGGCGATCTCCACCTTACGGAAAATAAAATAGGGCAGTATATATTTGATCAACTTTTTTATAGACACCACAAATCCTTCCTGAGCAATCCGTAATTATTACCAATAACATCGAGGCAACCTCAGTCCGCTCGCCATCACTGAAAGGCGATCGCTGAATTCAGGTTAGGCGCCCAACTCAAGAGCAGAAAAAGGCCACCCCAAGACACCACATCGCGTCTTGCCGCGGGAAGGCATCGCTGGCAGCCGGCATGCCACCGACGCCCCGTACTCAACCACCGTGCACCTCCGAAGGCCCTCCGATCTCGAATAGGCTGAATGACTTTCGTCCAGCCGGGGAAGGTCGGAAGCTGCCCACCCAGATATTGCCTCAAACTCAAGCAGGGGAATATCGCCGACGGACTGCAGCGAGAGTGCCATGAGTGAACCAGGTCTGCCGACTGAGGGAGATTCACGCCAGCGCCCTGATGGCCTGCCTCGGACCGCGACACCTCCGGCTTGAGCAGCACTCCGACCTGTCCAGCCTGCCCGGACGAATGTGTCCGGGCTCTCACCAGCCGGGTGGTCAGCACGAGGCGATCCGTTCGAGGGGCCTGACCACCTCCCCAGACCTCCCGCCAGCCTCTAACAGGGCCTGCCCCCCTGCACGAGGCGCTGCTGGCCGCCATTGCCGAGCGGACACTGGAGGAGAACCGGAGCGATAGGGATGCGGCCCATGCCAGTGGTGGCACGCCCGAGGAGCGGGGACGAGCCGCCTGTACCGCCGATGCGGGGTTACGCCGGCATGAGACCGAAGCGGCCATTGCTGAAGTCGGCAATCGCGCTCTCGATTTCGGCCTCGGTGTTCATCACGAACGGCCCGTGGCCGACGATGGGTTCGCCCAGCGGCTCGCCGGAGAGCAGCAGCACCATGGCGTCGCCACTGGCCTCGAGGAGCACGCCCGCGCCCTCCAGGCCCAGCACCGCCATCTCGCCTTCGCGCACGATGGCATCGCTGTTTACCTGCACCGCCCCGCGCAACACCACGATCCCGGTGCCCCACCCTTCGTGCAGCGGCAGGTTGGCGAAGCGTCCCGACTTGAGTCGCATATCCCATACCTGCACGGGCGAGCAGGTGCGCGCCGGACCCTTCTTCCCGCGATACTCGCCGGCAATCACGCGCACGCTACCGGCCTCGAGCGGGAGGGCGACGTCGGGAATCGCCGCCGCCGTGATCGCCTGGTAGCCGGGCGTCGTCATCTTGTGACGCGCCGGCAAGTTCACCCACAGCTGCACCATTTCCAGCGGGCCGCCGGCGGCGGTAAAGGCCGGGGAATGAAACTCCTCGTGCAGGATGCCGGACCCGGCCGTCATCCACTGCACGTCGCCCGGGCCGATGAGGCCGCCCTCGCCCGTGGAATCGCGATGCGCCACCTAGCCCTGGTAGACGATGGTCACGGTTTCGAAGCCGCGGTGCGGGTGCGGCCCCACGCCACGCGGCTGTACGGCCGGTGCAAATTCCGCGGGGCCGGCATGATCGAGCAGCAGGAAGGGGCTCAGCTCCTCGCCCACGCCCTCGTAGGTAAAGAGCGTGCGCACCGGAAAGCCGTTGCCCACCCAGTGCGGACGAGCGCTGCGACGGATGCTCAGGACCTGTTTCATGACGACCTCCTGCAAATGACCGGTTAATCGGTTAGCAGAAGGCTAATCGCAGACCCAAAGCTCTTGTAGTCGGCACTTTTGTGCAGGATAGTTCCATTAATAGAACGATGGGGACGCCCATGCAGGACTTGAACGACCTCTATTATTACGTCCAGGCGGTAGACCACCGCGGCTTTGCGCCGGCCGGCCGCGCCCTGGGGCTGCCCAAGTCCAAGCTCAGCCGCCGTATCACGCTGCTGGAGGAGCGTCTGGGCGTGCGCCTGATCCAGCGCAGCACCCGGCACTTCGAAGTGACGGAAATCGGCCGCCGCTATTACGAGCACTGCAAGGCCATGCTGGTGGAGGCCGAAGCGGCACAGGAGGCTATTGATGCGGTGCAGGCCGAGCCTGCCGGCACCGTGCGCCTGTCCTGCCCCACCGCCCTGCTGCATTACCGTATCGGCGAACTGGTCAGCGCATTCATGGTCGAGCATCCCCGCGTCAACGTGCTGCTCGAGGCCACCAACCGGCGCGTGGACGTTATCGGGGAGAAACTGGACCTCGCACTGCGCGTGCGCTTTCCGCCGCTGGAGGACAGCGGACTCGTGATGCGCACCCTGGCGCCCAGCCCGCAGCGCCTGGTGGCGAGCCCGCGCTGCCTGAGGGAGCTGCGGCCCGTGCACACTCCCGAGGATCTGGCCGGCCTGCCGAGCCTGGACTGGGGACCGCCGCGAGAGCACAGCTGGTGCCTGGAGGGGCCGGGCGGGCAAGCGGCGGAAGTCCGCCATCAGCCGCGCTACGTCACGGACGACATGACCGCCTTGCACCAGGCGGCGCTGCAGGGCGTCGGCATCGTACAGTTGCCGCATATGGTGGTGGACCGCGATCTCGAGGAAGGCCGCCTCATCGACATCCTGCCGCAGTGGGCGCCCCGTAGCGGTATCGTGCATGCGGTGTTTCCCTCGCGGCGCGGTCTCCTGCCCGGCGTGCGCGCTCTGATCGACTACCTCGCCGCCAATATTCGCGTATGACCGGGAGAATCCGCATGAAGAGCCTGGCCTTCGTCCATCGCAACGACACCCGCTTTGCCGTGGGTGACTTCTCCCCCGTGCTCTCGGTCTTCTCCTATCACGAGCTGGGCAGCACCGTGTCCCCGTTTCTGCTCCTGGACCACATCGGCCCCGGGCGGCTGCTACCTTCCACGAGGCGCCAAGGCGTGAACGATCATCCGCATCGCGGCTTTGAAACCGTCACTATCGTCTATGCCGGCGAGCTGGAGCATCGGGACTCGACGGGAAGTGGCGGGTTCATCGGCCCCGGCGACGTGCAGTGGATGACGGCGGCCGCCGGCGTCGTCCACCAGGAGCTTTTCAGCGAAGCATTTACCCGCAGCGGCGGGCCGTTCGAGATGATCCAGCTTTGGGTCAACCTGCCGGCCGCCGAAAAGTTGAGGCCGGCCGGCTACCAAAGCCTTGCCGGCAGAAATATTCCCGTGGTTCCGCTGCCGGACGAGGCCGGCACTGTCCGCGTGATCGCCGGCCAGTTCAACGGCATCAGGGGTCCGGCCCGGACCCATACCCGTATGAATGTGCTCGATGTCCGGCTGCAGGCCGGCCAGGAAGTGATATTCGATGCCGAGCAGGAGGATACGGCACTCATTTACCTCGTGTCGGGCCGCCTGCAGTTCGGCCCGGACGAAACGCTGGAAGAGCAGGGCCTGGCGGTCATGTCGAACCACGGCACTAAAGTGGCTGTCTCCACGCTGGCGAACAGCAGGCTGCTGGTATTGACCGGCGCGCGTATCGACGAGCCCATCAATGGCCACGGCCCCTTCGTCATGAACACGTATGACGAAATCCTGCAGGCCTATGACGACGTGAAAAATGGCCGCCTGGGTACGGGCCCCGCTGCATGAGACATACTCATCCGGCCGCCCTCTCCGTGCATGTTCCCAGCCAGATCGAAAAGAACTGGAACCAGCATAGTTTCCATGAAGGTCATCGCCACGAGCCGGCCCTCCGTTCGCGCCAATAACGGCGACACGATCATTTCCGCCCGACCAAGAGGTTTCCATGTCCCGCCCCACTAGAATTCTCGGCATTTCCGGCAGCCTGCGCCGCCAGTCTTTCAACACCTCCCTGCTGCGGGCTGCGCAAGCCCTGGCCGGCCCCGACATTGAGCTGGAGATTGCCACGCTGCACGGCATTCCGCTTTACGACGGCGATCTGGAGCAGGAGCAGGGCATCCCACAGGCAGTGCAGGACCTGAAAGCGCGTATCCTCGCCTGCGACGGTTTGCTGCTGGCCACGCCGGAATACAACAATGGCATCCCCGGCGTGTTCAAGAACGCCATCGACTGGCTGTCGCGCCTGCCGCCGGATACCGTGCCGCTGTTCAGCCAACGCCCGGTGGCGGTGATGGGCGCTTCTCCCGGTGGCTTCGGGACCCTGCTGGCCCAGAACGCCTGGCTGCCGGTGCTCAAGACGCTGGGCACGCAGCACTGGGCCGGCGGCCGCCTGTTGCTGTCGCGCGCGGGCCAGCACTTCAGCGAGGACGGTCAGCTGGTAGATGAGGCGGCGCGCAAGCAGCTGCACGACTTCCTGCAGGGCTTTGCGCAATTTGTCCAGTCCGGCCGCGGACACTGACGCTGACGCCAAAAGGAAAAGACTGGAACCGACGGCCCCGTGCCATCGTCAATCCCCACATATTTTGGAGCGGATTATCATGGGTAGAAACCGGATGGAAGCCTTCAGCGATGGCGTACTGGCCATCATCATCACCATCATGGTGCTTGAAATGAAGGTGCCGCATGGCACGGAGCTATCGACCCTGCGCCCGCTACTGCCGGTGTTTCTGAGCTATATCCTGAGCTTTGCCTATCTGGGCATCTACTGGAACAACCATCACCACCTGCTGCATTCGGTCCACCGCGTCAACGGCGGCATTCTCTGGGCCAACCTGCACCTGCTGTTCTGGCTGTCCCTGATTCCCTTCGTCACCGGCTGGATGGGCGAAAACAATTTTGCCCCGGCGCCCAGCGCCCTCTATGGCGTGGTCCTGCTCATGGCGGCGCTGGCCTACTGGCTGCTGGAGCGAACCATCATCGCCAGCGAAGGCTGCGACTCCCTGCTCGCCCGCGCCGTGGGCAGGGACCTGAAAGGCAAGCTGTCCCTGGCGGGCTACATGCTCGCCATTCCGCTCGCCTTCATCAACGCCTGGCTGGCGCAGATGATCTATGTCGGCATGGCCCTGCTCTGGCTATTGCCGGACCAACGTATCGAGAGGGCCCTGGCAGCTCACCAGGCCAAGGACGCCTAGCCACAGGATTTCGTCAGCGCGCGTGCCTACCGTGCCACCGGCTCGACCCGCAGGGAGGGCGCCGCTAACGCGCTGGCGCCGCCCCCGCGAGCAACACCTGGACGATGAACGCCAGTTCCTCCTTCAGCGTCTCGCGATCAAGTCCGTTGGCCGGCTCCAGACAGGCGATCTGCAGCTCGTGCATCGCCCCCACCAGGCCGAAGGCCAGCACCCGGTAATTGCGCGCCGGCAGCCGGCCGCTGGCCGCCAGCGCATTGGCATAGGCCTCTGCCATCTGCGCAAAGTCGGTGATCACGGCATTACGGGCCGCCTCGACGCGGGGGCTGACGCCCAGCACCTCCATCGTGGTGAGTCGCGCCCGCCGCGGATCATCCAGTTGCGCCTCAAGGAAGGCCTCCAGCGCCGCAATCAGTCCTGCCGCCGGCGCCGCCTCCGTCTCCGTGAAGGCCGCCAGCACGCGCAGGCGCGTCTCCTGCATCACCTGCTCGAACACGGCCAGCAGCAGGGCCTCGCGGTCCCGGAACTGCTCATAGAAATGGCGGGTCGTGACGCGGGCCACGGCGCACAGCTTCTCGGTCGGCGTGGCGGCGTATCCCACCGTGCCGAACAGCTCGAGCGCAGCCTGCATGAGCCGCTCGCGCCGTTCCGCCGCCAGTTCGTCCGCGCTACGCCCGCCATAGCCGCGGCGCTTCGGCAGGGCGGCATCAGGGCGGTCCTTCTCTCCAGGAGTGCTACTCATCGGGACTCACTTGATTCAGGAAAGACTTCTTGTCTAAATTGCCGCAATCCGCGAGGCTTGTCACGCGGTCAACGCCGGCCGGTAACCCGCAGGGTACCGGATCCCGGCCTTCCAGACCTCCGGAGTCCCCATGCGCAGCATCTTCATCACCGGCGCCGCCGCCGGTATCGGCCAGGCCACGGCCCGGCATTTCGCCACCCAAGGCTGGTTCGTGGGGCTCTTCGACGTGGACCTGGCCGGCGTCGAATCCCTGGCCGCCGAGCTCGGCCCCCGGCAGGCCCTCGCCGGCCGGCTGGACGTGGTTGATGCCGACAACTGGCAGGCCGCGCTGGAAGCCTTCCACCAACGCACCGGCCGCCTCGACGTGCTGCTCAACAACGCGGGCATCCTGGCCTCCGGCCCCTTCGGCTCCATTCCGCTCGCGCGCCAGCAGCTCATCGTCGACATCAACGTGAAGGGCGTGCTCAACGGCTGCTACCAGGCCCTGCCCTATCTGCAGCAAACCCCTGGGGCACGCGTGATCAACATGGCTTCCGCTTCCGCCATCTACGGCACGCCTTCGCTGGCCACCTACTCCGCCACCAAATTTGCCGTGCGCGGCCTCACCGAAGCGCTGGACCTGGAGTGGGAAGCCTTGGGCATCAAGGTCATGGATATCCTGCCGCTCTTTGTGCAGACGGCCATGGTCAAGGACATGAACGCGCGCTCCCTGGCGAAACTTGGCGTGAACCTGACCCCCGAGACCATTGCCGCGACGATCTGGGACGCCGCCTGCTATTCCGGCCGCATGCCACGCGTGCACTGGACCGTGGGGCGCCAGACGAAGCTGATGTATTCGCTCAACGGCATGGTGCCCGACTGGGTTACCCGCCTCATCACCCGCACGGTCGCCACCGACCATTAAGCCAGGACACGCTCATGACTACCCCTCGCATGACAGCCCCTCTGCCCACCGGCATGCGCCGCATCGACGACTTCGACGGTGCCCGCAATGCACCCGAGCCTGCGGCCCGTCTCAATGAAGTGCGCAAGCGTGCGCAGGCCTTCCGCGAACGTTTCATGGACGAGCCGGAAGTCGCTTTCTACCGCAGCCTCGACCTGGTGCGCGTGCCCTACCCGACCTGGTATGCCTACACGGGCGTGTTCGCGCAGTCAGGCTTCAAGTTCCCCTTCGTGCATATCCTGAACCGCTTGTTCGTGCTGCAGTACAAGGATTTCGAGGGCGTGCTGCGCACGCTGCTGTTTTCACCCTCCGACGTCGAAGGCAACCGCGAGACCCCGTTCTTCCGCCGTCTCTCCGACCGCATGCCGGGATCGCGAAAGGTGCAGGACCTGTTCGCGCCGGTGCTCCGCGATGTGGCGAAAGCGCTGGCGGAAATCGGCATTTCTCCCGCGCAGGTCGACTACATCAGCTACGACCACCTGCACACGCAGGACGTGCGCAGCTGGCTGGGCTCCGATAGCCAGGCCGGCTTCTTTCCGAAGGCCAAGCTGCTGGTGCACCAGCAGGAATGGATTTCCACGACACGCCTGCTGCCCTGCCAGGCCGACTGGTATTGCCCGGGCGGCATCCACGGCCTGCCCGCCGACCGCATCGTGCCCTTCGAGGGCAGCCTGGCGCTGGGCCCCGGTGTCGCGCTGCTGCACACGCCCGGCCACACCGAAGGCAATCACTCGCTGGCGGCGCGCGTGCCCGATGGCATCCGTGTCACCTCGGAAAACGGCGTCGGCGCCGATGCCTACGCGCCGCAGAACTCGCGCGTGAATGCGGTGCGCCGCTATGCGCAGTCCACCGGCGTTGAAGTCATCCTGAACGGCAATACGCTGGAAAACAGCAACGACCAGTATATTTCCATGGTCCTGGAGAAGACCGTGGCCGGCCCCTCCGTGAATCCCGACTACCCCAACTGCGCGCCCAGCAGCGAATGCACGCCGGGCTGGGTGACGCCGGGCATCCAGGTGAGCTACCTGATGGGCGAAGCGGAGTTCGGGGCGCCGCGGCAGGGCTGAGGCATGACGACAGCCGTCTTGCCCTGGCGGGCTGCTGACCGGCTTCCTCGCGCGGCGGGCAGCCATCGGTATCGATCGCCTTGCGCTGACGCCGCAACGGCCCCTGATCAGCGGCGCGTGACGCTGGCTGGCGCCCGCCATTGCCGCCCGTCACTACCGGGACTGGCTGGCCGGCGCCGATGCCGGCGATCACTTCTCCCTTGAAAGGGCCCGGCTACTTTCCCAGCGGGCCGCGGTAGGCGGCCTGAATGCGGCGGTCGGCGACCCAGCGGCTGATGCCCGGGAAGCAGCGGATGCCGAAGGCCATGAGGCGGGTCTGCGCGCCCGGCACGATGAGAAACGGCGACTCGTCGAGGCCGGCCATGATGGCGTCGACCACGGTGCCCACGCCAAGCTTGGGAATTGCCAGCGTGTGCGCCTGGTTTTCCGGGGTACGCGTCTGGTCCAGCGCCTCCACCATGGGCGAGTCGAACTCGGGCGGGCAGACCACCTGCACCTTGATACCCTGCGGCTTCATTTCGGCGCGCAGGGCATCGGAAAAGCCCAGCAGCGCATATTTGGAGCTGCAGTAGGCGGTGTAGCCGAAGACGCCCGTGAGCGCCGCCATCGAGGCGATATTGACGATCTGGCCGCGGCCGGACTGCTTGAGGAAGGGCAGCGCCGCGCGAATCGTACGCAGCGTACCGAAGTAGTTGATTTCGAAGGTCTGGCGGTAGTCCTGCTCGGTGAGCGTTTCAAAATAGCCTTCGCGCAGGATGCCGGCGGAGTTGATAAGGAGATCCAGCCCGCCCATCCTGGCCACCGCCGTCGCGAGGCCGGCCTCGACCTCAGCACCGCTGACATCCAGCGACAGCACGTCGATTTTCGCCGCCGGGACCTTTTTACGAAGCTCCTGCTCAGCCAGCGCGAGCTTGACCGGATCTCGCGCCACCAAAGTGACGTGATCGCCCCGGCGCAGCAGCGGCTCGGCCAGCGCAAGGCCGAGGCCGGAGGAGCCGCCGGTGAGGATGACCTTGCGGATGCCCTTGGGGGAAGAGGCCATGACTCAGTGCTCCTTGCGCGGGAAGCGCGACGCAAAGCGCTCGGCGAGCGCGGTGATGGTAAGACTGGGGTTGACGCCGACATTGGCGGGAATGGCGCTGCCATCGACGACGTAGAGGCCGGGATGGCCGAAGACCTCGTGGTTCACGTCAATGACGCCTTCCCGTTCGTTCGCGGCCATGACCGCGCCCCCCAGGATATGCGCCGTCACCGACAGGTTGCCCAGGCTTTCCACCACCATGTTCTGCGGGGTGCCGTTGCTGACCTCGGCAAAGGCGCGGGCGGCGGCATTGGCCTGGGGCAGGAAGGACGGCGTGCGCCCGCCCTTGCCGAGCCGGGATTTCAGGCCATGGCGGAAGCCGCGCAGGAGCGTGCGGCCGTAACCGAAGTTCAGCTCGTTATCGGCATGCTGCATCACCGTGAGATAGGTGGTGCGCTTGTACCAGTTGCGGGAGAAATACACGCGCGTCGACTCGATCGGCTGCTTCAGGTACTGCCAGAGCGTGCGCAGGGCGCGGCGCAGCGGATGGGCATCGTCGACCATGGGCACCATGTACAGCTTCATCATGGAGTACGCCGGCGGCAGGCGGTTCTGCGTGAGATGGGTGTCTTCATCCGCATAGAAATGCGTGGAGATGGAGGCGCCGTGGGTAAGATCGACGTTCTCGTCCTTCGCCAGGATACCCACCAGCGCCTCGCTGTTGGTGCGTACGCGCGCGCCCAGCGTCTTCGACACCCTGGGCAGGGTGCGGTAGCGATCGCGCGAAGCAAAGAGCAGCTCCTGCGTGCCGAGCGCGCCGGCGGCAAGGATCACCTGGCGCGCGGACAGCGGCTCATAGGTGATGCCGCCATCCCAGGGATGCACCTGATGCAGCAGGTAGCCGCCTTCCGGCAACGGTTCAAGATGCGTGACCTTGCGCTCAGCCATGATCTTTACGCCCGCCCTTTCGGCGAAATGCAGGTAGTTCTTGTCCAGCGAATTCTTGGCGCCCACCGCGCAGCCCGTAAAGCAGCGCCCGCATTGCGTGCAGCCCTGGCGCTCAGGCCCCTTGCCGTCGAAATACGGATCGGGGGTGCTGCGATAGGGCGTACCGAAAAAAATGCCCTGTGGCACCGCACCGAAGCTGTCGTGCGCGCCCATCTTGCTGGCGGCCTGCTCCAGCCACTCGTCCTGCAGGCCGCGGTAGGGATTGTCATTGACGCCGAGCATCTGGCGCGCGGTGGCGTAGTGCGGCGCCAGCTCGCCACGCCAGTCGGGATGGAGGTGGGCCCAGGCCGGATCCTGGTAGAAGCGGTCCTTCGGCTCCAGCAGCACCGCACCATAGACATTGCTGCCGCCGCCGACGCCAATGCCGCGCAGGATGGCGACATGCTGGAAGACTTCCTGGGCAAAGAAGCCTTTCATGCCGAGCGCGGGCATCCACGACAGCGCGGTGCTGCTATCGGCGGCGCGATCGAAATCCCCCTTGGAGAGGCGTCGCCCCATTTCCAGCACGGCAACCTTCCAGCCCTTCTCCGCCAGGCGCAGCGCACTCACGCTGCCGCCGAAGCCGGAACCGACGATCACCACGTCATAGTCGAAGGAACGCGTCATCTCACTCGCGCTCCAGCAGGAAGGGGAAGGCAAAATGACGCAGGATGGGCAGATCCACCTTGGTGATGCCCAGCAGGGTTCGCTCGTCAATCACGCGCAACTCGTCGCGCACGTGGCGCCAGGGAAACGGCGCCTCCTTGCCGTAGAGCAGGGCCACGACAGGCTGGCCATCGATCAGTGAGGGCACGGTCGCGACCGTCATCGACAGCGCCTCCACGGTGCCGTCGCCCTTCTTGAGGATGTTGGTAGCGCTGTCCGGCGTCAGGAACTTCTTGCCCTGCCAGTACGGCAGGCCGGAAAGATGCACGCTGGGAAATCCGCCGATGCGATACCAGAACGGGCCGACGAAGCTGGCGCGGAAAAAGCCGTGGCGGAAGCCGGCATCAGGGGCCGGCAGGGTCGCGAAAAGCTGTCTCAGCGCGCCAAGGGAGGAAGTGCGGAAAGTGGCAGTCATGGAAGCTCCGGAAGCTCGGACGCTCTGCGCCCGTTCAGGTGGATGTCGAATTCGCGTGCCAACAGCGGGGCATTGCCCCAGTCACCCTCTTCCCCGAGCAGGCCGAGGGCGAGGCGGAACATTGCCTCGCGAGTCTCGCGCCAGCTCGCGGCGTCGTGCGGCGTGTTGAGGTGGTAGTGGTAGCCGAGGTACTCGACGCCGTTGAGGAAGGTGGCGACGCGCAGGGGCGTCGGCCGCTCGCGCCCGAGCAACTCCACGGCGGTGGCGATTTGCGCGGTGAGCAGGCCCAGGGTGCGCTGGCGGTGGCGGCCCACGGGCGAGGTCGGGTTGTGCAGCTCGGCAAAGAAGGGGCGCAGGAAGTCGCCCAGGTCCTCGCCCCACTGCCGCCAGGCCAGGACGGCTGCCTCGACCTTGGCATAGGGCGCGCCGACGGAGGCCAGGGCGGCCAGCAGGCGAGCGATCAGGTCCTCGTTGACCTCCGTGAGGAGGCGTTCGAGAACCTCGTCCAGGGACGAGAAGTATCGGTAGAAGGTGGGCCGGGACACCCCCGCCTCCGTCAGGACCAGCTCGACACTCAGGCCGTGATAGCCGACGCGGGAGAAAACCGTACGGGCAGACGTAAGCAAGCGCTCACGCACCTGATCGAGCTCATTTTCAGTCTTGGGCGGCCGGCCACGACTGCGGCGGGGGGCGCTTTCAGGGGGCGTGGAGATCATGGCGCCAGCTCTGCGGAGATGGCGCTAAATTAATGTAACAATGCTGTTACTTCAAATGGAAGGAGACCAACGGTAGCGCCACCGGGCCTTTCACCGGCTCCTTGCCGGTTTCTTGCTGCGGTGCCGGGGAGCGCCCCCAGGTCGCGACAACGATCCCGCCGATACTCGGCGCGCGCTATCGGCTTGGGCAGCAACCCGCTGGCATCAGGTAACGCGTCAGCAGTCGCTCCGCATGACGCGCCACGAGCATCACCACCGCCGTGAGAGGGGGCGCGACGAAACAGGCCCGCAACGGTGTCGCGAAAGCGGACGCGGACGGCCGGGGGACGCCGACCGCTTCGACCTGGGCTGACGCTGACGAGGCGTCCTCTGCCGCCCCTGCCGCGTCCGCCTGGCCGACCGCACCCCGGACAGGCGGGCGCTGCCATTTCCAGGGGTACGGACTACGCTTTCTGTAGAGGTTTAGCCCTGGTTTTTCCGGGCGCAGCGGCAGGAGGCACCATGAAAGACATTCTGTCCCTGGTGGAGCGGGTGGCGCGGCGGCAAGGCCCCTCCGACGACGCCGATCTCCGCGACTATTGCCAGGACACCCAGCGGTCGTTGCGGGAATTCAGCAACAGGCTCGCCTTGACGCTGGCCCGAGGATTCCATGACGGGCAGCTGAGCCATGACTTCTGCGACGAGGCCCTGAACTACCTGTTCAACTTCATCATGGAGCCGCAGTTCCTGGAAGCGGAGGAGGGGCTACCGCAGCCCGCTTTCGAGATATTCCAGGCCTTTGACACCACCGAGTACTATCGGGGCAGTGAGCCGCCGGAGCTTGATCCGGTGGAGCGCTACACGCGGCCCCGTATCGCCGAGATCCTGCGCCGCCAGGTCGCGGACTGAATCGCCCTCCCCGGCCATCCTTCGCTGCCTTACCTCAATGCCATCAAGAAAGGAGTGTCCTCATGGCTGGCAATACCATCCGCCTGCACCGCGTGCTGCGGGCGCCCCCCGAGCGCGTGTACCGTGCCTTCCTGACTGCGGAGGCGCAGGCCAAATGGCTGCCCCCGCATGGCTTCACCGCGACCGTGCACGAGATGGATGCCCGGGTGGGCGGCCGCTTCCGCATGTCCTTCACCAACTTCACCACCGGGCAGGCCCACTCTTTTGGCGGCGAGTACCTGGAACTGGTGCCGCATCAGCGTATCTGCTACACGGACGTCTTCGATGACCCCAACCTGCCGGGCGAGATGAGGGTCACCATCACCTTGCGCGCCGTGTCCGGCGGGACGGAACTGGACATCGTGCAGGAAGGCATTCCCGAGGTGATTCCGGTCGAAATGTGCCATCTCGGCTGGCAGGAGTCGCTGAGCCTGCTGACACTGCTGGTCGAGCCGGAAATCCGGCAATAGTCGGCGGCCCCGCGCTGCCGTTACGTCCCACTGCTCGCCGGCCCCGGCTTCCGGCCAGGGGGCTCTCTGCCCGCCCCCCGGCCGCTGGCGCAAATCCACCGGGAATGGGGGAGGGCCTGCAGGCGGGCCGGCCAGGGGGCTTGCGCCCGTCGCCTGAGCCGGTCCTCCGGCGTCCCCCCGACGACCGCGCCTGCGGTCGCCTGCCCCCGCATGCGCAGGACTGGCTGCGGGGTCTTCATGGCTCGGAGAGGACCAACGCCGCCGGCAGGGGCGCCGCCGGCCGCCCTCCCCTCCCGGGCGATGCCCCCGTCCTGTCGCCGCTTGTCGCAGCCTCTGGCATCATGGCGGCCCCGCTTGCCCATGACGGGACGCGCGCTGCCCAGAAAGGAGTGTTGCATGCAGGAATCCATCGCCGTCATCGGCAGCGGCATGGCCGGACTGGCCGCCGCGCGCATTTGCCGCGATGCCGGCCACCGCGTCACGGTTTTCGAGTCCCAGCCCCGCCGCGGCATGGATGCGCACACGCTGGCGGTGGCCGGGGGCTTCGTCGACGTGCCCCTGCGCATCATGAGTCCCCTGCACTGGGGCAGCGTGCTGGCGCTGGCGGAGCATGTGCAGGTCGGTACCTTCGGCGTAGACGCCTTCACCTCCTGCAGCTGGATGGACGGGAGCACCTGGTTCCGCAACCGCCGCATCCCGTTCACGGGCCTGCCGATGATCGGCTCCTGGCGCTATGTGAATAGCGATGCGCTTCGCATCGTCCTTGGCATGCGGCAAATGTCGCTGGCGCTCAAAGAACTGCGCCGGCAGGAGGCCCACCACACCACCTTGCGCGAATTCCTCGCGCGCAATGATTTCGACCCGCTGTTCTGGCGCGGCGTCGTGCTCAACGTGCTCAAGACCATCTGCACCTGCAGCGAGGAACACCTGCTGGCCTGGCCGGCGCTGGAGCTGCTGTCGCTGCTGGAGCTCATCACCTATGGCAACCGCTTCCTGCGCCTGCAGGGTGGCACGCCGGCCCTGGTCGACGGCCTTGCCGCCCGCCTCGACTTCTACAGCGGCAGCCCGGTCAGCCAGGTGCGCCAGGAGGACGCCGGCGTCGAGGTGCGCAACGCGCGCGGCGAAGGGGGCTGCTACGACCGCGTCATCGTCGCCACGCCGGCCAACCAGACCGGCTTCCTCGAGGGCGGCCAGTTCAGCCGCGAAGTGGCCGCCCTGCGTGGCATCAACTTCGACAAGGGCGAGCTGGTGGTGCATGGCGACACCCGCTTCATGCCGCGCCAGCGTGCCGACTGGGTACCGCTGAATTTCCTCATGACGCCGGACCTGCGCGACTCCATGTGGACGGTCTGGGTAAACCCGGTGGAGCCCACGATCCAGCCTGACGTGCCCGTGTTCCAGACCTGGGACCCGCTGTTCGAGCCGGCGCCGGAGAAAGTCATGATGCGGGTGCCGCTGGCGCGCGCGGTGGTCCACGGCGGCACCGGCCCGGCCCTGGCGGCCCTGCGGCAGCTGCATGGCGAACCCGGCCGCCGCGTGTTTTTCTGCGGCTCCTGGGCCTATCCCGGCGTGCCGCTGCTGGAATCCGCGGTGCGCTCGGCCATCGCCGTGGCCCGGGAACTGAAGTTATCGGTGCCCTGGGCGCCGGCATGAGGGCGCAGGCCAATTTCGCGATTCCCGTCGAGCTGTTGAGCGGCACGATCGCGCCACTGGCCTGGGCCAATCTAGGCGACTGGACGGCGACACACGACTATCCGCAGGCCTGCCGCCAGCTGGCGCTGCGCGTGGGCGCGGCCGCCGCCCTGCAGCCACAGGACCGCGTGCTCGACCTGGCCTGTGGCGAAGGCGCCAGCCTGCGCTTGTGGCCGGAAGCCTTCGGCGTGACGAAGGTCCTGGGCCTGGAGTACCAGGCGCGCTGCGTGGAGCAGATTCGCCGGCAAGCGCCCCCGGAGCTTGAAGCCATCGTGCAGGGCCGGTTTGATCAGCTGCCAGCGCCCGCCGCGTTGCAGGCACAGGTATTTGATGCCGTGGTATGCGTGGATGCGGCCTATCACGCCTCGTCGCTGGCGGCGTTTGCGGGCTTTGCCGCGCAACGGTTACGTCCGCAGGGGCGTCTCGCCTTCACCACACTGCTGGCCGATGCACCCCGGACTGATGGCTTTTCACCGCAGCGCCTCGCGCTGGCGCGCGCCGGCATCCCGGCGGCCAGCGTGCTGACGGCCACCGAATTGCAGGCCACGCTGGCGCAACAGGGCTTTGCCGATATCTCGCTGCAATTGCTGGACCCCGAGGTGCTGCGGGGCTTTGCCGAATTTGTCGGGCGGCGGTCCGCGGAACTGGCCTGGCGGCGCAAGCTGGGCGCCGGCTGGCTGAAGGTCCAGGCCACGGCGTGGCTGTGCCGGCAGGTGTATCGCAGCGGGTCGCTGCATTACGGCCTGGTCAGTGCGACGCGCCGCCGCCGAGAACCCATCCCTTAGGGAGTTCTACATCTTGTCAGTCGGGATAGGTCCCGACCTACTGGCACAGGTATCAAGCGCCAACCTTCACACACCGGAATCCCCACCATGATCCTGCGCAAGATTGCCCTGGCCTGCACCGTACTGACCCTGACAGGAGCCGCCCAGGCCGACGATGGCAAGACGCTATACCAGGACCACTGCCGCAAGTGCCACGGCAGCGAGGGCAACGCCCGCACCGCACGCGGCTACCTGTATTTTGCGCGCGACTTCACGCGCCCGTCCTGGCAAGCCGGGCGCAGCGACGAGGAAATCTTCCGCATTATCAGTGAGGGCCCGGACGGATGGAGCTCGATGCCCGCTTATCGCAAGCGCCTGAGCGAAGAGGAGCGGCGCGCGCTGGTGAAAGTGGTGCGCGACTTTTCCGCAAAGCCCGCGCCCTGACCCCGTTGCCCAGAAGGACCGGCGGCGATCGATGCGGCCTCATGCTTCTATGATGAGCTCGCACTCATCAGCATGGCCTGCATGCTCCCCAGGATCAGCAGCCGCGTCGCTTCCGCCAGCTCCAGCAGTTGCTCGACCGCACCGTCCTCAATCCTGAACAGGATGAGTTCATTCAGGCCGGCAATGACGCCCAGCAGGAGCTCGGGATTCATGGCCGGCAGTCCCGGCATCGCCGCCCGCTCCTCTTCGTAAAGCGCCAGCAGGAGATCGGCAAACTGCTGGACCACCTCGCGCTTCGCCTGCATGCCTTCCGCCCCCAGCCCCAGGATGTCGACATAGAGCCGCTTCATCAAAGGCGCCTGGTCCTGCATGGCGGAGAGATAGGCCTGGGCCCCGCGGTCGATGCGCTCCCGCAGCGTCAGTCCCGGCGGCGTCACGGCGTCGCTCAACGCCTGCAGGATGCGCGCGCTATTCCCCCGGTAGAGCGCCAGGAAACACTCCTCCTTGTTGGCGAAGTGCTCGTAGAAGGTGCGCTTCGACACGCCGGCTTCACGGGCAATGACGCCGGTATGGAGCTCGGACAGGGCATGCTGCTCCAGGGCCGCCGCGAGGCCGGCGAGCAGACGGCTGCGATGATCACCCAGGGCTGTGAAATCAGGCATTTCGGGTCTCGGCTGAACGGAGCTTGACGCTGATTGTATCTTGCGGTACATATTTGTACCACATCGGTACACGCATGTACCAATACCTGAAAAAGCCGAGAACGTGCCATGAATGCCAAGGCGAGCCCCGCCCAGCGCCCCACGACGACCAAGACCCTCATCATCGGCACCGGCTTCGGGGGCCTGGCGACCGCCTACCACCTGAAGCAGGCCGGCGAGCACGACTTCATCATGCTGGAGCGCAAGGGTGATGTCGGCGGTGTCTGGCGCGACAACAGCTACCCGGGCTGTGCCTGCGACGTGCAGTCCCACCTCTACTCCTTCTCCTTCGCCCCCAACCCGGACTGGACGCGGCACTTCTCGCCGCAACCGGAGATCCACGCCTACCTGCAGAAATGCGCCCGCGACTTCGGGCTGCTGCCGCATATCCGCTTTCACCATGACGTCACCCGCATGGACTGGCAGGAAGCCGCCGGCGAATGGGTGGTCCAGACCCCCCAGGGCGAGTTTCGCGCGCGTCATGTCGTCGGTGCCTTTGGCGTGCTGAGCGACCCGGAGATTCCCACGGTCAAGGGCATCGAGAACTTCAAGGGCCAGGTCTTCCATTCCGCCGCTTGGCCCCGCGACTTCAACCCCAAGGGCAAGCGCATTGCCGTGATCGGCACGGGGGCCTCGGCACTGCAGTTCATCCCCGCCATCCAGCCGGACGTGGCGCAGATGCACGTCTTCCAGCGCACGCCGCCCTGGGTCATGCCGCGCCATGACGGCCCGATCCACAGCATTACGCGCCGAGCCTACCGCCATGTGCCCAAGCTCATGCAGGCCGAGCGTCTTCGCCTCTACGCGCAGCGGGAATCGTTCGTGCTGGGCTTCCGCCATCCCCTGCTCATGCAGCAGTCCCAGAAAACCGCGCTCAAGCATCTGCAGGATGCGGTACCCGACCCGGTGCTGCGCGCCAAGCTCACGCCGGACTACACGCTGGGCTGCAAGCGCATCCTGATCTCCAACACCTATTACCCGGCGCTCGCGCAGCGCAATGTGGACGTCATCAGCGATGGCATCGCCGACGTGACGGCGGACAGCGTGATCGGCCAGGACGGCGTGACCCGTCCGGTCGATGCCATCATCTTCGGGACCGGCTTCAAGACCCGTGACCTCCCGTTTGCGCAATACATCCACAACGACAAGGGCCAAACCCTGGCCGATGCCTGGCAGGGCAGCCCCCAGGCCTATATGGGCACCACGGTGCACGGCTTCCCCAACCTCTACCTGCTGCATGGCCCCAACATCGGCCTCGGCCATACCTCGGTGATCTACATGTTCGAGGCGCAGGCCGAACATATCGTTGGCGTGGTGAAGCTGGCGAGCCGCAAGGGTTATGACATCGTCGAGCCGACGGCAGCGGCGCAGCAGAAATTCCTGGCGAAAATCGAGAAGGACATGAAGGGCACCGTCTGGGTCGCCGGTGGCTGCAGCAGCTGGTATCTCGACAGCACGGGCCGTAACTCCCAGCTGTGGCCGGGCTTCACGTTCGCCTATCGCCAGCTCGCCACTCAGATCGAGGATGGCGACTACCAGGGTCGCCAGGCCGCCTTGAAATCCGCGGCAAAGGCACAAGCATGACGACGTTATCGCTGCGTCACCGCTTCCTGCAGGCCATGGATGCCGTTGCGTCCCGGCTGCCGGAGCGCCTGGCTTTCCTGCCGAAGAACGATGCCGGTGAGCCGCTGTCGCCGTTTCTGGAGGGCCTGCGGCATCTGCGCCGGCTGACCGCGCCACGCAACGCCGCCAAGCTGTCGCCGCAGGCCTTGCGCGAGCGGTTCCGTGCCGACCTGCTGGCGATGCGGGTCGGTTTCCCCGTGCGCGAGGTGCGCACTATCGCCCTGCCAGGGGCGGATGGCCTGTTGCGTGCCCGCCACTACGTGCCGGCCAGCACAGCGGCACTGCCCGTCCTGCTGGTGTACTTCCACGGCGGCGGCTTTGTCTTCGGCGACCTCGACACGCACGACGATGCCTGCCGCCTGCTCTGCCAGGAAAGCGGCATGCCCCTGCTGTCCGTGGAATATCGCCTGGCGCCCGAGCATCCCTTTCCGGCGGCCGTAGAGGATGCCGAAGCGGCCTGCCGCTGGGCCCTGAAAAATCTCGATCAGTTCGGCGTCGAGGCTCTCGCCATCGGTGGCGACAGCGCCGGCGGCAACCTCGCGGCGGTCACGGCGCAAACCCTCGCCGCCACCGGCGCACCGCTGCTCGCGCAGCTGCTTATCTATCCCGGTACGGACCTCGGAACACCGCGCGCCTCGCACCAATTTTTCAGCGAGGGCTACTTTCTGAACCTCGCCGACCGCGAGTTCTTTTATCACTGCTATCTGGGCCGGCAGCAACAACTGGCCACCGACCCGCGGGTATCGCCGCTGCTCAATCCGGACCCCGGCGCCCTGGCCGCTGCCCTCATGGTCACGGCCGGCTTCGACATGCTGCGCGATGAAGGCGAGGCCTACGCCAGCCACCTGCGGGAGACCGGCACCCGCACACAGCTGATGCGCTTCGAGCGCCTGGGTCATGCCTTCATAAATTTGGCTAGTGTCCATGCCGATTCCCGTCTGGCGCTCCAGCAGATCGCCGTCCAGTGGCGCAGCCTTTGCCAACAACAATTACTTCACGGAGAAAAAGAATGAGCCTGACCAACAAGCGAGTACTGATCACCGGCGCCGCCCGCGGCATCGGTGCCGAGACGGCACGGCAGCTGGCGGCAGGCGGCGCGAAGGTCGCCCTAGTCGGCCTGGAGCCGGAAAAGCTGAAGGCGCTGGCGGCCGAGCTCGGCGCCGGCCACACCTGGACCGAGTGCGACGTGACCAACAAGGACTCCATGGAGGCGGCCGTCGCCCATAGCGTGGCGGCGCTGGGCGGACTGGATGCAGTGATCGCCAACGCCGGCATCGCCAGCAACGGCACCGTGGCGATCAGCCCGGTCGAAGCCCTGGTGAAGACCGTGGAAGTCAACCTGATCGGCGTCATCCAGACGGTGAGCGCCACCCTGCCGGCAATCACGCAGAGCCGTGGCTATTACCTGATCGTCTCCTCCGCCGCTGCCCTGAAGTCCATGCCGGGCACCTCCGCCTACGCGGCCTCCAAGCTGGGCGTCGATCACTTCGCCAGTGCCTTCCGGCTGGAGGTCGCACACAAGGGCGTGGATGTCGGCGTGGTTTATCCGGCGTGGGTCGATACCGACATCGTGCGCGACCAGCAACGTGATCTCGCCTCTTTCGATGAAGCCCGGCGCAAGCTGCCCTGGCCGTTCAACGTGATGACGAGCGTGGAGGAATGCGCCGCGGCCTTTGCGGACGCCGTCGCCACCCGCCGCCGCAAGACTTACGTGCCCAAGGCGCTGGCGCCGGTCGGCGCCATGCGCCAGCTCTTCATGAGCCCGGTGTGGGAATTTTTCGTGAAGCGCGAAGCAAAGACCGCCATTCCCAAGGTGGAAAAGGAAGTGCAGGCGCTGGGGCGCTCGTTTGGCGCCACCAGCATGGGGCTCGAGCTCGTCAAGAAGAAGCGGACCAAGTCATGAAGCTGCTCCACCTGGTTCCGGAAAGCCTGGGGCGGCCGGTCGCCTGGCGGGCACCGGCGCCACAGCCCCTGCGCGGCGCCTACCGCAAGAACCAGGCGCTGGCCCGCATCCAGCGCCTGGCGCGCGTTCCCGGCACCACCGGCCCCGAGTCGCTGGCCATTGGTCCCGACAACAGCCTCTACAGCGGCTTCCACGACGGCCGCATCGTGCGCTTTGACCTGCGCGGCAATATGCTGAAGACGGTGTGCAACACCGGTGGACGCCCGCTGGGCCTGCGCTTCCATCCCGACGGGGACCTGCTGGTGTGCGATACGCAGCGCGGTCTGCTGCGTGTCACGTTGAGCGGCAAGGTCACGGTGCTGGTGGACCGCATTGACGGCAAGCGCTTCGGCTTTCCCGACGACCTCGACGTCACGCGCGACGGCCGCTTCGTCTATTTCACCGATGCCTCCAGCAAATGGGGCTACGAGAGCGACCACTTCGACCACATCGAGCACGGCGGCCACGGCCGCCTGCTGTGTCACGATCTTGTCGATGGCAAGACGCGTGTGCTCATGCGCGGACTGTGCTTCGCCAATGGTGTGGCGCTCGGGCCCGACGAGGCCTATGTGCTGGTGGCGGAAACCGGCAGCTACCGCGTGCACCGCTACTGGCTGAAGGGAGAGCGTGCCGGCACCCACGATATCTTCATCGACAACCTGCCGGGCTTTCCCGACAACATCCGCTTCAACGGCCGTGACTGCTTCTGGCTCGCCATCCCGGCCAAGCGCAATCCCATATTGGACGGGCTGGCCCCGTATCCGCTGCTGCGCTTTGGCCTCATGCAGTACGCACGCTTTTTACCGTTGCCGGTGTCCCACACGGCGATGGTGCTGGGCATCGACCTGGAAGGAAAGGTGGTCGCCAACCTTCAGGACCACGGCCGGCGCAGCTATCACTTCATTACCCAGGTGCTGGAGGCCAATGGCCACCTGTACTGCAGCTCGCTGCACCAGGACACGCTTGCTCGCCTTCCCCTTTCGACACTGGAGCCTACCCATGGCTAAGCCATCCCTGCAGGGCAAAGTCGTCTGGATCACCGGGGCTTCGCGCGGTATCGGCGCCGCGCTGGCCGAAGAGTTTGCGCGCAAGGGAGCCCATCTCCTGCTGTCGGCGCCGGCCAGCGAACAGGCGGGGCTGGAGCAGACCCGGCAGCGCTGTGCGTCGCCCGATGCCCATCACCTCATTCCCTTCGATCTCACGAGCCCGGCAGAAATTGCCGCGGCACAGCGCCAGGCGATCGCCGTGGCCGGTCGCATCGACATCCTGATCAACAATGCCGGCATGACGCATCGTTCGCGCATTCTTGACACCAGCCTGGAGGTCGACCGCCGCATCATGGAAGTGAACTACTTTGGTCCGGTGGCGCTCACCAAGCTCGTCGCGCCGGAAATGATTCGCAATGGGGGCGGCCAGGTCGTCGCTATTTCCAGCGTGCTGGGACTGATCGCCACGCCGCAGCGCTCTGCCTATATCGCCGCCAAGCACGCCCTGAACGGTTTCTTCGAGGCGCTACGCACCGAAACCGCCGGGCAGGGTATCGCGGTCACCCTGGTCTTCCCGGGCTTCGTGAACACGGATATTTCCGCGCATGCCCTGACCGGGGATGGCGGCACCTACGGCAAGCAGGATCAGGGGCAGGCCGGCGCCATGACGCCCATAGAGCTGGCTCGCCGCGTCGTGGCGGGCGTGATTGCCCGGGAGCCGCGACTGCTGATTGCAGGCAAGGAACGCGCCCTGGTGTATCTGGGCCGCTTCTCTCCCGCGCTGGTGTCGCAGATCGTCAGGCGGGTCGCGGTCACCTGAGGCGCCACACACGCTCAACCGTGCATTCTCGTACGGCGCGTCTCACCCTCCCCAATAATTTCTGTCTCATCCTCCCCAACAATAACAACAGGAGGTGCTGCCAAGATGGCGAGCTTTAGCAGGGAACAGCTGACCACTATCCACTCCAGCTTCTGGTTTCTTTCACTTCCTGCCGAAATGCAGCGCTTCCTGGTTGAGAGCGGCAGCCTGGTGTCGCTGACGGCCCGGCAGCAGCTGTACGCGCGCCAGGGCGAGGGCGCCGGACTCTACTGCATCCTGTCCGGAGCCGTGCGCATTCGCACCCTGGCGGCTGACGGACGTGAAGCGATTCTCGCGGTGCTCGAGGCGCCCCAGTGGTTCGGAGAAGTCGCCCTTTTTGACAATCTCAACCGCGCCCACGACGCGATTGTGGAGCGTGACGCAACGCTCCTGCATGTGCCGGCCGCGACCGTGCTGACCTTCCTAGAGGAAAAGCCCGCCTACTGGCGCGACCTCGGCCGACTGATGGCGCTGAAGCTGCGCGTGCTGTTCTCCATGGCCGAGGTTGCCATCCTGCAGCCCACCCCCCAGCGCATGGCGCGGGTGCTGATCGCCATGGCGGAGGGCTATGGCGAGCGTCCGCTGCAAACCGGCCAGCCCGTGCGCGTATCCCAGGAGCAGCTGGGCCGCATGGTGTCACTCTCGCGGCAGGCGGCCAACCAGGTCCTGCAGACATTCGAGCGAGCCGGCGCGATACAGCTCATGCGGGGCGGCTTCCGGATCGTGGATGTGCAACGACTGCGCGAACTGGCGATATAGGGCAGTCCCGCACGGGACCGCCCTGCCCTTAGGCCGCACTTGATCCGCCAGCCGTCGGGTCCTCTCCGTTGTGTCGCGAACTTGACTTACAGGTTCCGGCACGAGTGGCATGCTCGCCCCCGATAACGAGCCCCCTCTCCATTTTATAAGGCCAATTCATGCTTCCTATCCGACTCAATGCCAAATGGTCCGCCCTGATGCAGCAGTATCGCGCCGAGCATCAGGAGCCGCGCAATCAGCTCTGCCACTCGGTCGGCATCCCCCTGATCGTGGCCTCGCTGCCGCTGGGTGCGACGGTGATCGGCCTGCCGCTGGCCATCCCCATGTTTACCGTGGGCTGGGGCCTGCAGTTCGCCGGACATATTTTCGAAGGCAAGAAGCCCTCCTTCGTCGAGGATCGCCGCCAGCTGGTGGTCGGCTTCCTGTGGTGGACGCAGAAGATCGGCCTGCCGCTGGTGGCGGAGACTCCGCTCGCGCCCCGTGCCGTAGCGACAGGCAGCACTCGTAGCAAGTAATGCGGCAGACAGGGGTGCGGCCCTGACCCAACCGCGCCAGGAAAAAACAAAAAAATCGCGAGGACGCACCCATGCTCAAACGCTTATTGCCACGAGGGCTGGCCCTGGGCCTGCTCATGCCGGGACTGGCTTTCGCCGCCCCCGGCTTTCCCGACCAGGAAAAAGTCTGCCGCTTTGACAGCGTGCGCGAGGCCGTGCGCAGTGTCTCCGCCGTGATTTTTCCTGAGCCGGTCGTCAACAGCATGCTGGTCAATGGCGTGCTGGCATGGACCGCAGGCTCGACGGCTGTGCCGACGATCAAGCCGGGCGATACCGTGACGTTGCGCGGCAGTGGCTTCGGCAACGGCACCGACACCGACTTCAGCAAGGTCATGATCGGCAACAGCCGCATCCTGGAAACCGACCTGAGCATGTACAACCAGAACATCGACATCATTGCCCAGGTCAACTACGAGACCACCACCAAACACAGCACCTGGCCGAAGGACATCGTGTCCTGGACCGATTCGCAGGTGCAGTTCAAGGTGCCGGTGCATGCCAGCCGTGGCCCCATCCAGCTGCAGGTGCAGAAGCGTGTAGGCACTCTGGAGTCACTGCTGCGGCCAAGCCAGGCGCACAATGTCATCGATCCGCAAACCAAGCGCATCGTGCTCGATCTCTATCAGCACAAGTGCGACGTCGTCTCGCTGCTCTCCGCGACGACCAAGGCCATCACGCCCATCAACGTCAATGTGAGCAATACCGGCTTTGCCGCGCTGGCGACGCAGGGCCGCAAGATCTTCTGGGCCTATGACTACAACATCGGCCTCACCCACAAGATGCGCAATCTCGACTGGGCGAAGATCTTCACCTACAAGACCATTGACCCCATCACGCGCCTGCCGGCCGACCCTGCGAAACTGTTCGGCGCGTATAAAACCGTGGCGGGCGAAGTGCCGGCGGAAGCCATCAACGACGTCTACTTCAATCCCTATCCCATGACCAATCCGATTCCGGGCTTCCTGCTGGCAACGGCGCAGAAGAAAGCCGGCAATACGAAGAACACGGGCTGGGTGGGCTATCGCACGGCGGAATCCAGCCATCCGTACACGGGCTCGGGCGCCTGGGCCGGCTTCAACTGTGCGTCCTGCCACGGCTACCGCATCAGCTATGAGAAGACTCCGACCTCCAAGGTGACCAAGGTCGTCCCGGGCCTGCCGAATCCGGAATGGAGCATGAAGTGGACCGTGCTGGGGGATAAGCCCGGCGCCACCACCGCGACCTTTGACGGCATCGTCGCCAGCGAAGAAGGCCCGAGCTGGGCACCGGGCGCCGCCGACATCGACAAGACCACGCTGCTGTACTACATGCCCGCCGGCACCGGTGAGCACAACATGGTGCGCGGCTCCACCGAGGGCAGCGAGACCGATAACGACTACCAGTTCTCGCCAATCGCCATTCCCAACGTGACCAACCACATGCCGATCCGCCGCTCGCTGGCTTATACCGAAGCCAACGTCGGCTTTGAAGGCTCCTACATCCACTCGGAAGAACCCGATGGCGCACTGGGCTCGATGCGGGCCGCCGACCTGAAAGCGCTCACCGCCTACATGACGACGCTGGATGCCGATGACAAGGACCTCATCAATGTCGGCATGTACCGCTGGCTGAAGGGCCGCGGCAAGCTTGCCGAGCAGACCGGCAATGCCGCCCTCAGCGAAGGCCAGTTCGTGCAGAGCGGCTGGCAGGCCTATCCCGGCGTGGTGGCACAAGTGAACCAGGGCAAGACCGCCTACGATCGCGATTGCGGCAGCTGCCACAACGACAAGGTCGGCGCCAATACCAATGAGCGCATGTTCAAGTTGAGCGAAGTGGGGCGTTTCTTTACCCCCACCATTTTCCAGAAGGAGATGCAATCCATCCGCGTCAGCTATCTGCGCGACATGTACTTCACGCAGTCCCGCGGCCTGCTCTCCGATGGCCATGTGCGCAATCTGGAAGACCTGGTGAATCCGGACCGCTGCACGGAAGGCACGGCGCTCTACAACCAGTACTACACGTTGCATGCGCCGGTACGACCCGAGCCGGGCACGGCCGACCAGCCGAAACCCTGGCCGGACGTGAACCGCAAGGGCGATGTGTTCCGCGTCTACCGCAACACGGAGTACAGCGCCACCGACCCCTCCACGCAGCGCAACCGCTTTATTGAACGCCACAAGTACTTCGTGAAGGTCGACTGGGATGCCGGCAACTACTACTGGGATTACCAGAAGATGCGCCGCGAGTACGGCCCCGGCGAGATGGGCACCGCCCAGCCCATCGGCCTGCCGGCCGCCCCGCACCCCTGGTGCACGGCGGGTAGCGCCGACGTCGACAGCACTGTTCAGTACGTGCTGACGAAGTAACAGATGACGGGACTGCGCAAGCAGCCCCGTCGCTTTCTGCCCCACCCTCAGTCACGAGGAGCATTCATGACCGTTGCCGCCAAGATTGTCGTTGCGCCCGAGTTCTCCAGCTTCCGCGAGTTCTATCCGTTTTACCTGACCCAGCACGAAAACGTCGTCTGCCGTCGCCTGCATGTCGTGGGCACGGTGCTCTCTGTCGGCACCCTCGTGACGGCGACGACAACAGGCGCCTGGTGGCTGCTGCCGCTGGTACCGGTATTCGGCTATGGTCCCTCCTGGGTGGGGCACTTTTTCTTCGAGCACAACCGGCCGGCCACCTTCCGGAATCCGCTTTACAGCTTTTTGGGAGACCTGGTGATGACGAAGGATGTACTTACCGGAAAGATTCCCTGGTAACGGAGGGCGTTTCCAGACGGCCACGGCAACCTCTAGCCAGCCCGCTACTTGGCCGCTCGGACGGACCTCCTGCGGACCAGCTCAACCGGCTCAGGCATCGTGCGGCACTCGCTCAACCCATGACGCAGGCGCTGCGGCAATTTGCCGCATTCACCCCGAGACCCTCGCTCAGTAGAATATGCCGCCCGCGCTTCGGCGCCGCATGCTCGCGAGATCCGCTGTGCCTCACGCCCTGCCTGTCGAGAAGGCCCGCCCGGCCTCGCCCCTCTACCGCGCCGTCTGGCGCTGGCATTTCTTTGCCGGGCTGATTTGCCTGCCCTTCCTGGTCCTCATGGCCGTTACCGGCTCGCTTTACCTGTTCAATTCGGAAATCGAAGCAGTCGTCTACCGTGATCTGCTGTCCGTGACGCCCGCGGCTAAAACAGCCGCTCTTTCGCCCGAACAGATCGTGGCCCGGGCCACCGGTCCCGGCGACAAGGCCATCCGTTATGTCGCGGCGCCAGGCCCCGAGCACAGCGTCGAGGTCGGAGTGAGTCGCGCGGGACAGCAGCTCTCGGTTTACGTGGACCCCTATACCGGCCAGAAGCTGGGTGAGATTGCGGATGACACCCGGCTCATGCAGATCATCAAGCAGCTGCACTCGCTGAGCATCGTCGGGCGAGTCGCCAACTACTGGATCGAGATCGTTGCCGGTTGGGCCATCGTGCAGGTAGTGACGGGTGTCTACCTGTGGTGGCCGCGTGGCCGCAGCAATGGCGTGGTTTCGGTGCGGGAGCGGCCCGCCACGCGCCTCTGGTGGCGCGACGTGCATGCCGTCACCGGCGCCTTCGCGGGAGCCATCATCCTGTTCCTGGCGGTCACCGGCATGCCCTGGTCGGCCTTCTGGGGCGAGCAGTACGGGCGGCTGGCCACGCGCTGGGATATCGGCCTGCCCGCCTATGTCTGGGGCAAGGCGCCGCAATCCACGATTCCCATGAGCACCCAGGGGCCGGTGCCCTGGACGCTGACGCAGGCGACGGTGCCGCTGTCCGTCGCGTCTGCCGGGCAGGTGCCCGCCGCTATCAGCCTCACGCAGGCCCTCGCCACCTTCACGCGTCTCGGCCTGGCCTCCGGCTATCGCATCAACTTGCCGGCCGATGCACAGGGCGTCTATACGGCCCTGCAGTTTCCGGATGACGTGCGGCAGACCCGTGTCATTCATCTCGACCAGTACAGCGGCGCGCCCCTGATCGATGTGGGCTACGCGGATTACGGCATCGCCGGCAAAGCCACGGAGTGGGGTGTCAGCCTGCACACCGGCCGACAGTTCGGTCGCCTCAACCAGTTCGTCATGCTGGCCGGCTGCCTCGCCATCATCGTCCTCGCGGTCAGCTCGCTGGTTATGTGGTGGAAGCGGCGGCCGAAAGGCCGGCTGGCAGCGCCGTTGCGCCAGGAGGGCGAGCGTATTGCCGCTGCTGCCCTCGTCATTGCAGCCGTCCTGGGCCTGCTGTACCCACTGCTGGGGGCTTCGATACTGGTGGCCGCCCTCGTCGAATACCTGGTGGGAACAAGGGTAGGTTCAACACCCGCTAAGCCATCCAACACCTGACGGGATTTTTACCCGGCAAGGGGGCATCCCCGACAAGGCAGCCACCCCTAAGACGACATCATGGCTTCCGTTTGGTGCCGGCCCGCTGATAACGCCAGTCTCCGCGCGGAGAGCCGTCTCACGTGCGGCAATTTGTCGCAGCCCTGAAGCTCCCTGGTCACCTACACTTCGCAGCGATTTTTTCCTGACGAGATGATCAGCATGAAAGGACGCGGTGTCGCCCCGTCACCTGCCCTCCGCCGGCCCCTGCTCGCCCGGATCATCATGATCAGCTGCAGTACCCTGCCCTGCCCCTGGGCAATGGCAGAGGACGAGCTACCGACTGTGGTGGTGACGGCCTCCGCAGCAAAGGAATCCGCGTTTTCAGTGCCACCGGCAGAGGCGCTGCTAGAACTGCAGAAGACGCCCGGTGGCGTGGCTGTGGTGACTCCCGAAAGCTACCTCAGTGGCCGTGCCGCCACTCTGGAAGATAGCCTGAAGCTGGCGCCCGGCGTCTTCGCCGCCTCCCGCTTCGGCGCCGACGAGGCCCGTATTTCCATTCGCGGCTCCGGCTTGCAGCGCACCTTCCACGGCCGTGGACTGATGCTGCTGCAGGACGGCGTGCCGCTGAACCTGGCGGACGGCAGCTTCGACATGCAAGCCATCGAACCGCAGGCGACGCGCTATATCGAGATTGAGCGCGGGGCGAATGCACTGCGCCATGGCGGCAGCACCCTCGGCGGCGCCATCAATTACATCAGCGAAACCGGGCTCTCAGCGCCCAAGCTGTCGCTGCGCACTGAGGGCGGCAGTTTTGGCTACCAGCGCTACAACATTGCAGCGGGCGCGCAGTCGGGCCGGGTGGACGGCTATGCGTCGCTGAATTACGTTGAACAGGATGGTTTTCGTGAGCATGCGAACCAGGCCAGCTGGCGCTTCTTTGGCAATGCCGGCGTGCAGGTTTCAGACCGCATCGAGACTCGCTTCTATCTCACAGCGGTCGACACGAATTCAGAGCTGCCCGGCAATCTGACCTATGCCCAGCTCAAGGCCGATTCGCGCCAAGCCAACGCCCGCGCCGCGGCCCGCGACCAGCACCGCGACTTTACGCTCTACCGCTTCGCCAACCGCACGCTGGTCACACATAGCAACGGCAGCAGCACTGAGCTTTCCGGCTACTTTGCGCAGAAAGCGCTGTATCACCCGATCGAGTTCTTCCCCACCGGACCGGGCCTCATCGAGCAGGACACACGGGACTGGGGCCTGGGCATTCGCCATCTCGTGGAGACGAATTGGCTGGGCCAACAGCAGCAGAACTTCGTGGGCGTGCAGTGGCGTCACGGGCTGACGCTGGATGAGCGCTTCACCTACGCCAGCAACACCTTCGTCCCGGGCATGGGGTTTGCCGTCGGCAGTGCGCCCGGCACGCTCGACAATCGCCAGCAGCAAACCGCCGACAACGTGGATGTGTATGGCCAGAGCAGCTGGCAACTCACCGAACGCACGACCGGCGTGATGGGCCTGCAATCCACGATCGCCCGGCGCCGCCAGGCGGTCATGGCCGACACCACCGGCTTCGATCCCGCCACGGGCGCGGTGCGACTGCCGACCGGCTCCTATGAGGAAACCTTCCAGCGCACCCTGCCCCGCCTCGGCCTGCTGTATCGCGCCAGCAAGGCGGTGGAGGCCTACGGCAACGTGAGCGGCAGCTTCGAACCGCCAAGCTTCTCCGAATCGCTCAACAACCAGCCCCTGCGAGCGCAGCGGGCGCTGACTGCGGAACTGGGCGTGCGCGGCAATACGCAGTCTACCGCTCTGGCCCTGGGCTGGGACCTGTCGCTCTATCGCGCCGCGATTCGCAACGAGCTGCTGGAGATTGCGCTGAATGCCGGGCAGCCGGCGACTACAAATGCCGACCACACCGTGCACCAGGGGGTTGAAGCGGCGCTCTCCGCCGAGGCGGACCGCTGGCGCGTGCAGGCCACGTATCTCTTCAACGATTTCCGCTTCGAGGATGATCCTGTCTTCGGCCGCAACCAGATTGCCGGGCTGCCCGATCACGTGCTGAACGCCGAAGCTGCCGGGCGGCTGCCGCATGACCTCTGGCTTGGTCCGACGTTGCGTGCCAGCTCGCGCAGCTATGTGGACCATGCCAACACCACGGCTGCGCCCGGCTATACCGTGTATGGCCTGAAGCTCAACCAGACGCTGGCGCAGGGACTGGCCTGGTTCGTGGAGGGCCGCAACCTGACGGACAAGGCCTATGCCGCCACCACGGGCGTGGTGCGTGACCTCACCGCGGCCGGCGCCAATCCGGCGCAATTTAGCCCCGGCGAGGGCCGCTCGGTATTCGTGGGGATCAGCTTCGCGCTATGACTACAGCAGGGAGGGCTCTTCTTCCGCCTCCAGTGACTGTTCTACAGGGGACAGCCGAGTCGGCGGATAATCCTGACGACTTGCTTCCGGCTTTCGCTATGACGTTGCCGCCGCTCTCTCTGCCTATGCCCGGCGAGTAGCAAAATGCCGTGAACCTCGGGCATGCTAGTCCACCCCCTCCACGAACACCAAGGAAGCCGTCATGTTCCTGCGCAAACTGCTGCTGGCCTGCGCCATCGCGACCCTGGCGGGTGCGGCCATGGCCGACGATGGCCAGACGCTGTACCAGGACAACTGCCGCAAGTGCCACGGCGCCGACGGCACCGCCCGCACCGCGCGGGGCTACCTGTACTTCGCACAAGACCTCACACGACCGGCATGGCAGGCCAGACACAGTGACGACGACATTTTCCGTCTCATCAGCGACGGCCCTGGCGGGTGGAGTGCCATGCCGGCCTACCGGAAACGCCTGACCGATGCGGAACGACGCGCCCTGGTCCAGGCCGTGCGGGCCTTCGGCACGACACCGGCCCGCTAGAGACCGGCCCCGCGGCGCCCTTCAGGAGCAGCCAGTGGGAAATGTTACTTCCGCCCCTTGTCTCCTTCCGTCGCCCTGCCGCCATTCAGCCAGTCACCCACCTTGCTGTGCAGCTTGAGCAGCGTCACCGGCTTGGCGAGATAATCATCCATGCCCGCCGCCCGGCAGGCCTCCTCGTCACCAGACTGCGCATTGGCCGTCATGGCGATGATGGGCGTGGGGGAACGTCCCTGCTCCTGCTCCAGCCAGCGGATATGCCGGGTGGCCGCGTAGCCATCCATTGCCGGCATATTGCAGTCCATCAGGATGAGGTCGAAGTTGTCGCGGCGCACGGCTTCCACGGCCGCCAGCCCATTGTCGGCGAACTCGCAATGGCAGCCGATTTTCGCCAGCATGGCGCCCGCCACCAGCTGATTGGTGCGATTGTCCTCGGCCACCAGCACGCGGCGCCCGCGCTCGCCGCGGGTCAGCGCCAGATCGTCTCTCTTGTCCGGCGCTGCCACCGTTTCAGCCAGCCCCTCCACGACGCCAACCGGGACAGTGAACCAGAAAGTGCTGCCCTGTCCGGGCCTGCTGCTCACGCCAATCTCGCCGCGCATCAGGTCGACCAGATGCTTGCTGATGGTGAGCCCGAGTCCGGTGCCGCCATATTTACGGGTGGTGGACGGGTCCGCCTGGGCGAAGGAATCGAATACATGCTGCACAGTGGCATCGTCCATGCCGATGCCGGTATCGCTGACCTCGATGCGGAGCACGCCGTGGCCCTCCAGCGCCGCGTCGAAAGCCAGGCGCACGGACACCCCGCCGCGCTCGGTGAACTTCACGGCATTGCTCAGCAGATTGATCAGCACCTGCCGCACCCGCAGCGAATCACCGCGCACCTGCGACGGCACGCCGGACTCCAGCCGATATCCGAGCTCCAGCCCTTTTTGCTGGGCCTGGCGGGCCAGCAGCTCCTGGACGCCTTCCACCAGCTCCCGGAGATCGAAGTTGATCTCCTCGAGCTCGAGCTTGCCTGCCTCCAGCTTGGAAAAATCCAGGATGCCGTTGATCAGCTCCATGAGCGCATGCGCGGAGTTCCAGGCGACATCCACATATTCACGCTGGGTTTTTTCTATGGGCGAGCCGCGCAGCAGGTCCAGCATGCCCACCACCCCGTTCAGCGGCGTACGTACTTCGTGACTGACCGTGGCGGCGAACTGGGCCTTCAACTGCGCGGTGCGCAGGGCGCGATCCCGCGAGTGCTGAAGCTCCGTCTCGCGCTCTTCCAGCACCGCCATCATCTTGTTGAAGGCCATGGCCATGTCGGTGATATCGCGCGGACCTGAAAGGGGAGCGCGCAAGCCCGATTCCCCCCCCTCCGCGCGGCGCATCAGCACCGACAGGGAGTTGAGGGGACGGATCAGGCGCTGCACCAGGATACCCAGCACGCCCAGCAACAGGATCGCAAAGGAAAGGGTCAGCACCATGTTGGCTCGCTGCAGCGAGGAGGCGAGCTCGTGCATGCTGGCCTTGCCCACCACCACCACCACGTAGCCGAGCAGCTGAGGCTTGCGCTCCTGCAGCTCGAAGGGGGACGCCTCCCCTTGGCCGGCATAGGCAGGGGCGACAAAGCCCCACTCCTCTTCGCTTTCCCAGGCCAGCTTGGCGTGACCGGAGACGGCGGCATGCCGCCAGGAGGGCGGGCGGTAGTCCGCCAGGGCGGGCTTGCCCCGGGCGACCAGGGTGCGGTGCTCGGTATCGACGATCTCGACGTAGCGGACATCCGGAAACGCCAGCGTCGCGTCCACATCGTTCTCGGCGTTCTCCGGCGAATGGTAGAGCAAGGCCAGGAGGCTGCGACGGGCCAGGACCTCGGTGATCTGCAGGCCTTGGCGCACCAAGTATTCCTGCGTGCGCAGGCTCGCCGTCCAGGAGTTGAGCAGGGCGGAGAACAGCGCCAGCAGAAGAATGGCGACACTGACGATGAGCGCCAGCTGGCGGTGAAAGCGGGCGCGGCGCAGATAACGGAACGGGAGCCCGAGTTTCCGGAGGAACGGAAACCGGGCCATCGTGCGGCGCGAGTCCCGATGGTCCGGAGGAGAAGGGTGGGCAGGCGGCGCAGGCTTCATCAAGGCTCCGGGAAAACGAAATCGAACCGGCGTTGCTGCTGGTAATCAAGGTTCAGGCCAAGATGGCTGGCAGTGCGCACATTGAGGGCGGTCAGTACCGTCTGCAGCGGCAACATGCCCGGCGGTACCGGTTCGCCCGCCAGCAGGCGGCCGGCGGTTTGCGCCAGGGCGCGCCCCAGCTGGCGATTATCGGGATAGAGCGCAAACAGCACGCCCTTCTTCACGTGCAAAAAGCTGCTGGAGAATACCGGCACACGCTGTTGCCAGGCCTTGCGCAGCACCAGCGGCAGGATCGTGTCCTCGTCCACCGTGGTCGGGTCCTGAGGCAGCCAGATCGCATCACGATTGTCGGCAGCAACGATCAGGGTCTGGTAGAGGCGTGCCGCCGCGGCCGTGTCGCGGGCTTCATACACCACCAGCTCCAGGCCCTGCGCGCGAGCGGCTGCCCGGGCCAGTGTCAGCAGCCACTCGTTGTATTGTGGGTTGTAGACGACGATGACGCGACGGACACCGGGCAGCAGGTTTTTCAGGTGGGTAAACAGCACCGCCGGATCCGGCGTCAGGCTGATGCCGGTGTAACGACGCTCCCCCTCCGGCACGGCAACGACCCCTCCCAGCACCACAGGAAAGTCGCGATCGAGTGAGGCGGCCGCCTTGAGCCCCTGGCGGCCCAGCGCAATCACCACCCCGGTCCCGGCGCGCTTCAGCTGGGCCTGGAGCGCGGCGATATTCTGGTCCGGCCCCAACGGATAGCGCCGCACCTTCGGGCCGGCCTGCTCCACCACCCCTCCGATGAGGGCATTGAAGACTTCGCGATAGGGCTCGCCAAGGTCCGGATACAGTACGGCAATCCCGCCTCCTTGCACCGGGGCCTGGGCGGCGCCATCCGCCGCCAGTACCGGGAAGCCCGGGTGGCCGCGAGACGCGGAGGCGAGACCCAGGCGATCTCTGCCGATGTCCGCATGCACGGCCGGTGCGGGACGTTCACCTCGGGCCAGGGGCGCCACCGCCAGCACTAGCAGGCCAAGCATCGCCCAGCCGGCAAGACAGCCCCAATCCAGGAGCCGGCTTGCTGGCCGCCTAGAGGTGGTACTGCATCTGGACATAAAAGCTGCGGCCAGGAAGTGGCAAATCGTAAGGAATGCTGCTTGGCGCCAACAACGAGGGTTCCCGTGCATCGCTGTCAAACAGGTTCTGCAGCTGCAGGCTCAGCTCCGCCTTGCCGAACAACTTCTCCCGCCGCAGCGATACATCGACCAGGGTGTAGTCATCCACCGCCGGCCGGGCATCCCCCGGCTGGCGCGCACGATCGGCCACGTGGTTGACGGCGCTCCCGAACTGCCAGAGCGGTGCGAACCGCCAATCGGAGCGAATGAACAGGCGCTGCTGCGGGGCGAGGCCGGCATCCTGCTGCGTGGCCTCGTCGATAGAGCGCTGCAGGGACAGGTTGCCGGTCAAGCGCAGCTCGGGGGTCACCGCCCAGCTTCCCTCAAGCTCCAGGCCACGCCCGGTCTGGCGGCCGATGTTCTGCGCCGTCGCCCCGGGCGAGGGCACGGGATTGGGCGTGAAGCGGATGATGTCCCGCATATCGTAATGGAACAGGCTCAGGCTGGTTTGCACCGCGCTGGCGGGCTGCCAGGAAAACGCCAGCTCGCTGGTGGCGATGGTTTCCGGCTCGAGCATGGGATTGCCGAGGGTGACCGGGTTGTTGATGCTGTACTGTTCGGTGAAGGACGGCGCCCGAAAGGCGCGGCCGTGCAGGGCTTTGACCACGAGGTTGTAGGCAGGATTCCAGACCAGGGCAAGCCTGGGATTGGTGGTGTCGCCGAAGTCCGAATAATGGTCGTAGCGCAGGCCGGTGGTGAGCACCCAGTCCTCCGCCAGGGTCCATTCATCCTGGCCAAAGACATAGGTGAGCTCGCGTCGGTGCGGCGTCAGGTAGATATCCGGCGTGCCGGTAACGTCACGCATGCCCCCCGGGAGCGGCTCCGGGAGCGGCGTCAGGCGGAAATTCTTGGTCTCGGTAGTCCGGTACAGGTCCTGGAGCCGATACCCTGTGCCGATGCGCATCTGGTGCCGGGCGATCCCCGTGTAGAAGGCCGAGACACCGGCGTGGACCTGCCGCTCGGCCCGACCCGGGTTGCCGAGCATGCCTTCGGGGAAGGCGCCGAGGCCGAAGTTCACCCCGCGCGGAAAGAGCAGGAAGGGCGTGTCGCTGGGCTTTTCCTTGACGTCGAAATAGTCGAGGTCAGCGGACACGTCCCAGTCCTGCGCCAAATTGGCGCTCCGGTAGGTCAGGTCCAGGTAAAGCCGGGTGGTGGGAAAGCGGCTGTCGGGGTCCAGGCTTTCTGCCAGGCCGGTGCCGCTGCCCACTTCA
This sequence comes from Pseudomonadota bacterium, assembly GCA_040385265.1. Classification (GTDB taxonomy): domain Bacteria; phylum Pseudomonadota; class Gammaproteobacteria; order Pseudomonadales; family Moraxellaceae; genus UBA2031. Next base: position 20,476 of record JAZKHS010000049.1, on the reverse strand, counting down.
CGCTCCTGGTAGGCGCTGCGCAGGCGCCACTCGCGCCAGGACACATCGGCTCGGGCATCCAACGCCTCGCGTGACAAGTTGAGAGGGCCTGGCGCTAACGAAAGCGGACTGTTGCCCAGAGAGTCACTCTCGATGATGCGCTTCTGCCCGTCTGTGCGACCGCCGCGCAGGTAGAAGGACGTCGCCACTTCCCCGTGCTGGCGGCCGTACTGCATCCAGGCGTCACGGCTCTCGAAACTGCCGGCGCGCACGCCCAGCTCCGTGCCCTTGATCTCGTTCGCCGTCTTGGTGACGACATTGATCACACCCGAGAAGGCCTCCGCCCCGTACAGCGCCGAGCCCGGACCGCGAATTACCTCGATCCGCGCCACATTCTCCAGCGGCATGCCGCCCCAGCCGGCGCCCCGGTTCCCCAGGAAGGCCGTGGTGACCGGGATGCCGTTGACCAGCATCAGCACATGCGGATTGTAGGCGGTGAAGATGCCGCGGATGCTGTAGATCGGCGTGTAGGCAAACGACGAGACCGAGACATGCAGGCCCGCCACGCTCGCCAGCGCCTGGTCCAGTTCGGTGGCGCCCATCGCCTCGATATCGCGCGCCGTGATCACGGTGGCCACGGCGGGCGCCCGGCTGAGGGCCTGCTGACGTCCGGTGGCGATGCTGACCACGGGCTGGTCGCCATAGGCCAGGGCCAGGTCTTCTTCTTCAGACGTGGGGGCCGCCCCGGCGGTGCAGGAAACCAGGGCCAGGGCCAGTGAAAGCATTCGCGGAAGGGAGTGTGTAGACCGCATGGTGAGCTTCATTCCCTTAATAATGGACCGGCAGACCGGCTGGATCCCCGGGGGGACCCGCCCTGCCGCCGGCCCGCCGTAACGCACGGCGCGAAACCGGCGCCCCGACGCTGGCGGTGGGAACAGGATGGCGGAGGGCCAGGGTAAAAGGCAGCAATCAGGCTTTTCAATTCGCCCCGCCTTTAGGATAGACCTATGGTACCTGTACAACGGGTGTAGTCCATTACCGACAATGTCCAAAGATTGAGGTCATCCCCCTGGTTTTGGCGCCCGCATCCTTATTCAGACGAACCGCCTCACTCACCATCTTGGCCTTGGTCATCCCGAGCCGGCTGCCAGCGCCGGGGCGCCGGACCTGCGTAGGCAATATCACTGCAAGGGGCGGCATACAGTGCGCCTTCCGGCCGCTCCGCCGCCTCCAGGTAGCAGGGGGTCATGCCGGCCAGGAACGTCGGGAACATGAACAGGTAAAACTCCCGCGGCGACAGGCCGATGTCGGCGGCCAGTCCCGTCACCACCGCGCCGTAGTTGATGCTCTTGCGCCAGCGGCTGGCGCGCAGGTAGTCGTCGATGGCGAAGGCCAGGCGCAGGTGCGGGCCCTGGTCCAGGCCCAGCTGGGCGGCCAGGGCCAGGATATGCGGAATGCGTTCGTCGCCATTGGTAACCGGGCGCCCGTAGCCCGCGATGCTGCGGTGCAGCGCCATCTCGGCCAGGATGCAGGCTTCCAGGGAGCCGCCCGCATTAAAGGCCTTCTGCGTGCGAATCAGGAAGTCAGTGGCGCGAATCTCGATGCCGCGCCCGTAGATGGCCGCCTCCGAGACGGCCATGGCGGCGGCAAGGCCGAGGGTGCCGGTGCTGCGGCTGCTGCCGGCAAGGCCCGCCACGCGGTTGTTCCAGATGCGCACGTCGGGATAGCTGGTGCAGGTCCAGATCGCCTCCAGCAGCTGGCGCTGCGCCGCGGGGAAGCGCCGGCCGGTGATGCTGAACAGGTGCAGTTCGATCCAGCCCATGTCCTGCAGTTCCGTGTGCAGGTCATGGCCGCGAAAGATGGCGTGGCTGCCGGGAAAGCAGGCGCCCATGCGGCTGGTCAGGACTCCGGCCTGCGCCTGCAGCCGCGCCGGCCCCTTGGGGGGCGGGCTCATGACGACACCCCGGCCGTCGTGTCGCGCGGGGTGTCATCCAGCGTCATGCTGCCGAAGGGGAATTGCTTGTAGCCCTGCTGCCGCTGCTCCAGGGCGTGGGCGGCGGCCCCCGGCAGGCGCAGCAGCAGGTGCAGCATTTCCCCCTGCTCCGGCGTCAGCCCGAGATCAAGGAAAGCGGCGGCGGCCACGCCGGAAAGCGCGAGCGGGCATCCTGCCGCCGCCTCCAGGGCCGACAACTGCGCCGCCAGCCAGGGCAGGCAAGGTCCCGGGCTCAGGCGGGCGCAACAGGCCAGGGTCTGCCGCACGGGTGTCGAAGTGCTTGTACCGTGGGGATCGAAGCCGGGCGCATGGTCCGGTGTCGGCCAGGCACTACCGGCGTTGGCCACCGGCGGCGTTGCCAAGCGCTGGCGCCAGGCCGCGAGGTCGGTGCCGCAATCCGCCCAGGCCTGCATCGCCAGGAAGACCTCGCGCCCTCCCGCCAGCTGGCCGGCGCCCACGGCCAGCGCCGCCATCAGGCAACTGGCCGATGTCGAACCGCCCACGCCACCGCTCATGGCGGCATGCACCGATGCATCGCGCGGGCCAGGGTTGGCCAGCGCCACCGCCACGGCCTCCAGCAGATCGGCCTGCGCCGTGCTGGGCGCTTCGCCGCGAAACAGCAGGTACAGCATGTCCACCCAGCGCGCGCGCCCGAGCAGCTCGCCGTAGACGTCGTAGCCGCCGCAGTACGCAATGCGCGCGGCAAAGGCGTTGTCCGGCTCCGGCACTTCGTTCCAGAGGCGGGTGTGGATAGCATTGGAATTTGGTGCGGTACTCATTGCGGCTCCTGTCGAAGCGCTTTTGATTAGGCGCTGCAAGGCACCTTTTTTATGACCCCAAACTCATGGAGGCCTTCTGCTCTTGCCTCCCCTGCGGCCCGGGACCTACAGCAAGGTCATGCCGCCGTCGACGACAATCTCCTCGCCCACCACATACGCCGAATCGTCCGACGCCAGAAACAGCGCCACCTTCGCCACTTCCTCCGGTGATCCGAAGCGCCCGCTGGGCGATTTGCGGGCGACCTCGCCCTTGATGCCTTGCACCATGGCGGCGGGCAGACCGACGCGCTCATAAATGGGTGTCTCGATAGGGCCGGGACTGATGGCGTTGACGCGCACGCCACGGCCGATCAGCTCCAGCGCCAGCGACTGCACCAGCGAGCGCAACGCCGCCTTGCTGGCGGCATAAACGCTGAAGTGCGGACTGCCCATCTGGTTGGTGATCGAGGTGGTCATGATCACCGACGCCGGATTGGCCAGCAGCGGCAGCGCCCGCTGCAGCATGAAAAACGCGCCCTTCACGTTGACGTTCATGACTTCGTCAAAGCGGGCTTCGGAAACGCTCTCCAGCGGCAACGCCACCGATACCCCTGCATTGAGAAACAGTACGTCGAGTTTGCCAAAGTGCGTGCGAACCTGTGCCAGCGCGTCTTCGATGTCCTGCAGGCTGGCGGCGTCGCTCTGCAGTACCAGCGCGCCCTCCCCCAGCGCTGCACGGGCCACCTCCAGGCTCGCCGGATCGCGCCCCGTCACCGCCACGCGCGCGCCTTCCGCCTGAAACAGCCGCGCCGTCGCCAGGCCGATGCCGCTGGAGCCCCCGGTAATCAGAACCGTTTTGCCTGCCAGCTTTCCCATCATCAGTCCTCCTTTTGAGTCAGGACGCGCATGCGTGCATTCATGGGGGGCACCTCTTCCGGATCGACGCGCACGTCGAGAAGGGTCGGGCCCGGACGTCCGCAGATGGCGTCGAGATCAACGCGATCCAGGTCTTCCGGCGAGCGGATGATATGGCCCTCGGCCCCGAGTGCGCGGGCGAGCGCGGCAAAGTCAGTGGCCGGCATGGCGCAGCCGATGGCCTCCGCGCCGGCCAGTCGCTGCCCGTGGCGGACCATGCCCAGCGAAGAGTCGTTCAGCACCACGAAGACGGTGCGGAGTCCCTCTGCCACCGCCACCGACAGTTCCTGGCCATTCATGAGCATGCTGCCATCACCGGTGATGCACACAACCGGCGCGTCGCGATTGGCCGCCGCCGTGCCGACGGCGGCGCCGATGGCCCAGCCCATGGGCGCGAAATCCATGGTCAGGCGCAGCCAGCCGCCAGCGGCCTGGCGACGCCCGGAGAGGGAGTGGCGCAACTCTGCGCGGCGCCGGCGCTCACCCGCGCGGCGATCCCCCACGGGATTCAGGTAATGAATGGCCCAGCCCACGCTATTGCCGGAATCAGCGAAGAAGCGCGTCCCCGGCGGGCAGCGCAGGCCCAGCTCATGCAGCAGGCGCTGCGGCTTGATGGGCGTGGCCGGGCTCACGGCGCTGGCGGGGTTCGCCAGCAGGGCGCTGACCGCCTGCGCGGCCTCCTGCTGCGGCGGGCGCGTGGCGCGGCGACGCGTGTGGGCCGTCTTCTCGCCGCTGTCGGCGGACTCCAGCGCCGCCAGCAACCGGCTGAAGACAGTGGCGATATGGCCCCGCACATGCAGGCGCGCCATCGGCGTGCGCGCCAGATGCGCGTCCGTTTCATCGATATGGATCAGGCGCTCATTCAGCAGGTCGCCGCTCCAGCCGCCGCTGTTCAACTCGCCCAGGCTGGTTCCGACCGCCAGGATCACATCCACCGCGGCGTCCTGCAGCGCCGCCTCCGCCGCGGCGTGGCCGGCAAAACCGAACACGCCGCGGTAAAGCGGATGCGCAGGACTGACCAGCCCTTTGGCATCGGGCGTCGTCACCACCTTGGCGCCGATCAGACCCGCATACTGGAGCACTCGGGTAGCGGCCTCGGCGGCGCCCGCCCCCAGCACCACCACCACCTTGCGCGCAGCGCTGACGGAGCGACGCAATGCCAGCAGCGCGTGGTCGTCCACGGAGAGTGCCGGCTGCAGCAACCTGGCCAGGTCGTAGGCAGGCGCCGGCAATTCATTCGTCGAGCGGAACACGTCCGCGGGCAGGCTGAGATGCACCGGGCCTTGGGGGGCTCGCGTGGCGTACTGCAGGGCCGTCACAAGCTTGTGCTCGAACTGCTTGGGGTGTGACACCAGGGTGTTGTAGCGGGTGCAGTGGCTGAACATGCCGAGGATGTCCACACCAGTGCAGGAGGACTCCTGCAGCGGATGTCTGCCGAAGGTCGGCAGCGCTGCCTGGCCCGTGATCACCAGCAGGGGGATATGGTTTTCATAGGCGCAAGCCACGCCGGTCAGCAGATTGGTGGCGCCGGGACCAGCCGTGGAGCAGCACACGCCCAGGCGCCCCGTTTCCCGCGCATAACCGTCCGCCATATAGGCGGCGCCGGCCTCATGCCGGGCCAGGATATGCTGCACGCCGCCGCGCCGCTGGCTGCGGGCCAACGCATTGTAGAGGGGCTCGATGTGGCCGCCCGGTACGCCGAACACATACTCGACGCCGAGCTGCTCCAGATAAGCCACCAGCAGGTCGGCGAGATCTCCGACCGGTGTCGGGGCAGGCACCGCCCCCTCCGTCTTTTCCGTTGCCAGCGGCAACGACAAGCCGCGCGTAGTCATGACCGAATGCTCCGTTGCATTGTTCTCTCTGCGGAAACCCGGCAGCGTCAGACACGCGCCAGCCCCCTCAGGAATGCAGGAATCCCACTCAATTCACGCAAGAGAGCCCCCGCCGGGGCGCCGAAATACCTCGGCTGAAAGGTGACGGGATGCTCCATGACATCATCATCCCGGGGCGCCGAAGTTGAAAAGGAGGTAGCCGCTCCTCTCATCCCGCCGTTGCCACCTGCCATCCGCGAGTTGTTAGGCGGTTCACGAATCAGGTCATTCAGCAGGGGGCGGCGCCGTCGCAACGGCGGGGGCACCCTGCCGGTCAAGGTCGAGCCATGGTCGAGCGCGACCGCCATGGCAGGGCCAGCACCGGCGAGGCGCGCCCGGGTGCGGCAGAAAGGTCCCTCTGGCCGAGCTCAGCCTGCCAGGGACACGCCATGGAAGCGGAGGTGATCCGCGATGAAGGTGCTGATGAAGTAATAGCCGTGGTCATAGCCTTCATGATGGCGCACCGTGAGCGGCTGCGCAGCGCCGCTGCAGGCACGCTCCAGCAGATGCGGATGCAGCTGCCCCGCCAGGAACTTGTCGCCCAGGCCCTGATCTACCAGGATGCCCTGCGGGTAGAGTGGCGGCAGCCCTGCCTCGTGACGCTGGCGGATGAGCTCGCAGGCATCATGCGCGGCCCAGGCGCTTCGATCATCGCCCAGATAGCCCGTAAACGCCTTTTCGCCCCAGGGGCACTGCGTGGGCGCGCAGATGGGGGCCAGCGCGGACAGCGACGCAAAGCGGCCAGGATGACGGAACGCCAGCGTCAGGGCGCCGTGCCCGCCCATGGAGTGCCCCATGAGGCCGAGCCGTGTCGTATCGACTGGCGTGCTCTCGCCCAGCAGCGGCAGCAACTCCTGCAGCAGATAGCTCTCCATGCGCCAGTGCCTGGCCCAGGGCGCCTGGGTGGCGTCGAGGTAGAAGCCGGCGCCCACGCCAAAATCCCAGCTATCGGCCTCGCCCGGCACCGCTGCGCCGCGCGGACTGGTGTCGGGCGTCAGCAGCGCAAGACCCAGCTCGGCCGCGAGGCGTTGCGCGCCCGCCTTGATGGCAAAGGTTTCTTCGGTACAAGTCAGGCCCGCCAGAAACATCACGGCCGCAACGGGCCCCTGTTCTGCCTGCGGCGGCAGGTAGAGGCCAAAACGCATCGGTAGCCCGATGACGGTGGACTCATGCTGGTAGAACCGCTGCTCTCCGCCAAAGCAGGTGTGCGCGCTGAGAAGTGTGGACGCAGGCAAGGCGGCCATGACTTAGAAAATCACCACGCCGCGAATCGATTCGCCGCGCTTCATCAAGTCAAAGCCCTGGTTGATGTCGGCCAGCGGCATGGTGTGGGTGATCAGGCTGTCGATATCGATCTTTCCTTCCATATACCAGTCGACGATGCGCGGCACGTCGGTGCGGCCACGGGCGCCGCCAAAGGCTGAACCTTCCCACTTGCGGCCGGTGACGAGCTGGAAAGGCCGCGTGGCAATTTCCGCACCGGCCTCGGCGACTCCAATGATGATGCTGCGGCCCCAGCCCTTGTGCGTGCACTCCAGCGCCTGGCGCATGACTTTCGTGTTGCCGATGCACTCGAAGCTGTAGTCGGCACCACCATCGGTGAGCTGCACGATGGCGTCGACGATATTGCCACCCGCGGCTTCGATGTCCTTCGGGTTCAGGAAGTGCGTCATGCCGAACTGGCGCGCCATGGCCTCGCGCGCAGGATTGATGTCGATACCGATGATCTTGTCGGCGCCGACCATGCGCGCACCCTGGATCACGTTGAGGCCGATGCCGCCGAGGCCGAATACCACCACATTGGCGCCCGCCTCCACCTTGGCGGTGAAAATGACGGCGCCGATACCGGTGGTGACGCCGCAGCCGATGTAGCAGACCTTGTCGAAGGGCGCGTCAGGACGGATCTTGGCGAGCGCGATCTCGGGCACCACCGTGTGGTTGGAGAAGGTGCTGGTGCCCATGTAGTGAAACAGGGGATCGCCGTTGAGGCTGAAGCGGCTGGTGGCGTCGGGCATCAGGCCGCGGCCCTGGGTGCTGCGGATGGCCTGGCAGAGATTGGTCTTGCGGCTCAGGCAGAATTTGCACTGGCGGCATTCGGGCGTGTACAGCGGAATGACGTGGTCGCCTTTTTTCAGCGTGGTCACGCCGGGGCCGACGTCGAGCACGATGCCGGCGCCTTCATGGCCCAGGATGGCGGGAAAGAGACCTTCCGGGTCGGCGCCCGAGAGCGTGTAGTAATCGGTATGGCAGATGCCGGTGGCCTTGATCTCGACCAGGACTTCACCGGCCTTGGGACCCTGCAGGTCGACGGTTTCGATGGTCAGGGGCTGGCCGGCTTTCCAGGCCACGGCGGCGCGCGTCTGCATGGGGAATCCTCGATGATGAGGCCCGTGCCGGACCGGCGCGGGCAAGACGGGAAAAAGCAAAACCCGGGGCGGCGCTCCTGTCCGTGCAATTTACGGCACGGAAGCAGGCGAGACACCCCGCGGTACAGGAACCGGAATCTACCCGAGCCGTCGAAGGGTGTCGAAGGGCCACCTCCTGAACAAATGACACCCGCCCTTGGCGGACACCCTGCCGCACCAGTCCCGTTTCCCTTCAAGATAGCCCGCGGTCACGGGCGGCCCACTCCTGCGGAGCGACGCCAGAGTGGCCATCGACCCGGCTGCCCCGCGGACCGCCGGCGCCGGCCGCCCCAAAAAGAAGGCCCGCCGGAAGGCGGGCCTGTCAGGCCGGGACCGGCTCGGCGGCGCGCCAGCACGCCAAACTGCGCATCCCCCATCAGCCAGCTCACCTCATGCCCCGGCATCACCCACGACGGCGTGCATTCGCTGCTGGTGGCGCAGGTCGGGAAGTCCGGATTGCGCGCAGGGCCGGCCACGGTCTTTTCCAGCACCATGGAGCGGCGTCCCAGTCACCGGGATTGCTCACGTCCAGCTTGCCCATCAGCGCACGGCCGCCGCCGAGCTCGGCCGGCAGCCGCTCCACGCCGGCCACATCCACATCGAAGAGGCCCACGTACCAGCCGCGCAGTGGCGGCGCCGATGCCGGCGACCGCGCCGGTGATGAAGATGCTGCGTTGCAGCATGTCCTCTCCTCTCGTGGTCCGTCATCCGCGCGGCGGGACGCGCCTGCGCTCAGAAGCGGTAATCGCCCCCCTGCAGCGCGGCATGCACCTCGGCCGTGAGCCAGGTGTACTCAGTCGTGCCCGGCAGCCACACCATGAGCCTGTCGCCGGCCACGGCCGCCGGATCAAAGCCTTCCTTCTTCAGGTGCGCCTTCTGGTACTTGAACGTCCCTGTCGTCTGTGCCGCCGCTTGCAGGCGCAGGAAGACGGGGATGGCATAAGGAGGCAGCTCCCGCTTCAGGAAGGCCAGCAGCGCGGCCGACTGCTCCGGACCGAACTCGCCGCGCGGCGTGAGTGCCGCCATGCCGGCGCGGCCGTTGGTATTGGGAATCTCCACGCCATACACCACGCCATGCTCGACGCTGTCGTGATGGCCCAGGATGTTTTCCACTTCGGTGGTGGAGACGTTCTCGCCCTTCCAGCGGAAGGTATCGCCGGTGCGGTCGACGAACTGGGCATGGCGGAAGCCGATGTCGCGCACCAGGTCGCCGGTATTGAAGTAGCGGTCGCCCTTCACAAACACGTCTCTGAGCAGACAGGCCTCGTTCTTGGCCGGATCGGTATAGCCGTCGAAGGGCGTCTTGTCGGTGATCTCGCCGATCAGCAGGCCGATCTCGCCGCGCTTGACCCTGGTCATGAAGCCGCGCTGGTCGCGAATGGGCTCTTCGCTCTCGCGATCGTAGCCGACGATGGCGAAGGGCAGCGGCGAGAAGCCGACCGTGTTGTCAAAATTGAAGATGTTGGAGAAGCCGATATTGCCCTCGGAGGAGCCATACAGCTCCATCACCGTGTCGACCCCGAAACGCTGCTTGAAGGCTTTCCAGATATTCGGGCGCATGCCGTTGCCGATCATGGCGCGCACGCGATGCTGGCGGTCCTGCGGCGTCGGCGGCTTGTCCATCAGGTAGCGGCAAAGCTCGCCGACATAGCCGAAGGCAGAGGCATCGAAGCGGCGCACATCGTTCCAGAACTCCGAGGCCGAGAAACGGCGGCGGATGCCCACCCCGGCATAGCCAGCCAGGGCCGAGCCCCAGCAGACCACCATGGCGGTGGCGTGATACAGCGGCAGCGTCACATAGATGACGTCATCCTTGCCCAACTGCAGCGAATAGCCAAAGCCGCCATAGGCCTTCATGAAGCGTCCCTGGCTGAAGATGGCCGCCTTGGGCAGGCCGGTCGTGCCGGACGTATAGATATAAAACAGGCCATCGCCCGCCTTAACGCCCGCGGTGCTGGCGGGATTGGTGGAAGGCTGCCGCTCGATTTCAGTGGCCAGGTTGCGGTAGCGCGCGGCCAGCGCGGCCTCGACGCGGGTCTCGGCATCGGGGTAGCGGAACTGCGCGGCTTCCGGCAGGGCCAATTCGTTGCGCACGGCGTCAAAGGCCGGCAGCAGCTCGTCGCCGATAATGGCGCCCTTGGGCTTCACCAGGTTGATGCTGTGGATCAGCACATGCGCGGTCTGCGACGTATTGACCAGCGCGGCCACCACGCCAAGCTTGGCCAGGCCGGCCACGGTGGCCATCAGCTCGGGGCGATTCTCGATGAACACGCAGACCACGTCGCCCTTGCGCAGGCCCTGGGCATGGAAGTGGTGGGCAATGCGGTTGGCCCAGCCATTGAACTCGGCATAGCTGATGCGGGCATCCTGGTACAGCACGGCATTGCCGCGCGGATTATGACGCGCCGCCTCTTCCACGGCCCAGCCCAGGCCGGCGATGCGGTCGGGGTCATTATTACGCGCGATGCGCAGGCCCTGGACCATGCGCGGCGCCTTGCGCGCGATGGAGGGCACCTGCTTCAACAGGCGCAGCGGAGTGATGATGTCGTCGTTGCTCTTCAGGTAGTTCAGCTTCATTCCGGAAGGTCCTCGGTGGCGGTGGCAGCCCCGCCCTGGCATGGTGGGAAATGATGTCGCCGGCGTCGGGCAACGCCGGCCAGCAAAAGGAGTTCTGTGCGCGCGCCAGCACGGCGCCGCGTGGCCCGCGACACCGTCATGTCGGGTCGAGACCGATCTGGAAGTCGCGCGCCAGCGCCAGCGCATTGCCCCAGTCGGCGGCGTCGCCCAGCAGCCCGATGGCCATGCGGAAGATGGCGTCGCGGGTCTCGGCCCAGCTTTGCGCGTCGCGCGGAGTGTTCAGGTGGTAGTGGTAGCCCAGGAATTCCACGCCGTGGATGAAAGCCTTCACCCGCAAGGGGCTGGGCGCGGCACGGCCAAGCAGCACCACCACTTCGGCAATCCGGGCCTCCAGCAGGCCAAGGGTGAGCTGGCGTTGGCGGCCCACCGGGGACTGGCGGTCATGGAGCTCGGTGTAGAAAGGGCCGAGGAATTCGCCCAGGTCCTCGCCCCACTGCTTCCAGGCCAGAATACCGGCCTCGATCTTGGTCATGAGGTCGGGGCTGGTGGCCAGCGCCGCCATGAGGCGGTCGATGATGTCCTGATTGACCTCCGCCACCAGGCGCTCGACCGCCGCCTCCATGGAAGAAAAGTACTTGTAGAACGTGGGGCGGGATACGCCGGCCTCGGCAATGACCAGCTCCACAGTCAAGCCGTGGTAGCCGACGCGGGCAAAGACCGTACGGGTAGCGCGAAGGAGACGACTGCGGACCTGGCCGACCGCGGCCTCGCTAAGGGGCGGGCGGCCACGGGGGCGACGCAGGAGTTGCGCTTGTTCTGACATGGCCGCCTGTCCCCGGGGAAAGCGGACAAATTAAATTAACATTAATGTCAGTACAATTGTCCGCAGACGGACGGCAGGCCTGCGCGCTGCCCCAGCCCTTCAGGAGAGGCCTTTACGCCAGGCAGCCCGAGGCCCTGCGGCCCCGGATCAGGGTCGGCGGGCGCGAGTGCCGTCCGCGCCGTTCAGTGCGTCCCGAAGACGGCATCGATCGCCCGGTGATGCGCATCATGGTCATCCCCGGTCAGCTCACTCAGGCTTTGCTGCGGCCCCGTCACCGCGAAGCCAGCCGCCCGCAAGTCGGCCAGCAGCACGGCGGCATCCTTGTGGGCGAGCGGCGCCACCTCGGCCAGCGGCGCTTTCATCACGGCATCGGCGGCACGGCGCACCGGGTTGTCATCCTTCTCCGCCGGCGCCAGCAGTGCGGCCGCCGTCAGTACCACGAAGCCCGCCACTACCCAGCGCCCGGGCCCCTGCGTGAAGTGGCGACGGAAGGCGGTGAAATTGACCGTCACATGCAGCGCCACGCCGGCAATGAACAGCCAGCCCAGCCACTCATGGGCGGCCTTGCCGAGCCCGCTTTCCAGGTGAAAGAACATGAGCACGCCGGTGACGCCCATGAGGAAGAAGGCGCCGACGGTGAGGGGCGTGACCCATTCACGCTTGAGTTTCATGACCTGGGACTCCTGCAACAGTGGAAAGGGAAAACGGCACGGCGCTCATTCGTGGCGCAAGGCATCGATGGGATTCAGGCGCGCCGCGCGACGGGCCGGGACATAGCCGAACACCACACCGATGGCCGCGGAAAAGGCGAAGGACACGGCATTGATGACCGGATCGAACAGGTAGGGCACGTTCATCAGCCCGGAGAGGCCGATGGAGGCAGCCGTCGCCAGGGCGATGCCGAGCAGTCCGCCCAGGCTGGATAGCACCACCGCCTCAATCAGGAACTGCAGCAGCACCTCGCGCTCCAGCGCGCCGATGGCCAGGCGAATGCCGATCTCGCGGGTGCGCTCGGTCACCGACACCAGCATGATGTTCATGATGCCGATGCCGCCGACGAGCAGGCTGACCGCCGCCACCGCCCCCAGCAGCATGGTCAGGATCTTCGTGGTGCCGGTCATGGTTTCCGCGATCTGGCGCGTGTCCATGACGCGGAAATTATCGTCCTCGTTCTCGGTGATGTTGCGGCGTTCGCGCAGCAGCAGCGTCAATTGCTGCTTCACCGCATCCATGGCGGCGGCGTCGGTCACGCTCACGGACAGGCGGCGGATATCCTGGTTGCCCACCAGGCGGCGCTGCGCGGTGCGCAGCGGCATGATCACGGTGTCGTCCTGGTCCTGGCCCATGGCGGACTGGCCCTTGGCCTGCAGCAGGCCGATCACCTCGCAGGAAAACTGCTTGATTCGGATCTGGCTGCCGATGGGGCTTTGCGCGCCGAACAGGTTCTCGCGCACGGTGGCGCCAATGACGCAGACCGACCGGCCGGATTTTTCCTCGGCCTCGGTGAAGATCCGCCCGGCCGCCAGCGTCCAGTTGCCCACCTCGAAGAAGTCGACGCTGCTGCCGGTGACGGTGCTGCTCCAGTTGGCAGACTGATAGACGACCGTGGCCGCCTTGCTGGTCAGGGGTGCCACCAAGCGCACCCCGCCAATCTGGTTGCGGATGGCCTCGACGTCGGCGGTGCGGAAATTGGGCGCCGGGTCGGCGCCCGGCCCGAAACGCTGGCCCGGCATGACCATGAGCAGGTTGCTGCCCATGCTGCCGATCTGCTCCTGCACCGAGCGGGTAGCGCCATTGCCGAGCGTGACCATGGTGATCACGGCCGCCACGCCGATGACCACGCCGAGCACGGTGAGGAAGGAGCGCATCAGGTTGCGGCGGATGGCGCGCCAGGCGAGCAGCAGCGTATTCCAGAACATCAGGCCACCTCCGGACGGCGCTCGTCGCGCTCGATGCGGCCATCCTTGAAGTGCACGATGCGCCCGGCATGCGCGGCCATCTCCGGCTCGTGCGTCACCATGAGTACGGTGATGCCGCGCTCACGGTTAAGGCGGGTCAGCAGCGCCATGATTTCCTCGCCGGTCTTCGTGTCGAGGTTGCCCGTGGGTTCGTCCGCCAGCAGCACCTGCGGCCGGGTGACAATGGCGCGGGCAATGGCCACGCGCTGTTGCTGGCCGCCGGACAGTTCCGCCGGCGTGTGGTGTTCCCAGCCCGCCAGCCCCACCTGGGCCAGCGCCTCGCGCGCGGCGGCATGGCGTTCGTCGGCGGGCAGGCCGCGGTAGATCAGCGGCAACTCCACGTTCTCCAGCGCGCTGGTGCGCGCCAGCAGGTTGAAGCCCTGGAACACAAACCCGAGGTAATGGCGGCGCAGCAGCGCGCGCCCGTCGCGATCGAGCGTCTCCACGCTCACCCCGTGGAAGCGGTATTCGCCGTCGCTGGGCACATCCAGGCAGCCCAGGATATTCATGCAGGTGGACTTGCCGGACCCGCTGGGTCCCATGATGGCGACGAACTCGCCCTCTTCAATCTGGAGGTCGACGCCGCGCAGCGCCTGGAAGGCCGCCTGGCCACTGCCGAAAGTCTTGGTGATGCCGGCCAGCCGGATCAGGGTCTCGCTCATGGCCGCGCGCCTGCTGTCGCCTCGGTGATCACTGCCATGCCTTGCTTGACCTCACCACCCAGGATCTCGGTGACGCGGCCATTGCTGGCACCGGCCTGTACCGGCACCGCCACCGGGACTCCCTCGCGCAGCACCCACACCTGCTGCGGCGCACCCGCCGCCTTGCGCACCTCGCGCGGGGCCCGCGGCGACCGTGGCATCAGTGCCGACATCACGCTGCCCTTCTTTTGCGGGGTCGTGGCCGGCGCGGCCGGCGGCGAAAAGCGCAGCGCGGCATTCGGCACCAGCAGCGCCCGCTCCCGCGTCAACGTGGTGATCTCCGCGCTGCCGGTCATGCCCGGGCGCAGCGACAGGTCATCGTTATCCACCTTCAGCACGGTGAGATAGGACACCACGCCTTCCTTGGCCTGCGCGCCATAGCCCACGCGCGTGATCACCGCACGGAATTCGCGACCCGGCCAGGCGTCCACGGTGAACACCGCCGTCTGGCCCACCTTGACCTGGCCCACGTCGGCCTCGTCCACGTCCACCTGCAGCTCCATCCGCGCCAGGTCCTCGGCCAGCGTGAACAGCACCGGCGCCTGGAAGGAGGCGGCCACGGTCTGGCCCGGCTCGATCTTGCGTGTCAGCACGATGCCATTGATGGGCGAGCGCAGGTGCGCCTTCTGCAGATTGGTTGCATCCGACTGCAGGGCGGCGCGAGCCTGCGTCACGCTGGCGCGCGCGCTCGTCACCGCGGCCTCGGCGCGCTTGAAGGCGGCCTCGCCGATATCGAACTCGCTCTTCGAGGGCACCTTGCCACCGGAGAGCTCCCGCACCTGCTGCAGGCGCTGGTAGCTGGCCCGCGCCTCGGCGGCGGTGGCCGACGCCTGCTGCACGGCAGCCTCGGCGGCGGCCAGGTTGGCGCGCGAGCGCGCCACCGCGTCGTTGAGCTTGGACAGGTCCAGCACCGCCAGCACCTGGCCCTTCCTGACGCGGTCGTTATCGTCCACGAAGACCTTGTCGACGATGCCGGAGAGCTCGGAGCCCACGTCCACCTGGTTGGTGGGCTGCAGGTTGCCGGTGGCAGCGACCCTGACCACGAGCGGGCCGGAAGTCACCGGCTCGGTGCGGTAGAGGGGGGCCGCCACCTCGCTTGACCCGGCAAACCATTGCCAGCCCAGCAACAGGGGCAGCAGCACCAGCAGCGGCTTGAACCAGGGACGCTGCGTGGGCAGCCGGGCCAGCAGGCGGCGCAGGGCCGAGGGCGTTTTCACGGGAGCGTTCATCGGGACTCCGGAACAGAAGCGGGGACGACCGCAGTCGCCGGATCATAGGCAGGGCGCACTACCACAACGTTTTCCACGGTCGTGCCGGCAGCAGAGGCCATAGTTTCCGCTGCGGCTGCGGCTGCGGATGTTGTGTTTGCCGCAGCGGTTTCGCTGGCAGAAGAATCCACGACCTTGGACACGGAGGCGGCAGCAGCCCCTGACGGCGCTGGAGAGGCGTTCCCCTCGCCCGTCCAACCGCCGCCCAGCGCCTTGTAGAGCCGGACCTGCGCCAGGGCGAGGGCGCCCCCGGCCTGGGCCAGCTGGTCCTCCAGCGAGAGCAGCGTACGCTGGCTGTCCAGCACCGACAGGAAGTCGGCCAGGCCGGCCTGGTAGCGGAAGCGGGCGATGTCGTGAGTACTGCGCGCCGAAGCGGTCGCCTGCGCCAACTGCTGCTCGCGCTCCTGCGCGCCGGCCAGCCCCACCAACGCGTTTTCCACGTCCTCCAGCGCCGCCAGCACCGCGCCCTCATAGGCCAGGCGGGATTGTTCGAGCCGGGCGTCCTGCACGCCGATGCCGGCGCGGATACGGCCGGCATCGAAGATCGGCGCGGACAGGCTGGCCAGCAGCGAGCGCGCCAACGCGCCGCCGTCGCCAAGCCCGCTCGCGCGGAGCGCCTCCCAGCCCAGCGAGCCGGACAGGCGCAGCGCCGGATACCGCGCCGCCTTTGCCTCGTCGAGGCGCGCCACCTGCGCCGCCAGGCGACGCTCGGCGGCGCGCACATCGGGGCGCTGGCGCAACGTGTCGGCGGGGATGCCGGTGGCGATGGCCGTGGTCGCGCGCGGCGCCGGGCCGCCGCCGGCCAATCGCTCTGCCAGCGCACCCGGCGCCTGCCCCAGCAGCACGGCCAGGCGATGCCGCGGCGCACTCACCGCCGTGCGCAAGGCCGGCAGACCCGCCCGCGTGCTCTCCAGCTCGGTGCGTGCCTGCGCCACGTCCAGCTCGGACACCAGCCCCGCCTGCTGACGCCAGCCGGCCAGGTCCAGGCTTTCCTGCCGTGCCGCGAGCGTGGATTCGGCCAGCGCCAGGCGCCGCTCGGCGGTGCGCAACTCGATATAGTTGAGAGCCACCTCGGCAATGATCGTTACCCGCACATCCCGCAGCTGTTCCTCGGCTGAGCCCAGGCTGGCCTCCGCCACCGCGCGACCGCTACGCAGGCGACCAAAGAGATCGATTTCCCAACTGGCATCCAGCCCCGCGCGATACACCTCGCGCGTGGTGCCGCTGCCGGTGGCGGTACTGCCCTTTCCCTGCGATGCCGAGGCGCTGGCCGACACCGTCGGCGCGAGCTCGGCACCCGCCAGGCGGCGTACCGCCCTCGCCTCGTGCAACTGCGCCTGCGCAGTCCTGAGGTCGAGGTTATGGTCCAGCGCATCGGCGATCAGCGCCTCCAGCACCGGATCATGGAATTGCCGCCACCACGCCGCCAATTGCGCGGTGTCGCGCGCCTGCGCGACCGCCAGGGACGGCGCCGGGCTGCCCGCCGCCGTCCCTGCCCCGAGCGCTTGCCATTGCGAGGGCACGGCCATGGCGGGCGTGCGATAGCTGCCACCGGTGCCGACGCAACCGGCCAGCACCAGCGGCAGGAGCACCAGCCAGTGCAACTGCCGTCGCGAGGGAACACCGTGCACGCTCATCGCTTCACCCTCTTTGCCTTTCCGACACTGCCGCAACTAGCGACCAGTCGATCGAAGGCCATGCCCACGAGCTGCTCGAAGTGTGCAATCGCCGCCTTGCCGTCGGCCTGTGCGCCCATCAGACCCGCGCCCAGCAGGCAAGTACAAAACAACGCCACCTCGTCCGCCGCAGGCGACAGCCCGAGGCGAGCGACGTCGGCACGGATCAGCCCGCGCACCTCGGCATCAAAATCCAGCAGCCATTGCCGCAGGGAGGGATCCTCGTCCGCCGCCGCCATCAGCGCCAGCAGCAAGCGCCCCATCAGCGGTTCGCGCACGCGGGCGACCAGGAAGGCCCGCATCTGCGCCAGGCTCATCGGCGACACGCCGGCCGGCGCGGCCCGCGGACCGAGGCCCTGGCGGATCTCCTCGTGGATGGCCTGCACAATGGCCAGCAACAGGTCCTTGCGCGTGGGAAAGTAATAGGTCAGGTGGCTCTGGCGAAGGCCGGCCGCCGCCGCCACCCGGGCCTGGCTGAGCGCGGCGATGCCCTGCGCCTCCACCAACTGCAGGGCGGCGGCCAGGATTCGTTCGGGGACAGGGCGGGCCTCCACTAAGGAAGAGACCAAGGGACGCGGCATGGCATTCTCGGGGCAATTGGTTGGTTAACCAACCAACAAGTGAATCATGCGCCGCCAGTGAGTCCGGCGCAAGGCGACTGCTTTGCTGGAGTTAACGCCCTGTCCGGCAGATGGTTGACCCGCGCCGGCCATGGCCAGGGCATCCCCCACGCCAGAGTCCGCCCCCTGCGCTCACGCCAAAAAAAAGCCCGGCTACTGCCGGGCTTTCAGTCATCGCCACCTGCGGGCACGCTCACTCGTCGTCGAGGATGCACTCGGCGTTGGCAGGCTCGTAACGACAGCGCACGCGCTTGAGGAAGCGCATCATGTCCGGGTCGTACTCACCGTCCTGGGTCATGGCGACGCGCGCCTCGCGCATCAGGCGGAAATAGTCGTCAATCTCCACCTGCGGCACCCGGGACCAGTACTGCGAGGGAATGTCGGCTTCGGAGCGCTTGATCAGCGCAAAGGAGTTGTCGAGCCTGCTCGCCACCACGCTGCGCAGCTTCTGCCCATCGCCTGGCTTGAACTTCTCGTGGCGGATCACCATGACCGCGGTGATCTGCATGAAGGGCATATTCACGATTGCGCCCTTGGTGCCGAGGCCCCGGTGCAGCTCGAGCGGGCGGAAGGCGATGCCGGGAGCGGCAATGATGTCGACCTGGCCGTTGTTGAACTTGGTGGCAAAGTTAAGGATGTCCGAGCTTACCGGCATGGCGCCGATGTTCTGCACCAGCTTGCGCTGGGTGCGGTCCCAGTCGAACACGGCGATCTTCTTGCCCGCGGCCTTGGCCAGGGTATTGATGTTGCGGTCGTCGACAAAGGGATACACCGCGCCCAGGGGCACGATACCGGCCACTTCAAAGGGGCCGCTCACCATCCGCTCCGCGCTCTTGGGGCTCAGCAGCAGGCTCAGTACCGCACGCAGGGTCTGCTCGTTCGGCACGGCGCCAATGGCGTCGACGCTGCCCACGAAGCGGTTGAACTGCCGCGCCCGCAGGTTGGTGATCATGACCGCATCACACTGGCCGGCCTTGAAGTCCTCGTAGGCCACCGCCTCGTTCATATAGGGCACGAGCTGCATCTGCACGCCTTCGCGCTGGGCCTGCAGCAGGATGTCACGCGCCAGGGCATAGTTCTCCCCCTGCGACCCCATGAGATCAAAGATACAGGCCTTGGGGCCCGTCGAAACCTTGAGGCGGGGAGCAGCATCCGCCGCGTGGGCCGCGGGTGTCAGCGCCAGCAGGGTGGCGACCAGGCAGCGCCGCAGCAGCGCAACACAATTCATCATCAGCATAAACCTCATTTAGCCCAGGCCCGTCGTGGCCTGCGCCGATCCACATCCGCGCCCGCCACACCCGATCCCGGGACACCGTCCGCGGCCGGTGGGCCGGACATCCCGCCCCCGCTTCCGCGCAAATTGCACAGCGCCATTATGGTGAGCCCGCGCCATCCCGCAAATGCAACGGGCCCCAGCGGGGCCCGTATGTCGGAGCCACTCCACCGGCCGTCAGTTCTCCTCGGGCTGGGTGCATTCCGCCTCGTTCGGCTCGCGCTTGCAACGGATGCGCTTCAGCAGCGTCATCATGCGCGGGTCATAATAGCCGGACTTCGTCAGGTGAATGCGCATCTCGCGCATGATCTTGTCATAGCCATCACGATCGGACAGCGGAATGTGCATCCAGTGCTTGGGATCCACCTCCCGCTCCATGTTGCGGATCATGCCGAAGAAGCGCGGCACCTGGTCCGATACCCAGGAACGGCTTTTCTGGCCAAAGCCCGGCGGAAACCGGTCCTTCTTGATGATGAGCTGCAGGGTGAGGTTGATGACCGGGAAGCGGGCAATGCCGCCCTTGGCACCCAGGCCGCGCCACAACTCCATTGGCTTGTAGAGGGGGATCGGCGCAAACAGGATGTCGACCTGCCCGTTGTTGAATTTGCCGCCATAGGTGGTGAGGTCGGCGGCCACCGGCACGGCGCCGACAATCTTCACCATCTCCGCCTGGGACTTGTCCCAGTCCAGCACCGCAATCTTCTTGCCGGCGGCCTTGGCCAGCGAATTGATGGTGCGATCATTCACGAACGCATACGCCGCACCGACCGGAATCGCGCCGACCACCTCGTAGGGGCCCGTGACGAGTCGCGGCGCCAGCTTGGGATTGGCCAGCAGGTCGATCACGTCGCGCATATGGGTATAGCTGGGGATGGCGCCCACGGCATCGATGGAGCCGGTGAAGGCGTTGAACTGGCGGGCGCGCATGCCGGTGATCAGGGTACCGTCGCACTGGCCGGCCTTGAAGTCGTCAGCCGCGATGCCTTCGTTGGTATAGCTCTTGGAGATGACATTAGCGCCCCAGCTTTTGGCGGCCAGGACATAGTCCTTCATCATGTTGGTCGCGTCGCCCTGCTGACCCAGGATGTCCCAGGTACAAAACACCAGCGGTTTTCCGGAGGAGCCGGCGGAGGCTGCAGGGGCAGCATGACCGAGGGAACACGCGAGGGACAGGCACATCCCGGCCAAGATTCGCGCCGCCTGGACAACTTTAGGCTTCATGACCACTCCTGCTTTTTTATTTTTTGGTCTTTTTGGTCTTCCCTGGCGAAATCTGCCTCGTATCGGGCACTTCCGCCGCTGCGCCGATCCGGTGCGCATGAGGGAACCAGTTCACATTCTAACCATTGCCAGTGTCTTGACCAGCATCAGGATCCCCCTTCATCTGACGATTTCGGGGTTCTGGCGACTGGCGAGTCGCAGCCATGAGCGAAAAGGATGGCGGACAGTTCGGCAGGGCAGCGGATGGGCTGCCCGTCCTGACACCCCTATCCAGGGGGGGGGCCGCACAACCGGCTCTGGCTCTGGCTCTGGCTCTGGCTCTGGATCTGGATCTGGATCTGGCCTGCTAGCACTGGCGGTGGCGGTGTTGTGTACGCTTGGGGAGGCAGCCACGGCGGAGCTCTCTCTGCGCCGCCCGCTCATTACTTCAAGGAA
>JAZKHS010000048.1:23641-31498 GCA_040385265.1 Pseudomonadota bacterium | reverse complement strand
CACGCTGATCGAGCCGCTCGCGCCCGACCCCGCGGCCCGTGCCGCGCGCCTGCAGCAGGAGCGCGCACGCCTGCCGGGCCAGGCCCTGCAGCCGGTACCGTGAGGCGGGGTGGCGTGCGCGCCCCGGACGCGGGCATTGGCGCGGACGTCCGGCCCTGGGGCTGGACACGCCGGGCGGTCACTAGCGCGGGGCGACCGCCGGTTATTGCCGGCGTCGGCGGCTCTTGGCAAAAATGGCGGTCCCGGCGCCTGCAGCGTCCGGCGCCGGAAGGATCCGGCCCTCCAGAAAAGGCCCGCGCCTGAGCGCGCGGGCCCGACCACAAAAAACAAAAATGATCGCTGAGGTGTCCATGGATATTGATACCCACTGCATTCCGCTCGGCCACATCCAGACCTACTTTGACCTGCGCCGGGCCCTCATCCCCGATGCGCACTGGCTGGAAAAGCGCAGCCAGCATGTCATGCGCAATCCGCACGAAATCCTCGAGGCCATCATCGGCCTCGACCAGCACGATTTCTACCGCAATGCCGGCATTGATTACCGCCCCGGGGACAACGGCGTCTTCATCAGCGCGCGCCAGGTCACCGTGCTCGTGGACCAGGCCGTGCGCGCCCTCGACATGCCCTACCTGGGCCTCGCCATGGGCAACCTGATGACGCTCTCCCATCACGGCATGGCCGGCATGGCCGCGGTGACGCAGCCCACCCTGCGCGGCTGCCTGGAGACGGTGCAGCGCTTCTGCAACGAGCTCTTTCCGGTGATGCAGATGTCCGGGCGCGTCGAGGCGCACGAGGCCTGCTTCGTCATGGAAGAGGTGATCTCGCTGGCGCCGTACACGCATTTTTTCCTGGAGCTCAACATGGTGAGCTTCTACAACATCTTCACCCAGCTCGCCGGTCCCGACCACGTGCTGTCGAGCGTGGACTTCAGCTATCCCGAGCCCGCCTGGGGCCATATCTATCGCCGCTACTTCAAGTGCCCGGTGCGCTTTGGCCAGGCCGAGACGCGCCTGGTGGGCGCGCCCGAGCTGGCCGACTACGAGATGCCCATGGCCAACCGCCTGATGGCCATGGCGGCGGAAAAAACGCTGTTCGAGAACATTCCGGCGCGCGCCATGCGCCTGCTGCCGCTGCGCCTGCGCCATTTGCTGGTGCGCTACTACGGCGCCTTTCCGTCGCTGGAGGCGGCGGCCACCGATCTTGGCATGAGCGGGCGCACGCTGCGGCGCAAGCTGGCGGAGGAGGGCACGACTTTCCAGCGCGAACTCGATTCGGTTCGGCAGAAGCTCGCCGAGGATTATTTTCGCCGCGGCGGCGAGTCGGTGACGGAGCTGGCGCTCGGCCTCGGCTTTGCCGATTCCTCGGCGTTTGCCAAGGCCTTCCGGCGCTGGACCGGGCTGTCGCCCACCGAGTACCAGGAGCAGCACCGGCCGCTGGCGGGGCTGGAGGCGCAGCCGGCATTGTGAGCCGGCGGCCCCGGCCGGTGCCTCAGCGGGGCTGGTCGCGCAGGGCGCGCAGGGGGGCGGACAGCTTGTCGGGATGGCGCGGCACGATGCCGCGGTAGCGCTCGAGGATCTGCGGCAGGTCCTGCTCGATGTCCCCGGTCGGGGTCATGTGCCCCATGATGCGCACCTCGCGCGAGGGATAGTCAAAGGCGACAAAGACGATAGGCACCTGCGCCTGGTGCGCGATCCAGTAAAAGCCGGTTTTCCAGCTGTCGGTCTCGTGGCGGGTGCCCTCGGGCGCCACCGACAGCAGCAGCTGGTCCTTCTCGCGCAGCTTGGCCGCGGAATAGCCCACCAGGTTCCGGGAGTCCTCGCGGTTCACCGGCAGCGCGCCAAAAAAGCGCATCAGGCCGCCGAAGGGAAAGCGGAAGGCGGCGTGCTTCACGAAGAAGGAAATCTTCAGGCCCAGGGCAAAGGACGAGATCACCGTCATCACGCCATCCATGTTGGAGGTGTGCGGCGCCACGATCAGCACCGCCTTGCGCACGTCGGGCATGGCGCCGGTGACGCGCCAGCCCATGAGGCGCATCAGCATCAGGCTGAACCAGAGGCTGAAGGCGTTGCCGCGGCGGGGAACGTTGGGGCCGAAGTCGATCAGGCGGGGGTCGGTCATGAGCGGCGGGGCCACGGAAAAAGGAGAGGAGCGCGCATTCTAGGGAGATGCCGCGGCGCCGTCATTGCCGGGCGTCCAGCCAGGCCGCCCGTCGTCAGTCCGGACCCCGACCGCCCCTGCCGCGCCGCGGCGTTGCCGGCCCCTGGCCGGCTCAGGCGGGCCGGCGCGGGGAGTCGCGCAGCGCCTGCATGGCCGGGGACAGCCGGTCGGGGTGGCGCGGGCAGATGTCGCGGTAGCGCTCCATCAGGGCGGGCAGGTCCTGGTCGATGTCCCCGGTGGGCTCGAACTTGCCCATCACCATGGTCTCGCGCTTGGCGTAGTCGAAGGCGATCAGGATGATGGGCACGCCCGCCTGCACCGCCATCCAGTAAAAGCCGGTCTTCCACTCGGTGGCGTTGCGCGTGCCCTCCGGCGCCACCGCCAGCCACATGCGCTCGCTCTCGCGGATCTGCCTTGCCATGTCGCCCACCAGGTTCCTGCTGGCGGCGCGGTTCACCGGCAGCGCGCCCACGGCCCGCAGCAGGCCGGCAAAGGGCGGGCGGAAGGCGGTGTGCTTGACCAGGAAATAGGTATGCAGGCCCAGCGCGAGCGAGCTGACGGCGGTAAAGAAGCCGTCCAGGTTCGAGGTATGCGGCGCCGAGATCAGCACGGCGCGCGGCTCGTTGGGGAGGCTGCCGGTGATGCGCCAGCGGAACAGGCGCAGGATCAGCAGGGCAATCCAGCGCACGAAGGGGCCGCCCTGGCGCGGAACGAGCGGGGGCATGTCGATTAGGCGGGGATCAGTCATGAACGGAAAGGGCGAGCCCGACAGAGTTTAAGGTGGCCGCATTCTAGGGCTTCATGGCCGATGAGTCATTGTCCGCTGTCAACGAGGAGGGGGAGGAGGGGGCCTGGACTGGTTGCTTGCGGCTCAGGACTCAGGGCTTCAGGGCTTCAGGGCTTCAGGATGCGGGCCCGGCACGGGCACGGCAGGCGGCGGCTCCGGCGCGGCCACTTCGCGAGTCCCGGCCGGACGACGGGGCCCCGGCGCCGGCCGTGGTCCGCGCGGCGGCGCTCTCAGCGGGCGTCGATGGACAGCAGTTCCTGGGCGCGGCCGTAGGCATCCATGAGGTCGCGGGACAGCAGCCGCACTTGCGCTTCGCGGGTGCTCAGGTCGGCGGCATCGAGCGCGCCGCGCAGGCTGTCATGCAGGTAGTGCGCATACTGGCTCAGGTAGTAGGAGGCGGTAATCAGCGCCGGCTTGATGCGGGAGAGCTCGCCATGGGCGCCGGTGAGTTCCTGGTGCACCAGCGCCAGTTCCAGGCTGGCAAGGGGCTCGAGGGAGTGGCCGCAGGCGGGGCAGTTCGAGGTGTGCGCCAGGCGTTCCGGATGATTCATCAGGCAAGCTCCCTTTTACGTCTGTGTGCAGTCGCGCCCGGCAGGCGAGCAGCCGCGGCAGTGGTCAATCCGGCAGCAAAAAAAATCAGCGGCATATTTTTTTTGCGCAGCCAGTCATTCATTTGTGTGGTGAACATCTGTATACAATTATGTTTTCCGCGGCATCGCCGGGTAAGGTCAATTCAGCCCGATTTCCCGGTTACTTTGGCTAATTCAGGTTCGGCCTTGATGAAAAATTCGTCACGCCACATCGATCACGGCTTCGTGGCGGTGAGTTACGCCTACGATCTGCTGCACGTGATGGCGGAGCGCGGCGCCGATAGCGAGGCCATCATTCGCGACAGTGGCGTGCCGCGCGCGCTGCTCACCGGGCATGACTCGCGCCTCTCCCTGGTGCACTTTGGCAGTCTGGTCCAGGCCTGTTCCCGGCACGGCAGCGTCGCGGGCCTGGGGTATGCCTTCGGCCTCGGCGTGAAGCCGCACTCGCACGGCATGCTGGGCCTGGCCATTCATGATTGCCGCAGCCTGCGCGAGGCGGCACAGCTGGCCGAGCGCTTTTATCATCTGCGCGTCGGCGTGGTGCGGCTGAGCCTGGTCGACGACGCTGCCTTCAGCGGCATGCGCGTCGAGGTCGACGCGGTGCCGGCGCTGCTGCGCGAGTTCACCTGCGAGGCGGTGATGAGCATGTTGCTGCGCTTCGTGCAGCAGGCGGCAGGGCCGGGGGTCGGTGCCGAGATCTGGTTCGAGCATGCCGAGCCTGCCCATCACCGGGACTGGGCCGGGCGCCTGCCGCCGGTGCGCTTCGGTCGGCCGGAAAACCAGCTGCGCCTGCCGCGCCACTGCCTGGACCAGCCCCTGGCGGCCGCCAATCCGCTCGCCGCGCGGGCCGCGGTGCAGCAGATGGAAGTGGAGCTCGAGCGCATCGGTGCGCCCGCCGGCACCGCCGCCGCCGTGCGCCAGCAATTGCTGCTGGCGCGGGACGACCTGCCCGCGCTGCCGGTGCTGGCGGCCCGCCTCAATGTCTCGGCCAGTACCCTCAAGCGCCGCCTGCAACTGGAGGGCGCGAGCTTCCAGGGCCTGCTGGATGGCGTGCGCCGCGACCACGCCTGTGAGCTGCTGCGGCAACCGCTGCGCAGCGTCGAACAGGTGGCGCGCCAGTTGGGCTACTCCGATGCCGCCAACTTTACCCGCGCCTTTCGCAAGTGGACCGGCCAGGCGCCGTCGGCCTGGCGCCGCCAGTACTGAGGCGCCGGGCCGGCCGGCGGCCCTGGCTCCGGCCGCGCGCACGTCGCGGCGCCCTGGCGGCCAGGGGCCATGCTGCCCGCGGCGTGCCCGGGCGGCGGCGCAAGCGGCTCCGGACCGGCCGCGGCCACGACCGGTGGCCCGGTGCCGGCATGGCCGCGGACCCCGGCCTGTGCCGGCGGGCCCGGCGCGCCCCGCGTCACGGCCATGGGCGCTGACCGTCGCCGCTGCTAGCATCGCGCCCCTTGTTCCCCGATTGAGTGGGTCGGCCCGTCCAGGTGCCCGGCCCCGGAGCTTCCCGTGACGGATTACGAGCCTCTCGACACCCTGGCCGCTTTCCCGGCGGCCGCCGCCGCGAGCCGGCTGCCGCTGCCTTTCCATGGCGAGCGCGAGCGCCTGTTCAACGAGCTGCACACGCGCCCGTTCCCGGTGCTGGAGCAGGGCGCGCGCCTGTCGCAGCTGGCGCTGCTGCACGGCGGCCGTCCCGCCGCCGACGAGTTCCGCCATATCGCCGCGCTGTGCGCGCATTTCGGCCTGGCCGCGCCGGTCCCCGGCGCCTTCGTCTATTACCAGGACTTCGGCCCGGTCGAGCTGCGCTGGGAGCGCCATACCGAATTTTCCACCTGGACCTTCATTCACCGCGCCGATGGTCCCGCGCCCTTTGCCCACAGCGCGCTGACGCAACTGCCGCCGGCGTGGCTGGCCGGCTTGCCAGGCGAAGTCATCTCCGGCCTGCACATCGAGATCCACGCCATGCCGGCGGCGGCGCCCGGCGCCAACGCCCTGCGGCCGCTGTTCGAGGGCCAGCGCCTGATCAGCTCCTGGGTGATCGAGCGCAAGGCGCGGCTGTGGACGGCCTGGCGCCTGCACGGCGACGGCCTCGGCCGCATCCTGGTGCTGAACCGCGAGCTGAATCCCTGCCAGCTGGGCCGCCTGGTGCGCCGCCTGCTGGAGCTCGAGACCTATCGCATGATGGTGCTGCTCGCCTTTCCCATGGCGCGCGCCATCGCCCCCTCGATTGCCGAGATGGACCGGGAGCTGGCCGCGGTCAACGAGCAGATGAACGCCATCGCCGGCCTCGAGGACGAGCGCCGCCTGCTGGCGCAGCTGTCGACCCTGGCGGCGCGTATCGAGCATTTGCGCTCCGACACCAACTTCCGCTTCTCCGCCGCGCGCGCCTACTACCAGCTGGTGCTGTCGCGCCTGGAGGAGCTGCGCGAAACCGAGGAGCCCGGCCTGCAGACCTTTGGCGAGTTCCTGCCGCGCCGCCTGACGCCCGCCTACCGCACCTGCGAGGCGGTGGCCGGCCAGCTCGACGACCTCTCGCGCCGCATCGACCGCGCCAGCGACCTGCTGCGCACGCGCGTGGAGCTGACGCTGGAGGCGCAGAACCAGGACCTGCTGCAGTCCATGAACCAGCGCGGCCAGCTGCAGCTGCAGTTGCAGCAGGCGGTGGAGGGGCTGTCGGTGGTGGCGATCAGCTATTACCTGGTGGGGCTGGTGAAGTACTCGGCCGGCTCGCTGGAAGACCTGGGGCTGCTGCAGCACCCGGCGCTGGTGGTCGGCCTCTCGGTGCCGGTGTGCGTGCTGCTGGTGTGGCGCGGCGTCCACCGCCTGCGCCAGGGCCTGCTGCGGTGAGCAGCGGCAGGACGGTCCTCTGCTATGGCGATTCGCTGTCCTGGGGCGTGGTGCCCGGCACGCGCGAACGCCTGCCCTGGCCCGAGCGCTGGACCGGCGTGCTGCAGGCGCAACTGGGGGGCGGCTGCCGGGTGATCGAGGAGTGCCTGAACGGGCGCACCACGGCCTGGGACGATGCCGCGCGGCCCGGGCGCCATGGCCTGGCCTTCCTGTCGCCCTTGCTGGAAACGCATGCGCCCCTGGATCTGGTCATCGTTTTCCTCGGCAGCAATGACCTGCAGGCCCGCTATGCCGCGTCGGCGGAGGCGTCGGCGCGCGGTATCGAGGCGATCATCCGGACCATCCAGGCATCGCGGGCCGAGCCGACGCATGCCGCGCCCGCGGTGCTGCTGGTGATTCCGCCGGCCATCACCGCGCCGGCCGGCGCCATGCGGGAAAAATTCGCCGGGGCGGTCGAGAAGTCGGCCGGACTTGGCGAGCGCTATGCGGCCGTGGCGCGCGCGACGGGCTGCGAGTGCTTCGATGCCGGCCGGCATGTGGTCGCCAGTGCCGTCGACGGCATCCACCTGGAGGCGGCGGCGCACCGGGTGCTGGGCGAGCGCCTGGCGCCGGTGGTGGCAACGCGGCTGTCCTAACGGCCGTCGTCCCGGCGACGGCCCGTCTTACCGTTTCAGTTTTGCCGCCAGTTTCTGGTCCATGCGCCGGAAGAACGGCCGCGTCAGTTCCAGCACCGGCCCCGGCAGCGCCGTCAGCAATACCGAGCCCAGCGTGCCGACCGGGCTCGACACCCGCGCCGGCCGCTCGTCCACCGCGCGCACGATCCAGCCCGCGGCCTTTTCCGCATCCATCATGCGCATGTGCTGGTAGATCGCGGTCTTGTTCGACATGCCGGTGCGCACCATCGGGAAGTACACCACCGTCACCGCCAGGCCGCGATCGCCCAGCTCCGCCGACAGCGAGCGCGAGAATGACTCCAGCGCCGACTTGCTGGCGAGGTAGGCGGAGAACAGGGGGATGGGCACCTGCGTCGACATGGTGGAGATATTCACCACCTGGCCCTGCCCCTGTTCGAGGAAGCGGGGCAGCAGCTTCAGCGTCAGGTTCACCGCCGCAAAGAAGTTGATCTGCATGGTGCGCTCGTAGTCGTGCAGCCGGTCCAGCGCCTCCAGGATGGGGCGGCGGATGGAGCGCGCGGCATTGTTCACCAGCACGTCGATGCGCGGGTGTTCGGCCAGCAGGCGCGCCGCCGTGGCCTCCAGGTCCGCCGCGTCGGTGAGGTCGCAGGGATAGATGAACGCGCGGCCGCCGGCGGCGGCAATCGCCCCCTGCACCCGCTGCAACTCGTCCTCGCGCCGCGCCACCAGCAACAGCGTCGCGCCGGCGCGCGCCAGCTGCTGCGCCGCCTGTTCCCCGATGCCCCCCGAACTGCCCGTGAGCACAATGGTCTTGCCGGCAATGCTCATGGGACGCTTCCTGTTGTCG
>JAZKHS010000048.1:16526-23541 GCA_040385265.1 Pseudomonadota bacterium | reverse complement strand
TGAGTCGTGAGTCGTGAGTCGTGAGTCGTGAGTCGTGAGTCGTGAGTCGTGAGTCGTGAGTCTGCCCGGGCCCGTCACCAGAACGAGGCGGACCGCAGGGGCGACGCGGGCGGGCGGCGCGTCACCACCGCTGCGCCGTCGCGCGTCCGGCCCGGGGTGCCGGCGGACGTCAGGCCTTGATGTGGTAGCCGGTCTTGAAGATCCAGCGTATCCCCAGCAGGCACACGCCCAGGAAGGCGGTGATCATGCCCGCGCTCAACACCACGTTGACGTCGGAAATGCCGTAGAAGCTCCAGCGGAAGGCGCTGATCAGGTAGACCACCGGATTGAACAGCGACAGCGTCTGCCACAGCGGCGGCAGCATGTTGATGGAGTAGAAGGCGCCGCCGAGGAAGGTCAGCGGCGTGATCACCATCAGCGGCACCACCTGCAGTTTCTGGAAGTCGTCGGCCCAGATGCCGATGATGAAGCCGAGCATGCTGAAGGTGACCGAGGTCAGCGCGAGGAAGAACAGCATCCAGAACGGATGCGCGATCTCGTAGTCCACGAAGAAGCGTGCCGTAAGCAGGATCAGCAGGCCCAGCATCACCGATTTGCTGGCAGCGGCGCCGACATAGCCGATGACCGCTTCCACGTAAGAGACCGGCGCCGAGAGCAGCTCGTAGATGGTGCCCGACCATTTCGGCAGATAGATGCCGAAGGAGGCGTTGGAGATGCTTTCGCCGAGCAGCGCCAGCATCACCAGCCCGGGGATGATGAAGGCCCCGTAGCTGATGCCGTCGATGGCGCCCATGCGCGAGCCGATGGCGGCGCCGAAGACGATGAAGTAGAGCGAGGTGGACAGCACCGGCGAGGCGATGCTTTGTATCAGTGTGCGGAAGGTGCGCGACATCTCGAAGATGTAGATGGCGCGGATGGCGTGCAGGTTCAGTGTCATGGCCGTGCCCTCACCAGACTGACGAAGATGTCTTCCAGCGAACTCTGGCTGGATTGCAGTTCCTTGAAGTCGATGCCGGCCTCGTCGAGGCGGCGCAGCAGCACGGCGATGCCGGTGTCCTCGCTGCGGCTGTCGAAGGAGTAGGTGAGCGTGTTGCCGTCGTTGGAGAGCGCCAGCGCATAACCGCCCAGGCTCTCTGGCACGGCCGCCAGCGGGGCTTTCAACTGCAGGGTGAGCTGCTTCTTGCCCATCTTCTCCATCAGCGTCTGCTTCTCCTCCACCAGGATGAGCTCGCCCTTGCTGATCACGCCGACGCGGTCGGCCATTTCCTCGGCCTCCTCGATGTAATGCGTGGTCAGGATGATGGTGACGCCGGCCTCGCGCAGGCGCCGCACCATCTGCCACATGTCGTGGCGCAGTTCCACGTCGACGCCGGCGGTGGGCTCGTCGAGGAAGAGGATGGTGGGTTCGTGCGACAGCGCCTTGGCGATCATGACGCGGCGCTTCATGCCGCCGGAGAGCGTCATGATCTTGGCGTCGCGTTTTTCCCAGAGCGAGAGGTCGCGCAGGATCGTTTCGATGAGGCCGGGATTCGGCGCCTTGCCGAAGAGGCCGCGGCTGAGGCTCACCGTGGCCCACACGGTCTCAAAAGCGTCGGTGTGCAGTTCCTGCGGGACAAGGCCGATCTTCTGCCGCGCGGCGCGGAAGTCCGTGACGATGTCATGGCCGTCGGCGGTCACCCGGCCGCTGCTCGCATTGACGAGGCCGCAGATGATGGAGATCAGCGTGGTCTTGCCGGCGCCGTTGGGGCCGAGCAGGGCCAGGATCTCGCCGCGGCGGATCTCGAGGTTGATGTTGTTGAGGGCCTGATGACCGGACGCATAGGTCTTGGTCAGGCCCTGGACGGAGATGATGGACACGCAGTACCCCTCTGGCCGGCAAAGTCCCGAGTGTATCGGGAGGGGCGGGGACTATGCCACGCAAGCGGTGGCATTTCCCGGGGCGGGGTCAGGCGTACAGCGTCCTGGCAAACCGCACTATCACCGCGGCCAGCTCCTCGCCAGCGCCCGGCATCCCCGGCTAGCCGCGGCCCTCGCGCAGTGGCGGCAGCGCCTGCGCCACCTCGTCGACCACCCCGCGCAGCCACCGCTGCACCGGGTCGGCGTCGGTGCGCGGATGCCAGACCTGGTGCACGTCGTAGCCGGCCAGCGCCACCGGCGGCTTGAGCAGCTGCAGGGCGCCGCCGGTGCTGGCGTGCTGGGCCAGGCGCCGGGGCATGGTGGCGATGAGGTCGGTTTCGCGGATTACCGCCGGCAGCAGCATGAACTGGGGCACCGACACCACCACCTCGCGCCGCAGCCCCTGCCGGGCCAGCTCCTCGTCCACCACCCCGACGAAGCTGCCGCCGCGCGGCGAGATCAGCGCATGTGGCAGCGCCAGGAACTTCTTCAGGGTCAGGCGGCCCGGTACCGCCGGATGCCCCGGGCGCGCGATGCAGACAAAGTTGTCGGCGAAGACAAAGGACGAGCACAGGTTGTCCGGCACCAGGTCGTGCAGGACGCCGATCGCGAGGTCGAGACGGCCCTCGGCGAGTTCGCGCGAGACCGTGGCCGGGTTCAGGTTCAGGACCGAGAGCTTCACCCCGGGCGCCACCTGGCGTAGCCGGTTCAGCAGCGGCGGCAGCAGGATGAGCCCGTAATAGTCGGCCATGGCCACGGTCAGCGTCTGCTTCAGTTCCGCCGGTACCACGGCAACGCCGGCGCGCAGCGCCTGCTCCAGCGAGGCCAGGGCCGCCCGCACCGGCCCGGCCAGGGCGAGGGCGCGGGGCGTCGGCACCATGCCGCCCTTGCTGCGCACCAGGACGGGGTCGTCGATGGCGCTGCGCAGGCGGGCCAGGGCATTGCTCATGGCGGGCTGCGACAGGTGCAGGCGTTCGGCGGCGCGGGTGACGTGGCGGGCGTCGACGAGCGCATCCAGCACGCGCAGCAGGTTGAGGTCCAGGGTGCGGAGGTTCATGGCGGTCCATCATTGATGACGTGAATGAAGGCTATCACGACAATCCATTTCATCAATGATGGGAAGCGGCGCAGGATGCCCTCACACCGTAGCGGCCACCCCGGCCCTTGAGGAGAACCTGTCATGAGCAACCGCATCCTTGTCGTCCTGGCCCACCCTGACCTGGCCGCCTCGCGCGTCAACCGCGCCATGGTGGAGGCCGTGCGCGACCTGCCCGGCATCACCGTCCACGACCTCTTTGCCGCCTATCCCGAGGGCCCGCTCGACGTGGCGAGGGAGCAGGCGCTGGTGGCGGCGCACGACATCCTGGTGTTCCAGCACCCGCTGTTCTGGTATTCGGCGCCCGCGCGGCTCAAGGAGTGGCAGGAACGCGTGCTGGCCTGGGGCTGGGCCTACGGCCCCGGCGGCGAGGCCCTGGTGGGCAAGACCTTCTTTTCCGCGGTCTCCACCGGTGCGCCGCAGCAGGCCTACCAGGCCGGCGGCGTCGCCAATTTCGGGCTCAGCGAATTCCTGCGGCCCTTCCAGCAGATGGCCACCTATGTGCGCATGAACTTTGCCGCGCCCTTTGTCTACCATGGCGCGATGACGGTGGATGAAGCCGGCATTGCCGCCCATGCCGCGGCCTGGCGCCAGCACTTGCAGACGCTGGTACAGGCGGACGCGGTCGAGCTGGCGGCCTGATCCGGAGCCGGAGCGCCCTCGTCGGCTGATGCCACCCCTTGCGGTGGCGTCAGCCAGCGTGGCGTTTCGGTTTCAGGCTGGCGCGGATGCCTTTGCCGCCTGAGTATTCTTCGAGGGTGGCTTGTCGCGGATCAGCAACGCGCCCAGGACGGCCGCGAGGGCGGCAAAGAGACCGCCGACGAGGAAGGCGAGGTGATAGCCGCCCGTGAGCGCGGCAAGAGTGTCGCCACCGGCCGCCCGCAGGGCGTCCGAGCGCGCCGCGGCCAGGCTGGCCAGCACGGCCAGGCCGAGCGCGCCGCCCATCATGAAGGCGGTGTTGACGACGCCGGAGGCCAGCCCCGAATCCTCGGGCGCCACGTCATTCATGGCGGCCAGCAGCATCGGGTTGAAGGCGATGCCGCCGCCCAGGCCAAGCAGCACCATGCCCGGAAAGACGTGCCACCAGAAATTGCCATCCACCGGCGCCAGCGTGAACAGCAACAGTCCCACGGCCCCGAGCGCCAGGCCGATCGCCAGTGGCAGGCGCAAGCCGAAGCGCATCACCAGCTTGGCCGACAGGCCGAGCGAGAACGCCGCCATGATCAGGTCGGCCGGCAGGAAGGCGAGGCCCACCTGCAGCGGCGTGTACTGCAGCACGATCTGCAAGTAGAGCGCGGAAATGAAAAACCAGGCGAACATCGCGGCGGCCCACAGCACGCCCACCACATTGGCGGTGGCGACATTGCGCAGGCGGAACAGCGACAGCGGCATCAGCGGCTGCGGCACGCGCGCCTCGATGCGCAGGAAGAGCACCATCAGTCCCGCCGCCAGCGCCAGCAGGCCCAGCGTCTGCGCCGAGCGCCAGCCGGCCTCGTTGCCGTTGACGATGGCGAAGACGGCGAGCATGAGCGAGCTGGTCACCGTCACCGCGCCGGCAATATCAAGCTTCTCGCCGGGCGCGGGGCCGGCGCCCGCCGGCAGCAGGCGCAGCGAGAAGGCGTACACGGCAATGCCGATGGGCAGGTTGACCAGGAAGATCCAGTGCCAGCCAAGGCTGGTGAGCAGGCCGCCGAGCAGCACGCCGATACTGCCGCCGGCCGCGCAGACAAAGCCGTAGATGCCCATGGCCCTGGCGCGCTCGCCGGGCTCGGTGAACAGGTCCATGATCAGCGACAGCGCCACCGCGGTGACCACGGCGCCGCCCAGGCCCTGCAGGGCGCGTGCCGTCACCAGCAAGGTGCGGGTGCCGGACAGTCCGCAGGCCACCGAGGCCAGCGTGAACAGCACCAGGCCGATCAGGAACAACCGGCGGTGGCCGTAGAGGTCGCCCAAGCGGCCGCCCAGCAGCAGGAAGCCGCCAAAGGTGAGCAGGTAGGCGTTCACCACCCACACCAAGCCGGTGTCGCTGAACGCCAGGTCCTGGCGGATGGAGGGCAGGGCCACGTTCACGATGGTGGTATCGAGCACGATCATGAGCACGCCGCTGCACAGCACATAAAGGGCGAGCCAGCGTTGCTCGGGGGTGGCAGGGTGGGACACGGCGAACTCCTGTGGTCGGGGCGGCGCGGGCGGTGGCGACCGGCGCGGCCGGGCAGGCGCTAGCGTAACCGGTCGCTCGCCGGATTGATGCCCGGGCGCCGGTCGGCCCTGCGGGAAAGGGCGGCCGCCCCTTGATTTCGGCGGATGCCACAGCCATTAATGAAGAGCGTTCCAGCCGGTAGCCCTTGATGTCCAGTGCCTTGCTCAACCAGAACTGCCAGTGCACCACCTTGCGCGCCGAGGCGCTGCAGCAGGCCTGGCACAGCCACGTTGGCGCCGACCTGCCCTTTGCCGGCTACTTCGCGCCCTATGGTGTCTTCCTCAATGCCGCCCAGGCCGAGGCGCTGCGCGCCACCGTGCGCCTGCTGCACGAGGTGGCGCACCGGCCGGAAGTGATGGCCGCGGTCGCCGCCGAGCAGGCCGCGCCCTTGCCGCGCAGCGGCACCTCCGGCGTGCTGATGGGCTACGATTTTCATTTTGACGGCGACACGCCCCGCCTCATCGAGATCAACACCAATGCCGGCGGCGCCCTGCTCAATGCCCTGCTGCTGCAGCACCAGCAGTCCTGCTGCGCCTATGCGCCCGCCGACACCCTGGACTGCGACGACACCACCGGGCGCGGCTTCCTCGACATGTTCCGCGCCGAATGGCGCGCCGCCGGCCGCGCGGGCGAGCCGGCGCGGGTGGCCATCGTCGACGCGGCGCCGGCGCAGCAGTTCCTGTACCCCGAGTTCCGCCTGTTCCAGCGCCTGTTCGCGGGCGCCGGCTGGGACGCGGTCATTGCCGAT
Organism: Pseudomonadota bacterium; assembly: GCA_040385265.1. GTDB lineage: Bacteria > Pseudomonadota > Gammaproteobacteria > Pseudomonadales > Moraxellaceae > UBA2031. Next base: position 17,601 of record JAZKHS010000048.1, on the reverse strand, counting down.
CCCGCCGACCTCGAGCGTCGCGATGGCCGCCTCTACTGCCAGGGCGAGCCGGTGGATTTTGTCTATAACCGCCTCACCGACTTTGCCCTGGCGGCGCCGGCGCAGGCCGCCCTGCGCGAGGCCTGGCGCGCGGGCGAGGTGGTGGTCTCCCCCGACCCCTGGCATCACGCCCTGCAGGCCGACAAGCGCCACCTGGCGCACTTGTCCGATCCGGCCTGGCTGGCCGCCCACGGCATTGACGCCGCCACCGCCGCGCACCTGGCCGCCATCGTGCCGGCCACGCAGCGCGTCACCGCCGGCAGTGCCGCGGCGCTGTGGGCCACGCGCAAGCAATACTTCTTCAAGCCGCTGCGCGGCTACGGCAGCAAGGCGGCTTACCGCGGCGACAAGCTCACCCGCGGCACCTGGGATGGCATCGTCGCCAGCGATGACTACGTGGCGCAGGCGTATGCGCCGCCGGGCAGCCGCCGCGTCAACGTCGACGGCGAGCTCAAGGAAATGAAGTTCGATATCCGCTGCTATGCCTATGCCGGCGAGGTGCTGCTGATCGCGGCGCGCGTCTACCAGGGCCAGGCCACCAATATGCGCACGCCCGGCGGCGGCTTTGCCGCCGTGTTCTCGCCGTCGCGCGCGGCGCAGGAGTAGGGTGCGCCACCGTCTGCCACAAAAAAGCCGGGAACATCCCGGCTTTTTTCTGCCCCCGGAGGTCGCCTGCCTCAGCGCGCGGGCTCGGCGTGCTTCACGTTCAAGGTGATGTCGGCGCGGAACACCAGGGTGCCGGCGGTGTCGTGCACCAGCACCGGCACTTCGACATTGCCGGCTGCCGCGCCGTGGGACTGCCACTGGAGGCCGCCCCGGGCCGCTGAGCTACCAGCTGCCGGAGGCGCCGCCCCCGCCAAAACCGCCGCCGCCGCCCCCGAAGCCGCCGCCGCCAAAACCGCCGCTGCGGCCGCCGCCCAGTCCCCCGAGCCCGCCCAGGTGGCCAAAGCCGAAGACCAGCACGCCCAGCAGCGCGAGCACGCCGATGAACACGGCGCCTGCCGTGGCGATGCCGAGCATGAGCGGCCACAGCACC
>JAZKHS010000048.1:0-16516 GCA_040385265.1 Pseudomonadota bacterium | reverse complement strand
CGACTACATTGAGATCGTTCGGAGTCTCCTCGCCGGCGAGACTGTGTCCTATGACGGACCTGCAGGAACCTACGAGGCACTCCGCTGTGCGGACCTCCCGGCCAACGGAGCGCCGCCGATCTGGTACATCACCGAAGGCGGACCAAAGGCTTGCCGATTGGCGGCCGAGCACGCTGACGGCGTAATGCTGATGCCGTTCATGTCCGTCGAGGCCGCCGAGCAGTCGACCAAAGATGGCGCGCAGGAACATGCCGCCGAAGAGGCCCGCCATCACCGCCATCATGAAGGGCGAGTCATTGCCCCGGCGCTGGCCCTGGGCGCGCGGCGCGGCGGCCGGCAGGCCTTCGCCGTTGATGAGCCTGATGACGGCATCGGTGCCGGCGTCGAGGCCGGCGGCGAACTGCCCCTGCTGGAAGTAGGGCCGCATGATGTCATCGAGGATCTGCTTGGCGCGGATATCGGGGATGGCGCCTTCCAGGCCGTAGCCGACCTGCAGGTGCGAGCGCCGGTCCTTCACCGCCAGCACCAGCAGCACGCCGTCGTCCACGCCCTTGCGGCCGAGCTTCCAGTGGTCGGCGACGCGGAAGCTGTAGTCGAAGATGGTTTCCGGCTGAGTGGTGGGCACGATCAGCACCGCCACCTGGCTGCCCTTTTCCCGGTCGAGGTCGAGCAGCTTGCGGTTGAGCGCCTCGGCCTCGGCCGGGGAGAGCAGCTGCGCGAGGTCGGTGACCGGCGCCTTGAGCGGCGGCACCGGCTGCAGGTCGGCCGCCGCGGCCCAGCCCGCCCACCACAGCAGCGGCAGCAGGAGCAGGGCGCTGAGCAGGCGCCGGGGTGCCGGCAGCGCGCTGGCGAGCACTTACCGGGCCGGTGCCGGCTGCGGCGCGGGAGCCGCCGGAGCGGCAGGAGCAGCAGGGGGGGTGGGGGCGGACGGAGCCGGTGCCGGGGCGCCAAAGTCGACGGTGGGCGCGGTGCTGATGGCGGCCTCGTTCTGCACGGTGAAGTTGGGGCGGACCTGCAGGCCGAAGGCCATGGCGGTCAGGTTGCTGGGGAAGGAGCGCACCGTGGTGTTGTACTGCTGCACCGTCTGGATATAGCGGTTGCGCGCCACGGCGATGCGGTTCTCGGTGCCTTCCAACTGCGCCTGCAGGTCACGGAAGTTCTGGTCGGCCTTGAGCTGGGGATAGCTCTCGGCCACCACCAGCAGGCGCGACAGCGCCGAGCTCATCTCGCCCTGCGCCTGCTGGAACTTCTGGAAGGCGTTGGGGTCGTTCAGCACGCTGTTGTCGACCTTCACGCTGCCGACGCTGGCGCGGGCATTGGTGACCTGCACCAGCACGTCGCGCTCGTGGGCGGCATAGCCCTTCACGACATTGACCAGGTTGGGCACGAGGTCGGCGCGGCGCTGGTACTGGTTGATGACTTCGGACCAGGCCGAGGTCACGGCCTCGTCCTGGGCTTGCATGGTGTTGTAGCCGCAGCCGGACAGCAGCAGGGCGGACAGGAAGGTAAAGAGGGCGGCAAGCTGGCGCATGGAGTCTGGATCCTTGGCGGTGGACATCTGCACACAAGATAGGGCCCGCGCCGTGAAATACAAGCGCTGGTCTGGCAAAGGCAGGGGCTGGGCAGCGGCGCGGCCTCAGGCATCGTTCCCCAGGCGAAGCTCCAGTTGCGCGAACAGGTCGGCGGCGCGCGTGCCGACGTCGAGCTCGCCGGGGGCGGTCCAGGCGGCGGCGGTGACCGCCAGCGGCGGCGCCTCCGCCTGGCGGCTGTCCTCGGCCAGCGCCAGCACCCGCTCCAGCAGGATGGCCACGCCGTCGGCGGCGGTGCCGGGCAGCAGCAGCCAGAAGCGCAGGTCGGCGGGCCGCGTCAGCAGGTCGGTATCGCGGGCCAGGGCGCCCAGGCGCTGCGCGAAAGCTTCCAGCATCTGCGCCAGCGCGACATTGCCCAGGGCCTGCGCCAGCGCCGCCGGCACCGCCAGGCGCAGGCCCAGCAGGCTGAAGGCATGGCGCGGCGGGTCGCGGTGCGCCAGCGCCAGCTGCCAGTCGAGCAGGCCGGCAAAGGTGGTGGCGTCCACCTGGTGCGGCCGCGCCAGGGCATTGACCGGCGCCTCCAGCTGGCCGCTGCGCGCGCCCTGGTGGCCGCGATCGCTGAGCCCGTGATCGTGGATCGCGGCCACCGGCAGGCGCTCCGGGGTGTCCTCGTGGTCGCAGCCCAGGCAGCGCGCCACCACCAGCGCCTCCATGAACATGTGCTCGCAGGACAGGCAGTGCAGTTGCTCCATGGGGCGGTTGTAGTCGGCGCCGATATGGCGCAGGCGGGTCAGGCAATTCGGGCACACCAGCTGCTCGTCGCGCTGGAAGCGCACTTCCGGCGCGACGTGGGCGCAGGTAAAGCAGTGCAGGAAGCGCGTCTCCACGATCTCCAGGCCGCGGCAGCGCGGGCACACGTCCACATAGTTGAGGTGGGTGGCGTGGCAGCGCGCGCAGCGGCGCAGGCGGTCGACCAGGCGCAACGGCGCCAGCCAGCCGGCGCCCTGCAAGGTGCGCAGCAGGCCGGCGGCATCGTCGTCATCGGCAAAGGCCTCCAGCAGCGGATAGCGGTAGGTCGCCGGATGGCGCCAGTCGCGCAGCGGCCGCAGGCAGTGCCCGGGGCGCAGGAACAGATAGCGCGCCAGGCGCAGCGCCGGCTGCGGCGCGGGGCCCGCCAGCAACAACGGCGAGGGCGCCCAGTCCGCGGCGAGGCGTGCCGCGCTGCCGGCATCGTCGGCGCGGCCGTCCGCCAGGGCGGCCACCGCCAGCGGGGGCGGCGCGCGCGTGAACACCGGCAGGTGCGCGGCGGCGGGATGCCGGCGCAGCGTCGCCAGCGCGCCGGGCAGGGTGTCCGGGGCATCGTCGAGCCAAAGCCCGGCGACGCCGTCCAGGGCGTCGGGAAGGACGGTGACCGGCGCCCAGGCGGGCAGGGCGCTGGCGGTGGGGGCGTACAACAGGACCGGCATGGGGCCTCCGCGGGCAGGGCCGCGATGGCGCCGGCGCCGGCCGGCCGCGCAGGGCGGACACTGCCCTTCAGTAAAGCCCAGCCAGGGCCACTCCGCCGTACGCTCCTCGTGAACGCGGCCGCGGAGGGCTGGCACCCGACTCGCCACGCGGTATAGTCACGGCATCACGACAGGGCCCGCCACGACATGAACAAGCCCGCCGCCAAGGCGCCGTTTTCCTTCCGCATCGACCTGCGCTGGTGTCTCGACGAACTGCTCAAGGACGGCCGCCTCAGCCAGCGCGACGCCAACCTCGTCGGCACCACCCCACGAGCCCGCGACCAGCTCAACTGGCATCCCTTGCAGGTGATCGCCAAGTTCAACTTCGAGGACGAGGGCAACCCCAAGGGCGACAAGACCGGCCTGCTCAACCTGGACGTGCTGACCGGCTGGCTGGCGCAGAAGGCGGGCCAGCCCGTGTTCCACATCGACCCGCTCAAGATCCGCGCCGGCGACGTCACCGGCGTGATGAGCTACAAGTTTGCCGAGCGCCATGGCCTGCTGGCGGTGAACGCCAGCAAGGACGAGGTCACCATTGCCTCCGCCCAGCCGTTCCACAGCGACTGGGTGGCGGACCTGCAGCAGACCCTGCGCGGCCGCCAGATCGTGCGCGTGATCGCCAACCCCGCCGAGATCCACCGCTACGCCATCGAGTTCTACCGCCTCTCGCGCGCCGTCGAGGGCGCCAACGCCGCCGACTCGGGCGCCCGCAATGGCGTCGGCAACTTCGAGCAGCTGCTCGAGCTCGGCAGTACCAACGCCTCGCCCGATGCCAACGACGCGCACATCGTCAATATTGTCGACTGGCTGTTGCAGTACGCCTTCGACCAGCGCGCCTCCGACATCCACCTGGAGCCGCGGCGCGAGATCGGCCGCGTACGCTTCCGCATCGACGGCGTGCTGCACAATATCTACGAGTTTCCGCACCAGATCATGAATGCCGTGGTCTCGCGCATCAAGATCCTGGGGCGCATGAACGTCGCGGAAAAGCGCAAGCCGCAGGACGGCCGCCTCAAGACGCGCAACACCAAGGGCCAGGAAACCGAGCTGCGCCTCTCCACCCTGCCCACCGCCTTCGGCGAGAAGATGGTGATGCGTATCTTCGATCCGGACGTGCTGGTGCGCGGCTTCAAGGACCTGGGCCTGGTCGGCGACGACCTCGTCAAGTGGAACGAGATGGTGGCCCAGCCCAACGGCATCATCCTGGTCACCGGCCCCACCGGTTCCGGCAAGACCACCACGCTGTATTCCACGCTGAAGCAGCTCGCCACCGACGAGGTCAACGTCTGCACCATCGAGGATCCCATCGAAATGATCGAGGGCTCCTTCAACCAGATGCAGGTGCAGCACAACATCGACCTGGATTTTGCCGAAGGCGTGCGCGCGCTGATGCGCCAGGATCCCGACATCATCATGGTCGGCGAAGTGCGTGACTACGAGACCGCCGACATGGCCATCCAGGCCGCCCTCACCGGCCACCTGGTGCTGTCCACGCTGCACACCAACGACGCGCCGTCCTCGGTGACGCGCCTGGTCGATCTTGGCGTGCAGCCCTTCATGATCTCCGCCACCATCCTCGGCATCATGGCGCAGCGCCTGGTGCGCACCCTCTGCCCGCACTGCAAGGTCGAGGCCGACTGCGACGAGAAGGCCTGGGTCGAGCTCACCCATCCCTGGAAGGCGCCGGTGCCGAAGAAGGTGTGCGCGCCCAAGGGCTGCCTGGAATGCCGCGAGACCGGCTACCTGGGGCGCATGGGCGTGTACGAGATCCTGCTCATGTCCAACGAGCTGCGCCGCATCATCAGCGCCGGCGCCGAGCTCAACGACATCAAGAAGCAGGCCTACAAGGAAGGCCTGCTGCCGCTGCGCCTGTCCGGCGCCCAGAAGGTCGCCGCCGGCCTCACCACCATCGAGGAAATCATGCGCGTGGCGCCCCTGAACTGAGGGCGGGGGCGCCTGCCCGGCGAGGCGGGGACGGCCCCCTTGGCCGGCGCCGTGCGTGGCCGCTAGCACAACAGTTACAAAGGGCCTTGCACGCCTTCCGCAACCATGGCAATAAGGGCCCTGCCTGACCCCCGCACCGTCCGGAGGCGGTCGTCAGCCACAGGGAGAGTTGTCATGGGTTCCGCAATGTTGTTCTTTATTGTCTTCGCCATCGTGCTGGTGGTGCTCACCGTCAAGCAGGTGCCCCAGGGCTACCACTGGACGCTGGAGCGCTTCGGTCGCTACACCCGCACCCTGGAGCCCGGCCTCAGCTTCATCATGCCCGTCTTCGACAAGATCGGCGCCAAGATCAACATGATGGAACAGGTGCTCGACATTCCGCCGCAGCAGGTGATCTCGCGCGACAACGCCATGGTCACCATCGATGCCGTGTGCTTCTACCAGGTGTTCAGCGCCTCGCAGTCGGCCTATGAGGTGAGCAACCTCGACTACGCCATCCGCAACCTGACCATGACCAACATCCGTACCGTGATCGGCTCCATGGACCTCGACCAGATGCTGTCGCAGCGCGACCACATCAACTCGCAGCTGCTCACCATCGTCGACCAGGCCACCAATCCCTGGGGCATCAAGATCACCCGTATCGAGATCAAGGACATCACCCCGCCGGCCGACCTCGTCAACGCCATGGGCGGGCAGATGAAGGCCGAGCGCCTCAAGCGCGCACAGATCCTCGAGGCCGAGGGTACGCGCCAGGCCGCCATCCTCGCCGCCGAAGGCAGCAAGCAGGCGCAGATCCTGGAGGCCGAAGGCCAGCGCGCCGCCGCCTTCCTCGAGGCCGAGGCCCGCGAGCGTGCCGCCGAGGCCGAAGCCAAGGCCACCATGATGGTGTCCCAGGCCATCGCCAAGGGCGACATGCAGGCCGTGAACTACTTCGTGGCGCAGAAGTACATCGATGCCCTTGGCCAGATCGCCTCCAGTGGCAACACCAAGCTCATCATGATGCCGCTGGAGTCGTCGTCGGTGATCGGCTCCCTCGCCGGCATCGGCGACATGGTCAAAGACCTGCAAAACAAGAAGGCCTGAGCATGGACGCCCTGTTCCAGCATCCCGCCGCCTGGTGGCTGGCCATCGGCATCGGCCTCATCATCGTGGAGATGGTGACCGGGACCTTCTTCTTCCTGTTCCTGGGCGCCGGCGCGCTGGCGGTGGCGGTGCTGACCTGGATGCTGGACCTGGGCGGGCTGGCCCAGGGCCTGCTGTTCGGCGTGGCCGCGCTGGTCGCGGTGGGGGCGTGGTGGAAGCTGCGGCCCAACCCTGACGACCGCATCGAGCAGCTGGCCGGCGCCAAGGGCCTCAATACCCGCCTGGGGCGCTTCGTCGGGCGCGAGACCGACCTGGTCGAGGCCATCCATCACGGCGAGGGCCGCGTCAGCCTGGATGACACGCTCTGGTTCGTCCTCGGCGAGGACCTCCCGGCCGGCACCCGCGTGCGCGTGGTCGGCAGCGAGGGCATGAAGCTGCGCGTCGAACCGGCCAACCGCGTTACTGTCTGATTTTCGCGCTACCGTCCTCCCGCCTCATGGCCCCGTTCGGGATCCCCGCGACAGCGGGGGTCCCGGAGAGGGAAATCTCCGCTGTCGCGGCATGGGTGGCAGGGAAGGGCGGCGGCCGTCACCAACTTCAAAGGAGCATCACCATGGGCTGGCGTCACATCGAGATCATCAAGGACTTCCCCTTTCCCGTGGAAAAGCTGTTTGCCTTCCTCGGCGAACACGAGAACCTCGGCATCATCTTCGCGCCGGCTTCCATCCGCCGCATCAGCGACGGCCAGGGCGCGCGCAACGGCGTCGGCTCGGCGCGCGAGATGCGCATCCTGGTGGGCCCGGCCTTCGTGGAGACGGTCACCGCCTACCGCGAGAACGAGCTGATCGAATACCGCATCACCCGCGGCTCCCCGCTCAAGGACCACCTGGGCGTGATGCGCTTCCAGTCCACGCCCGGCGGCTGCCGCCTGCACTACACCATCGAGTTTGCCGGCAAGCTGCCGCTGGTGGCCGAGCTCGTAAAACCGGTGCTGGAGCAGGGCATCCGCAAGGGCCTGAACAAGATCCGCCTCTGATCCCTGCGCGCCCGCGGCCGCGCCGGCGCCTGCCTGTGCGGTCGCAGGTCGCCGGCCCGCTAGTGCAGGTCGGTGGCCGTGCCGCGGTGCATCCTCGAGTCCGCACAAAAAAGGCCGGTCAGGAATGACCGGCCTTTTTTGTGCGTGTCAGGGCGCCGTGGCTTCGCTCATGGACAGAACGACTCAGGCGGCGCTGGCGCCCGGCCGGCGCGTCACGGCGAGCAGCCAGGTCAGCCCGATGGCGGTGGCCAGTGCCGAGGCCACCAGGATGCCGAGCTTGGCCTGCTCCGCAAACAGCGGATCGCTGAAGGCCAGCTGGCTAATGAACAGCGACATGGTGAAGCCGATGCCGCCCAGCCAGGCCGCGCCCATGAGCTGGCCCCAGCTGACGCCCGCCGGCAGCCGCGCCAGGCCGGCCTGGATCGCGACCCAGCTGAAGGCGGAGATGCCGATGAACTTGCCCAACACCAGGCCCGCCACGACGCCGAGCGTCACCGGCTGCGACAGCGCGGACATCTCCACCGTGCCCAGGTCGATGCCGGCATTGGCGAGCGCGAAGATGGGGATGACGAGGAAGGTCACCCAGGGATGCAGGCCGTGCTCGATGCGCAGCAGCGGGCTCTGCACCTGGGCCGCCGAGTGCTCGAGTGCAGCGGCGATCTCGGCCATGCGGTGGTTGCTGAGCGGGGCGTTGCCGGTCGCCGCGGCGGGATCCTCCTCGCGGAAGGCGTGGTGCAGTTCCGCCACGCGCGCGTCGAACTCGGCCGGGCTGCGCTTCGACAGCGCGGGAATCGCCACCGCGAGCAGGATGCCGGCGATGGTGGCGTGCACCCCCGAGGCCAGCACCGCATACCAGAGCAGCAGGCCGGCCAGGATGTAGGGCAGCGGGTGACGGATGCCGCCGCGGTTGAACAGGCCGAGCACGGCGAACAGGGCCAGCGCGGCGGCGAGCGCGCCCTGGTCGATCTCGCGGGTATAGAAGACGGCAATCACCAGCACCGCGCCGAGGTCATCGGCGATGGCCAGCGCCATCAGGAAGATGATGAGGTTGCGCGGCACGCGGTCGCCGAGCAGCACCAGGATGCCGATGGCGAACGCGATGTCGGTGGCCATGGGGATGCCCCAGCCGTCCGCGGTCGGGGTGCCGGCATTGAAGAGGGCATAGAGCGCGGCCGGGATCACCATGCCGCCCAGCGCCGCCACCACCGGCAGCGCCGCGTCGCGCAGCGAGGCCAGTTCGCCGACCAGGATCTCGCGCTTGAGCTCCAGGCCGACGATCAGGAAGAACAGCGCCATGAGGCCGTCGTTGACCCAGTGGTGCAGGGTCAGGGACAGCGCGAAGGAGCTGCCGGCGGCCAGCGTCAGCTTCTGTTCCCAGAAGTGGTGCAGGGCCTCGCTGCCCAGCAGCGTGGACAGGCCCAGGGTGAGCACGGTGGTGGCGACCAGGATGATGCCGCCGGCCGTGGCGCGTTGCAGGAAGCGCTCCAGCGGAGAGAGCACGCGGCCGAAGAGGGCTTCCAGGGGATACTTGGGGGCGGGCATGGCGGTCCGGGTCGGGGGAGCGGACTGCCTTTATCCATGGGGTGGCTCGGCGATTCAAGCCGTGCGCCGCCTGACTGGCGGTTTTTTGAGCGGTCGGCGTCGGCGGGCGTCGGCCCCGCCGCGGGGCGGGAGTGGGGGCTGCGCCCGGGAAACCAGGTCAGGGAGGGCTGAACCAAGCCAAGCCAAGCCAAGCCAAGCAGGGCCAAGCAGGGCCAAGCAGGGCCAAGCAGGGCCAAGCAGGGCCAGGGCCAAGCAGGGCCAGGGCGAGCAGGGCCGGGCAGCGAGCGGAACCCGGCAGGGCAGGGCGCTAGGGCAGGCCGGGAACGCCCGGCGGGTCCGGGGGAGACACCCGGCGTCAGCGCCGGCCAGGCAAAAAAAAGCCCGCCGGAGGGGCGGGCCTGTGCTAATGCCTTGCTGCTGAAAAGAAAAAAGGCCTGACGAATCAGACCTTTTTTTGAATTGGTGCCCAGAAGAGGACTTGAACCTCCACGTCTTGCGACACTAATACCTGAAACTAGCGCGTCTACCAATTCCGCCATCTGGGCAGGCGCGCAAATATAGGGTCGGTGAATGTCCTTGTCAACGCTTCTGGACTAGAATGTTCCGACACCAGCATCGTTTGATGCTTTTTCAACCAAGGAAGCCCAATGCCGAGGCGTAACAATAAAGAGGGTGGGACTGGGGTCTGGCAAGATCCGCACGCCGCCCGCGAAGCCGACCGCTACGAAAACCCGATTCCCTCCCGGGAAATGATTACCGAGGTGCTGACCCAGAGCGGCAAGCCCCTCACCGGCGAGCAGCTTGCCGCCCACCTCAAGATCGACGACGAGGAGCGCCTGGAGGCCCTGCGCCGCCGCCTCGGCGCCATGGTCCGCGATGGCCAGCTCGAGTCCAACCGCCGCGGCGCCTACAGCCCGCTCGCCGAAGAGCAGCTCATCCGCGGCCGCGTCACCGGCCATCCCGACGGCTTCGGCTTCCTGATCCCCGAAGACGGCTCTGCCGACCTGCTGCTGACCTCGCGCGAAATGCGCCGCGTCTTCCACGGCGACATCGTCCTGGCCCGCATTGCCGGCTACGACCACAAGGGCCGCCCCGAGGGCCAGGTCGTGCGCATCGCCGAGCGCGGCCAGCAGACCCTGGTCGGCCGCTACTTCACCGAGGACGGCCAGGCCTACGTGGTCTCCGACAACAAGCGCATCACCCAGGAAGTCCTGGTGACGGGCGGCGACCTGCAGCCCTCTGACGGCCAGTTCGTCACCGTCAAGATCGTCGAGTACCCGACCCACCGCTCCAGCGCCACCGGTCGCGTCATCGAGATCCTCGGCGACTACCTGGCGCCCGGCATGGAAATCGACGTTGCCATCCGCAACTTCGACATTCCCCACGCCTGGCCGCACGACGTCGAGCAGGAAGCCGCCCGCATCGATCCGCAGGTGGCCGAGGCCGACAAGGAAGGCCGCCTCGACTTGCGCGGCCTGCCGCTGGTCACCATCGACGGCGAGGACGCGCGCGACTTCGACGACGCCGTTTTCTGCGAGAAGCGCCGCGGCGGCTACCGCCTCATCGTCGCCATTGCCGACGTCTCCCACTACGTGGCGAAGGGCAGCGCGCTCGATCGCGAGGCGCTGAACCGCGGCAACTCCGTGTACTTCCCGCAGCAGGTGGTGCCGATGCTGCCGGAGGTGCTGTCCAACGGTCTGTGCTCGCTGAACCCGCACGTCGACCGCCTGTGCATGGTCTGCGACATGAACATCTCGCTGGCCGGCCGCGTCACCGCCTACAAGTTCCACGAAGGCGTCATGCACTCCCACGCCCGCCTCACCTACAACAAGGTGGCGGACCTGCTGGAGCGTCCGGACAGCGCCGAGGGCCGCAAGGTCGCCGCCGACCATCCCGACGCGGTGGCACCGGTGCAGCGCCTGCACGAACTGTTCAAGGTGCTGCGCGCCAACCGCGAGAAGCGTGGCGCGCTGGACTTCGAGAGCAACGAGACGCGCATCGTCTTCGGCCGCGACCGCAAGATCGAGAAGATCGTGCCGGTGGTGCGCAACCAGGCGCACATGCTGATCGAGGAATGCATGCTCGCGGCCAACGTCTGTGCCGCCGAGTTCGTCGCCAGCCACGAGCTGCCCGCGCTCTACCGCAACCATGATGGTCCGCGTGACGAGAAGCTGTCCAAGCTGCGCACCTATCTCGGCGCCATCGGCATTCCGTTTACCGCCGGCCCCAAGCCCAGGCCCGCCGATTTCCAGGCGGTGCTGGCGAAGATTGCCGACCGTCCCGATGGTCACGTCATCCAGACCATGCTGCTGCGCTCCTTGAGCCAGGCGGTGTATGCACCGGAGAACATCGGGCACTTCGGCCTGGCCTACGAGGCCTATGCCCACTTCACCTCGCCGATCCGCCGTTATCCCGACCTGCTGATCCATCGCGTGATCCGCGCGCGCCTGCGCACCGAGCACAGCTTCATGCAGGCGATGGGCGACAAGATCCGCCGCCTGCGCGGCAACACCGCCGCCGATGCCGGCATGCCCGACATGGCGCAGATGCTGGCCTTTGGCGAGCACTGCTCGATGACCGAGCGCCGCGCCGACGAGGCCACCCGCGACGTCATGGCCTGGCTCAAGTGCGAGTACATGTCCGACCGCGTCGGCGAGGAATTCGACGGCGTCATCTCCTCGGTGACCAGCTTCGGCATCTTCGTCGAGCTGTCCGACATCTACGTGGATGGCCTGGTCCACATCAGCAACCTGAAGAGCGACTACTACGAGTTCGATGCTTCCATGCAGAAGCTTGTCGGCAGCCGCTCCGGCACCCAGTTCGCCCTCGGCGACCGCGTGCGCGTGCTGGTGGCCGCGGTCAACATGGACGAGCGCAAGATGGACTTCCAGCTGGTCTCCGGCGGCACGCCGCTGCGCCGTGGCGGCCCGCGCATGGCCTCGGCCGAGATGGACAATGCACCGCGCGGCAAGAAGGGCGGGGCTGACACTGGCGGTCGCGGCCGTGGCCGTGGCGGCGACGGCGGTGGTCGCGGCAAGTCCGGCGGCGACAGCGGCAAGGCCGGCGCCACCGGCGGCCGCGGCAAGGGCGGCGACAGCGCGCGCCCCTCGCGCGCCGGCTCGGGCGAGCGCCCCATCCGCGAACAGCTGCGCGACGGCAACATCCCGGCCCAGGGCAAGTCGGGCGGCGGGGAGGGCGGCAAGCCCGCCAGCGGCACCGGCGGCGACAAGCCTGCCTCTTCCCGGCGCCGGAAGAAATAAATGGCCAAGAACGTGGTGATCTACGGCCTGCACTCGGTGCAGGCCTACCTGGACCGGCATCCGGAAGACGTGCTCGAGGTCTACCTGCTGAAAAGCCGCGACGACGAGCGCCTCAACTCCCTGGTGAATGCGCTGCGCCCGCTCGGCCTCGCGCTGCAGTGGCGCGAGCGCGCGCAACTGGACGAGCTGGCCGGCGACAGCCACCACCAGGGCGTGGTGGCGCGCGTGCGCGAGCAGGCGCCGGGCGACGAGCACGGACTCATGGATTTCCTGGAAGCGCTGGAGGCGCCGCCCTTCCTGCTGCTGCTGGACGGCATCACCGACCCGCACAACCTGGGCGCCTGCCTGCGCTCGGCGGATGCCGCCGGCGTGCATGCGGTGATCACGCCGCGCGACAAGTCGGCGTCCATCACCCCGGTGGTGCGCAAGGTGGCGGTGGGCGCCGCCGACGTGATTCCCTTCTTCCAGGTCACCAACCTGGCGCGCACCATGGAGGCGCTGCGCGAGCGCGGCATCTGGCTGGTGGGCACGGCGCTGGAGGAGGGGGCGAAGTCGCTCTACGACACCAGCCTCACCGGGCCGCTGGGCATCGTCATGGGCGCGGAAGGTTCCGGCATGCGCCGCCTGACCCGCGAGCACTGCGACTTCCTGGCCTATATCCCGATGCAGGGCAGCGTGGAATCGCTGAACGTGTCGGTAGCCGCCGGTGTCACCCTGTTCGAGGCCCTGCGCCAGCGCAAGGCCTGAGGCGCCCGGCCACGGTCCCGTGCCGAGGCCCCATGAAAAAAGCCCGGAGGCTTGCGCCCCCGGGCTTTTTTCTGGGCGCCGCTTCGCTCAGTGCGGGGTGGCGCTGAAGCGCAGTTCGTTGATGCGGGCGCCGCGGGCGTAGAAGTCGCCGATATAGCCGCCGCTACCCTCGCTGCCGAGGAAGACGCGCTCGATGTCGAAGCCGACGTTTTCCAGGCCACGACCCACGTCCACCGTCACCGTCTTGTCTTCCACGAAGATGCGGGTGTCGACGAGATCGATGTTGTGGATGTTGAAGCTGCCGATGCGGATGTCGCCGCCGCCGACGGTGTCGAGCAGGCGGATGTCGCGGATCGAGATGTCGCCGATGCGGCCGTTCAGGGTCACGAAGGCGGTGCGCAGGCCGTCCGGCTGGGACAGGGCGATGTTGATGCGGGTGCCCGGGTCGATGATGATGCTGCCGGCCGGCCCGAACTGCAGGAAAGGCGTGGAGGGGCCGATGTAGCTGCCGTCGACGCTGGCGGCGGCCGCGCCGATCATGCTGTTGGCGAGCAGCACGGTGATCTCGCCGGGGCTGTAGGCATCGATGGTCAGCAGGCTGTTGTCGCGTTCGAAGTCCGCGCTCACGCCCTGGATGTCGATGTCCATGTAGGGGATGAGGATCACCATGCGGTCCATGGTGATGGCACCGGCGCCGTCCCATTCGGTGCCCGGCATGCCGTCGCGGTCCACGATGTTGAGGGCGGTATAGACTTCGGCGCTGAGGCCCAGGTGCAGGCCGCCGCTGGCGTTGATGCTGGTGGTGGTGTCGATGATGGCGTAGCCGTCGCCGAAGTTGACCAGGGTGGAGAACAGTTCGACGTTGAGTTCGTCCAGGGCCAGGATGACGTCGTCCAGCGACAGGCGCACGGAGCCGTCGGCGTCGCCGCTGGCGCCGCTGCCGCCGCCGGCGGCCAGGCCCCAGGCGCCCAGCGGGGAGGCCGAGTTGCCCAGGTTCTGCATGCGGACGTTGTTGAAAAGGCCGAGCAGGCCGCCGACGCCGGCGCTGGCCATCTCGTCGACCGAGATTTCCTGCAGGGTCAGGCCCTGGCTGTTGTTGCGCAGGGCATCGGCATTGGCGGCCGAGACGCTGTCGTAGCCGGCGCTGGCAATGGCGTCGTCCAGGGATTCCACCGGGCCGGTTGCGCCGCGCAGGAAGAAGTCGCTGATCTCTTCCTTGGGCTGGGTGGCGTTGTCGGTGAGGGGCTTCTCCACCGCCAGGTATTTGCCCTGGCAATCATTCTGCTTCTTGGTCTGGCCGCCGTCCGAGGAGTCCTGGCAAAGCTCGCTGTCCGCGGGGTCCTTCTTCTCGCTGCCCTTGCGGGCCGCCGCTTCTTCGGCGCGCTCGTAATCCACCACGGCTGTCACGAACTCGCCGTAGCCGGGATAGTCCTCGAGGCGCGGGCGTTCGCCCGGCGCAGCCACGGCTGCGCCGGCCAGCAGCAGGGTAAGGCTGCCCGCCAGCAAGGGAAGGATGTGACGCAGTCCGTGTTGAGTCATGGCCTGGTACTCGCAGGCGCCGCCTGCTAATGCTTTTGTTTTGTTGTTCTTAGCTTCCGGCATCTTAGCGGAAAGGGCTTCCCGGCAGCAATGCGGCCGGCACCGTTGGTCGTCGATCCCGGCCCCTCCCCCGGCAGGAGTGTCGCCGGCGGCGACAGCGGGGCGGGCGGAACTGTCCATCCGTCCAGCAGTTGCGCCCGGGCGGCGGCCCGCCCGGACCGGCGGCACCGGGCCGGGGGGCTTGCCTTGTGGCGACGGGGGCTTTCCCGTAGACTTCGCACCCCTTTTGCGTCCTGCAGAAGGGCGCGTCCCCCGGCTTGCCGGGTGTCCGGCCCTGGTGGTCGGCAGGTCGCGACCTCCTTGCCGCCGCGGCCCCCATGGCTCAGCGACGGCTGCCAACCCGTAAGGAGCTTACAATGCGTCATTACGAAATCGTGCTGCTGGTGCACCCCGATCAGAGCGAGCAGGTGCCCGCGATGGTCGAGCGCTACACCGGCGCTGTGAAAGAAGCCGGTGGCACCATCCACCGCCTCGAAGACTGGGGCCGCCGTCAGCTGGCCTACCCGATCAACAAGGTGCACAAGGCTCACTACGTGCTCATGAACATCGAGTGTGGCCAGCCCACGCTGGATGAACTGGCCGAAGCCTTCCGCTACAACGACGCGGTCATCCGCAATCTCATCATCCGTCGCAACGAAGCCATCACCGAGGAATCGATCATGGCCAAGGGCGCGGAAGAGAAGCGCAGCCGCAAAGCCGCCCGCTCCGACGAAGGCACTGAAGAAGTGGCCTCCGAGGGCGCTGGCGAGTAAGCCGCTCGCGGTTTCAGGAGCAAACGCTGCATGGAGCAGAACACCGTCCGGATCACCGGGCTCGTGAAGGACATCAAGCCTGCACGAACCAGCCCGGCCGGGGTGGTCCACCATGAACTGGTACTGGAACACCGCTCCCGCCAGGAACTTGACGGGATGCCGCGCGAAGTCCGCGCCGACGTGATCGTCAAGATCACCGGCAAGGCCCTCGCCAGGCTGGTTGCAAGCCTGCAACCGGGTGACCGGATCCGCGTGGAGGGGCTGCTGGCCCAGGCCAGCCACCGCGACTCGCAGCAGCTACTGATTCACGCGCAAGCGATTGAGAGATTCGAATAGGAGAGCAAACGTCATGGCACGTTTCTACCGTCGTCGCAAGTTCTGCCGCTTCACCGCGGAAGCTACCAAGTACATCGATTACAAGGACACCGAAACCCTGAAGCAGTACGTTACTGAGACGGGCAAGATCGTCCCCAGCCGCATCACCGGTACCAAGGCGCGTTACCAGCGTCAGCTCGGCCTCGCCATCAAGCAGGCCCGCTATCTGGCGCTGCTGCCCTACACCGACAACCACCTGTAAACCCGGAGACGAGTGATGGAAGTCATTCTGCTTGAGAAGATCAAGAACCTGGGTGCGCTTGGTGCCAAGGTCAACGTGAAGTCCGGCTTCGGCCGCAACTTCCTTATCCCCCAGGGCAAGGCCGTTCCCGCCACGGAAAAGAACGTGGCCGAGTTCGACGCCCGCCGCGCCGAGCTGGAAGCCAAGGCCAATGCCGTCCTGGCTGATGCCCAGGCCCGTGCCGAGCGCGTCAGCGCCCTGGCCGTGGTCATCGCCGCCAAGGCCGGTGACGAAGGCAAGCTGTTCGGTTCTGTCGGCACCCGCGACATCGCCGAAGCCATCACCAAGCTGGGCGAGGCCGTGGACAAGTCCGAAGTGCGCCTGCCCAACGGCGTGCTGCGCACCACCGGTGATTTTGACGTCGACGTGCAGCTGCACTCCGAAGTCAGCACCACCGTGAAGGTGACCGTCGTTTCCGAGTAATCGGTTACGGCTGTACAGGAAGCCTCGGGGCGAAAGCCCCGGGGCTTTTTGTTTTTTTGGGATCGGTTTTTTTGGGGGGCTAGCGGCGAGGGGCGGGAGTGAGGGGAAGGGGTGTTGGGTTGGCTGTAGGTCGGTTGGGGATGTTGGGTTGGCGTTATCGGTCGGGGTTGGGGTTGGTTGTGGGTCGGGGGTGGGTGGGCTGTAGGTCTGGAGTAGGTGGGTTGTAGGTCGGATTTCAGTCCGACGGCTCTGCGTAGCTGATCGCAGTGCTTTCGGGCTTGGGCGGTGGGGCTGCTCCGTAGCTTGTCGCGGTGCTTTTCGGGCTTGGGCGGTAGGGGTTGCTCCGTAGCTGATAGCGGTGCTTTTCGGGCTCCGGGAAGGGGGTCTCCCCGCCCTTCGGCAGGAAGACCCCCTTCCCTCCACCCAAGCGCTTCCCGTTGTGCCCCGGCTGCGCCATTGGCCGGTGGCCGTCGGCTT
>JAZKHS010000047.1:0-18503 GCA_040385265.1 Pseudomonadota bacterium | reverse complement strand
GCCAACGCCAACGCCAACGCCAACGCCAACGCCAACGCCAACGCCAACGCCAACGCCAACGCCAACGCCAACGGTGCCGCCGGGCTGACGCCCGACCCGCAGTGGAGAGATCTGATGAAGCAACTCGTGCTCGCCACCGGCAATGCCGGCAAGCTGAAGGAACTGCAGGCGCTGCTAGCCGACCTGCCCTATGCGATCGTCACCCAGAAATCGCTGGGCGTGAGCGACGCCGACGAGACCGGCCTCAGCTTTGTCGAGAACGCGATCCTGAAGGCGCGCCATGCCGCGCGCGGCACCGGCCTGCCGGCGCTGGCGGACGACTCCGGGCTGTGCGTGGACATCCTGGGCGGTGCGCCCGGCATCTACTCCGCGCGCTATTCCGGTGCCGGCGCCACTGATGCCGCCAACAACGGAAAGCTGCTGGAGACGCTGGCGCCCCGGCGCGGCGAGATGCCGCTGACGGCTCGCTTTGTCTGCGTGCTGGCACTGGTCCGCCATGCCGACGATCCCTTGCCGCTGCTGTGCCAGGCGGAATGGGAAGGCGAGATCCTGGGTGCGCCGCGCGGCGACCAGGGCTTTGGCTACGACCCGCTGTTCTGGCTGCCGGATGAGGGCATGAGCTCGGCCGAGCTGCCACGCGAGCGCAAGAATGCGATCAGCCACCGTGGCCAGGCGCTGCAGCAACTGAAGGCGCGCATCGCCGCCTTCCTGTAGGCCCGGCCGACAAGGGCCTATCGGCCGGCGAGCTTGAGGATGGTCTTCCACTCGGTCGCGCTGACCGGCATCACCGACAGGCGCGAGCCCTTCTGCACCAGGGCAAGACCGGCCAGCGCCGGGGTTTCCTTGAGCACGGCGAGCGGGATGACAGTGCTGAACTTCTTCGTGAAGCGCACGTCGATGCCATCCCAGCGCGGCGCCTCGGGGGGCGACTTCGGATCGTGGTAAGGTGAGTCCGGGTTGAACTGCGTGGGGTCGGGATAGGCGGCGCGCGCCACCGTCATGACTCCCGCGATGCCGGGCTCGGGGCAGCTGGAGTGATAGAAGAAGGCCTCGTCGCCTGCCTGCATCGCGCGCAGGAAGTTGCGGGCCTGGTAGTTGCGCACGCCATCCCACAGCGAGATCCCGCGCTGTTCCAGGTCGTCGATGGAAAACACCGACGGTTCCGATTTCAATAGCCAGTACGCCATCGCCAGCCTCCGGTTTTCCGCATGATCGCACTCCCGCCGCTCTCGCTCTACATCCATGTGCCCTGGTGCGTGCGCAAGTGCCCCTATTGCGACTTCAACTCGCATGCCGCCGGCCCGGTGCTGCCGGAGGCCGACTACGTCGCCGCGCTGCTCGCCGACCTGCGCCAGGACCTCGCCCTCGACCTGGTGCAGGGGCGCGAAATCCGCTCCATATTCATTGGCGGCGGCACCCCGTCGCTATTCTCGCCGGCCGCTTATGAGCAGCTCTTTGACGGCCTGCGCCGGGAGCTGCGTTTCGCCGACGATATCGAGATCACCCTCGAGGCCAATCCCGGTACCGTCGAGCAGGCCAAGTTCCAGGGCTATCGCGCGCTCGGCATCAACCGCCTGTCCATCGGCGTGCAGAGCTTTGCGCCGGACAAGCTGCAGGCGCTGGGTCGCATCCATGGCCGCGACGAGGCGGTGCGCGCCGCCGAGGCCGCGCGAGCGGCCGGCTTCGACAACTTTAACCTGGACCTCATGCACGGCTTGCCGGACCAGACCGTGGAGGAGGCCCTCGCCGACCTGCGCCAGGCGGTGGCGCTGGCGCCCACCCACCTGTCCTGGTACCAGCTCACCATCGAGGCCAACACCGCTTTCTACCGCGAGCCGCCGGTGCTGCCCGAGGACGATACGTTGTGGGCGATCCAGGAGGAGGGCCTGGCGTTGCTGGCGGATGCCGGTTATCGCCAGTACGAGGTGTCGGCCTATGCGCAGCCCGGCCGCGAATGCCGCCACAACCGCAATTACTGGGAATTCGGCGACTACCTGGCGATTGGCGCCGGTGCGCACGGCAAGGTGACGCGGCTGGGCGCCACTGCCGGCGGCGCCGATGGCGCGAGCGCTGCCGGGCTGACAGGGGTGCTCGCGGAGCAAGGCGGCCTCCCGCCCACTGCAGCGGTGCCGGCGCGGAACCCCGGCGAGGAGCAGTCGCGCGAAGGCGGTGAGGTCCTGCGCGGTGCGCAGGCGCTGCTGCTGCGCGAGGGCGGCGTGTGGCGCTACGCCAAGACGCGGCAGCCGCGCGACTACCTGGCGGCGCGCGACTCCGGCCGCTTCAGCGCCAGCGCCGGCTTTGTCGAGGAGGGCGCACTGGTGTTCGAGTTCATGCTGAACGCGCTGCGCCTGCGCGAGGGCGTACCGGCCGCGCTGTTCACGGCCCGCACCGGCCTGTCGCTCGCGGCCCTGGCGCCGCAGCTGGCGGCGTTGCGCGCCGAGGGCTTGCTGGTGGCGGACGAGTCGCGCCTGGCCTGCACCCCGGTCGGCTTCAACTACCTCAATAGCGTGCTGCAGGACTTCCTCGACTAGCGCTACCAGCCCAGGCTTTCCGGGAAGTGCCGGGCGGTGGCGAAGTCCACCGCCGGGTACCAGGCCGACACCAGGAGGTCGCGATCCTGGCGTGGCGCGTGGCCGTCACACTGTCCGGTACAGCAAATCCCATACGCCGTGGCCCAGCTTCTGGCCGCGCTTCTCGAACTTGGTGAGGGGCCGATACTCCGGCCGCTCCGAATACTGCCCCTTGCCCGCCAGGTTTTCGTAGCCGGGCGCGGCCTCCATATGCTCCAGCATCCACTCCGCGTAGTTCTGCCAGTCGGTGGCCATGTGGAACAGGCCGCCGGCCTTCAGCTTGCGACGGATGAGCGCGGCGTTTTCAGCGTTCACGAAGCGGCGCTTGTAGTGGCGCGCCTTCTGCCAGGGGTCGGGGAAGTACAGCTGCACGGTATCGATGCTGCCGTCGGCGAAACGATGCTCCAGCAGTTCCAGCGCGTCCTCGTCCAGAATGCGGACATTGGGAATGTCGCGCGTGCCGAGCTCGAAGCAGAGCTGTGCCACGCCCGGCTCGTGGATCTCGATGCCGATGAAGTCGCGTTCAGGGGCAGCCTGCGCCATTTCCGCCAGCGAATAGCCCATGCCGAAGCCGATCTCCACCGTCAGCGGCGCCTTGCGCCCGAAGATGGCCTGGGCATTGAACGGCTCGCGCGAGCGCGGCAGCAGGTAGCGCGCGGAAAAATCCGCCATGCCCTGCTTCTGCGACGTCGTGAACGGCGAGGAGCGGCGCATGAAAGTCTGGATGCGGCGCATGAAGGGAGCGGTGTCTTGGGGCTTCTCGTCGGTCATCGATGTCATCTGCGGCAAGGTTGGCGGGCACGGCGTGCAGGTCGGGATTCGGCCCGACTTACAGGGTGGATCAGAAGAACTTGCCTTCCAGCGGGCTGGAGGCGGAAGCATACAGCTTCTTGTCCATGCGTCCGGCGCGGAAGGCCTCGCGGCCGGCTTCCACCGCTTTCTTCATGGCCGAGGCCATGAGCACGGGATCGCCGGCCTTGGCGATGGCGGTGTTCATGAGCACGCCCTCGCAGCCGAGCTCCATCGCCACCGCGGCATCGGAAGCGGTGCCGACACCGGCGTCGACGATGATGGGCACGCGCGCCTGCTCCAGGATGATGCGCAGGTTATACGGGTTCACGATGCCAAGGCCGGAGCCGATCAGCGAGCCCAGCGGCATCACCGCGACGCAGCCCATCTCCTCCAGGCGCTTGGCCACGATGGGATCGTCGGAGGTGTAGACCATCACCTCGAAGCCTTCGGCGATCAGCGTCTCGGCCGCCTTCAGCGTCTCGGTGATGTTGGGATAGAGCGTCTTCTCGTCCCCCAGCACTTCCAGCTTCACCAGGCGGTGGTCATCGAGCAGTTCGCGCGCCAGGCGGCAGGTGCGCACGGCATCTTCCGCGGTGTAGCAGCCGGCGGTGTTGGGCAGGATGGTATAGCGGTTCGGGGAAATCACGTCCAGCAGGTTGGGCTCGCCCTTGTTCTGGCCGATATTGCTGCGGCGCACCGCGACGGTGACGATCTCGGCGCCGCTCGTTTCGATGGCGGCTTTGGTCTCGGCCATGTCCCGGTATTTGCCGGTGCCGACCAGCAGGCGGGAGGAGTAGGTCTTGCCGGCAATCGTCAGCGTGTCAGTCATGGTGTGCCTCGTGGTCGCCCGCAGGCGAAGTGAATGCGTGGATGCCGGGCGCGAGGCCGCGGCGCCTGGAGGCTCCGTTGCCGCAGCCTCAGCCGCCGCCGATAGCCTGCACGATTTCGACGCGGTCGCCCGTGCGCAACGTCAAGGTCGCGTGCTGGCTGCGCGGTGCAATCTCGCCGTTGAGTTCAACGGCGATGCGCTTGCCGGCCAGGTCGAGCGCGGCGATGAGGGCGGCGAGGCTGCTGCCCTCGGCCAGGTCGTGCGCGTCACCGTTCAACTGGATCTGCATGTCAGCGCCCCATCTTCAGCGTGGCCCAGGCCAGCACCGCCCAGCCCGCGATCAATAGCAGGCCGCCGAGCGGCGTGATGGCGCCGAACCAGCGCGGCGCGCCCAGCGTCATGGCGTAGAGCGAGCCGGAGAAGATCACGATGCCCGCCTGCAGCAGCCAGCCGGCGTGACGCGCCGGCGCCAGCGCCGGTTGCGCGAGCAGCAGCAGGCCGATGCCGAGCAGGCCCAGCGCATGCCAGGCGTGGTATTGCACGCCGGTCTGCCACCAGGCCAGTTGCTCGACGCCGACGCGCGCCTTGAGGCCATGCGCGCCAAAGGCACCCAGGATGACCACGAGCATCAGGTTAAGGCTGCCAAGGAAGACGAAGTTGGGCATCACGGTTTCCGCGCGGCCGGAGCCGGTGTCAGGTCAGCGGCGGCGTCAGGGATAAAAAGAAAACGCCGCCCGGAGGCGGCGTAGTGTACTGCCGGAGACGTATCTGGAGCCAATCGCCGCAGCGTCTTGCCGGTCCCTGTCGCTACCGGTAGGTCGGGCTTCAGCCCGATACACCGAGCCCGACCCGACTGCCCTGTCGGGCTGAAGCCCGACCTGCAGGAGCCGTCAGGCGGGGTCAGGCGACCAGCACGCCCTTGATCTTCTCCATGGCGTTCTTCTCGAGCTGGCGGATGCGCTCGGCGGAGACGCCGTATTCGGCAGCCAGTTCGTGCAGGGTGGCCTTGTCCTCGTTCAGCCAGCGCCGGGTCAGGATGTCCTTGCTGCGCGCATCCAGGCGCTCCATGGCCGCCATCAGGCGCTCCGTGGAGTCGGCCTCCCAGTCGGCCTCTTCCAGTTGCACGGCCGGATCGTAGCGGTTGTCTTCCAGGTAGTAGGCCGGGGCCTGGCTGGCGCGCTCGTCGTCTTCGTCCGGCGCGGCGTCGAAGGAGGCGTCATAGGCATAGAGACGGCCTTCCATCTCGAACACCTGCTCCGGGGTCACGTTGAGGTCGCTGGCAATCCGCTCGGCCTCGGCCACGGAAAGCCGGCCGGTGCCCTTCTTCTTGCTGCGCAGGTTGAAGAACAGCTTGCGCTGGGCCTTGGTGGTGGCGACCTTCACGATGCGCCAGTTACGGATCACGTACTCGTGGATCTCGGCCTTGATCCAGTGCACGGCAAAGGACACCAGGCGCACGCCCATGGAGGGGTCGAAGCGCTTCACCGCCTTCATCAGGCCGACGTTGCCTTCCTGGATCAGGTCGGCCTGCGGCAGGCCGTAGCCGGAATAGCTCTTGGCGATGTGCACGACAAAGCGCAGGTGGCTGAGCACCAGCTGGCGCGCCGCATCCACGTCTTCGGTGTCGAAGTAACGTTCGGCCAAGGCACGTTCCTGGTCGGCGCTCAGGACCGGGATGGTGTTGACGCTGGCCACGTAGGAACCCAGGTTGACACCGGGAACCGCCAGGGCCGCAGGCACCAGCATGTTAGGGGTCGTCATTGAGGAATCCTCAGGGGTTGGCTTGTTCATTTCCTGATATTAGCACCCTGTTGGGGGGAGTGCTAAATAGTACTTGAGCGTTAAGGTCGGGTTAAGGATAGGGGTAATTCCGGGGCTCTTTGACGGGGGCGCCAGCGGCGAAGCCCTTCCGGGCGAAGGGAGGACAGGCAAGCTGGCGCGGGGGTGCCGCGCCAGCTTGCCGTGGTCAGGGTTCGAGCCGGCGCTGGTGGCGGCCCACCGCCAGGGCGGCCCCGACCACGCCCAGGAGGGTGGAAATGGCGAGCAGCCGGAGGTAGCCGTCGACGCCGGGGCCACGCAGGCGGAAGGGGCTTTGGTAGAGCTGCGCCAGCTCGTCCACCGGGGCCTGCAGGTACCAGAAGAAGGCCGCGACCGCGAGGCAGGCCATCAGGCCGCCCAGCAGGCCGGTCCAGAAGCCCGTGTAGAGGAAGGGCCGGCGGATGAAGGCCCTGGTGGCGCCGAGCAGGGAGAGTACGTTGATCTCGTCCTTGCGGGCCTCGATGCCGAGCCGGATGGTGTTGCCGATGACCAGCAGCACGGTGGCCGCGAGCGCGCCGACCAGGGCCCAGAGCAGGCGCTGGCCGAGCTCGAGCAGGGCCGCCAGGCGCTGCACCCAGGCCAGGTCGATGTCGGCGGCCTCGGCTTCCGGCAGACGGACCAGGCTGTCGCGCAGGGCCTGCACGGCGCCCGGGCGCGTATCGGCCGGGCGCACCACGATCACGGCCGGCAGCGGGTTGGCCTCCAGCAGGTCGAGGGCGCCGCCGTAGCCGGAGAGCTGGCGAAACTCCGCCAGGGCGGCCTCGGGTGTGATCAGGCGGGCATCGGCCACATCGGCGCGGGCGGTCAGGGTGTCGCGCAGCGGCTGCAGGCGCTCGGCCGGCACGCCCTGGCGCAGGTAGACGGAAATCTGCGCCTGCCCTTCCCAGCCCGCGGCCAGGTCGCGCGCGTTGCCCAGCAGGTGGTAGAGCGAGGTGGGCAGGGCCAGGGCCAGGGCCACCACCAGCAGCGTCAGCAGGGAGGAGAAGGGCGAAGCGGCCAGGCGGAGGAGGGCGGCGCGGGCCTCGCGGCCGTGGTGGGCGCGCCAGTGCGCCAGGCGGCTCTGCAGGGTGTGCTCGGACTTGCGCGCGCTCATGCCGCATCCCCCACGAGGCGGCCGTCGCGCAGCGACAGCAGGCGATGGCGGTAGCGGGCGATCAGGGGCAGGTCATGGGTGGCGATGAGGATGCTCACGCCCACCTGCGACAGCTGCTCGAAGATGTTCATGACGCTGGTGGCGAGGTCCGGGTCCAGGTTGCCGGTGGGCTCGTCTGCCAGCAAGAGTAAGGGCTTGCTAACCACGGCACGGGCGATACCGACGCGTTGCTGTTCGCCGCCCGAAAGGGCGCGGGGCAGGGCCCTGGTGCGATGACCGAGGCCGACCATGTCGAGTGCGGCATGCACGCGGTTGGGGATCTCGCGGGCATCGAGGCCGTTGATGATGAGCGGCAGGGCGACATTGTCGTAGATGCTGCGGTCGTCCAGCAGGTTGTGGTCCTGGTAGACCATGCCGATGCGGCGGCGGGCGTAGGCGATGCCGCTGCCCCTGAGCTTGCCGTAGTCGTGGCCGTTGACCTCGATGCGGCCGCTGCTGGCGCGCTCCATCAGCAGGATGAGGCGGAGCAGGGTGGACTTGCCGGCGCCGGAGTGACCGGTAAGGAAGGCCATCTCCCCGGCGCCCAGCGTGAAGCTGATGTCCTTGAGTGCGGCCAGGCCGCCGTCATAGGTCTTGCTGACCCGGTCGAAAACGATCATGGCTTACTTGTCGTCAGTGTCGAAGAGGGCGGCGACAAAGTCCTGCGCCTTGAAGGGGCGCAGGTCGTCGATTTTCTCGCCGACGCCGATATAGCGGATGGGGACCTGGGTGCGGGCGGCAATATTGAAGAGCATGCCGCCCTTGGCGGTGCCGTCGAGCTTGGTCACGGTGAGCCCGGTGAGGCCGAGCGCCTGGTCGAACTCCTGCACCTGGGCGATGGCGTTCTGGCCGGTGCCGGCGTCCACTACCAGCATGGTTTCATGCGGGGCGGTGGGGTCGATCTTCTTGATGACGCGCAGCACCTTCTTCATTTCTTCCATGAGGTTGGTCTTGGTGTGCAGACGGCCGGCAGTGTCGGCGATCAGCACGTCCACGCCCTTGGCCCTGGCGCTGGTGAGGGCATCGAAGATGACCGAGGCGGAATCAGCATTGGCGCCCTGGGCGATCACGGGCACGCCGTTGCGCTCGCCCCAGACGGTGAGCTGCTCGACGGCGGCGGCGCGGAAGGTGTCGCCGGCGGCCAGCATGACCGAAAGGCCGCTGTTCTGGCAGCGCTTGGCCAGCTTGCCGATGGTGGTGGTCTTGCCCACCCCGTTCACGCCCACCATGAGGATGACGAAGGGCTTGCGGGTGGTGTCGATGGCGAGCGGCGCCACATGCGGCTCGAGCAGGTCGGCCAGTTCCTGCTGCAGCGCCTTGTACAGGGCGGTGGAGTGGGTCAGCTCGGCGCGCTCGACCTGCCCGGTCAGCTTGTCCAGGATGCGGCGGGTGGCGTCGACGCCGATGTCGGCGGTGAGCATCTGGGTCTCGATGTCTTCCAGGAGCTCGTCGTCGATTTCCTTGCCGCCGATCAGCAGGGTAGCCATGCCGCTGCTGAACGAGGAGCGGGTGCGCGACAGGCCCGCCTTCATGCGGGCGAGGAAACTGCTGTCTGTCGTATTGGATTCGGACATGGGGTCTGGATACTCGGGGCGGCGGGGCCTGACAGGGCCCGCAAAGGATGGGCTATGCTACCAGCCCTTTGCGCCTGCCTGAACCCGCAGCGATTGCCGGCGCGTATCGCCTTTGTCCCTGATGGACCCGGAGCCCGAATGCCCCGCCTTGCCCTCCTGCGCCGCCTGCTGGTGCCGGCCGCTCTTGCTGCCCTGTCCGGCCTTGCCGCGGCGGGCGCCACCACCGAGTTCACCCTCGCCAACGGCCTCAAGGTCGTGGTGCGCGAGGACCATCGCGCGCCGGTGCTGGCGGTGCAGGTCTGGTACCGCGTCGGCTCCGGCTACGAGCCCGACGGCAAGACCGGCGTCTCCCACGCCCTCGAGCACATGATGTTCAAGGGCACGGGCCGGGTGCCGGGCGGTGAGTTCTCGCGCCTGGTCTCGGTCTTCGGCGGCACCGACAATGCCTTCACCACCGACGACTACACCGCCTATTACCAGGTCTACACCGCCGACAAGCTGCCGCTGGCCCTTGAGCTCGAGGCCGACCGCATGCAGAACCTGGTGCTGAAGCCCGAAGACGTGGTGCAGGAGCTCCGGGTGGTGATGGAGGAGCGCCGGCTGCGCACCGACGACGATCCCAATGCCCTGGCGGGCGAACGTTTCCTGGCGCTGGCCTACCTCACGAGCCCTTCGCGCGTGCCCACCATCGGCTGGATGCGCGACCTGGAGAATCTCAAGCTCGAGGACCTGAAGCGCTGGTATGAAACCTGGTACGCGCCCAACAACGCCACCCTGGTGGTGGCCGGCGACGTCGATCCGGCGCAGGTGAAGGCGCAGGTCGAGCGCTTCTTCGGCGCGCTGCCGGCGCGGCCGCTGCCGGTGGTGCGACCGCCGCGCGAGCTGCCCGAGCCCGGCGAGCGCTTCATGACCCTGACCCTGCCGGCCAAGGTGCCCGCGCTCTACCTCAGCTATAACGTGCCCTCGCTCAACACCGGCGCGCCTGGCGAGGCCGAGGCGCTGCGCCTGCTGGCCGGTGTGCTCGACGAGGGCTTCAGTGCGCGCCTGGAGACCCGCCTGGTGCGCGAGCAGCAGGTGGCGGCCGCCATCGCCAGCGGCTATGACGCCTTCGCCCGCGGCGACAGCCTGTTCTCGCTGCGCGCCGTGCCCGCGCCCGGCCGCACCCTGCAGGAACTGCAGGCCGCCATCGACGCTGAAATCGAATTGCTGAAGACCGGCCCCATCGCCGAGGACGAGCTGAAGCGCGTGTACGCGGGCCTGGTGTCCTCCGACGTGTTCCAGCGCGACTCGGTGATGGAGCAGGCCACCCGCATCGGGGCGCTGGAAAGCGTGGGCCAGTCCTGGCGCATGGTCGACACCTGGCCGGAGTCGCTGCGCCAGGTGACCACGGCGCAGTTGCAGGCCGCCGCCGTCAAATACCTGGTGCCGGCGCGCCGCGCCGTGCTGCACCTGGTGCCGGGCCGGCTCGACACCGGCGATGTGGCCCGCGTCGGCAAGGGAGACCAGAAGTGATGCGCAATCCTGACCGCAAGACTGACACCGGCGCGCGACGCCGGCCCGGCGCCTGGCGCCTGCTGTTGTTGCCGCTGGCGCTGGCGGCCGGCCTGGCCCACGCCAGCGCCAGCCAGGACGCGGGCGCCACCGGGCCCATCACCGCGCTGGAGAACCTGGCCAGCGTCAAGGAGCTGCCCGCCACGCCGCAGGCGCGGCGTCACTTCGACATCCAGCACTGGGTGACCGCGAGCGGCGTGCGCGTGTATTTCGTCGCCGCGGACGAGTTGCCCATGCTGGATGTGCGCCTGGTGTTCGACGCCGGCGCCGCCCGCGATGGCGCGCTCGGCGGCCTCGCCTCCGTCGCCAGCCGCATGCTCGATGACGGCACGCCCACGCGCGACGCCTCCGCCATCGCCGCCGGCTTCGAATCGGTGGGCGCGGAGTTCGGCGCCAGCTCGCACCGCGACATGGCGGTGGTGGAGTTGCGCGTGCTGTCGGAGCCGGCCTTCCGCGAGCCGGCCCTCGAGGTGCTGGCGGACGTGGTCGCCAATGCCGCTTACCCGGCCGACGCCTATGCGCGGGCGCGCAAGAGCAGCGAGATCGGCCAGCAGCAGCAGGAGCAGTCCCCCGCCGCGATCGCCGGCCGGGTATTTTACCAGGGCCTCTACGGCGACCATCCTTATGCGCATCCGCCGACCGGCACGCGCGAGTCGCTGGCAAAGATCACCCGTGAGGACCTCGTCGCCTTCCATGACCGCTACTACGTGGCGCGCAACCTGACGCTGGCGCTGGTGGGCAAGGTGTCGCGCGCCGAGGCGGAGGCCATCGCCGAACGCATCGGCAAGGCGCTGCCCGCGGGCGAGCCGGCGCCGGCGCTGCCGGAAGTGCAAAGGCTTGGCAAGTCGCGCCACCTGCATCGTAGCTTCCCGTCCGCGCAGACCCACATCATCATGGGGCAGCCTGGCATCCGCTACGGCAGCCCCGACTATTACGCACTGCTGCTGGGCAACGAGATCCTGGGCGGCGGCGGCTTCACCTCGCGCCTCATGGACGAGCTGCGCACCAAGCGCGGCATGACCTACGGCGCCTACTCCGGCTTCCAGCAGATGCGCGCGGAAGGCCCCTTCCAGATCAGCCTGTCGACGCGGGCCGACCAGGCGGACGAGGCGTTGCGCGTCATCCGCGGCCTGCTCGGCGAGTTCGTGAAGCAGGGGCCGCGCGAGGCCGAGCTGGTCGCGGCCAAGGCCAATATCGTCGGCAGCTTCCCGCTCAGTACCGCCAGCAACGACAGCATCATCGGCTTTCTCGGCGCCATCGGTTTCTACGGCCTGCCGCTCGACTACCTGGATAACTACGTGGCGAAGATCGAGGCGGTCACCGCCGCCGATGTGCGCGATGCCCTGCGCCGCACGCTGCGGCCCGAGCGCATGCTGGTGGTGACGGTGGGGCAGGGCCAGCCGTGAGTCATGGCCGCGGCGGCGACGCCGGCCCCCCGCGCGCGGAGCGCGGCAAGGGCCCGGGCGGTGGCAAGCCCGCCGCTGCCGGCAACGGCGGTGGCAAGGGCGGCCAGAACCTGCTGCGCATCGTCGGCGGGCGCTGGCGCAGCCGGCGCATCCGCTTTGGCGACGGCGACGGTCTGCGCCCCACGCCCGACCGCGTGCGCGAGACCCTGTTCAACTGGCTGCAGTTCGAGATTGCCGGCGCGGTGTGCCTGGATGCCTTCGCCGGCAGCGGTGCCCTCGGTTTCGAGGCGCTGTCGCGCGGCGCCGCGCGCGTGGTGATGATCGAGCAGTCGCGCGCCCAGCTCGATCACCTGCAGGCCGCCGTCCGGGAGCTGGGGGCGGAAGCGGCGCAGCTGGTGTACGGCGACAGCCTGGCGCTGCTGGGCGCGGCGCCGGCCTGGGCGCCGGCGGGCGGCTTCGATGGCGTCTTCCTCGATCCCCCGTTTCACCGCGACCTGCTGCCGCGGGTCTGCACCCTTCTGCATGCCGCGCACTTGCTGAAGCCGGACGCCTTTGTCTATGTTGAATCGGAAAGTAGCTGGGAGGCGCTGGGCCTGCCGCCGGTCTTCGAGCAGACCCGGTCCACGCGGGCCGGCCTCGTGAACGCCTGGCTCGCGCGCTATCGGCCCGATCCGGCCGCTTAGCAAGGAAGCGCGACCGGGCGCGGGTAGCGCTGCCCGCGACAGGAGATCGCCGCCTGGAGGTGGCCGCGCGCGGCATTGATTTTCTACTGGCAGGGAGGCAACCCCATGAGTGGCGCCGAATTTCCCGCGGGCCTGTTCACCAGCACATTCCGACCGGCCTGGTGGCTGCGCAACCCGCATGCACAGACGTTGTTCTCCACCTTCTTCCGACGCCCGCCCGCGGTGCCGCGACGGCGCGAGACCGTCGACCTGCATGACGGCGACTTCCTGGACCTGGACTGGCATTTTCCCGCCGGCTGGACGCCGCGGCGGCCGGCGGTGCTGGCCGTGCACGGGCTCTCCGGCTCCAGCGACTCGCACTACGTGCTGGGTTTGCAGGCCGCGCTTGGCGCGCGTGGCTGGGCCAGTGCCGCCCTCAATTGCCGTGGCGCCGGCCGCCCCAACAACCTGCCGCGCGCCTATCACGCCGGCGCCAGCGACGACGTCCGCCATGCGCTGGAGCATATGCGCGCACGTTTCCCCGACGCGCCACGCGCCGTGGTCGGCTATTCGCTGGGCGGCAACATGACCTTGAAGCTGATGGGCGAGCTGGGCGGCGAACGCAATGACGACCTGGTGTTTGCCGCCGCGGCGGTATCGCCGCCGCTGGTGCTGGCGCTGTGCGCCGATCGCATGGATCTCGGCATCTCCGTCATCTACCGCCGCCACTTCATTACCGAGCTGGTGGCGCACTGGGAAGAAAAACTGGCCCACCTGGAGCGGGCCGGCCACCTCGAGGCGGTGACGCGGGTGCGTGAGCGCCTGCTGAAAGGGCCCTTCGAGTCATTCTGGCATTTCGACAACGAGCTGGTGGCGCCCCTGCACGGCTTTGATGACGTGCACGACTACTACGAGCGCTCCAGTGGCCGCCAGTTCCTGCCCGCCATCCGCGTACCGACGCTGGTCATCCACTCCAGCGACGACCCCCTCATGTCACCCGCGGTGATGCCCGGGGCGGATGAGCTGGCGGCGGCGGTTCGCTTCGAGCTGTGCGCGAAAGGCGGGCATGTCGGCTTTATTGAAGGCGGGATGCCCTGGCGTCCCGCCTATTACCTGGAGCACCGGATCCCGGATTTCCTGGAAGGCGTGCTGGCGCGGCGGGCTCAGACGACAGGGACGCCCAGCGCGCCGTAGCGGGCCTTCATCTCCGGCAGTTTCTCCAGCGCCTCGCCGCGCAGGTAGGGCGCTTCCAGCAGCAGGATCTGGTAGATGCCGCGCTTCACCATCTCGTGCGAGACCCCTTCTTCCGGCCCGAACATGCCCGAGGTCAGCAGGAAGGGGATCCACGACGTCACGATGATCCAGATGTTCAGGATGAGCGCCGTCACCTCGTCGGCGTTGGCCGCGATCAGCCCCGATTCCGACAACCGCTCGTAGATGCCCCGGCCCTGCTGCAGTACCTGCAGCGCAAAGCCGCGATAGCGCGCCTGCAGGGCCGGGCTGTCCGCCATCATGTGTTCCAGGTCGCGATGCAGGAAGCGGTATTCCCACATGTTTTCCAGGATGCCCTCGAAGTAGCCGATCTTGTCGGCATAGGTCATCGGGCGCTCGGTGGGCGCGAGCAGCAGGGACAGGGTCCTGGACTCATACTGGCAGAAGAGCTCGAAGATGATCTCTTCCTTGTTGCGGAAGTGGTAATAGAGGTTGCCCGGACTGATGCCCATCGCCGCGGCGATATGGTTGGTGCTGACCTTGCGTTCGCCCAGGTCGTTGAACAGCTCCAGGCTCTTCACGAGGATCTTGTCACGGGTCTTCAGGGGGCGGCTGCTGGCGTTCACGCGTCGGGTTCCTGTGGGGGGTCGCGGCCCTGGCGCCGGGCGGGGCGAGGCCTGCACCCCCGGCGGGCGCCGGCACGGCCAGGGCAGGCGCGCCGGCAGCTATTCCGGCCATTCCGGCAGGGTCGCCGGCCGCCGGGTCATCCGGCCGGCACTGTCCGTGGGCGGGGTGCGTTGACAGTCTAGAGCAAATACTCTAGAAATACACCTGTCATGATCCTGACCCCTCGTTTGTCGGGCTGGATCGCATCATCAGGCCCTGATCGGCCCCGCACGAGGAATTGCCCATGGTTGCCAACGTCGTTGAACTGCCCTCCGGCAGCGTCCAGGTCGCCGACCTGCACCGCGTCTTCCACGCCCAGAAGCAGGCTTACCGCGCGCGGCCCATGCCCACCGCCTCCGAGCGCCTGGCCAACCTCGACGCCCTGCGCCGGTCCTTTGCGAAGCACCAGGACGCCATGTGCCAAGCCGTTTCCGACGACTTCGGCCACCGCAGCCAGGACGAGACCAAGATGGCCGAGATCCTGACTTCGCTCGAAGGCATCAAGTACTACAGCAAGAACCTGCGCAAGTGGATGCGCCCGGAAAAGCGCCACGTCGGCCTGCTGCAGACCCCCGGCACCGCCAAGGTCTACTACCAGCCCCTCGGCGTGGTCGGCGTTATCGTGCCCTGGAACTACCCCATTTTCCTGGCCATGGGCCCGCTGACCTGCGCGCTCGCTGCCGGCAACCGCGTCATGATCAAGATGTCCGGCTTCACCCCGCGCGTCGGCGACGCCTTCAAGAAGATGATTGCCGAGGTCTTCAGCGAGGACCAGGTGTCGGTGTTCACCGGCCGCGGTGAAATCTCGGAAGAGTTCTCGCGCCTCGCCTTCGACCAGCTCACCTTCACCGGCTCCACCAATGTCGGTCGCACCGTGATGGCCGAGGCCGCCAAGAACCTGACCCCTGTGGTGCTGGAGCTGGGCGGCAAGTCGCCGGCCATCGTGCACGACTCCTTTGGCATGACCGATGCCGCCGAGCGCATTGCCTTCGGCAAGTGCTGGAATGCCGGCCAGACCTGCGTCGCCCCGGATTACCTGTTCGTGCCCAAGGGCAAGACCCAGGCCTTCGTCGATGCCTTCGTGGCCCAGGTCAGCAAGATGTACCCGACGATGCTGAACAACAAGGATTTCACCAGCGTCATCAACGAGAAGCAGTACAAGCGCATCCAGGGCTACCTGGCCGATGCGCGCGACCAGGGCGCGCGGGTGATCGAGATCAACCCGGCCAACGAGAAGTTCGGCGGCTCCCACAAGATGCCGGTGACGGTGGTGACGGGCGTTACGCCCGACATGCAGATCATGCAGAACGAGATTTTCGGCCCGGTGCTGCCCATCATGGAATACAGCAGCCTCGATGACGCGCTGCGTTTCATCAACGACCGCCCTCGCCCGCTTGCCCTGTACTATTTTGACTGGGACGGCAGCCGCGCCGAATACGTCGCCGCCAACACCCATTCCGGCGGCATGTGCGTGAACGAGACGCTGAGCCACGTCGGCGCGGAAGACCTGCCCTTCGGCGGCGTCGGCGCCTCCGGCATGGGCCGCTACCACGGTCGCGAAGGCTTCATCACCATGTCCAACGCCAAGGCCATCCTGGAAAAGCCGAAGCTCTACTCCATCCGCTACGTGCTGCCGCCCTTCAACAAGAGCGTGCATACCTTCCTGAAAAAATACCTGCTGAAGTGATGACGCAGGCAAAAGGCGGGCAGTGTCCCGCCTTTTGCTTTTCTGGCAGTGCTGCCCGCCGCCCCTCAGACGGCACTCGGCCTTCGATGCCCGGCCTGCCAAAACAAGAAGAACGCAGACCTGGAGAACGTTTCAGTGAGTGCATTCCCTGATCGCCAAGGCGGCCTGTCGCGCCGCCAGTTCCTGCGCGTGGGCACCCTGGGTGCCCTGGCGCTGTCCACGATTTCCGCCACCGCCCTGCTCACCGGCTGCGCCAGCGTGCCGGCGGCGACGGGCTTCACCGTGCTGCGCAGCAACGACCTCGCCATCCTGCGCGCGCTGGTGCCGGTGGTGCTGGCTGGTCAGGTGCCGGCAGGGGCGGCGCAGGCCGCCGCCGTCGACGAGACGCTGCACACCCTCGACGCCTTCCTGGCCGGTACCAGCGCGGCCGGCCAGAAGCAGCTCGGCCAGCTCCTTGACCTGATGCACATGCCGGCCACGCGCTATGCGCTGGTGGGCCTGTCGACTCCCTGGGAAGAGGCCGACGCCGCCGCCATCGGCCAGTTCCTCGCGCACTGGCGCAACAGCCGCTTCGAGACCCTGCGCGCCGGTTATTGTGCACTCACGCAGATGCTGAACATGATGTGGTACCTGCAGCCGCGCAGCTGGGCCGCCATCGGCTACGAGCCGCCGCGGGTGGTGCCCGCCGAGGGCGCGCCGGCCCCGGTGGTGCTGCCGGCCGTACCACCTGAAGCGGCCCCTGCCACGGCGGCTGCTTCCAGCGCCACCGCCGTGACCCTTGCCCCTGCCGCTCTGCCGCTGGCCTGAAGGAGACCGAGATGACGATTGAAGTAAAAGGCATCCACGATTTCTTTGCCGCCGGCGTGGAGCAGGGCTGGCAGGCTGTCCATCTGGGGCAGCAGAAGCAGAATGCCCGGATCGAGTGCGACGTGGTGATTGTCGGCACCGGTGCCGGCGGTGGCACCACCGCGGAAATCCTCACCCGGGCCGGCCTGGATGTGGTGCTGGTCGAGGAAGGGCCGCTGCGCACCAGCCGCGATTTCACCGCCCAGGAATTCCGTGCTTACCAGGATCTCTACCAGGAGAGCGCTGGCCGCACCACCAAGGATGGCAGCATGACCATCCTGCAGGGACGCGCCGTCGGCGGCTCCACCACCATCAACTGGACCTCCAGCTTCCGCACGCCGCCGCTCACGCTCAAGCAGTGGGCCGAGGTGCACGGCGTCAAGGGCCTGGGCGAAGCCGAGATGGCGCCCTGGTTCGCGCGCGCCGAGCAGCGCCTGCATATCCAGCCCTGGCTGGTGGAGCCCAACCCCAACAACAACATGCTGAAGGTCGGCTGCGAAAAGCTGGGCTTCAGCTGGCAGGGCATCCCGCGCAACGTGGTGGGTTGCTGGAACCTCGGCTACTGCGGCATGGGCTGTCCCACCAACGCCAAGCAATCCATGCTGGTGACCACCATTCCCGAGGCGCTGAAGAAAGGTGCGCGCCTGTACTACCGCGCGCGCGCCGACCAGGTGCTGCTGGAGGGCAAGCGCGCCACCGGCATCGTCGCCACCGGCATGCAGGAAGACGGCGTACACGGCACCGGCGTCACCCTCACGGTAATGGCGCGCCATGTGGTGATGGCGGGCGGCGGCATCAACAACCCCGGCGTGCTGCTGCGCTCGAAGGCGCCGGACCCGCACAAGGTGCTGGGCAAGCGCACCTTCCTGCATCCGGTGAACGCGGTGTTCGCGCAGTTTGCCGGCGACATCAATCCCTGGTCGGGCGCGCCCCAGTCCACCTACAGCGACCACTTCCAGTGGAAGGACGGCGCCACCGGCCCCATGGGCTTCAAGCTCGAGGCGCTGCCGCTGCACCCGGCCCTCGCCTCCAGCCTGATGGAAGGGGTGGGCGAGGCGCATGCGCTG
The DNA here is from genome assembly GCA_040385265.1 of Pseudomonadota bacterium. GTDB lineage: Bacteria > Pseudomonadota > Gammaproteobacteria > Pseudomonadales > Moraxellaceae > UBA2031. The sequence goes on along the minus strand of JAZKHS010000047.1, from coordinate 691 downwards.
GCCATGCAGAAGCTGAAAAATACCAGCGCCCTGCTTGCGCTGATGCGCGACGGCTTTACGGAAGACAGTCCGGGCGGCGCCGTGTCGCTGCGCAACGACGGCGTGCCCACCGTGGATTATCCGCTGACCGATGCGCTGCGCGACGGCTTCCGCCGTTCCTTCCTGGCCATGGCAGAGATCCAGTTCGCCGCTGGCGCCACCGCGGTGAGACCGGGCCAGCACGAGGCGGTCTGGTTCTCGTCGTGGCGCGACTGCAAGGCGGCGATCGAGCGTTTCGACATCGAGAAGTTCCGCACCGGCATGGGCTCCGCGCATGTCATGGGGGGCTGCGCCATGGGCGAGGACCCGAAGCATTCGGTGGTCGACTCGCAGGGCCGCCACCATCAGGTCGAGGGCCTGTCGGTACTGGACGGCTCCCTGTTCCCGACCTCCATCGGCGCCAATCCGCAGCTGTCCATCTACGGCATCGTCGGCAAGCTGGCGTCGCAGCTGGCCACCAGTCTCGCGCCGGCCGGACCGCGGCAGCCGGCCTGACCGGCTGCCCTGCCGGCGGTCACACCCTGTCCCGGGGTTGGCCGCCGGCGTCTGGCGCTTATTGGCTGCCTTCGCGGTATTTTCCCCAGCCCCAGCCCCAGCCCCACACCCAACTTTGCCCAGGAGCCGGGCCCGGCGCCGTGCGGCCGGCTGCGGG
>JAZKHS010000046.1:0-18197 GCA_040385265.1 Pseudomonadota bacterium | reverse complement strand
CGACCTGGATGCCGCGGTGGCCGGCGCCATTGCTTCCAAGTTCCGTAACTCCGGCCAGACCTGCGTCTGCACCAACCGCATCCTGGTGCAGGACGGCGTGCACGATGCCTTCGCCGGGAAGCTGGCTGCGGCCATGGGGCAGCTCAAGGTGGGCGCGGGCTGGGAGGAGGGGGTGACACAGGGGCCGCTGATCAACGAGAAGGCGGTGCGCCATGCCGAGCGTCTAGTGGCGGAGGCGGTGGCGGCCGGCGCGCAGCTGGCGTGCGGGGGGCAGCGCCATGAGCGCGGCGGTCTGTTCTTCGAGCCGACGCTGGTGACCGGCGTGCGCAACGACAGCGCGATCGCGCAGAACGAGCTGTTCTGCCCGGTGGCCACGCTGATCCGTTTCAAGGATGAGGCGGAGGCCATACAAATGGCCAACGACACCGAGTACGGCCTCGCCTCCTATTTCTACAGCCAGAACGTCAACCGCATCTTCCGCGTCGCCGAGGCGCTGGAGTACGGCATGGTGGGCGTCAACGAGGGCATCATCAGCACCGAGCTGGCGCCCTTCGGTGGCGTGAAGTCCTCCGGGCTCGGCCGCGAGGGCTCGCGCTACGGCATCGATGATTATCTCGAGATCAAGTACGTCTGCATCGGCAACGTGCGCTAGAGGGGCGAAGGACGCCGGCTCAACGGGCGGTGAGCCACTCGTTGTTGATCAGCAGTTCGATCGGCCGGTAGGCAATCTTGTAGCTCATCTTCTGGCAGTTCTTGATCCAGTAGCCCAGGTAGAGGCTGGGCAGGCCCAGGCGCCGCGTTTCCTCGATCTCCCACAGGATGGCGTAGGTGCCGAGGCTGCGCTTCTCCTCGTCCGGGTCGAAGAAGGTGTAGACCGCGGACAGTCCCTCTTCCAGCATGTCGCAGACGGCAATGCCGAGCAGCTTGCCGGCGGCGCGGAATTCATAGAAGCGCGTATCCGACCAGTCCGAGGTCAGGAAGGAGCGGAATTGCTCCTCGGTCGGCGGGTACATGTCGCCGTCGCTGTGGCGCTCGCTGATGTAGCGCTCGTAGAGCGCGTAATGGGCCTCGTCGAAGACCGGCGCCACGGCGCGCACCTGGATGTCGGCATTGCGTTTCCACACCCGCTGCTGGGCGCGGCTGGCCTGGAAGCGCTCGACCGGGAGGCGCACCGGCACGCAGGCGTTGCAGTGGCTGCAGTGCGGGCGGTAGACGTAGTTGCCACTGCGGCGGAAGCCCAGGTCCGAGAGCTCCGAATAGAGGCGGCCATCCATGCGGCTCTTGGGATCCGCAAACAGGGTAATGGCCTGCTCTCCCTCCAGGTAGCTGCAGGGGTGGGCGGTGGTGCTGAAGAACTTGACTCCGGTCGCGGTCATCGCGGGACTCCGGGAGGCGGATATCGCCGTTTATATCACAGCCGTCGTGACGGTCACCTGCCACAAGATTAGCGCAAGCCCGGGGGAACTGAACGGAGCGTCCGGTCGCCTGCGGCAGGGTGGGCGGCGCGGGTCGTCCAGGGGCCAACGGGCGGCACCGTATGGACATCCGTGTCTGGCGGCCGGGCAAACAGTGGGGGAGGCGGTAGTGGCGGCGTCGGCGTCAGGTCGCCACGAACGGCGGCGCCTGGCGCCAGTCGGGTGCCGGCAGGGGCGCCAGTTCGTCCAGGATGGCCAGGAAATCCTCGCGCGGGATCAGGATGGCGCCCAGGCTCAGCAGGTGTTCGTTTTCCACCTGCCCGTCCACCAGCGGAATGGCCCAGTGCCGGCACAGTTGCATGAGGTAGGCAAAGGCCGCCTTGGAGGCATCGGTCTCGCGGCTGAACATGGATTCCCCGAAGAAGAGCCGACCCAGATTCAGGCCGTAGAGGCCGCCGACCAGCTCGCCGTCCGCGTTCCAGGCCTCGATGGAATGCGCGATGCCGCGCTCGTGCAGGGTGCTGTAGTGGCGGATGAAGTCGGGTTGTATCCAGGTGCCGTCGGCGTAATGGCGGGGCGCGGCGCAAGCTTCCATGACACGGGTGAAGCAGCGGTCCACGGTCAGCGTGAAGCGGCCCTGGCGCAGGCGCTTGGCCAGGCTGCGCGAGGGTGCCCAGTCGGCGGTCTGGAACACGCAGCGCGGGTCGGGCGACCACCAGCAGACGGGGTCGCCGTCGTTGAACCAGGGAAAGATGCCGTGCCGGTAGGCATCCAGCAGGCGCTCGGGCGAGAGGTCGCCGCCGACGGCGAGCAGGCCGTTGGGTTCGTCCAGGGCATGTTCGGCCGGGGGGAAGCCGTATTCGAGGGGGCCGAGGCGATAGAGGGGCATGGGCGGAAACCCTGATGAGAGCGACGGTCCGGCCCGCCACAGTCCCTGGCATTCCTCCGGGCCGTCATTCCCGAGACGGCGGGAATCTCCGGAGCCTCCGCCTGCGCGGGGGGTGACAACGGGCGGGCAGCGACGGCGGGAATCCCGGGAGACCCCCGCCTGGGCGGGGGTGGCGGGGCCGGGCTTACTTCAGGTTGTCGAGGTACTTTTCGGCGTCGAGGGCGGCCATGCAGCCGGAGCCGGCGGAGGTGATGGCCTGGCGGTAGATGTGGTCGGCGACGTCGCCGGCGGCAAACACGCCCGGCACGCTGGTGGCGGTGGCATTGCCTTCGCTGCCGCTCTTCACCTTCACATAGCCGTTATGCATGTCGAGCTTGCCGGCGAAGATGTCGGTGTTGGGCTTGTGGCCGATGGCAATGAAGATGCCGGCCACGGCCACCTGCTGGGTGCTGCCGTCAGCGGTGCTCTTGAGGCGGGCGCCATTGACGCCGCCGTCATCGCCCAGCACTTCGTCCAGGGCGTGGTTCCAGATGATGCTGATCTTGCCTTCCTTTTCCTTCGCGAACAGGTGGTCCTGCAGGATCTTCTCGGACTTGAGCTTGTCGCGGCGGTGCACCAGGGTGACGTGGTCGGCGATGTTGGACAGGTACAGCGCCTCTTCCACGGCAGTGTTGCCGCCGCCCACGACCATGACGCGCTGGCCCTTGTAGAAAAAGCCGTCGCAGGTGGCGCAGGCGCTGATGCCGCGGCCCATGAAGGCTTCCTCGGAGGCCAGGCCCAGGTACTGGGCGGAGGCGCCGGTGGCGACGATGAGGGCGTCGCAGGTGTACTCGCCGGCATCGCCCTTGAGGCGGAAGGGGCGGGTCTGGAAGTCGACTTCGTTGATGTGGTCGAACACGACCTGGGTGCCGAAGCGCTCGGCGTGGGCCTGCATGCGCTCCATGAGGGCGGGGCCGGTGAGGCCATGGGCGTCGCCCGGCCAGTTGTCCACCTCGGTGGTGGTGGTGAGCTGGCCGCCGGCCTGCATGCCCGTGATCACCACCGGCTTGAGGTTGGCACGGGCAGCGTAGACGGCGGCCGTGTAGCCGGCGGGGCCGGAACCGAGGATCAGCAGGCGATGGTGCTGGACGGACATGGAAGCTCCTTGTGGTTTTGCAGGCATGAGGCAGGGGGCATTGTCGCCGCCCCGGGTCAGTCCGCAAGTATACGGAACAACACTTAACTATGGGTTATCCACTTGTTCCGCAGGCGGGAGGCCGGCGGCAGCCGGGGGAAGGGCGGGGTGGCGTATTACGGGGGGCTTGAGGGAAGTCACACAATTCCATGACACAAAAGGGATTTTCCCGCCGTTGGGGCCCTGGGTGGCATGGCATAATCCGGCCCAGCCATTACAATGCCCCCTTGCTGTTTTCGAGACTTTCACGTGAGCACGTCAAACGTCCGCGCGCCCACTCCGCGCAAGGGCCTGCGCGAAATCAAGACCCTCCTCTGGTTGGCGCTGGGCCTCTACCTGCTGGTGGTCTTCGCCTCCTATTCCGCCGGTGACCCGGGCTGGAGCCATGTCGGCGGCGATCCCGTCGGCAATGGTGGCGGCCGCGTCGGCGCCTGGCTGGCCGACCTGTCCTATACCGCCTTCGGCCATGGCGCCGTGCTGCTGCCGGTCTTCGTCTTCGTCCAGCTGTTCTGGCTGTGGCGCCAGGAGAAGCCGCTGCTGCACCTGGGCTGGCGCCTGCTCAGCCTGGTGGTGGCCCTGCTCGCCACCGGCGCGCTGCTGGCCCTGCACACACTGCAGCCCGGCACCGACCTGCCCAATGCCGCCGGCGGCGTCTTCGGCCTGGAGATTGGCCGCGCCATGCACGGCGCCTTCGGCCTGGCCGGGGGCTCCATCCTGCTGCTGACCATCCTGCTGATCGGCATCACCCTGGCCACCGGCCTCTCCTGGTTCTGGTTGATGGACAGCGTCGGCCACCTGCTCTGGGATGCTGGCACCGTGGCAGGCGCCATCGTGCACGGCCGCTTCAGCGAATACCTGGCGTCCTGGCGCGAGCGCCGCGCCATGAAGCGCTCGCTGGAGGAGGCGGCGCCCGCCTTTGAACTCGCGCTCAGCAACAAGCGCGTCAAGGCGCAGCTGGACCCGGGGGAAGCTCGCGCCGAGCCCATCCTGGGCATGAATCCGGTGGTCGAGCACCTGCCGCGCAAGCTGAAGGCGGCGAAGGTGGCGCCGGCGGCGGTGGAGGAGGAGGAGCGCCACGCGCCCCTCATCACGCCGCTGGCGGTGACGCCCATCAAGCGTTCCGAGCGTGCCCAGAAGGAAAAGCAGCGCAGCCTGTTCGATATCGCCGGCACGGCGGCGCCCACCGGCGACCTGCCGGCGCTGGCCCTGCTTGACCAGCCCGACTTCAGCAAGAAGAAGGGCTACAGCGCCGAGGCCCTGGAAGGCCTGTCGCGCCTGCTCGAGATCAAGCTCAAGGAATTCAATGTCGACGCCACCGTGGTGGCGGTGCAGCCCGGGCCCGTCATCACCCGCTTCGAGATCCAGCCCGCGCCGGGCGTGAAGGTGGCGCGCATCTCCAATATCGCCAAGGACCTGGCGCGCTCGCTGGCCATGGTCTCGGTGCGCGTGGTGGAAGTGATTCCCGGCAAGTCCGTGGTCGGCATCGAGGTGCCGAACGAGGACCGCGAGATGGTCAAGCTCTCGGAGATCCTGTCCTCGCAGGTCTACGAGTCCAAGGAATCCAAGATCACCCTGGCGCTCGGCAAGGACATCGCCGGCAAGCCGGTGGTGGCCGATCTGGCGCGCATGCCCCACCTGCTGGTGGCCGGCACCACCGGCTCCGGCAAGTCGGTGGGCGTCAACGCCATGATCCTGTCCATCCTGTTCAAGGCGACGCCGGACGACGTGCGCCTGATCATGATCGACCCCAAGATGCTGGAGCTGTCGGTCTACGACAAGATCCCGCACCTGCTGACCCCGGTGGTCACCGACATGAAGGATGCCGCCAACGCGCTGCGCTGGTCGGTGGGCGAGATGGAGCGCCGCTACAAGCTGATGGCCGCCATGGGCGTGCGTAACCTGGCCGGCTACAACAAGAAGATCGAGGAGGCCGCCGAGCGCGGCGAGACCATTCCCAATCCGCTGTGGAAGCCGGGCGAGGACTCCGCCCTGCAGGAAACCGCGCCGGCGCTGAAGAAGCTGCCCGCGGTCGTGGTCATCGTCGACGAGTTCGCCGACATGATCATGGTGGTGGGCAAGAAGGTGGAAGAGCTGATCGCGCGTATCGCGCAGAAGGCCCGCGCCGCCGGCATCCACCTGATCCTGGCCACGCAGCGCCCCTCGGTGGACGTGATCACCGGCCTGATCAAGGCCAACGTGCCCACCCGCATCGCCTTCCAGGTGTCCTCCAAGATCGATTCCCGCACCATCCTGGACCAGGGCGGGGCGGAGCAGCTGCTGGGCCACGGCGACATGCTCTACCTGGCGCCCGGCACCAGCCTGCCCGAGCGCGTGCACGGCGCCTTTGTCTCCGACGAGGAAGTGCACCGCGTCTGCGCCGACTGGCGTGCCCGCGGCGAACCGGACTATGTCGACGAAATCCTGGAAGGGACGTTAGAAGTCAATGACGGTGGCAAAGGCTTCGGCGGCAGCGGCGACGACATGGGTTCCGACCCCGAGGCCGACCCCCTGTACGACGAGGCCGTGGCCTTCGTCATGGAGAGCCGGCGTCCGTCCATTTCCTTTGTCCAGCGCAAGTTCAAGATCGGCTACAACCGTGCCGCGCGCCTGATCGAAGCCATGGAACTCGCCGGCATCGTTTCCCCCATGCAGAGCAATGGCCAGCGCGAAGTGATCGTGCCGGGCCGGGAGTAAACATGAAGCGTTTGATAGGCGCGCTATTGCTCGCCACCGTGTCCACGCTGGCGCAGGCGGACGCGACGGCCGCGGCCAGCCTGGTCAAGGTGCTGAACGGCATCAGTGGCATGCAGGCCGCCTTCAGCCAGCAGACCATCGACGGCAAGGGCCGTGCCCTGGCCACCCAGAGCGGCCGCATGGGCGTGAAGCGCCCGGGGCTGTTTCGCTGGGAAGTGCTGAAGCCGTCGCCGCAGCTGGTGCTGACGGCGGGCAAGACGTTGTGGATCCATGATCCCGAGTTGATGCAGGCCACGAAGCAGAAGCTGGATTCCCAGGTCGGCAACACGCCGGCGCTGCTGCTCTCCGGCGAGCCGCGCCAGCTCGCCGCCGGCTTTGACATCACCGAGGTGCCGGGGCAGGGCGGCGAGCAGGTCTTCGTGCTCAAGCCGCGCGGCAAGGATGCGCTGTTCGAGTCCATGCGCATATTCTTCAAGGCCGGCCAGCTGGTGGAGATGGACCTGACCGACACCCTCGGCCAGCGTACCGCCATCCGCTTTGCCGACATCCGCATGAACCCGGCTTTCCCGGCGGGCTATTTCGAGTTCGTCCCTCCCAAGGGCACGGACGTCATCGACCAGTTCTGACCGGATCCCGCCATGGCCGACGCTCCCTACCAGCCGCTCGCCGCGCGCATGCGCCCGCAGCGCCTGGAGGAGTACATGGGCCAGCAGCATGTGCTGGCCCATGGCAAGCCGCTGCGCGAGGCCATCGAGGCCGGTCACCTGCACTCCATGATCCTGTGGGGCCCGCCCGGCGTCGGCAAGACCACGCTGGCGCGGCTGATGGCGGGCGCTTCCGACGCCCGCTTCATCGCCATCTCGGCGGTGCTGTCGGGCGTGAAGGAAATCCGCGCGGCCATCGAGGAGGCGCAGGCGCACAAGCAGATGGGCGAGAAGACGGTGCTGTTCGTGGACGAAGTGCACCGCTTCAACAAATCGCAGCAGGACGCGTTTTTGCCCTATGTCGAGGACGGCACTGTCATCTTCATTGGCGCCACCACCGAGAACCCGTCCTTCGAGCTCAACAATGCCTTGCTCTCGCGCGCCCGCGTCTATGTGCTGCGCAGCCTGGAAGAGGACGACCTGCTGGGCCTGCTGACGCAGGCGCTGACCGATGCCAGGCGCGGTCTGGGCGGCCTCAAACTGCAGGCCTCCGAGACGGCGCTGCGGCAGATTGCCCGTAGCGCCGACGGCGACGCGCGCCGCGCACTCAACATCCTCGAGATTGCCGCCGATCTTTCCGAGGGGGAGGCGATCTCCGAGGTGGTGGTGGCGGAAAGCCTGCAGGGCAATGCCCGCCGCTTCGACAAGCAGGGCGATGCCTTCTACGACCAGATGTCGGCGCTGCACAAGTCGGTGCGCGGCTCCAGCGTGGACGGCGCGCTGTACTGGCTGGCGCGCATGCTGGACGGCGGCTGTGATCCGCTCTATGTGGCGCGGCGCGTGGTGCGCATGGCCAGCGAGGACATTGGCAACGCCGACCCGCGTGCGCTGCCGCTCTGCCTGAACGCCTGGGATGTGCAGGAGCGGCTGGGGTCGCCGGAAGGCGAACTCGCCATTGCCCAGGCCGTGGCCTACCTGGCGGCGGCGCCCAAGAGCAATGCCGTGTACATGGCCTGGAAGGCGGCGCGGCGCCGGGTTGAGGAAACCGGTTCGCTGGAGGTGCCGCTGCACCTGCGCAACGCCCCCACCAAGCTGATGAAGGCGCAGGGCTACGGCGCCGAGTATCATTACGCCCACGATTTTCCCGAGGCCTATGTGGCCGGCGAGAGCTACCTGCCCGAGGCCCTGGCCAGCGAGCGCTTCTATGCGCCGGTGCCGCGCGGTCTGGAGATCCGCATCGGCGAGAAGCTCCAGTACCTGGGCGAGAAGGATGCGGCCAGCGACTGGCAGCGCATCCCGCGCGCTAGCGCCAAGGGGGGCAAATGAATTCCACACCGTCGTGGCCGCGCCAGCAGGGGACGGCATGAACGCCTGGCTGCCCTTGCTGCTGGTGGCCCTGGGCGGGGCGATCGGCTCCGTGCTGCGCTATCTGGGCTCGATGGCGGTCAACCGCTGGGCCGGCAGCCCGTTCCCCTGGGGCACGCTTTTCGTCAATATCGCCGGCAGCTTTGCCATCGGCCTGGTCATGGTGTGGGTGCTGAAGGGCGGGGAAGGCCGGGAGAATGCCCGGCTGCTGCTGGTGACCGGGGTCATGGGCGGCTTCACCACCTTTTCCAGCTTCAGCTGGGAGACCTGGCGGTTGCTCGAGGACGGGCGCCTGGGCGCCGCCGGCCTCAACGTCAGCCTCAGCGTCGGCGCCTGCCTGCTGGCCACGGCCGCCGCGGTGGCGCTGGCCCGGCAATTCTGAAGTTACATGCCCTTTCAGCGCGCGACGCTTGCGCGCGAATTTTACGAGTCAGGAAGCTGAACCATGCTGGACCCGAAACTGCTGCGTAACGACCTCGATACCGTCGCCGCCCGTCTGGCCGTGCGCCATGTGACGCTGGACACGGCCGCCATTGCCGCCCTGGAAGAGCAGCGCAAGGCGCTGCAGACCGAGACGGAAAAACTGCAGGCGGAACGCAACGCCGGCTCCAAGCGTATCGGCCAGGCCAAGGCCAAGGGCGAGGACGTGGCCGCGGTCATGGCCGAGATGAATGCCGTCGGCGACCGCCTCAAGGCCAACCAGGCCGCGCTGGAAGCAGTGCAGGCGCAGTTCGAGGCGTTGCAGCTGACCATCCCCAACCTGCCGCACGAATCGGTGCCGGCGGGCAAGGGCGAGGAGGACAACGTCGAGCTGCGCCGCGTCGGCAGGCCGCGCGAGATGGCCTTTGCCCCCAAGGACCATGCCGACCTGGGCGAGGCGCTGGGCCTGCTCGACTTTGAAACCGCGGTGAAGATCGCCGGCAGCCGTTTCTCGGTGCTGAAGGGTCCGCTGGCGAAGCTGCAGCGCGCGCTCACCCAGTTCATGCTGGACACCCACACCGAACAGCACGGCTACCAGGAGGTGTACGTCCCCTACCTGGTCAACGCCGACAGCCTGCGCGGCACCGGCCAGCTGCCCAAGTTCGAGGAAGACCTGTTCAAGACCGGCGGCGAAAAGCCGTTGTACCTGATCCCGACCGCGGAAGTGCCGGTCACCAATATCGTGCGCGACGCGATCCTGGACGGGGCAACGCTGCCCCTGAAGCTGGTCTGCCACACGCCCTGCTTCCGTTCCGAGGCGGGCTCCTACGGCAAGGACACGCGCGGCCTGATCCGTCAGCACCAGTTCGAGAAGGTCGAGCTGGTGCAAGTGGCGAAGCCCGAGGATTCGCACCGCCTGCTGGAGGAGCTGACCGGCCACGCCGAGGCCATCCTGCAGGCGCTGGGCCTGCCGTATCGCGTCATCGTGCTCTGCGGCGGCGACATGGGGTTTTCCGCGGCCAAGACCTATGACATCGAGGTGTGGCTGCCGGGGCAGGGCAAGTACCGCGAGATCTCCTCCTGCTCCAACTTCGAGGCCTTCCAGGCACGTCGCTTGCAGGCCCGTTACCGCAATGAGGCCGGCAAGCCCGAGCTCGTGCACACCCTGAATGGTTCCGGCCTGGCCGTGGGCCGTACCCTGGTCGCCATCCTCGAGAACTACCAGAACGAGGATGGCAGCATCACGGTGCCGGACGTGCTGCGGGGCTATATGGGCGGGCGCGAAACGATCAGCCTGTAGGCCGGGCCTGAGTCCGGCAGCGGCCGCTGAACGGCAGGCCGGACTTCAGTCCGACGTCCAGCAGCGGGCGCTGGTTTGCAGGCCGGGCTTGAGCCCGGCAGCCAGTCGCGGATGACGGCTGGCGGGAAGCGGCGGCAATGACGTCACGCTTTTCGTGAAAGTGCTGGCTGGGCAATTTTTCGGTGCGACGGAGCCCGAGGCCGTGGTGGAATGCCGCGCTTCGGGCTTTTTTGTGGCGGGGCGCCTGCGGACCGGGTAAAAGCCGGGCGCCGCAGTCGGGCTAACGCCCGACCCATGAGGGTGGGGCGAGAGGGTTGTCGGGCTGAAGCCCGACCTAAAGGTTGCTAGCGGGGTGTTTGCGTGGACTATTTGCCGATTTTCCTGAATTTGCGCGACCAGCGTTGCCTGGTGGTGGGCGGTGGCGACATCGCCTTGCGCAAGGCCTCCATGCTGATGCGCGCCGGCGCCAGCGTGCATGTGGTGGCACCGCAGATCGGTGACGCGTTGCTGGCGAAGCTGGCGGAGAGCGACGGCAGCTTCCGCGTCGGTCCTTATGAGGCGCAGGACCTGGCGGGGGTGGCGCTGGTGATCGCCGCCACCGACGACGAAGCGGTGAACCGGCAGGTCTCGGCGGACTGCCGCGCGCGCCAGTTGCCGGTCAACGTGGTGGATAATCCGCCGCTGTGCTCCTTCATCTTCCCGTCGATTGTCGACCGCTCGCCGCTGGTGATCGCGGTGTCCAGCGCCGGCCAGTCACCGGTGCTGGCGCGGTTGCTGCGGGCGCGGCTGGAGACGACGATTCCCGCCGCCTACGGCCGCCTTTCGGCCATCTGCGGCGAATTCCGCGGCCTGGCCAAGCAGACCTTTCCCGACACCAACGCCCGCCGTGGCTTCTGGGAGCATGAGCTGCAGGGGCGCTTTGCCGAGCTGGTCTATGCAGGACGCGAGGACGAGGCGCGGGTGCATTTGCGTGCGGCCTTTGCCGCCGCGACGCCCTCCCGCGTCGGCGAGGTCTATCTGGTGGGGGCAGGGCCGGGTGATCCCGACCTGCTCACCTTCCGTGCGCTGCGCCTGATGCAGCAGGCGGACGTGGTGGTGCACGACCGCCTGGTGTCGAAGCCCATCCTGGACCTGTGCCGGCGCGACGCCGACTTCATCTATGTGGGCAAGGCCCGTTCCCACCATGCCGTGCCCCAGGAGGACATCAACCAGCTGCTGGTGCGCCTGGCCGGGGAGGGCAAGCGCGTCTGCCGTCTCAAGGGCGGGGATCCCTTCATCTTCGGCCGCGGCGGCGAGGAGATCGAGGAGCTGGCGGCGGCCGGGGTGCCCTTCCAGGTGGTGCCCGGCATCACCGCGGCCAGCGGCTGCGCCGCCTATGCCGGCATCCCGCTGACCCATCGCGACTATGCGCAATCGGTGCGCTTTGTCACCGGCCACCTCAAGGATGGCTCGCCCGAGCTGCCCTGGGCCGAGCTGATCCACGAACACCAGACCCTCGTCCTCTACATGGGCCTGACCGGACTTGAGCATATCTGCCAGGAACTGGTCCGCCACGGCATGGCGGCCGACATGCCGGTGGCGCTGGTGGCGCAGGGAACCACGCCGCAGCAGCAGGTGGTGGTGGGCACGGTGGCCGACATTGCCGGCAAGGTGGCCGGCAGCGGCATCCAGGCGCCGACCCTGACCATCATCGGGCGGGTGGTGGAACTGCGTGACCGCCTGAACTGGTTCCGTCCCGACGCCAGCTGATTCCTTCCTCCTGATTGCCCTTGCGCCTGCCCCGTTTCGGGGCGGGCCGCGGCTATTTCTCGCCTCCACGACACCATTTGTCGCGCCTGCTTCCCTGCTTACCCCTGTCGGCTACCCATGAATGCGGGGGGGTGTTTCAGGCCAGGCTGAAATTTTTTTCCAGGTGGTATTTCCGGTGGACCAACTAGGATAAATTGCCTAGTTGGTCACACTTTTTTGTTCAAATTTTGCTGCGCTTTTGCAGGGTTTTCACTGCCGGCACGCGTCCCCTGTGAGGGCGACCGAGGCCGCCGCCTGCCACTCTTCGAAAGGGAAAAGGCAAATAATTACAAGGGGATGGGGATGTTAGTTAATGCTGTCTTGAAGGGCGTGCTGCGGCCGCTGCTGGCGGGTGCCGGCCTGTTCGCGCTGGCGATGCCCCTGGCCTACGCCGAAGATCTCATGGCGATCTACCAGGCGGCCCAGGCCAACGACCCCAAGTTCCGCAGCGCCCGGCAGCAGCAGCAGGTCACCGGGCAGCAGGCCCGTCAGCAGCGCGCCGGCTACCTTCCCCAGCTCAACCTGGAGCTGCAGGTCATCGAGACTGACCAGACCGTGATCAGCTCCGACAACACGGTCTTCCAGCAGGGCAATGCCAACTACGGCACCGATGACCTCAGCCTGACGCTGTCGCAGGCGGTCTTCCGATGGGACCGCATCGAGGCCTGGAAGCAGTCCCGCGTGCAGGAGGACCAGGCCGACGCGCGGGCCCTGCAGGCCGGCCAGGACCTGCAGCTGCGGGTGGCCGAGGCCTACTTCGGGGCGCTGGCGGCACGTGATGCCGTCATTCTGTCCAAGGCCGAACTGGCGTCGTCGACCCGCCAGTTCGAGGATGCGGATGCCCGCTACCGCCGTGGCCTGGCGCGCCGCACCGACCAGCTCGATGCACAGGCGCGCATGGCGCAGGTGGAAGCCGAGCTGATGGCCAAGCAGAACGCCTGGGAAGATGCCCTCGAGGGTCTGCGCGAGCTCACCGGCTCCACCCCGGAAAGCCTGAAACCGGTGGCGCGCGAGCTGCAGCTGGCGGCGCCGGATCCCTTGCCGGTGGACAGCTGGGTCAAGGCGGCGGCGGACGGCAACATCGAGCTCCAGATCCAGCGCATGACGGTGGACATTGCCGACCGTGAAGTGGAGCGCCAGCGCGCCGGCCACTATCCGACCCTCGACCTGCGCTTCAAGCACAACGAGCGCACCACCGATGGTTCGCTCTTCGGCGGCGGCAGCGAGACCGAGTCGGACGAGATCACCCTGGCCCTGAACCTGCCGCTCTACAGCGGCGGCAGCGTCTGGGCCAAGCGCAAGGAGGCGGCGTCCCGCTTCGAGCAGTCCAAGGACGAGCTGGAGCGTACCCGCCGCGAGGTGGAGCGCCAGACCCGCGCGGCCTACCAGGGCATCCTCAGCTCCATCCGTCGCGCCAAGGCACTGGAGCAGGCGGTGAAGGCCCAGGAGCTGGCGGTGGAAACCAAGCGTCGCGGTTTCCAGGCCGGCCTCTACACCAGCATGACGGTGCTGGATGCCGAGGAAGACCTGTATGCCGACCGCTACCAGTTCGCCCTGGCGCGCTACGACTACCTGAACAACTGGATCAAGCTGCGCCGGGCCACCGGCCAGCTCAAGCAGGACGACCTGGCCGCGCTCAATGGCCAGCTGGTGAGCCTGGAGGAAGAGGCGCGGGTGGATGTGCCGCTGTCGACACCGGCCGAGCAGGCCCAGGTGCAGGCGCCGGAAGCGGCGCCAGCTCCTTCTCCTGCCACGGCGCCTGCCCCGGTCCCGGCGGCAAAGCCGGCCAAGGCTCCCGCGCGCTGACGGCGCGGCGCAGTACTCCCGGCCGCGGAGCAGCAAGCGGCCAGCAACGGATGCTTTTCGCCGGCGCCCTGCCGGCGGAGACACAAGAAGAAATCTAATCGACCGCGGCGGCGCAGATGCCGAACGGTCAGGAAAGGGGAACGGTCATGGTCTTCGGTTGGTTCAAGCGCAAAGGGTCGCCGGCATCGAAAATTGCCGCACAGCCCGAGCAGAACGCCGGCTTCCGTCGCAAGGTGTTGTTCGAGGCCATGGAGGCGCGCGTGCTCCTCTCCGGCGACTTCGGACTGCCGCCGGATGACCTGAACGATCCCCTGCAGGCGATGCCGGATGCCGATGCGCTGGTGTCGACCGACGCCCATGGCGGCGCGCTGCTGGCAGAGCCGATCTCGGCGCCCGACAGCTACCCCGAGCTGTCGGCCGACCAGGCCGGTGATGTGGTTGCCGGCAGCGAGCTCGTTGCCAGCGGCGACGACAGTCTTTTCCTGGCCGCCAGCGCCGACGGTGACGTCACCCTGACGGCCGACGCCGAGAGCTTCGTGCCGGCCGCGCTGCGCACCGAGTGGATCGCCCAGCAGTCGCTGGGCGGGGCGAGCGAGGTCGTCATCGTCGACGGCAGCGTCGCTGAAATCGACAAGCTGATCGCGCAGATCCTGAATGCGCCGGTGGAAGACATCGCGGCGCTGCTGGCCGTGGCCGACAGCTCGACCGAAGCGGTGGTGGCCGATGACGCCACCAGTCCGTCCGCGGGGGATGCGTCCACCACGTCCGTGGCAGCGGAAGAGGATACCGGACCGCGCGTCATCAGCTGGACGCGCGCCGACGGCAGCCAGCTCGACATCGTCATCCTCGATGCGACGCGCGACGGCGTCGCCCAGGTCAGCGACATCCTGGAGAACTATGTCGGCCTCACCGCCGTGCACCTGCTCTCGCATGGCGCGCAGGGCAACGTGCGCCTGGGCACGAGCACGCTCTCCACCAGCCGCCTCGACGACGAGCAGGCGCGTCTGGCCACCTGGGGTCGTGCCCTGGCGGCCGACGGCGACCTGCTGCTGTACGGCTGCGACGTCGGCCACGAGGAAGCGGGCGTCACCTTCGTGCAGCAACTGGCGGTGTTCACCGGCGCCGATGTCGCGGCCTCCGATGACGGCACCGGCTCGGGCGGGGACTGGATCCTCGAGGTTTCCGCCGGCGTTATCGAAACGGCGGCCTTTGCGGTCGAGCCAGCCGGCATCTGGAACTACACGCTGGCCAACATCACCGGCACCGCCGCCGCCGACACGCTGACCAGCCTCGCCAGCAACGACACGCTGATGGGCCAGGCCGGCAACGACAAATACGTCTTCAATAACGGCTTCGGCACCGATGTCGTGTCCGAGCTGGGCACGGGCGGCATCGACGACACTCTCGATTTCAGCGCCGTCACCAGTAACCTGACCTTCACCATCTTTACCGGAGGCAAGATCGAAGTCACCGCCGGTGGCAGCAACAAGGTCACCGCCACCAATGTCGAGAACATCACGGGCGGCAGCGGCACCAATACCTTCATTTTCAAGGACGGCGCCAGCCTCAAGGGCAGCCTCCTCAGCGCCGGCGGCACCAACGTCTTCACCTTCGAGGGCGCGGCGGTCATCCGCATCGACCAGCTCAAGAACCAGATGAACCGGGTCGTCGAAGACGCCATTGTCGCGGCCAACACCATCAACAGCGGCAAGGGCGACGACCGGATCCTGGGCGACAACACCGCCGAAATCATCAACGGCAATGCCGGTGACGACCTGCTGGCCGGCAATGGCGGCAACGACACCCTTAGCGGCGGCGCTGGCAAGGATCGTCTCTACGACGAGAAGGTCTCGACCGGTACCACCGCACCCGTCAGTACCGGCAACGACACCTTCACCGGTGGCGCCGGCGATGATACCTACATCATCTCGCGCGATGTCTGGGGCGCGGACAAGGTGGTCGAGACCGCGAGCGGCGGCACCGACACCCTCGACCTGTCCGCCGTCAGCGCCAACCTCACCATGACGGTCGGGGCGGCAGCCACCGGCTTCAGCATCGTCAATGGCGCCAACACCCTGACCGGCGCTGGCGCCGGCTCCATCATCGGCGTGGAGTTCGTCGATCTGGGCAGTGGCGTCAACACCATCGCGCTGAATGACGGCTGGCTGGACGGCCTCTCCATCACCAGCGCGGCTTCGCCGGCCAGTGCGGTGCTCGATCTGTCCCTGGTCAGCGCCGATCTCGAGATCGAACTCGGCGCCAATGGCGATGTCACCGTCTCGGACGGCACCAGTACCCTCAACCTCACCGGCATCGCGTCCATCAAGGGCGGCACCGGCACCAACGTCTTCTTTGTCACCGCTGACAGCACGCTCTCCGGTGCGATCACGCAGACGGCCAGCAAGGCCGCCGGCGCCATCAACGTGCTGGATTACACGAAATTCGCCGGCAGCGAAGCCGTGGCCGTGGACATGGCGGCGGGCCGCGCCACCGGCCTCATGGCCGACAGTGCCGCCACGGCGGCTTTCGAGCAGCAGCAGCTCACCCTGGCCGGCGCCACCGGCGGCACCTTCACGATCGGTCTCGACACCGCCATCGTCGAACTGGCCTGGGACGCGAGCGCTGACACCATCGAGGCGGCGCTCAAGACCGTGCCCGGCGTTGGTGATGTCAGCGTCACCGGCAGCGGTCCTTTCGAGATCACCTTCGGCGACTGGATGTGGGACCGCGCGGCGCTGACGGTCGACGGTAGCGGCCTTACCGGCACCACGCCTTCCGCCAGCGTCACCACCGTCACCGAAGGTGTCGCGGGATTCGGGAACAACGCCTTTGCCGGTGTCGGCAAGGTCGTGTTCGGCGACGGCACCAGCCTCCTTATCGGGAGTGCGGCAGCGACGACCGTCGAGGCCAGCGGCGGCGGTGCCGTCATTGACGGCGCCACCGGAGCCATCGACTACACCTTCACGGATGCGCGCAGCATTTCCGTCAGCGAGCGCGTCGCGGGCAGTGCCACGACCGCCGAAGTGCAGCGACTGGTGATCAAGGGGCAGGGCGGCAGCTTCACCCTGACCCTGGGCGACAAGACCACGGCGGCGATCAGCTGGGATGGCACCGACGCCACGCTGGCCTCCAGTATCCAGACGGCGCTCAACGACGTGCTTGGCGCCAGCACCGTTACGGTTGCGGCAGCGGGAACGGACACGTTTGATGTCACCTTCACGGCCAACGGCGTCAAGCCGGCCTTTACCTATGACCTTGCCAACCTGGAAGGGGTCACCACGGGCAGCCGTGGCAGTTCCTCCGTGGTCGGCAGCTCGGCCGCCGACCAGTTGGTGGCCGGCGCGCGCGGCGACTATATCGACGGCGCAGGTGGCGACGACACCATTATCGGCAACAGCGGCGGCGATACCCTGGCGGGTGGCGCAGGCCTCGATGACATCGACGGCGGCGGCGGTGACGATACGCTGTCCGGCGGCGCCGGCAAGGACACGCTGAAAGGCGGCGCGGGCGAAGACACGCTGGTCGGCGGCGCCGGCGACGACTCTCTTATCGGCGGCACCGGCGACGACACCTATACCTTCGAGAATGGCTGGGGCAGCGACACCCTCACCGAGCTGGTGAAGGGCGGCGGCGAGGGCGACACCGTCGACTTCAGCGCCGTCACCGCCAACATGACCTTCGTGCTCTCCAACGGCTACCTGCAGGCCGGCACCGGTACCTTCACGCCGACCGTCGCGCAGGACACGCTCAGGAGCACGACGCAGTCCACCGGCGAGGTCGGCGGCAGCTTTGCCGCCGGTGACCAGCTCACCGTGGGCAGCGACAAGGAAGCCGCCACGCTGGCCGCGCCGCACGACGAGAGCTTCTTTGCTGTCGAGACCGTGAAGCTGCCGGCCGCCGACAGCACCGTGCTGTTCGGCAACGACTGGAGCCAGGGCGTCGGCACGGCCGCCGTGCTGACCCCGGAGCTGCTGCGCAACTTCTTTGACATGGGCGATCGCGAGCTGACGCTCGATACCGAAGCGCTCAGCGCGGCTGGCAAGATCCTGGTCCTGGATTTCCGCCAGGTGACCGATGGCCTCGAGTTCGAATTCGAGAAGGTCATGGAGACCGATGCCGACGGCAACGAGACCGGCGCCTGGCATGTGCAGCTCACCATCGAGAAGACCGCTGATCTTGCGCTGCCCTTCGTGGAGGACCCGGTTGGCGAGGCCAGCTACGGCAAGCTCGTCATCACCCATATCGACGCCAACACGACAATCTACGGCGGCCGTGAGGAAAACACCTTCAAGCTCAAGGACGACGTCGTCGTCGACGCCGACATCATCGGCGGGGAGGGGGTGCGCAACCTTGGCGGCCTGCTCAGCGTCGACACGCTGAACGGCCTGATGGCGCTGGAACTGCCCGAGTTCATGGTGAAGAACACCATCGACTACACCGGCAGCGATTTCCTCGACGCGACCCTGGTGCGGCTGGGCGAATCCAGCGCCAGCGTCGTCACCAATCTCGACAATGACAGCGACGGCCAGCGCGAAGTCCAGCAGCTGAAGCTGACGAGCGTCACCGGCGGTACCTTCACGCTGACCCTGGGCGGCACCACCACCGGCCCCATCACCTACAGCTCGACGCCGGCCACGTTGGTCGCCAACGTCCAGGCGGCGCTCAACGCCGCGCTCGCTTCGCACAACATCACGGCTGCCGC
>JAZKHS010000045.1:31061-57805 GCA_040385265.1 Pseudomonadota bacterium | reverse complement strand
CGCCTCGCTGGACGAGGCGGCCGCCGAGCTGACCCGGCTGGCGCAGGCGCCCGCACTGGACGCCGCGCCCGGCTGGACCTGGGCGCAGACGCTGGCGCATTGCGCGCAGAGCATCGAGTACTCGCTGGCCGGCTTTCCGGAAATGAAGCCGGCGCTGTTCCGGCGCACCGTGGGCCCGGCAGCACTGCAGGTCTTCACCTGGCGCGGGCGCATGTCGCATGACCTGGCCGAGCCGATTCCCGGCGCACCGGCGCTGGACCCGGCCCTCGACGCCGCCGCGGCCCTGGCGCGCCTGCAGGGGGCGCTGCAGGCGTTCCGCGCCACCACGGCGCCGTTGCGCCCGCATTTCGCCTACGGCGAACTCAGCAAGCCGGAATACGAGCTGGCCCACGCCATGCACGTGGCCAACCATTTTTCCGCCTTCACGGTACGCGCCTGAGGGCCGGGGCCGCGCCGGTAACGACGGCGGCCGCGGCGACACCGTGACCCTCATGCACCATGACTTCGCCACCCTAATGGAAACGACCGCCCCATGAATCTTGCCATCAAGCTGACCCTGGCCGCCGCCGGCCTCTTCCTCTTCGTCGGCCTCATTGGCGGCGTGCTGAAATACCGCGGCATCATGACCAGCCCCTCGCACCGCGCGCATCCCTATATCGATGTCGCGCACCGCGCGGCGCTCATGTACAGCTTTGCCGCGCTGGTCATGGCGGAGCTGCTGCGCTACAGCCCCTACCCGCTGTCGGTGCAGTTGCTGATCACGGGGGTGCCGCTGTTTTTCTTTGCCACCGCCATTGCCCAGTATTTCCGGCTGGGCCTGCTGGGCGGGCCGACGAACCAGTTCCGCGAGCGCAACTTCAACACCACCTGGGGCATGGCGCTGCTGATCGTGGGCGAGTTGGGCGGCATCGGGGCGATTGTCTGGGGCTTTGTCGCGACGCAGTTCCTGGCCTAGCGAACAGCGTCGCCCGCCCCTAGCAACGGCGGGGGCGCACGCGATGGCGGCGGACGCGGCCGACCTGCAATCGCCTTTCAAGCCCCCCGGAGTTCGCCATGTTCGGCCTGTTCACCGCCCACGTTTTCACCGACCCCGACCTCGGCATGCTGAACCTCGCCCGCGGCTACTGGCGGGGCGCCATCGACCTGGGCGAGGGCCTGGTGCCGCTGGCGCTGGCCGGCGACCGCCAGGCCCCCGACCCTGCCGCCCTGGCCGAAGCCCGGGCACTGCGCCAGCGCATGGCGGCCTGGCAGGCCCCGCTGCAGACGGCGCTGTTTGCGCATTACCGGCCCTATGCCGAGGCCGTGGCCGCCGGCGCACCGTTGCCGGATCCCGATCTCCCCTTTCCTGTCATCACCGCCCCCGCCGCTGTCGCCGCTCACGTCTCGCTTGCCTTTGTCAGCATCGTCCCCGAAGCGGATCAGTGGGTGACCGAGCTCGGCTATGCCACCGACTGGGATACCGAACACACCGTGGGCGCGCGCTTTGCCGAGGGGCGCCTGCTGGAGTTGTGCGGCAGTGTCCTGAAGCACTAGCGACAGCCGCCGCCCTGGTGCGGCACCGGGCCGGCTTCCGGTGCATGGCCCGGCCGCTGGCGCCGAACAGTCGTCTTCCGGTCGCCGGCGGGCCACCTGGCGCCGGGCCCGGACTCACCTCCGGCGCCGTGAATCCGCCGCCGCCGAAGCCCGGCCACAACCCGACCTGCGTCAATTTTCCCCCGGGAACGGGGTGTAGGATGAAAGGCCTCAGCCATGCCTGTCAGGGAGAGTGCCGCATGTTTGAATCCGCCGAACTGGGCCACAAGATCGACAAGAAGACCTGGGACAGGGAAGTGCCGGCGCTGCGCGAGGCGCTGCTGGACGCCCAGTACGAGCTCCGGGAAAAGAAGAACGCCTCGGTGCTGGTGCTGATTGCCGGCGTGGAAGGCGCCGGCAAGGGCGAGACCGTCAACCTGCTCAACGAGTGGATGGACCCGCGCCATATCCAGACCAAGGCCTTCGGCCCGCGCTCGCAGGAAGAGCTGGAGCGGCCGCATATGTGGCGCTACTGGAACCACCTGCCGCCCAAGGGCCAGCTCGGCATCTTCTTCGGCTCCTGGTACACCTGGCCCGTCGTCAGCCGCACCCTGGGCAAGATCGGGGGCGCCGACCTGGAGCGCGCCATCGAGGAGATCCGCCACTTCGAGCGCATGCTGGCGCAGGAAGGCGTGCTGCTGGTGAAGTTCTGGTTCCATCTTTCCAAGAAGGCGCAGGAAAAGCGCCTGAAGGCGCTGGAGAAAAACCCGGACACGCGCTGGCGGGTGACCGACCAGGAATGGAAGTTCTTCAACAAGTACGACAAGTTCTACAAGGCCTCCGATCGCGTGCTGCGCGAAACCAGCACCGGCGAGGCGCCGTGGATCGTGGTGGAGGGCAGCGATGAGCGCTACCGCAGCCTGACCGTGGGCAAGCTGCTGCTGGCCGGCCTCAAGGACAAGCTGGCCGCGCCCACGGCGGAAAAGACCATGGCGCGCAAGGCGCGCAAGACCGCCACCGCGGCGCCCATGCTGCAGCCGCCCATCGACGGCAAGAACGTGCTGGCCTCGCTCAACTACACGCAGAAGGTGCCGAAGGCGCGCTACGAGCGTGAGCTGGAGAAGTGGCAGGGCGAGCTGAACGCGCTGGCGCGGCATCCGCGCTTCCGCGAGCGTTCCTGCCTGTGCGTGTTCGAGGGCCAGGACGCTGCCGGCAAGGGCGGCGCCATCCGCCGCCTCACGCCGGCGCTGGACGCGCGCTTCTACCACATCGTCCCGGTCGCCGCTCCCACCGAGGAGGAGCGCGCGCAGCCCTGGCTGTGGCGTTTCTGGCGGCACCTGCCGCGCCAGGGCCACTTCACCCTCTTCGACCGCAGCTATTACGGCCGCGTGCTGGTGGAACGGGTGGAGGGCTTTTGCCGCGAGGAGGACTGGCTGCGCGCCTACACCGAGATCAACGACTTCGAGGAACAGCTGGCGCGCAGCGGCGTCATCATCAACAAGTTCTGGCTGGCGATCACGCCGGAGGAGCAGTTGCGCCGCTTCCAGGAGCGCGAGCAGACCGGCTACAAGCGCTTCAAGATCACGGACGAGGACTGGCGCAACCGCGACAAGTGGCCGCAGTACGAGCGCGCCGTCTGCGACATGATCGACCGCACCAGCACCGACATCGCGGCGTGGACGCTGGTGGAGTCGAACAACAAGTACCATGCCCGCCTGAAGCTCCTGAAGACGCTGTGCCAGAATCTGGAGGAACAGCTTCGCGGCTGACCCCCTGTTCAGGGGATCGGGGCAGGCGCGCCGCTGGGCTAGAATCGCGCCTTGTTTCCTGGCGCACGGATCCCGTGCCAGGCCCGAGTCCTGGCACGGAGCGCCGCATGAGTCACACCCTCGCCCTGCTGTTCCTGTTGCTGCTGGCCGCCCATGTGGCGACGAGCGCCTGGCAGCACGGCACCGGCTATTTTGTCTCGACACAGCTCTGCCTGTGGCTGACCTGCGCGAGCTGGATTGCCGCCTGGAGCCATACAGGCCTGGGCCCTGTCCTGTTCATTGCCTCTGCCTTCCTCTCCTTGCTGGTGAACATCAAGTTCATCACCCGGCGTCCCGCGCTGGACGCCGGCTGCCTGAACCTGGGCGCGTTCCGGCAGCGCTGCCGGCAAAGCGGGGCCATGGCCGGCCTGGCCAGCCTCACGCTGTACGGCCTGTACGCCCTTGTCGGCGGTCTCTGGCTGGCCGCCATCTTCACGCTGGTGCGCAACGCCCTCTAGTCGCTGCGCCGCGCCAGCTTGTATGCTGCGCCGCATTCCGCCCCATCCCAGCGAGAGCGCCCATGCCCGACCTTTTCACCGCCGCCCCGTCGCCGCGCGGCGCCACCGCGCCGGGGGCCTGAGCCCATGAGCGATCCCGCCAGCACCCGCGCCGCCGTCGCCCAGGCCTTTGCCCAGGCCGCCTTCGACGCGCTCGCCACCGACGGCCACCTGCAGGCCGAGTCCGCCATCGCCGGCATGGCGCGGATGGCCGGCACCTATTACTTCCGCACCTTCGGCTATGCCGCGATGCAACTGCAGCCGGGACAGGCCGTGCTCTCCGCCGAGGCCAACGAAAAGGGCCCGGAGCTCATGAACCTGACGCATGCCCTGCTGGAACGCCTGGGCCTGCGCATCAACGATGCCGAGGTGCGGCGGACGCTGGCGGCCACGCAGGAGGCGCACAAGCCGGTGATGGACTTTGCCAGCACGCAGCTGCGCCTGGAGCGCGCCTTTGCGCCCATCAAGGCACAGTACGGGCTGTCCAACGAGGACGCCGGCAAGGCCGCGGCCTGCGCCACCGCGCTGCTGATCCACAACTGCCAGCAGGTGCTGGCCCCGGCCATCGGCTTCGGCATCGCCGTGTACGCCTTTGTCGAGGGCACCAAGACCACGCCCTGGCCGCTGCCGGCCTAGCCGCCCGGGGGGCGGCCGCAACCGGCCGTGTTGACGGCCCTGGCGCCCTGGCCTATACGCTTATGATCCCGCCCGCTCCGCACGGGGCTTGCCCGCGCCGGAACGGCGTGCTGCCGAATGGACCCGACCAGGGAGGTCGCCATGAGCTTTGCGCAGATCCTTTTTGTGTCGCTGGGCAGCGGCACCGTCGCCGCCCTTCTCTTCCTGGCGCTGCACCATGTGCTGGCGGCGCCCGTGACCAATGACCTGCTCGGCGGCCAGCTGCCGCCGCGCGACAAGCCCCGCGCCTGAGGCCGGAGCATCGTAACGCGGGCCCCGCTACCCGCATTGCGCCTCCCTTGCCGCGCCCTGATCCGGCCTGCCTCGCGTTGACCTTTGATTCGCTCTGCTCGCCTCCTTGCCGCCCGCGTGGCACAGGTGCGCTGCGTATTCACCGCAATTCCGCCCCTCGCGGCCATCCCCCACACTGCAGGACCGGTGCGCCGGCCATCACAAGAACAAGGGAGATTCCGCATGAAGCACGTCACCATCCTGGCCCTTTCCGCCGCCGCCCTCGCCGGCTGCTCCAGCAAGCCCCCTGGCTGCGACGACGCCGCGGCGCTGGCGGAGCTGCAGCAGGCCGTCCAGGCCGAGATTGCCACGCTGGTGCCCGCGGCCCGGACGCCACTGCTGCGCGACATGGCAGAGGGCTCGCAGGGCGCAGTCGTGGAGGGCAAGTATGAGGATCCCGTGACGCTGCTCAGCGCGGCAACGCCGGCGGCGATTGCCGGCCGCGTCAGCCTGAAGATTGCCAATATCCGTACCGCGGGCTTCGACAAGGACGTGGGCAAATACAGCTGCGAGGCGGACGCGGATAGCAGCGTCGCCAGTCCCGCCGGGAGCGTGGCGCAGAAGCTGTCGCTCAAGTACAGCGTCCAGCTCAACGCCGACAAGAAGCTGCATGTCGGCCTCGTCGCTCCCGAGCCGGCTCCGCTCAAGGCGCTGGTGGACGCCGCCGTGCAGAACGAGGCGAACGCCGCCGTGCAGAACGAGGCGAACGCCGCCGCCGAGCGCGTGGCCAGGGCCGCCAGCCTGTGCAAGGCCAGCGAGTCCATCGTCATGTCCTGCCGCGCCGGCACCCGCACCCTCTCGGTCTGCGCCTCGCCGGACCTGTCGCCCACCAAGGGCTACCTGGAATACCGTGCGGCCCGCCACGGCCAGCTCGAGATCACACTGCCCAGCGAGCGCCAGCACCCCGCGCAAACGGTGCGCGCCGGCAGTTTCCAGTTCGGCATGGGCGAGGGCAATTACCTGCGCTTCAGCAATGGCGGCACCGACTACCTGCCTTACGCGGCAGTGGGCAAGTACGGTGACACCGTGCGCGGGGTGACCGTGGAGAGCAATGGCAACGCCATCGCCCATGTGGAGTGCGGCGCCTCTGCGCTCGACATGGACAGCCTGGATGCCGAGGTGTTGCAGACCCGGCACGGCATCCCCGCCGACACCCGCGAATTCATGCCCTGACCACGACGGCGCCCGCAAACCGCCCCGCCTTGCGCGGGGCTTTTTGTTGCGCCCGGCGTCAGCCGCGCTTGAGGGCGCGGTAGTCGCTCGGCGCCACGCCCATCAGACGACGGAACTGGCGCGAGAAATAATGCGCGTCCTCGTAGCCCAGCACGCGGGCAATCTCGCTAACGCGCAACTCGCCGCCATCCAGCAGGCGCGCGGCGCGTTCCATCTTCAGGTGCAGGAAATGCGTCAGCGGCGCCCGCCCGGTGAGGCGGCGATAGGTCTTGGCAAAATGAAAGCGCTCGAAGCCGAAGGCCTCGGCGAGCTGGTCCAGGGTCATCGGCTCGTCGAGGTGGGCCTGCATATAGGCCTGCACCGCCCAGACGTCGAAGCGGCCGCGCCGGGACTGGTGGCGCGGCGCCAGCAGGGCGGCATGGGTAAGCAGGGCGCGCAAGGTGTTGGCGGCATGCAGCAAGGGCGGCAGCAGGAAGCCTTCCTTGGCCAGGGCCAGCAGGGTCTGGAACCCGGGAACCAGGCCGAGGCCGACCTGGCAGGCGGCGGCGCACTGGCCGGCCAGCAGCGGGGCCAGGAAATCCCCCGCGGCATCGCCGGCAAAGTGCACCCAGTACAGGCTCCAGGGCTGCTCCGCGCTGGCACGGTAACGGTGGGCGACCCCCGCCGGCAGCAGCACCAGGGTGCCGGGGCCGACCGGCTCGCTGCGCCAGGCCGGCCCCGGGGTGACCCCGGTCGCCCGCGGCCGGGTGACGGCGGCGGCGGTCTTGCGCCTCCGGGGTGACCCCACGGCATCCTCACCGTCCGCCGGCGAGGGCCCCGGCGCGGCGGCGGCGCCCGGCGGCAGGACCCGCTCCTCCACCCACTCCACCTCGCCATGGCCCTGCACGCAGTACAGCAGCAGGTGATCCGCGTGCTCGCCCGCCTCGCGCGCCATGGCATGGCCGGCCGCGTGCCGGTAGTAGCCCAGCGCCTCCGGCCACAGCCCCTGCCCCAGCGGATGCCCGGCCAGGGCCTGGCGGGCGGCCGGCGGCAGCAGCCAGCGCCGGCTGTCAGGGCTTAGCGGCCACGGGGAAGGGATAGGCATGAAAACACCAATATCGTCCAGCTAAAGGCAAGAAAAGCCATTTAAACCGCATTTCCAGCAGTGCTACAACAGCAACATCATCCAGTACCGGAGTCTCCCATGAGCGTTCGCCGCATTCCCCTCCTGATCGAGGGCGCCTTCCAGGACAGCAAGACCACGACCTGGCAGCCGGTCCGCAACCCCGCCACCCAGCAGGTGCTGGCCGAGGTGCCGATGGCCACCGCGGGCGAAGTGGAGCGTGCCGTGGCCTCCGCGAAAGAGGCGTTCAAGAGCTGGCGCGACGTACCGGCCCCGGCGCGCGCCCGCATCATGCTGAAATACCAGGACCTGCTGAAGCAGCACCACGACGAGATCGCCGAGATCCTGGCCCAGGAGACCGGCAAGACCTTCGCTGACGCCAAGGGCGACGTGTGGCGCGGCATCGAGGTGGTGGAGCACGCCTGCAACGTCAGTTCGCTGATGATGGGCGAGACCGTGGAGAACGTAGCCAACGGCATCGACACCTATTCCATGGTGCAGCCGCTGGGCGTCTGCGTCGGCATCACGCCCTTCAACTTTCCCGCCATGATTCCGCTGTGGATGTTTCCGCTGGCCATCGCCTGCGGCAACACCTTCATCCTCAAGCCCTCCGAGCAGGACCCGATGACGCCGACGCGCCTGGCCGAGCTCTTCCTGGAGGCGGGCGCGCCCAAGGGCGTGCTGCAGGTCGTGCACGGCGGCGCCGCGGTGGTGGACCAACTGCTGACGCACGAGGACGTGAAGGCGATTTCCTTTGTCGGCTCGGTGCCCGTGGCCGAGCACATCTACCGCACTGGCACCCATCACCTGAAGCGCGTGCAGTGCTTCGCCGGCGCCAAGAACCACATGGTGGTGATGCCGGACGCCAACCTGAAGCAGGTGGCCAGCAACATCGTCGGCGCCTCCTTCGGCGCCGCCGGCCAGCGCTGCATGGCGATCTCGGTGGCGGTGCTGGTGGGCGACGCCAAGAGCGTCATCCCCGACATCAAGGCGCAGCTCGCGGGCGTGCGTCCCGGCGTCTGGAACGACGCCGGCGCCGCCTACGGCCCGGTGATCTCGCCGCGCGCCCGCGACCGCATCCTGGCGCTGATCCAGAGCGGCAAGGACGAAGGCGCCGGCTGCCTGCTCGACGGCAGCGACTGCACGGTAGAAGGCCATCCCGACGGCAACTGGGTCGGCCCCACCGTGTTCACCGGCGTGAAGCCCACCATGCGCATCTACCAGGAGGAAATCTTCGGCCCGGTGCTGCTGGTCATGGAGGTGGAGACGCTGGACGAGGCCATCGCGCTGATGAACGCCAACCCCTATGGCAACGGCTGCTCGATCTTCACGGATTCCGGCGCCGCCGCGCGCAAGTTCCAGCACGAGATTGAAGTGGGCCAGGTCGGCATCAACGTGCCGATCCCGGTGCCGCTGCCCTTCTTCAGCTTCACCGGCTGGAAGAAGAGCTTCATGGGCGACCTGCATGCCTACGGCAAGCAGGGCGTGCGCTTCTACACCGAGACCAAGACCATCACCGCGCGCTGGTTCGAGGACGACATCCCGCACCATGCGCCGAACATGACCATCTCGATGAAGTGATCCTGTCCCACGGGACTTCCTGCGGTCGCAGGTCGGGCGCCAGACGACTGACGACGGCCGTAGTCGGGCTGACGCCCGACCCTCCGGGCCGATTGAAGAAAATGAACGAGGACGGCAGATGAATTTCGATCTGACGGAAGACCAGCAGGCCTTTGTCGAGACCGCGCGCGACTTTGCCGCGCAGGAACTGGCGCCGCACGCCGCCGCCTGGGACGCCGACCACCACTTCCCGGTCGACGTGATCCGCAAGGCCGGCTCGCTAGGCTTCTGCGGCATCTACGCCAGCGAAGCCTGCGGCGGGCTCGGCCTGAAGCGCCTGGACGCGGCCCTGATCTTCGAGCAGCTCTCGCAGGGCTGCACGGCGACCACGGCCTACATCACCATCCACAACATGTGCACCTGGATGGTGGCCACCTTCGGCAACGACGCGCAGCGCGCCGAGTTCGGCGGCAAGATGACCTCCGGCGAGTGGCTGGGCAGCTACTGCCTGACCGAGCCGGGCGCGGGCTCGGATGCCGCCGCGCTGAAGACGCGCGCGGTCCGCGACGGCGACGACTATGTGCTGGACGGCAGCAAGATGTTCATCTCCGGCGCCGGCGCCACCGAGGTGCTGGTGGTGATGGCACGCACCGCCGATACCGGCGCCAAGGGCGTCACCGCCTTTATCGTGCCGGCCGACCTGCCGGGCATCGGCTATGGCAAGAACGAGCTGAAGATGGGCTGGCGGGCGCAGCCCACCCGCCTCATCAGCTTTGACAATGTGCGCCTTCCCGCGCGCTACCGCCTGGGCGAGGAAGGCGAAGGCTTCCGCATCGCCATGAAGGGCCTGGACGGTGGCCGGCTCAACATCGCCTCCTGCTCGCTGGGCACGGCGCAGGCGGCCCTGCGCGCCGCGCACCGCTACCTGCAGGAGCGCTCGCAGTTCGGCAAGAAACTGGGCGATTTCCAGGCGCTGCAGTTCCGCCTGGCGGACATGGCCACCGAGCTGCTGGCGGCCCGCCTCATGGTCTATCACGCGGCGGCGAAGCTGGATGCGGCGGCGCCGGATGCCACCGCCACCTGCGCCATGGCCAAGCGCCTCGCCACCGACCTCTGCTTCACGGTCTGCAACGAAGCGCTGCAGTTGCACGGCGGCTACGGCTACCTGCAGGACTTTCCGCTGGAGCGCTTCGTGCGCGATGTGCGCGTGCACCAGATCCTGGAAGGCACCAACGAGATCATGCGGCTGATCGTGGCGCGGCATCTGCTGGCGCAGGCGGAGCTGTAAGGCCGGTCGACGGCCGCCGGGCCCGACCGTCCCGACGCCAGCCGATCAGTACGAACCGAGGCAGCGGTCGGGCCAGGCGCCCCGGCTGAAGCCCGACCTACGGGGCGCGAGCCCGTTTTGTTTTGTGGACGAGAGGACTCAGCAATGAAGATCGCGTTTTTTGGTATCGGCCTGATGGGCGCGCCCATGGCGCAGAACCTGCTCAAGGCCGGCCATGAGCTGGCCGTGTTCGACCTCAATGCGGCGCTGGCGACGCCCCTGGTGGCCAATGGCGCGCATCTGGCGGCCTCGCCGGCGGAGGCCGCGACCGGCGCCGATGCGGTGGTCAGCATGCTGCCGCACGACGCCGCCGTGCGCGGTCTTTACCTGGGCGACCAGGGTCTGCTGCAGCAACTGCCCACGGGCATGCTGCTGATCGACTGCTCCACCGTTTCCGCCGAATGCGCCAAGGACGTTTCGACGCAGGCGCACGCGCGGGGCCTGGCCATGATCGATGCGCCGGTGTCCGGCGGCGTCGCCGGCGCCACCGCCGGTACGCTGAGCTTTCTGTGCGGCGGCAGCGCCGCGGACCTGGCGCGGGCGCGCCCGCTGCTGGAAGCCATGGGCAAGAACGTGATGCACGCCGGCGGCGCCGGCGCCGGCGCCGTGGCCAAGATCTGCAACAACATGCTGCTGGCCATCCACATGATCGGCACTTGTGAGGCGCTGCAGCTGGGCGTCGACAACGGGCTCGACCCGGCGGTGCTGTCCGAGATCATGCTGAAGAGCTCGGGCCGCAACTGGTCGCTGGAGCTGTACAACCCCTACCCCGGCGTCATGGAGAATGCGCCGGCCTCGCGCGAATACGCCGGCGGCTTCCAGGTCGCGCTGATGGGCAAGGACCTGGGGCTGGCCATGGAGGCGGCGCAGAAGAGCAAGTCGGCGACCCCGCTGGGCGCGCTGTCCAAGCAGCTGTATGCGCTGCACGCGGCACAGGGCAAGGAAAAGCTCGACTTCAGCTCCATCCTGCAACTGCTGCAGCACGCCTGAGGCGCCGGGCCCGCGCCCTGCCTCCTGCCAGAGGGAGAGCGCCGGGACGGGCGACACGGATCGGTTCGGCCTGGGTTATAAACAGCCTCGCTTACGCGGGGCTTTTTAATTTCCGGGGGAAATAAATCAACTCCAGCAATGACTTACTGCCCCGGGGCCCGGCCGGCGCCCGCCTGCGTCTTTGCCCTGATACCGCTCGTCGGCGTAATCCCCCACTGTTCCAGAGGCCTTTTCCCTGATCTGCATCAAGAGTAGATTCGGGCAGGACTGTGATCGCGGCCAGCTCGGGCGCGGTCCCCTCAGGAAGAGAAAGACCAGAATGATGCCGACGTTTTCCCTGCGCCGTAGCCTCGTGCGCTCGCTTGACCAGATGACCTCCCTTGTTCCGCGCACGCTGCTGCCGGCCCCGCAGAACGAGGGCGGCGCCCGGCTCTCGCCGCTGCTGTACTGGCTGGTGACCCTGCGCAAGCTCATGCACCTTGGCGCCAACCTCAATGCCCGTGACGTCAACGTGGCGCGCCGCCGCTTCCGCGCCGACCTGCTGCCCCTGCGCGCGGGCGTTGCCGTGCAGGCGGTACGCGACCTCAGCGTGCAGGGCGGCGCCGGCCCTCTCCAGGCCCGCCACTACACCCCGGACGACAGCGGCGCCCTGCCCGCCCTGATCGTGTACTTCCATGGCGGCGGCTATGTGCTGGGCGACCTCGACACCCATGACGACGTCTGCCGCCTGCTCTGCGCCGAAACCGGCATGCAGGTACTGGCCGTGGATTACCGCCTGGCGCCGGAGCATCCCTTCCCGGCGCCGGTGCAGGATGCCGAGGCCGCCGTGCGCTGGGCACAGGACCATGCCGCCGACTTCGGCGTGCTGCCGGAATCCATTGCCGTGGCCGGCGACAGCGCCGGCGCCACCCTGGCCACGGTTGCGGCCCGGCAGATGGCCAGCGCCGGGCGCCCCTTGCTGGCGCAACTGCTGGTCTACCCGGGTACCGACCGCGTGACGCGCCGGCCCTCGCACGAACGCTTCGGCACCGGCTTCTTTCTCACCGATGAAGACCGCGAATGGTTCTACAAGCTCTACCTGAATGGCAACGACGCGCTCGGCGCCGATCCCCGGGTGTCGCCGCTGCTGGCCGAGCCGATGCCCGCCACCGCGCCCGCGGTGCTGGTGACGGCCGGCTTTGACCTGCTGCGCGACGAGGGCATCGCCTATGGCGACCGCCTGCACGCCGCCGGCGTCGAGGTCGAGCATATCTGCGTCAACAACCTGGGGCATGGCTTCATGAACCTGGCCGGCGTGCACCAGGACTCGCAGCTGGCGGCGGTGCGCCTGGCGCGCAGCTTCCGTCTGCTCTGCAACCGCGAGCTGTCGCTGCGCCGTCCGGAGCCGCGCCGCAAGCGTGCCTGATACCCGGAAAGCCACCATGAAAAAGGGGCCGGTCGGCCCCTTTTTCTTTGACGGAAATCCGGCACTTGTTTGAGGCTCCCCGGACGCGCCGCGACAGGCGCGCTAGCGTTCGGCCAGCTGGGTCAGCAGCCACGGCACGATGTCGCCCAGGGCCAGTATCCGCTCGGCGCCGCCATTGCGCGCGGCCTCCTGCGGCATGCCGTAGACCACGCTGGTCGCCTCGTCCTGGGCCACGGTATGCCCGCCCGCCTCGCGGATGCGCAGCAGGCCGGCCGCGCCGTCGTTGCCCATGCCGGTCAGCAGCACGCCGTGCACGCGCGAGCGGTAGCTTTCCACGGCGCTGTCGAAGAGCACATCCACCGAGGGGGCATGACGGTTGACCGGCGGCGCCTTCAGCACGCGCGCCACCGGCCCGGAGTGACCGACCTCCATGCGCATCTGCATGCCGCCAGGCGCGACCACGGCCTGGCCGGGGCCGATCATGTCGCCATCCGCCGCCTCCTTCACGCGCACCAGCCCCAGGGTATCGAGGCGCTGCGCAAAGGTGCGGGTATACAGCGGCGGCATGTGCTGCACGATAAAAGTGGGCGGAAAGTCTGCCGGCAGTTGCGCCACCAAAGTGGACAGGGCCTCGGGGCCGCCGGTGGAGGCGCCGATCACCACGCACATGCCGCGGCGGATGGGGCGCGACAGCGCTACGCCGGCGCCGGGTCGCCCGGGCGCGCCAGAGAACACGGAGGGCGGCGGCGTGGGCCGCGCGCGCCCCCGGAAGCTCATGCGCTGGCCGGCGCGGGCG
The DNA here is from genome assembly GCA_040385265.1 of Pseudomonadota bacterium. Lineage (GTDB taxonomy): Bacteria > Pseudomonadota > Gammaproteobacteria > Pseudomonadales > Moraxellaceae > UBA2031. Next base: position 44,669 of record JAZKHS010000045.1, on the reverse strand, counting down.
GCGGCCTGCACCGCCTCGCGCAGCAAGGTGGCGAAATCCTCGCTCCAGCCGCTGCCGCCGCCGACGCCGCCCTTGCACACCACTTCCACGGCGCCCAGGGAGAAGGCGCGCATGGTCTGCTCGGCGCCGCGCGGGCTGTGCGAGCTGGCCACCACCACCGGCGTCGGCCGGTGCTGCATCAGCCACTGCAGGAAAGACAGGCCGTCCTCACCCGGCATCTCGATGTCGAGCACGATCACGTCCGGCACCAGGGCATCGATTTTCTTGCGCGCAATCTCGGCGTTGGGAGCCGTGGCGACCAGGTCAAAGCCCTGCGCCTCCGCCAGCAGCAGACGGTAGGCGTTGCGCGCCACCGCGGAGTCGTCGACCGCCAGCACCCGGATCGCCGGACCGGTCATCGCAGGCCTCCTTTGCCGACGCGATCACGCAGGCCGTAGATGGCCGGCGCCAGCGCACGCACCCGGTCATTGAGGCCGGTGAGGCTCTCGGCGTGGCCGAGGAACAGCAGCCCCTCCGGCGCCAGCAGGTCCAGCAGACGGTTGATCACGCGCGCCCGTGAGGCGTTGTCGAAATAGATCAGCACGTTGCGGCAGAAAATGGCGTCCAGGCCGCCGCGCACGGGATAGGCTTCGTCGTTGAGGTTGATGCGCTGGAATTCCAGCGGCGCCCGGACTTCCGCGCCGGCCTTCATGGTGCCTTCCTGCAGGCCGGCGCCGCGCAGCATGTAGCGCCGCAGCAGGTCACGCGGAATATCGTCGGCGCGCTTCAGCGGCCACACCCCGGCACGGGCGCGCTCCAGGACGCGGGTGGAGAGATCGGAAGCCAGGATGTCCAGGCTCCAGCCCTGCTCGGCGGGAAAATGCGTGAGCAGGGACATGGCCAGCGAATACGGCTCCTCGCCGGTGGAGCAGGCCGCGCTCCAGAAGCGCAGACGGCGCTGGCGCTGGCCCGCCTGGGCGGCACGCTGCCACTCCGGATAGACCGTGCCCTCCAGGTACTCGAACTGGCGTCCCTCGCGGAAGAAGTGGGTCTCGTTGGTGGTGATGGCGTCCAGCAGGATGACCAGCTCGTTGCCGCTGCGGTCGGCGGTGACGAAATTGAAATAGTCCTTGAAGCGCTGCATGTGCAGCTCGCGCATGCGCCGGGCCAGGCGACCGGTGAGCAGCGCCTTCTTGATGGAGGACAGGTGGATGCCGGCCTCGCGGTAGATCAGGGCCTGGAAGTCCTGGAACTCGCGGTCGCTGATGGCGGCGACCGGAGCCGGCAGGGGCGTGACGCTGACGGGGGGTAACGACATTGCACACTCACTGGGCTGGCCGGAAGCGACGCGGGCGCGCCGACTCCGGCCGGCGTGCCACTCAGGCAAAGGGTTGGTAATCCGCGTCCGGCTGCGGCGTTCCCGCGTGGCCGGCGCCGGGACGGGCACGGGCCGCGCCGCTGCCGCCCGCGGGGCGCGGCGCCGTGCCGGCCTTGCGCGTCGCCAGCGCCTCTTCACCCGTGCGGAAGAAGCTCATCAATTCCGCCAGCGATTCCGCCTGCGAACTCATCTCCTCCGCGGTGGAGGCCAGCTCCTCCGAGGCCGAGGCGTTGCGTTGCGTGATCTGGTCCACCGCCGCCATGGCGCGGTTCACCTGGTTGACGCCGGAGGCCTGCTCGCCGGAGGCGGCGGCAACTTCCTGCACCAGTTCGGCGGTCTTGCGGATGGCGGGCACCAGGTCCAGCAGCTGCTGCCCGGAACGCTCGGCCACCCGCACGCTGTTGCCGGCCAGCTCGGAGATCTCCTTGGCGGCGGTCTGGCTGCGGCCGGCGAGCTGGCGCACCTCGGCGGCGACCACGGCAAAGCCGCGGCCATGCTCGCCGGCGCGCGCCGCCTCGATGGCGGCATTGAGCGCGAGCAGGTTGGTTTGGTAGGCAATCTCCTCGACGATGCTGGTCTTCTGCGCGATCAGCTTCATGGCTTCGACGGTTTCCTGCACCGAGCGGCCGCTGTCCTCGGCATCGAGGGCGCCGCGCGTCGCCATCTTCTCCATCTCGCGGCTGTTCTCGGCATTGCGTGTGATGGAGGCGCCCATCTCCTCCAGGCTGGCGGAGGTCTCCTCGACGGAGGCCGCCTGCTCGCTGGTGCCCTGGGACAGGCTCTGCGAGGTGGCCGCCACCTGCTGCGCCGCGGCGGACAGGCCGTTGGCGCCGGCGCTGACTTCGCGCATCACCTGGGTGAGCTTGTCGATCATGCGCGCCAGCGCCGTGCCCAGCACATCGTGCTCGGACTGTGCCTTCACCCGCACCGAGAGGTCGCCGTCGGCGATCGCGGTCGCGGCGGTGGCCATCCGGCGCAGGCTGGCGCTCATCTCTTTCATCGCCGACTGCAGCTGGCCGGTTTCATCGGCATTGCCCACCTCGATGTCGTTGCGGATGTCGCCCTTGGCAATGCTGTCCGCGACCTTGACCAGCTGGTTGATCGGCGTCGAAATCATGCGTGCAATCACCAGGCCCAGGCCGATCGCAATCAGGATGCCGGCCGCCGCCATCAGCACCGTCATGAGGCGGATATCCTGGTAGTGATCCTCCGCCAGCGCCAGGGCAACCTGCATGTCCTTCTGCTCGCTGGCCTCGAGATCCTCGAGCTTGCGGGTCATCCCGGCCACCACGCCGGCCTGCTCATGCATGAGCTCGTAGGCGGCAGCATCCTTGTCCTGCCCCAGCAACTCCATTACCTGATCCTGTCGGGGTTGAAAGGCGTCGTACTCCGCCAGCAGTTGTTCGCCCAGCTTGCGCTCTTCGGCCGCCAGGGCAGTGTCCAGGTAGGCACGCAGCGATGCGGTGAACTGGGTCTTTTGCTCCTGCGCCACCTTGCGCGCCCGGGCAAATTCCTCCATGTCCTTCTTCTCGTGCGCGATCAGGGCATTGCGCACCTCCAGCAGATCCCGTTCCAGGGCGACGTGGGCATCCTTCAGCCGCAGCGAGGCCTTGACATGATTGTCCACCAGCTCATTGAGCTCATCATGCAGCGTGCCGACACCGGACACGCCGACATAGCCGACCACCGCGACCAGCAGCGCCATGAAGCAAAAGCTGAGGGTCAGCTTCACGCCGATCCTGAGATCCTTGAACGCCTTCATTTCCATCCCCTCTTTTCGTTTTTTATCAACATGTCAGGCCCGTTCCTGTGGTGGACGGCCCAATTCCTTCGCCCACACCATGCCGGTATGGGATTCAAAGATGATCTTGCGGCCCAGCGCGCCGCCGAGGCTCTGGTTGACCACGGCAATGCGCAGCCGATCCAGCTCCGCCAGCGCCGTCTCGATATTGCGCTGACCGATGCGCATGGGCTCCGGTACGGCGCGCGCGGTGATCTGGGCGCCACCGAAGACCTTGGCCTGCAGGGCACCGCGTTGCGCGCCCACCGCCAGTACCTGCTCCAGCAGGTGGGCAATGGACGGCACTCCCCAGCGCAGCGGCTCCGCCTCGTCCGGTTTCTGCGGCAGCCCCGGCAGCAGGAAATGGTTGAGGCCCCCGACCTGGCGCACCGGGTCGAACAGGCACACTGCCACGCAGGAGCCCAGCACCGTCACGTAACGGGTCGGCGCCGCACCGGCAAACACCTGTCCGGGCAACACGTACTGGTTGAGCACGGTCGAGTCGTCGTCCCGGAAGCCCTCGATAACGCTCATGCGCCGGCATCCGGGTTCCAGCCCGTGAGGGCGGCAATCTTGGCGCGCAGCTCGTCCTGGTGGACCGGCTTGGTGATGTAGTCGTTGCAACCGCCGACGAAGGCGCTCTCCATGAACTCCGCCTCACCGCGGCTGGTCACCATGATGATGGGAGTCAGGCAGGTGGCATCGGCCTCGCGGATCTCGCGGGCGGCAGAGAGCCCGTCCAGTACCGGCATCTCGATGTCCATGAGGATGACGTCAGGCAGGGCCTGCATGGCCAGGGCGATACCCTCGCGCCCATCGCTGGCGGTCAGGAACTCAAAGTCGGCAGCGCCGAGCACCTCCTGCAGGTAGCGCTGCTGCAGGGCGGAGTCATCCACGACCAGGACGCGCAGGCGGGGCGAACTCATGTCGGGTTCTCCGCAGGGGTGCCGCCGGCAAGGCCGGGCTGCCAGGCAAGGGGCTGGCGCAGGCGCAGCAGGCAGACGCCCGCCTCGGCGGCCACCGCATCGACAAGGGCCGCCAGCGCCGGCGAGACCTCGGTGATCCGCACGAACTGGCCTTCCTCCAGCTCCATCAGGCCCTCGACTTCATCGATGTCGACCAGGTGGAGGGCGTCCGCCTCCGACAGCACCAGTTGCTGGGCGCGCCGCGCCAACGGCGCGCCCAGCCAGGCGGCCAGGTCGAGGACCGGCAGCGCCTGCTCGCGCCACAGGCGACGACCGCCGGTGTCGTCACCGGCCACCACGGCGCCGATCTCGACGATAGCCTCCAGCGACAGCAGAAAGCGGAAGTCGCCCGTACGGAAGCGCAGGTACTGGCTCATGGAACACGCAACAGCGAGCGCAGCGACTGCGCGTGGCGAACGGCCAGGTCGAACAGGCTGTCGCAATCCAGGATGATGATGACGCGGCCGTCGCCCAGGATGGACGCGCCGCCCACGCCCGGCAGGCGCACGAGATCGGGGTGGATATCGCGCAGGAACACTTCGGGCCGGCCCAGCACGCGGTCGACGACGAGGCCGATGCGGTAGATACCGTCCGTCATCACCACCACCTCCACATGATCCCGCGCGGAGGCGGTGCCTTCGCCCTGACCCAGCAGCACGGCCAGGTGGTAGAGCGGCAGCGTGACGCCGCGCAACAGGCAGCAGGCCTGGCCCTGCACCGCCTGCAGCGAGGCTACCGGCAGGCGCAGGATCTCGGTGACGCTGCGTTCCGGAATGCCCAGCTGGCGTCCGCCGGCCTCCGTCAGGATCACGTTCTGGATGGCCGCGGTCAGCGGCAGGCGCAGGGTGAAGGTGGTGCCGCGGCCGGGCTCGCTCGCGACCTCGACCTGGCCGCCCAGTTGCAGCACGCGGGTCTTGACCGCGTCCATGCCGACGCCGCGGCCCGATACTTCGGTGACCTGCGACGCCGTGGAAAAGCCCGGCAGGAAGATCAGCTGGCCCAGCTCCCGCGGGCCCATCGCGGCGGCGTCGGCGGCACTGGCCAGGGCATTGGCGATGGCGCGGGCGCGAATACGTTCGTAGTCGAGGCCGCGGCCGTCATCCGCCACCTCCACCACCAGGATGCTGCCTTGCTGGCGCGCGGAGATGCGCAGCTGCGCCAGTTCCGGCTTGCCGGCCGCACGGCGCTGGACCGGGGTCTCGATGCCGTGATCAACCGCGTTGCGCACCAGGTGCAGCATGGGCTCGGAAAGGATATCCACCATGCCCTTGTCGATACGCACGTCCTCGCCGCTGACGTCCAGGTGCACCTGGCGGTCAAGGGTGTGGGCGAGATCGCGCACCACGCGCGGCAGCCGGTTGAACACCAGCGCGATCGGCACCACGCGCAGCGCCATGGCCTCTTCCTGCAGGCGCGTGAGCGACCCCTGCAGGCGCAGGTCGGCCTGCACCAGTTGCTCGTGCCGGGCCGCCAGCGCGGAGAAGAGCTCGCGCAGCTCCTGCAGCTCGGCATTGGCCAGCGGCCGCGTCGCGCTGCGCTCGCGCAGCAGCAGGGCGGCGCGGCCCTGGCGCACGATGAGGTCATCTTCGCCCAGCACATGCGACATCATGTTGCGCAGCATCACCATCTCGCCGACGCGGTTCACGAAGGCGTCGACGGCGCTGCTGTCGACCCGCATGCTGCTGTTGCCGTTGCCGTTGCCGTTGCCGTTGCCGTTGCCGTTGCCGTTGCTGTTGCTGTTGCCGTTGCCGTTGCTGTTGCTGTTGCTGTTGCTGTTGCTGTTGCTGTTGCTGTTGCTGTTGCTGTTGCCGTTGCTGTTGCTGTTGCCGTTGCCGTTGCTGTTGCTGTTGCCGTTGCTGTTGCTGTTGCTGTTGCTGTTGCTGTTCGCGCCGGCCGCCGCGGTTTCCGTGACGGGGGCGCCCGCGGCTCCGGCACTGAAGTCCGCTGCACTGCCCAGCGCGTCGACGGCGGAAGCCCTGTCCGTTGCATCGGCCACGGGCATCATCGCGACGCAATGGTGCACCCCGAGGTTGCGTGGCTGGGGCCGGAGCTCCGCCAGCGCCGGGCCGACGGCCTCTGGCGCCAGCGGCAGGCCGACCAGGAAACGCAGGGACACCAGGGCGCCCTCGCTCAGGGAGTGGACAGAGTGATTGCTGATGAGGGTGCCGTGCTGCCGCAACCAGTCGACCAGGGTGCGGCCGGCGTCGGCGGCGGACTCCAGATCCGCCTCGATCTCGACCAGAGTCTCGTGGCGCCCGATGGCCGCCTCCAGCCGCTCCAGGGCCGGCGCATCCAGGGCCTCCAGCATGAGCGCGGAAATGGCATGGCGCGCGCCCGCTGCCGCGGTACGGGCGGCGAGATCCTCGCCCTGCTGCTTGCGCACCGCAGCCTGCTCCATCCGCTCCTCGAGCTGGGCGCACATCGCCTGGTAGGGCTCATCCTCCACCAGGCCCTCCAGCAGTTCGCCGGGCAAGGCCACCGCCACCTGCAGCAGGTCAGGCAGCGCCCCGGCGGCCGGCAGGCTGCCACGGTGCATGTCACGCAGCAGCTGCAGGCTCTGGCGCAGCAGGCGGATGCTGTGCGGCAAGCGCAGCAACATCAGCAGTTGCAGCAGGGAGCCGGCGGCGGCAATGGCGTCGGTGGTGTCGCCGCCGGACACGCCGGCGAGACGCGCCGGTACTTCGCGCAGCGTGGCGCGCAAGGCCGGCTCCAGCTGCCGGCGCAGGACTCCGGCGGCATCCTCGGTGCCCGCCTCGAGCCCCTGCTCCTGTTCCAGCCACGCCAGTCGATCCAGCAGTTCGGCAAGCACCGCCAGGCGCAGGTCCCTTGACGCCGCCGTCGCCAGTCCGCGCAGCAGGGCCGCAATGGCCGGGAAGGGCGCCGCGGCCGCCTGCAGGGCCAGCAGGCTTTCCGGCGCCGTGTCGGCCAGGGGCACGTCGTACAGGGCGGCCTCGCAGAGCAACGGCAGCGCCTGGCGAGCCGCCGCCGCCAACGCGGCCGGATCGGCGGCCGGCTCCGCCGGCGTCGAGGTTCCGGCGCCGCCGCCCTCGGGAGGAGTGGCCGGCGCCGCCACGAGGGCATGCAGTTGCGCCAGTACCGCCGGCTCGGGTGGGGGATTGCAATGATCAACGGCCGCGGCCGTCAGCTGCCGCTTGAGGCCGTCAATGGCGGCCAGCAGGCCGTCCACCAGCGGTGGGTCCAGCCGGCGCAAGCCCTTGCGCACCGGGTCCAGCAGGTCTTCACTGACATGGGCCGTCGCCTCCATGCTGGCAAAGCCCATCATCGCGCAACCGCCCTTGAGGGTGTGGAAGGCGCGGAACAGCGCATTCAGGTCCAGGCTGCTGTCATCGCCACCGCGCAACAGCGACAACTCCAGGTATTCCAGCTGCTCGTTGCTCTCGGCCAGGAAGGCGGGCCACAACTGTTCGATCAGGTCGGTCATGCGCGCGCTCCGGCGGCCGGCAGCAACGGCGGGCAGGCGTGGATCGCGGCCAGCAGGACGGCGCCGCGGGATTCCGCAATGTCCAGGCTGACCACGCCGGAGGGTTTCGGGATGATGTCGCTGGCCCCGAGGGCGATGGCCTCGCGGCTGGCGGAGCTGCCGAGGCGGGCCAGTGACGACACCACGATGATGGGGGCCACCACCTCGAGCCGGGCGGCGCGCAGGAAGCCGAGGCCATCCAGTCGCGGCATCTCGATGTCCAGCAGGATCACATCCGGCTGCAGCGCCGCGGCCTTGTCCAGCGCATCCAGGCCATCCACCGCTTCGCCCACCAGCTCCAGGCGGTTGTCCTGGGCCAGGATATCGGCCAGCAAGCGGCGCATCAGCGAGGAGTCATCCACCACCAGGATGCGGCGGCGGACGAGGACCTCGCCCGGTTTCTTGCGGCTGCGGCCGCGCGCGGGTGCCGCACTCATGCCATGCCTCCACGAAACAGGGGAGCGAGGGACAACAGGGACAGCAGCCGGTCCTGCACGGTGGCGATGGCGCTGACAAAGCCGCCGCGGCCGGCAGTCACGGACTCCAGCGCACTGTCGGGAATGGACACGATGTCGCTGGCCTCGCGTACGGGAATGGCCCATTCCTCGCGCTCGTCGCCGACAATGACCCAGGCCCCGTCGTTGCCGGCGCCCAGACGCAGGTAGCGGCCCAGGTCCACCACCGGCACCACGCGTCCGTCGATATTGACGGCGCCCGCCACCAGGCTGTCGGGCTCGGCCTGCACCGGCTCGGGTGGACAGTAGTCGAGGATGCGGCGCACCTGGCCCAGGGCAATGCCGAATACCTCATCGCCGAGCATCACCTGCAGCACGGCATGCTGCTTTTCCTCACGCCGCGCGTCCTGGCGTTGCCGCTGCGGGGCCAGCGGCCGGTACAGGCGATGACGCTCGGGGTTGATGATGCGCTGTGGCGTCAGCAGCCCGTAGAGACGATCGCCGGCGGCGATGACCCCCTCCACTTCGCTGCCAGGTTCATCGATGCGGCGCAGGCAGGCCGCGTCGAGCTGCTCCAGCCCTTCCACCGCGTCCACGCGGAGGCCGTAGCGCACCGCCTCGCGCTCGACCACCACCACGCTGCCGCGCGCCGGCGATTCCGCCCCACCCCCGGCCAGGAGCCGGGCCAGTGACAGCACCAGCATGACGTCATCGCGCACCATGGCCAGGCCCTCGACGCCCGCCGGGGCACCTGGCACCGGCGTCGCGGCCGGCAGGTCCAGGATCTCCACCACATCGGCCAGGGCGAGGGCATAGCGCTCGCCCGCCACGGCCAGCACAATGCAGTCCAGCACCGCGGCGCGCGCCGACTCGTGCTCTGCCCCCTGCAAGCGCCCGAGCAGGCCACGCTCGCCGTCCGGCACCTCGCGACTGCCGATCCGGCCGCCGATGCGCTCCACGTCCAGCACCAGCACGCTGCCGCCCTGCCATTCGAAACGGTTGGTCACCGGCAGTGCGCCGTCCTCGCCGGCAATCGGCTGCAAATCCGTCGCCGCCAGGTCGGCCTTGCCCAGGATATGGGCCACATGCAGGGCGCAGGGCGAGTGCCGGGTCTCCACCAGCACCAGCTCGCCGCCCGCCGTGGCGCTGGACGCTCCCAGCAGCAGCGCCAGGTCCAGCTGCGGCACGATGCGCTCGTTGATATTGACCAGGCCTTCCACGAAGGCCGGCACGAAAGGCAGCGGCGACACCGGCAATAACGTCACGGCGGTCTTGACCAGGGCCGTGGCCACGGCAAAGCGTTGCCCGGCAGCCTCCACGATCAGAAACTCAAGCGCCTGCATGCTGTTCACCCTCTCCTCCGGTGGCGACCACGCCCCAGCCCGGGCTCATGCCGCGCCGCCGGTCGAGGCCGTCATTTTCTTCAACGCCGACAGGCGCAGGATGGTGCGGACATCGACATCGTTGGCAGGCTTGGACAGGTAGTTGTCACAGCCGGCGCTGCGACCGCGATTGAAATCCACCGGCGAGGCGCGCCCTGTCAGCATGGCAACACGGATGGGCGCGACCTGCTTCATCTGCCGGCAGACCTCGTAGCCATCCACGCCCGGCATGACCACATCGACAAACGCGAGGTCAAAGCCATGCTTCTGCACGATCAGCAGCGCCTTCTCCCCGCAGTCCGCCATGTCCACATGCAGCAGGATGCCGGTTTCACGCGACAGCATTTCCAGCTTCAGCTTCATGAACTGGCGGGCCGGCAGACTGTCGTCGACGACCAGGATACGCAGCGCATTGCCCGCGCAATGCCCCTTGATGTCGCGCACGCTGGTGGAGGTGAGCGACTCCAGGAAGGCCACGACGTTGCGAAAGGTCAGCGGCTTGCGAATGATCTGGAAGCCCTCGAAATCGTCGTCTTCCGCCGTCGCCATGAGGCCGAGTATTTCCGGGCGCTGGCGGCGCAGCGACGCGAACTCGGCGCAGGCATCAGGGCTGTCCGCATTCACGACGACCAGGTCCACCGCGTCATTGCCGCTGGCGGGACCGTAGGCATAGCGCCGCTGCAATTCGGCATTGCTCTGCAGCAGGGTTTCGATCACCAGCGCCTCGGCCGGCTCCAGGCCCAGATGAAAGACCCGGCAGTACGGCTTGGTGGTCTGATGGTCCGGAACGCATGTCATATTGTTCACGACTACCTCCATGGCGGTCATAAAAATGCCGGGAGTGGCTCAGGTTATACAAACCTGCGACAGACTTGAGGCCTGAGAGTTGAACACGTCGCAGGCGGTTGGAAATAGCGTAATGTCCGCACATTCCGGGTTGCTCATACCGTGATAGGTACCGCTTATCCGAATCGCCGCCGACTAGAAGCAGGCGAAATTTCCTTACTGGAATTCATTCGCAAAAGTTCTAAACAAAGCCCCCTAAAAGGAGGTAGCGGTTTCAGTTGCCATTTGCCCGCCACCTGCAGGTGAATAGCGGCATCGACCTGGTGATGCTGGTGTTCCCCATGCCCCCGCTGCCCTTCCTGCCCCGCCTCGGCCGCCCCCTGGCCTGGCCCCGACCCGATGCGCAGCTGCTGCAAGGCCCCTACCGCCGCAACCAGGCGTTGGGGGGTCTGTCGCGCCTGGGCGCACTCAAGGGAACCTTCGGGCCGGAATCGCTGGCCGTCGGTCCGGACCAGTCGCTCTACGCCAGCTTCGAGGACGGCCGCATCGCCCGCTTTGACCAGCGCGGCCATTTTCTCAAGGTGGTGGCCAACACCGGCGGGCGTCCGCTCGGCCTGCGCTTTCACCCGGACGGCCGCCTGCTGGTCTGCGATGCCCGCCGCGGCCTGCTGCGCGTGACGCCCGGCGGCGACGTGGAAGTGCTGTGCGACCGAGCCGAAGGCGGGCGCCTGGGCTTTGCCGATGACCTGGAGGGCCGGCCGCTGGCCAATCCGCAGTGCCACGGGCGCGGCCGCTTCCACTACATCACGCAGGTGCTGGAACACGGCCAGTGGCTGTATTGCAGCTCCCTGCACGAGCCCTCGCTGGCGCGCATTGCGCTGGCCGATCTGGAGACCGTCACGCCATGAGGCGCGACCGCCTGCACGACACCCCGCATGACAAGGGGGTCTGGATCACCGGTGCCGCGCTGGCGGCACAGGTCATCCCGGCCGTGGCGGCGCGCAAGGAGCGACGGGTGGTGGCCGGGCGCGAGGAGACACCGCTCTGGCTGGAGCGGGCTTCGCCGGGACTGGAGTCGCAGGTGGTGCGGCGGATGAAGGAGACCTGAGCCAGCCCCCTAGATTCCGCTCGGCCAGGTTTCCGGCGCCTCGCCTGCCTGCCACAGGGCGCTGCGCTCCAGCGGCTGCACCGCGCGGGTGACATCGAAGTGCAGCACGGCATCGAACTGCTGCGGCAGGATGGCGGCGAAGTAATGGCTCTGGCGCTCGGTGTGCGGGCGATAGATGACGCCGATGGCGCGCTCCAGGCGCGGTTCGCGCAGCACGCGCGCGGCCGTGCCGTCGCGCAGCGGCAGGAAAAAGCCGGGCAGGCCGACCTGGTGGAACAGGCCCTCGTAGCTGTCGGCACGCGCCGGGCGCACATTGCGCCGCCGTGCCGGCGCCTCCCAGTCGTCGGCGGCGGTGACGGTGCCGGCGTGGGTGGTGAAGCCAACCAGAAAGGCCGAATCGCCGTAACGCTCGCGCACCAGCTGACCAATATTGAGCTCGCCGCGGCGGCCGCCCATCTCGGTGGCACGGGCGTCACCCAGATGCGAGTTGTGCGCCCACAGCACCACCTTCGCCATCCGCCCCTGCCGGGCCTGGTGCGCCACCAGCGCCTCCAGGGTTTCCATCATGTGCGTGTCGCGCAGGTTCCAGGACGAAGCCGAGCCCTGGTAGAGGGTGCGGTAGTAGCGTTCGGCATTGCACACCAGGCGCGCGTTCTGTTCGGCCTGGAAGGCCTCATCGGGTTCGCCGGGCGCTGGCGGCGCCTGCTGTGCGCGCAGGCGCTGCAGCTCCAGCAGTTGTGCCACGGCGTCGTCCTCGCAGGACGGGGCGCCATGCAGGCCGGTCATGACGCCGTAGTGCTGGCTGTCCTCCCCGTAACGATCAAAGCAGCCGTAGCGCTCACGGGCCCGCGCGGCGGCCGCCGGATTCGTCTGGTCCAGGTAGTGCAGCACCGCCTGCAGGGACGTGTTCAGGCTGTAGAGGTCCAGGCCGTAGAAGCCGACCTTGGCGGCGGACGCCGCGAGGCCGTCGTTCCAGTCGCGCAGCCACTCCACGAAGTTGACCACATCGCTGTTGCGCCACATCCAGGTGGGAAAGCGGCGGAAGCCGTCGAGCGCGTCCGCGGCATAGGCATCCTCGCCGAGGCCGCGCACGAAGCGGTTGACGCGCCAGGTGTCGGGCCAGTCGGCTTCGACCGCCACCGCCATGAAGCCCTTCTCGGCAATCAGGCGCTGGGTGATGCGCGCACGCTCGCGGTAGAACTCGTGGGTGCCGTGCGATGCCTCGCCCAGCAACACGAAGCGGGAATCACCGATCTGCTCGAGCAGGGCGTCGTAATCCCCGTCTTCGCCCAGCAGGGGAAGGGCTGCGCGGCGCAACTGTTCGGCAAGTCGGGGCAGGGATTGAGACATGGCACGCTCCGCCTCAGTGCGGCGCCGCGGCCAGCAGCGCGCGCACCTCGTCATCGCTGGTCTGCGGAAACTGCCGGTACCAGTAGCCGACCGCGAGGAAGGGATCGGGGGTGGCGACGCAGACCAGCGCATCGGCCAGCGGACGCAGCCGCGCACAGGTATCGGCGGGCGCCACCGGCACCGCGATCACCACCTGCGCCGGATGCTGTCGCTGCACCGCCTGCAGCGCCACCTCCATGCTCGCGCCGGTGGCGAGGCCGTCGTCCACCAGCAAGACGGTGCGGCCGCCCAGCACCGACGGCGGCCGGTCACCGCGGTAGGCCTGCTCGCGCCGCGCCAGCTCCGCTTCCTCGCGGGCCACGACCCGCGCCAGGGCCGGTGCGGGAATGTGCAGGCCCTGCACCACCTCGTCGTTCAGAACGCACAGGCCGCCGCTGGCGATGGCGCCCATGGCGTACTCCTCGCGCCCGGGTACGCCGAGCTTGCGCACCACCAGCACGTCCAGCGGGGCGTGCAGCGCCTGCGCCACCTCGTAGGCCACCGGCACCCCTCCCCGCGGCAGCGCCAGCACGATCCGGTCCGGCGCATCGGCCCAGTCAGTCAGCGCGGCCGCCAGGCGGCGGCCGGCCTCGCGACGATCAGTGAACACCGGTACTGACATGGCGGGTCTCTCATGGCCCTGACGAAATGCTCTCGCCGGCAAGCATAGTCCGGCCAAGGCCAGGTGACAGCTCGAGAGATTTTGCCTTGCCGGGCACGGCGACCTCCGCCGCGCTTCCGTTCGCACTGGATTTTTTGCAATCGAGGGCAGATCCATCGCGCCAGCAAGGCGAAGATTGCCGGCCTCCGCACTGCTTGACAGCGCTGGACGATGTGGCCCGACGCGGCAGCCCGTGACTGTGACTGTGACTGTGACTGTGACTGTGACTGTGACTGTGACTGTG
>JAZKHS010000045.1:0-30961 GCA_040385265.1 Pseudomonadota bacterium | reverse complement strand
ATGGCGATGGCGATGGCGATGGCGATGGCGATGGCGATGGCGATGGCGATGGCGATGGCGAGATTATGTTTTCTTCATGAAGTGACAACTTCGTTAAGTTGCATTCTCCTTATGTGACCGTGCGCGGAGACGTCGGCCATCCGGCCTAGACTCTTACGGACCATCCACCACAGGCTCCGCCCCTTCCTCGCCGCAAGCACGGATGCAGGCGCCGCCCAGGAGACGCACCATGGCCACCGACCGCCAGCGCGAAGCCGCGCGCCAGAACATCCGCGCCGCCCAGGAAGCCAACCGCAGCCGCCATGGCGAGGAGCGTAGCGAGGCCCAGCGCGAAGCCCAGCGCAAGGCCACCGAAGCTGCCGCCCGCCTGCGCCGCGGCAGTCCGGACAGCCGTAACAGCCGCAACAGCAACGCCAGCGCCAGCGAATAGGCGTCCGCGACCGCGTCCTCGGACAACGGCGGCGTATCGCATTTGTGTTGCGCCGCCAACCTCGCGCCAGGCTGGACTACCTTGAGTCTGACAACGACTCCGCAAGGTGAGGTAGCCATGAAAGCGCTGTGCTGGTTCGGCAAGGAGGACGTGCGCATCGAGAACGTGCCCGAGCCTCGCATCGAGAAGGCCGACGACATCGTCATCCGGGTCACCGCCACCGCGATCTGCGGTTCTGACCTGCACTTGTACGACGGCGTCATGCCCACCATGGAAAAGGGCGACATCCTGGGCCATGAGCCGATGGGCGAGGTGGTGGACGCCGGCCCCGCGGTCAGTGGCCTGCAGCGCGGCGATCGCGTCGTGATCCCGTTCCAGATGGCCTGCGGCGACTGCTGGTTCTGCCAGCGCCAGCTGTTCTCCCTGTGCGACACCTCCAACCCCGAACCCAACGCCACCATGGCGCGCAAAGTGATGGGCCATTCGCCGGCCGCGCTGTTCGGCTACTCGCACCTGCTCGGCGGCTTTGCCGGCGGCCAGGCCGAATACATGCGCGTGCCCTACGCCAACGTCGGCCCGATCAAGGTGCCGGACGGCATGGAGGACGAGCACGCCCTTTTCCTTTCCGACATCCTGCCCACCGGCTATATGGCCGCGCGCAATGCCGATATCGAGCCCGGCGACACGGTCGCGGTCTGGGGCTGCGGCCCGGTCGGGCTGTTCTGCATGAAATGCGCCTGGCTACTGGGCGCCGGCCGCGTGATCGCGATGGACTGGGTGAAGGACCGCCTGGCGATGGCCGAGACCTACTGCCAGGCCGAGACGGTCAACATTGATTCGCAGGACGTGTATGACACGCTGATGCAGATGACCAAGGGGCGCGGCCCCGACAGCTGCATCGACGCGGTCGGCGCCGAGGCGCATGGCTGGGGCAGCGTGGATGCCGTGGTGGACCGGGTGAAGATGGCGCTGCACCTCGCCACCGACCGCCCGCATGTGCTGCGCGAGATGATCAAGTGCTGCCGCAAGGGCGGCACCTTGTCCATTCCCGGGGTGTACGTGGGCTATGTGGACAAGATCCCCTTTGGCGCGCTGATGAACAAGGCGCTGACCGTGAAGACGGGGCAGACCCATGTCCGGCGTTACACGCACACGCTGCTGGGTCATATCCAGCGCGGCGATATCGATCCCACTTTCCTGATCACGCACCGCATGCGCCTGGATGAGGCCCCCGAAGCCTACAGGATATTCCGCGACCGCAAGGACCATTGCGTGAAGGTGGTGCTCCGGCCCTGAGCAATCGCCGGGGCCTGCTGCCAGCCTGCCCCGGCCCTGCCCCTGCCGCTGTCTCCCGCATTGGCCCCGGCGCGGGCCGCCTGCCGCGCCGGGATCAGGATCCCGTCCGGCGCAGCGCGGTAACGGCCTGCGACAGCCTCAGAACCAGGCGTCCTGCATGTCCAGGCAAGTACTGTCGGCCGCCCGCAGCAGCGCGGCCTGGGCCTCGCTCTCCGGCAATTCCCAGCGGAAGAAATAGCGCGCGGCCTGCAGCTTGCCCTGGTAGAAGGCCGCCTCGGTCTCGGGCAGCCCGCCGCGCTCCAGCGCCGCGGCCGCCAGCGTCGCCTGCCGCGCCCAGATCCAGGCCAGCGTCAACCTGCCGAACAGGTCCAGGTAGACCGTGGCATTGGCCAGGCCAAGATCCGGATTGGCGCGAACGAGCGCGGTGAGGCTGGACGTTACCTCATCCATCTGGCGCAGCGCCGCCCGCAGCGGCCCGGCAAATTCGCGCGTGGCGGCGATGGCGTCGGTCGCCACCACCGCCGTTTCCACCTGCGCCAGGAAGGCCTGGTAGCCGGCGCCGCCGCCCTGTACCACCTTGCGCCCGAGCAGGTCGATGCCGTGGATGGCCTCGGCGCCCTCGTGGATGGGGTTCAGGCGCTGGTCGCGGTAATACTGCTCCACCGGATACTCGCGGATATAGCCCGAGCCGCCGAGCACCTGGATGGCGTGCTCGTTGGCCTTCATGCCGTACTTTGACGGCCAGGACTTCACCACCGGCGTCAGCAGGTCCAGCAGCAGGAAGGCCTGCTGGCGTTCGGCCTCCGTGGCGGCGGTGCGCGAATCCTCGAACAGGCTGGAGGCGTAGAGGCAGAGCGCGAGCGCGCCCTCGGCATACGCCTTCTGCGCCAGCAGCAGGCGGCGCACATCGGCGTGCTCGATCAGGTTGACCTGCTTCGACAGCGGATCCTTGTTGGACGGCAGGCGGCCCTGCGGACGGCTGCGCGCATACGCCAGCGAACAGTTGTAGCCCTGGTAGGCCAGCGCCGCCGCGCCCAGGCCCACGGCAATGCGCGCCTCGTTCATCATCTGGAACATATAGCCCAGGCCCTTGTGCGGGTCGCCCACGAGATAGGCCACCGCGCCCTCCTTCTCGCCAAAGCTGAGCACGGTGGAGGTGGTGTTGCGCCAGCCCATCTTGTGCAGCAGGCCGGCCAGCGCGACATCGTTGCGCGCGCCCAGGCTGCCGTCGGCGTTGACCAGGAACTTGGGGCAAATGAACAGTGAGATGCCCCTCACCCCCGGCGGCGCATCCTTGATGCGCGCCAGCACCATGTGCACGATGTTCTCGGTCAGCGGCTGGTCGCCGCCGGAGATGAACATCTTCTGGCCGAAGAGGCGGTAGCTGCCATCGGCCTGCGCCACCGCATGGGTGCGCAGGTCGGCGAGCGCGGAGCCCTGGCCGGGCTCGGTCATGGCCATGGTGCCGGCGAAGCGGCCCTCGCGCATGGGCGGCAGGAAGCAGGCCTTCTGCGCCTCGGTGCCGAAGGCGTGGATGAGGTTGGCGGCGCCCAGGGCCAGGAAGGGATAGCCGGTGGTGGCGACGTTGGCGGCGTGCATATAGGCCATCACGGTGCGCAGCACGGTTTCCGGCATCTGCATGCCGCCGTCCTCGAAGTCATAGTGCGCGGCCAGGAAGCCGGCGGCGGCGAAGGCGTCCCAGGCCGCCTTGGTTTCCGGGATCAGGTGCACGTTCTCGCCATCGAAGGTGGGCTCGTGGGCGTCGCCCTTGGCGTTGTGATTGGCAAAGAAGGTTTCCGCCACCTTGCGCGCCGTCTCCAGCGTGGCATCGAACACCTCGCGCGAGTGCTCGGCATAGCGCGGACGCGCCAGCAGCGCGCCGGTGTCGAGGAACTCGTGCAACAGGAAGCGGATGTCGCGGTCGTTGAGCAGCGGATGGGTCATCGGGAACTCCTGGGGACGGGCGCGGCAGAGGGTCGGCCGCCGGCAGGCCGGAATCGCGGTGGCGGGCGGCAGGAACGCCATTTCACGCCAGGCGGGGACGTTTCCACAAGGGCGAACCTCGGTGCCGGACGGCACGGGCGGGGCCGCCTGGCGGGCGGGTACGGACAGACCGCTGGCCGCCCCTACCCCGGTCGTGGCGGCCGGAAGCGGACGGGCAGGCGCCCGGCCATGCGGCAGTCCAGGGCAAACTCGGAGCCACAGAGGTACTGCAGTTCGTGCAGCCGGGCCAGGGCCAGGCCGGTGGCCGGGGGCGGCGTGGCCGCCCGGGCCCCGGGCGGGGGGGTGGCCACCGCCAGTGCCGGCTCCTCCAGCGCCACCATTGCCGGGTGACACATGATGAGGCCGCCCGGCGCCAGGCTGGTTAGCCAGGCCTGCATGAGGCGGCGATAGTCGGCCGCCGGCGACAGCGAATAGACCCCGGCGAAGTCCGGATTGCAGAGGATGCCGGCCTCGCGCACCTGCCAGCGCAAGCGCCCCGCCCCCAGCGCTCCGATCAGCGCGGCCTTGGCGCCGCGCCATTGCCGCGGCCGCGACAGCCGCAGCCAGGGCTTGCGCCCGCTCCAGTGCCGCGCCACCTGGCGCAGGAGGGCGTCGGACACCTGCGGCAGCTGGTGCACGTGCTGGTGGCCATCGATGTAGTCGGGCAGGCGGCCGGTGGCCTCCTCGAAGCGCCGCAACTGGCGCGCGATCTCCCGCTCCAGCGCCGCGACCGGCAGTACGCGCAGCCAGGCCAGCAGGATGAGGCCCGGCAGCGGCCACGCCGGCTGGCCGGGAAAGCCCTGGGTGAAATCCAGATGCAGGCCGAGGTCGACGCGTCCGGCAAAGGCCGCCAGCGCCGGCGCCGCCTCCCTCCAGCGCGGCGAGGTGACCATGCAGCTGACGGCGCCCAGGCGCTGCTGGCGCAGCAACTGCAGGATGCCGGCGTCGATGTCGGCGCTCAGCGCATAGTCGTCGGCACACAGGGTGAAGGGCTGGAGGGTGGCAACCATGCGTGTCATCGGCCTCGGCGGCAGGAGCGGCAGCGCCGCATCATGACGGCACCGCCCGTGCGCGTCCGCTGGCGTTTGGTTGCCGACGCGCGCCGCACACAGCGACAGCACAAACACCGCCGACGGTAACTGCAGAGCTTGTGCTTCCCTGCCACGCTGCACGGGCCCCGCTGCCAGGATGCCGCCATGACGCTTTCCCCGGCCCGCGCGGCACGCCGGGACACCTGGCTGCTGCTTGCGTTGCTACTGCTCTATTTCCTGCTGATGATCGGCGCCCGTCCGCTCAATATTCCCGACGAGGGCCGCTACCCCGAGGTCGCGCGGGAAATGCTGCTGAGCGGCGACTTCGTGACGCCGCGCAACAACGGCGTGGTCTTCCTCGACAAGCCGGCGCTGTACTACTGGCTGCAGGCGGGCGCCATGGCGCTGTTCGGCGTCAGCACGTGGAGCATCCGCCTGGTCCCCGCCCTCTTCGGCGCCCTCGGCGTGCTCGCCACCTTCCTGACCGTGCGGCGGCTCTACACCCGGCGCGCCGCCTGGCTGTCCGCGCTGGCACTGGCCTGCCAGCCGCTGTGGTTCCTCAGCAGCCAGTACGCCGACATGAACATGCAGGTGGGCGTCTGGATCACCTTTTCCCTGCTGGCCTTCCTGCGCGCCGACCACGCCACCGGCCGCGAACGCGGGCGCTGGCTGCTGCTCATGTATTTGTGCGCCGGCGCGGCCGTCCTGACCAAGGGCCTGATCGGCGTCGTGTTTCCACTCATGATCATCGGCGGCTGGATCGCGTGGCGCCGGCGCTGGCGCGACGTGTCGCGCTATGGCCTCGCCTGGGGGCTGCCACTGATCCTGCTCGTCAACCTGCCCTGGTATGCGCTGGTGCAGAAGGCCAATCCCGGCTTCCTGCACTACTTCTTCGTGTACCAGCAACTCGACCGCTACGCCGCCAGCGGCTTCAACAATGCGCAGCCCTGGTGGTACTACCTGGCCATCATCGGCGGCGGCCTGCTGCCCTGGAGCCCCTTGCTGCCCGGGGCCCTGGCGCGGCTGTGGCGGCGCTGGCGCGAGGAGGGCGAAACCGGGCGACGCCATTTGCTGCTGCTGCTCTGGCCGGCGCTGATCCTGCTCTTCTTCAGCTTGCCGGAATCCAAGATCTCGAGCTACCTGCTGCCGGCCATCCCGCCGCTGGCGATGGCCATCGGCATCCACCTCGACGCCCGCCTGCGCGAGCCCGGACCGGTCACCGGCCTGCGCCCGGCCACATGGTGCGCGGTGGCGGCGGGCACGGCCTTCCTGGTCGGCACCCTGTACTGGAAGGGCAGCGACAGCGGGCGCCTGCTGGCGATCGTGCTCGGCCTGCAGTGGCTGCTGGCGGGCACGCTGGCGCGCCTGCAACTGGCCAGGGCGCAGGCGCTGGCGGCCACCCGCACCCTGGCCGCCACCACCGCTCTCGGCCTGCTGCTGTGCATTCCGCTGGTGCCGGAGTTCACGCAGTACAGCAGCAGCGCGCCACTGGCGGCCCGCATGCAGCCAGCGCTCACCGATGACACGCGCATCATCTCCTACCGCAACTACCTCAACGACCTGCCGCTCTACCTGCAGCCAAACCAGCGCGTGATCGTCGTCGACCACTGGGATGACCCCCGCCTCATGGACCGGGACAACTGGCGCCGCGAGTTCTACCTTGGCCTGCAGGAAGACGCGCGTGCGCGTGGCTGGTTGCGACTGAAGACGGAACTCCCCGCGCTGCTGGCCGACCCCACGCCCTTCTTCCTGATCGTGCGGCGCGCCGAACTGGCCGAGGTCCAGCAACGCTATCCGGGCCTGCAGCTCTGGGGACAGTTCGACCGCGTCCTGCTCTTCAGCAACCAGGCGCCGCCGGAAACGCGCACCGCCACGGCCCTGCCGGCGACGCCCCGCTAGCCCTGGCCGGCGCCGCGGGCGAAGGCCCAGTGCCGCGCCAGCACGAAGGTCACGGTCGCCACGGTGCCCAGCACCAGGAACAGCGCCAGGCCATAGGGCAGGCGCGTCCAGGCCAGCAGCAGGGCAAACAGCACCTGGTTGAGCGCCAGCCCGGCCAGCGCCACGCCCAGGAAGCGCGGCAAGGCGTGGCGATGCGGCACCGCCGTCGCCGCAAAACTCAGGTGTCGATGTCCCGCATAGCTGAGCAGGAAGGCCACGGCAAAGCCGGCGACATTGGCGCGCAGGGGCGGCAGCGCGGCCTGTTCCACCAGCAGCCCCACCACGGCCATATGCGCCAGCGCCGCGGCCGTGCCGGTGATGACAAAACCGCTCAGCTGCCGCCTCATTCCCGCGCGACCGGTGCCGCCAACGGGCTGTGGTCCAGGCGGCGGGCCACGATGTAGGTGGGCCGCTGCTTGACCTCGCTGAAGACCCGGGCCAGGTATTCCCCCAGGATGCCGACCGAGATCAGCTGGACCCCGGAGAAGAACATCAGGCTGACCGCCAGCGTGGCCCAGCCCGGCACGGTGACGCCGTCATACCAGGCCTCGAGCAGGAGCAGGCCGCCATAGCCGAGCGCCAGCAAGGCGATGATGAAGCCCAGCATGCTCCAGATGCGCAGCGGCAGGTCGGAGAAGGACAGCAGCCCGGTCAGGGCCAGGCGGCTTAGCGCGCCCAGGCTGAAGGAGGAGCGCCCGCCCTGGCGCAGCTGTACCGGAAACGGCACCGCCACGCTGCGAAAGCCCACCCAGGCATACAGGCCCTTCATGAAGCGCGTGCGCTCCGGAAGGGCGCGCAACGCGTCCACCACGCAGCGATCCATGAGGCGGAAGTCACCGGCATCCTCGGGAATGGCGACGACGGAGCCCCGGTTCATCAGGTAGTAGAACAGCGCGGTCCCGCGCCGCCGCCACCAGCCGTCGCCGGCACGGCCGTTGCGCTGGCCGTAGACCATGTCGTAGCCCTCCCGCCACTTGGCGAGCAGGGCGGGAATAGCATCGATAGGGTGCTGGAAGTCGGCATCGATCAGCAGCACGACATCGCCGCGGGCCTGGTCGAGGCCGGCCGTGAGGGCCGCCTCCTTGCCGAAATTGCGCGAGAGATCGAGGACACAGAGGCCGAAGGCCGGCGCCAGCACCTGCAGCAGCGCCAGCGAATCATCGCGACTGCCATCGTTGACGACAATGATCTCGACGCGCGGACACAGCGCCACGAGCTGCCGATACAGCGCCGGGATGAAGGCCGGCAGGTTTGCCGCCTCGTCATGCACGGGCACCACGCAGGAAATGCAGAAATCGCGAGGCCTTGCTTCCATGTCGCCGCCTCCGGGGCCGCTGCCCCTGCCCGCCCGCCGAGACCCGCCCCGGGGGCTCCCTTGCCGGCACTATGCGCCGCGCCGCCCGGCTTGGGCATCGGGCATACCGACTAGCACTTAGGCGTGAGCGTCCCCCGCCAAAGTCTCACAACGCGCCGCGCCAATTGGCGCTGTTGGCCTACACGGGCTTACGCAATGATTGCTCCCGACAACAACAACGACCTTGTCGAGAGACAATGGCAACCCACAAAAGCCCCTTCACGGGGCTTTTTTATTGGCCCGGCGTCGACAGGTCCGGGCCCGCTTCCACACGGCCCAGCCAGGTCTCGACCCGCCGCGCCATGTCCTGCAGCCGGAACGGCTTGGACATGAAGTCATCCATGCCTACCGCCATGCAGCGCTCGCTGTCGCCCTTCAGGGCGGAGGCGGTGACGGCGACGATGGGCACATGGCGCCTGCCGCGCTCCTCGGCGCGGATGGCGCGGGTGGCGTCAAAGCCGTTCATGATCGGCATGTCGCAATCCATGAAAATCAGGTCATAGGGCAACCGCCGCAGTGCCTCCACCGCCTCCAGGCCATTGCCGGCGACGTCGACCCGGCAGCCCAGGCGCTTCAGCATCTCCGCCGCCATCAACTGGCTCACCGGATTATCCTCCACCACCAGCACGCGGCCCCGCGGCCCCGCCGGGCGCTCCAGCGGGGTAACCGGCAACTGCTCGGGCCCGGCGGCGCTGGCGAGCACCTGCCCGAAGGGCAGTTCCACCCAGAACGTGCTGCCGCGCCCAAGCTCGCTGACCAGGCCGATGCGGCCGCCCATGGCCTCGGCCAGGCGCTTGCAGATCGCCAGCCCCAGGCCGGAGCCGCCATAGCGGCGGGTGGTGCTGGCGTCGGCCTGCGAGAAGGGCTGGAACAGGCGTTCGCGCGCCGCGCGGTCGATGCCGATGCCGGTGTCGATGACCTCGAAGCGCAGGCAGACGCCGCCCTCGTCGCGGGGCAGTTGCTGGCAGCGCAGCAGGACACGGCCGCGCTCGGTGAACTTGACTGCGTTGGCCAGCAGGTTGAGCAGGATCTGGCGCAGCCGTCCCGCATCCCCGCAGACGCGCGACGGCGCCTCCACCAGGCAATCCAGCTGCAACTGCTTTTTCTGCGCGGCCTCGCGTACCAGGCTCAGCGCATGGCTGGCCTCGAGATGGGGATCAAAATCGGTCGGCTCGAGCTCCAGGCGCCCGGCCTCGATTTTGGAAAAATCCAGGAAGTCGTTGAGCAGGTGCAGCAGCGACTCGCCGGAGCGGCGCGCCAGCTCGGCATAAGGTCGCTTCTCTTCGGTGAGCGCGCCATCCAGCAGCAGGCCGTTGAAGCCGATGACGCCATTCAGCGGAGTGCGGATCTCGTGGCTCATGGTGGCCAGGAATTCGGTCTTGGCCTGGTTGGCGGCCTCGGCGGCGCGCATCGCGGCCTCGGCATGCTGCTGCGCCAGGCCCGCGGCCCGGGCCGCCTCCTGTTCCGCGGCCAGGCTTTGCGCCAGCTCGTCATGGGCGCGACGCAGCGCGGCCTCGCTCTCCTTGCGCTGGCGGATGTCGCGCAGGAAGGCGCTGATGGCCCAGCCCTCGCCCAGGCGGCTCGCGCTCAATGACAGCTCGACCGGGAACTCGTAGCCGTCGCGGTGACGCGCCATGAATTCGCGGCCGCGGCCGCCGACGTCATTGGCGTCGATCCGGCTGAAGGCGTGGTCGGGACGATCCCGGTAACGCATGGGGATAAGGGTTTCTGCCAGCGAGCGCCCCCGCACCTCGTCGGCACGCCAGCCAAACAGCCGCTCGGCAGCGCAATTCCAGTCGGTAATATGGCCGTCGGCATCCGCCGCCACGTAGGCGTCGGTTGCGGTCGCCAGCACCACGCGCGTCCGCTCCTGCTCGCGTCGTAGCGCACTGTTGGCCGCCAGCAACTCGGCGGTGCGCTCGCGCACGCGCTGCTCGAGTTCGCGCTGGGCGCACTGCACCTGCTGCTCCAGCGCCTTGCGCGCCGTGATGTCGCGATGCACCAGCACCGACAGCACCTGGCGGCCCGCCTCGTCCAGCACCGGCGCCCCGCTGTAGCTGGCATAGGTGCTGAGGCCGATATCGTGGCGCGTCACCTGCAACTGGCAGTCACTGAAACGCTCGCCGCGCAGCAGCCGCGACGCCGGCCACTGCTCCAGCGGCAGGCGCCGGCCCTCGTTGTCACGCAGCTCGAACAGGCGATCAAAGTAGGCCAGGTGACGCTGCATCTCCTCGACGCCGGAAAAGCGGTTCATGCGCGCCAGCGCCTGGTTCAGCAGGATAAGATTGCCCGCCGTATCAAACACCGCAATCCCATCCTCGATGGACTCAAAGACCGCCTCGAGCTGGCCGCGGCTGCGATCGGCGTTCGCCGCCGCGGCCTCCAGCTCGAGCAGCAGCCGCCCCCGCTCCGCCTCGGCCTGCCGGCGCGCGGTAATATCCTCGACCATGACCAGGTTGTAGCGGGTGGCATCCTCGGCCCGCACCGAGCTGACGCTGATCCGGCACCACAGCAGGCGGCCGTCCTTGCGGCAATACCGCTTCTCCAGCGTGAAGCTGTCGAGCTCGCCGGACATGGTGCGCTCGAACACGGCAAGGCTGGCGGCCTGGTCCTCCACGGGCGTGATGTCATTGGAGTGCTTTTCGCGCAATTCGGCTTCGCTGTAGCCCAGCATCTCGCAAAAGGCCCGGTTGGCGCGCACGAAATGCCCGGTCGGGTCGATATGGACGATGCCGATGATCGCCTGCTCGAAGGTGGCGCGCAGGGCCGCCTCGCGCTCCCGCAACGCGGCCTCGACCTGCTTCTTTTCCGTGATGTCCGAAAACAGCGTGATGCACTCGCCCTCCGCCGGGCAGAAGGCGTAGATACTGAACCAGCGCTTGAGCGGAACGAAGTAACGCTCGAAGTTCACCGACTGGCCGCTGCGCGCCACGCTGGCATAGGGTTCGCGGAAATCGAAGTCGGGACTGCGCTCGATGCCGGGGAACACCTCGGTGGCCAGGCGGCCCTCGATATCCTCGCGCGCAATGCCGATGGTGCGTTCGTAGGCGGCGTTTACCGCCTCGATGCGGTAGTCGCAGACGCGGCCATCCGCATCCTTGACCATGCGCATGTGCAGCATGCTGTTGGTGTCATTGTTGAACAGCGCCATATAGCGCCGCTCGCTCTCGCGCAGGGCATACTCCAGGCGCAGGCTGTCCTGGCCCAGTGCCTGCGCGTGGCGCGACAACTCCAGTCGCTGCAGGCGCGCCTCGGCCATGGCGGCGAGATCCGCCAGCAAGCGGCGCTCGTCCTCGCCGAATTCGCGCGGGACATGGTCGATCACGCAAAAGGCGCCCAGCGGCAGCCCCGCCATGGAATACACGGCCTGCCCGGCATAGAACCGGATGCGGGGCGGACCGGTGACGGCCGGGTTATGGCAGAAGCGGGGATCCAGGTGCGCATCCGCGATGACGAGGGGGCCGGACTCGCGGATGGCGTGATCGCAGAACGCCAGGGCCCGGGCCATCTCCGGCAGGGCGAGCCCGACCCGGGAAAAGAACCACTCCCGCTCCGCATCCAGCAGCGACACCAGCGCCACGGGCATGGCGAACACCCGGCTGGCGAGGCGGGTCAGGCGGTCGAGTTCGGGATCCGGCGCGCCATCCAGGACCCGCAGCGCGTGCAGGGCGGCCAGCCGCTGTCCCTCATCGTAGGGCGGATTCCGGGTTTCCATGGCACGCACAGCATAGGTCGGCTTGCGGGCGGCTGCCGTCGGCGCGGACGGGCGATGCAAGGACAGGTTCATCAGCGGTGACCCCTCGCGAACGGGTGCCCACGCACCCGGAAGGGCCGCCGCCGGGCGGCAGACGCCGCCTGCCAGCAGTCATAGCAAGGCCGGGCAGCAGGTCCTTGCCGCCCTCTTCGCCACCATCCCGGGTGATAGGCCATCATTTGCCGGCCCTCGCCGGCACGGGGCGGGCAGGTCGGCGCTGCAAATGCTAGAGGCGGCCGGCAGCGGGGCGCGGCAAAAGCGTCCGACAATCCGGGAGCGCCCGGGATCACCGGCCGCGGCCCGTGCCGCCGGCCGCGTCAGGCGGATGGCGTAGCCGCTTCGCGGTAATGATGAAACAACACATCCAGCATTTCCGCCAATTCGGCCATGAGCAGGCGCGCCTCCGCCTCGCCCGCCATCAGGGCGGCCTGCAGCACCTGCTCGCAGATCTCGCTGAGCAGGCGCGCCACGCGCCGGGCGCGCGCGGGGGCGAGCCGGGTGCGCCCGGCCAGCAGGTCGGCAATGACCTCCGCCATGCGTCCGTTGGACTCGTGCACCAGTTCCTGCAGGGCCGGCTCGGCGCGCAGGGCCGCCAGTACCGGCACGTAGCCCGGGGCATCGCGGTAAGCCTGGTAGAGCGCAGCCAGCAGCTCGCCCGAGTGCACCTCACCGCTGGCGGCCAGCGCAGTCAGGCGCAAGGTCAGCGCCGCGTCGACCTCGGCCATGGTGCGCCGCGCCAGGGCGGCGAACACGGCCAGGCGATTCTCGAAATAATGGTAGAGCGTGGCCGGGGTGGTGCCGGCCGCACGGGCAATGGCGGAGGTGGTGACGGCCTCGGCACCGGCGTCTGCCAGCAGGCGCGCGGTGGCATCCAGGATGGCATCGATACGCTGGCGCGAGCGCGCCTGCACCGGCACCACCCGCTGCCGGGCCCGCCGTCCGTCGTGCGGAGGGGGAGAGGATGGCGCCATGGCCACTCCGAAAGTTGAGTGTTATTCAGCTTTATGCTTGACTGGGCCGCAGTCGTCAAGGACTTGCCCGCACAACAACAACGAGGGGCCCCGCATGAGCGCAGAACTCGACCCGATTTCCCTGGACCGCCGCCGCTTCCTCACGCTCGGCGCCGCCGCCGGCGCCGGCCTGCTGCTGCCGGCCCCGGCCCGCGCCGACGGTACCGCCGAGTGGCAGAACTGGTCGGGCGGGCAGAAGGCGCGGCCCGCCGGCGGCCTGCTCTACCCCGCCAGCGAAGCCGAGCTGGTGCAGGCCGTGCGCAGCGCCACCGCCCCCCTCCGCGCCGTGGGCGGCAGCCACTCGTTCAGCCCGGTGGTGGCCAGCCCCGGCACCCTCATCTCGCTGGAAGCGCTCAACGGCCTGGTGCGCCGCGATGCGAAGGCGCTCACCGCCACCTTCCGCGCCGGCACCCGCGTCGCCGCCACCGGCCCCGTGCTCAAGGCGATCGGCCAGGGCCTGATGAACGAGGCCGACATCAACATGCAGTCCCTGGGCGGCGCCGTCAGCACCTCCACCCACGGCACCGGCCGCACCCTGAAGAGCTACTCCGGCTACGTCACCGAGCTGCGCCTGATCACCGCTGACGGCCAGGCCCTGACCTGCTCGGGCAGCCGCGACCGCGAGATCTTCGACGCCGCCCGCGTCGGGGTGGGCAGCCTCGGCATCCTCACCGAGATCACCCTGCAGAACCGTGCCGCCTACCGCCTGCGCGAAACCACCAACGTCATGGACCTGGCCTCGGCCCTCAGCGCCATCGAGAGCGGCCGCGACCGGCACCGGCACATGGAGTTCTTCGCCTTCCCCTTCGGCGGCAAGGCCATCGTCAAGCGCATGGACATCAGCACCGACGCGTCCACCCCGGTGCTGGCGGAGGACGACAACGCCCTGCTCGAGTTCGCCGCCGACACCGCGCGCAAGTTTCCCTGGAGCAACCCCTGGATCCAGCGCCTGGTGGGCATGTTCATCAGCGACTCCACGCGCGTCGGTGAGTCCTTCAATATCTACGCCTCGCCGCGCACGGTGGGCTTCAACGAGATGGAATACACGGTGCCGGCCGAGCGCGGCCTGGAGTGCCTGCAGGAAGTGGTGGAGACCATCCGCCGCGCCGGCATCAACGTGTTCTTCCCCATCGAGTTCCGCTACACCGCCGCCGACGACACCTGGCTCAGCCCCTTCGCCGGGCGCGCCGGCGCCTCCATCAGCGTGCACCAGTACTACAAGCAGGACTACCAGCCGCTGTTCAAGCGGGTCGAGCCGATCTTCTGGAAATACCAGGGCCGGCCGCACTGGGGCAAGCTGCACACGCTCACCGCGAAAAACCTGCGCGTGCTGTATCCGCGCTTCGACGACTTCCTGCGCATCCGCCGGCAACTGGACCCGCAGGGCCGCTTCCTCAACCCGCACGCACAAGCACTGTTCCTGGGCTGACCCTAGATGAATCGCCGCTCCTTCCTGATCAGTTCCCTGGCCTCCGCCGTCGCCACCGGCGCCTTCCTGGCGCTGCGCCCGGCCGACCAGGGCGGCCTCTATCCGCCCTATTATTTCCGGCTCAACCAGTTGCTGCGCAACCAGGGCCCGGGGCGCCCCGTGCTCGTCATCGACCGCGAGCGACTGCACGCCAACTGCGCCAAAGTGAAGGCCATGCTGGCGCCGGGCAAGGCCTTCCGCATCGTCGCCAAGTCGCTGCCGTCGCTGCCGCTGCTGCAGGACGTGATGACGCAGATGGATACGCAGCGCCTGATGGTCTTCCACCAGCCGCACCTGAACGCCATCGCGACCGCGCTGCCGCAGGCCGACCTGCTGCTCGGCAAGCCGATGCCGGTGACGGCCGCGGCCACCTTCTACCGCACGCTCGGCGCCACCGACTTCGATCCCGCGCAGCAACTGCAGTGGCTGATCGACAACCCGCTGCGCCTGCAGGAATACCTGCAGCTGGCGAAGGACCTCGGCATCAAGCTGCGCGTGAACCTGGAGATCGACGTCGGGCTGCACCGCGGCGGCCTGCAAAACCCCCAGGAACTGAAGGCCGTGCTGGACCTGGTGCGCGCGCATCCGGAACAGGTGGAGTTCGCCGGTTTCATGGGCTACGACGCCCATGTCGGCAAGCTGCCGACCCTGCTGGAATCGCGCGAGGAAAGCTTTGCCAAGGCCTGCGCCGCCTACCGCGCCATGCAGGAGGCGCTGTTCACCTTCGAGCCTTCGTGGCGCGACCGCCAGGACCTGGTCTTCAACGGCGCCGGCAGCCCGACGCTGCGCCTGCACGGCAAGGATTCGCCGCTCAACGAGGTCGCCGCCGGCTCCTGCCTGGTCAAGCCCACCGACTTCGACCTCGACCTGCTCGCCGACCTCGAGCCGGCGGCCTTCATCGCCACGCCCGTGCTCAAGGTGCAGGACGGCGTCAGCATTCCCGGCATCGAGGGCATGCGCGAACTGTTCAGTGCCTGGAACCGCAACCAGCAACGCAGCTATTTCATCTACGGCGGCCTCTGGCTGGCGAAGTATGAGTCGCCGCCGGGGCTCTTCGACAACGGCCTCTACGGCAAGAGCTCCAACCAGGCCATCGTCACCAGCTCGACCCGGGTGCCGCTGGCGATGAACGACCACATCTTCCTGCGCCCCACCCAGAGCGAGCGCGTGCTGCTCGACTTCGGCGACCTGGCGGTGCTGGAGAACGGCGGCCTCGGCGCCTGGTGGCCGACCTTGCCGGCCTGAGGAGACACTCATGAGCCATGCCCGCGACGACGACAGCGCCGCCCTCCCCGGCCACGGCCATGGTGCGGGCGACGCGCCTGCCGCACCGGCGTCGACCGCTCCCGCGGCCACGACCGGCCCGGGCGCCCTGCCGGGAGCGGCAGCGCTGGCGCCAGCCAGCGGCCACTGGCCGCTGTTCGATGCCTTCCCCGCCCTCGCGCCCCTGCTGGCGCCGGTGGCGCTGGCCACGACCCCGACGCCGGGGGAGCCACTGCCCTGCTTCGGCGCGCAGGCCTGGATCAAGCGTGATGACCTGTCGCACGCCGTCTACGGCGGCAACAAGGTCCGCAAGCTGGAGTTCGTGCTGGCCGACATGCGCCGCCGCCGCGCCCGCGCGGTGTACACGCTGGGCGCCACTGGCACCAATGCCGGCATCGCCGCCAGCATGGTCTGTGCGGCCGAAGGCCTCCCCTGCACCATCATCAGCTTCCCGCAGCCGGAATCGGCCACGGTGGCAAGCAACCGGCAGTGGCTGGCGCACTTCCAGGCCCGCTTCGAAGCCCGCCCCACGTTGTGGTCGGCGGTGCTGCGCTATTACCTGCATCCGGCGCGCCTGAATCCGCGCAACTACTTCCTGTTCGCGGGCTGCTCCAATCCGGTGAGCACCTTCGGCTACGTCAATGCCATCTTCGAACTGCGCGAGCAGATCCGCGCCGGACACTGTCCGGAACCGCAGGAAATCGTGGTGGCGGTATCCAGCGCCTCCACCCTCGCCGGCCTCACGCTGGGCGTGGCACTGGCGGGCCTGTCGACGCGCGTCACCGGCGTGCGCGTGGCGGCGGAGCGCCTGGGGCCCTTTGCCGCCTGCACGCCCGGCGTGGTGGAAAAACTGGAACGGCAGGCCCTGGCGCTGCTGCATGCCGCCGGCGCGGCCCGGGAGCTGAACGCGGCGCCTGAAGCGACGCTGATCGGGGAGTATTTCGGCAGCGGCTATGGCGAGGCCACGCCGGCGGCAAGCGCCGCCATTGCGACCTTCCGGGAGCGTAGCGGCCTGGCGCTGGAAGGCACTTACAGCGGCAAGGCAGCCGCCGCCTTCCTGGACCGCTTGCGCCACGCGACGGGACCGGTACTGTTCTGGAATACCTTCAACAGCCGGCCCCTGCCGCGCGCCTAGCGCTTACTTGCCGTTGGCGGCCAGCAGCGCCTGCACCTTGGCCACATAACGGGCTTCGGCATCGGCCTTGCTGGTGCCCTTGAGCTTGGCCCAGGCGTCGTACTTGAAGCGTCCGGCGATGTTCATCATGCCCGGGCGATCGCCCTTCACGTCGCCTTCGCTGGCCTGCTTAAAGAAGGCGTAGAGGTCGAGGAGGTCGGCGTTGTCCGGCTTGCTGGTCAGGGTATGGACGTCTTTCTGGGCCTGTTCGAATGCGCTCATGGGCATATTCCTGTGGTCATGGTGAGGCACCGCAGCAAGGCGGCGTGGCCGGATGGTACTGGCTCGCCGCCGCCCTGCCCAGCCACCCCTGACCGGCCAGCCCCGGCGGCAGCGCCGGTGAGGCGTCACACCGGCAACACAAAGCCCGCAGCGCCGCCACGGAATCGCGCCGCATTCGCGCTGAAAATGAGGGACATCCTGCAGGAGAGACCCTCATGGAGATGGAGGCCCCGATGTATGCCTGGATAGCTGCCGCGCTAGCTACCACGCCAGCTGCCTGGATAGCGGCGCCGATGGCGGCCGCGATGCAGGCCCCGTTCCGCCGGCCTGTGCGCCTGGGGCTGCTGCTGGTGGCGCTGGCCGTTGCCGGCAGCCCCCCGGCCCTGGCCAGCCCCGCCGACGATCCCCCGCCGCTTGCACCCGTGCAAGATCCGGCGCCCACCGACCCGTCGCCGACCCCGCTGGTGGTGAGTATCGCCGCCGCCCCCGTCAGGGGCGGTAGCTGATGCGCCAGATCGCGCCGGCGTAATCGTCGGACACCAGCAAGGCCCCATCCGGGGCAACGCTGACGTCGGCGGGTCGACCCCAGGCCTGCTGGGTCTTCTCGTCCAGCCAGCCGCTGGCGAAAGGCCGGACGTCCCGAACCCGGCCCTGCGCGTCCAGGGTTGCCGTCAGCACGCGATAGCCGCTTTTGCGGCTGCGGTTCCAGGAGCCGTGCTGGGCCATGAATATCCGGCCGCGCCAGGCCGGCGGGAACTGGGTGCCGGTGTAAAAACGCATGCCCAGGGCGGCGCCATGCGCATCCAGGCGGGCGGCCGGCGCCAGCGCGTCGGCACAGCGGCCCACGCCGCCAAAGTCAGGATCCGGCAGGGTGCCGCCATGGCAGAAGGGAAAGCCGAAGTGCGCCCCCGCCCGGCCCGTCGGCAGGCGGTTGAGCTCGTCCGGGGGATTGTCGTCCCCCATCTGGTCGCGGCCGTTGTCGGTGAACCAGAGTTCGCGGGTGCGCGGATGCCAGTCAAAGCCGACGCTGTTGCGCACCCCGCGTGCCACCACCTCGGGAACCGCGCCCGGACGGCGCACGTCCAGGCGGGTGATCACGGCGTAGCGCTCCGGATCCGGGGCGCAGATGTTGCAGGGCGCGCCCACCGGCACATACAGCAGACCGTCAGGGCCGAAGGCGATGAACTTCCAGCCATGGGCACGGTCTGCCGGATACGCCGCGCTCACCACCTCCGCTGCCGGGGGAGCCACCAGGCGGGGCTCGATGTCGCGCAGGCGAAGGATGCGGCTCACCGCAGAGACGTAGAGGTCGCCGTCGCGGAAGGCCACGCCCACCGGCTGCTCCAGGCCCGTGGCCAGGCGGTGGCGGGTCAGCGCGCCGCGGCCGTAGCCCGTGAGGGCCCACACCTCGCCGCTGCGGCTGCCCACGAACAAGGTGCCGGCCGGACTCCAGGCCATGCCGCGGGCCGACGGCACGCTGGCCAGGCGCTCGATGCGAAAGCCCGGGGGCAGCCGCATCGCCGCCAGGTCAGCCGCCGCCGACCAGGCCGGCGCCAGCAACAGCAACAGGCTGCCCAGGCAATGCCGCCAGGGCCGGGGTACCGGGTTCATTGGACAGGCGCCTCCAGGTCTGGCGATCGCCGGGCACGCCCCTTTTCCCAGGAGAATCCCATGCCCAGCATCGCGGTATTTGGCGCCGGCAGTATAGGCTGTTATCTGGGCGGGCGACTGGCCGCGGCCGGCAGCCGCGTCGTGCTGATCGGCCGCAGCTACCAGGCCGCCCACCTCACCAGCCTCGGCCTCACCCTCAGCGACCATGAAGGCTATCGCGGCCACCTGCCGCCGGCGCAGGTCGCGTTCAGCACCGACCCCGGGGCCGCGGCCGCCGCCGACCTCGTGCTCATTACCGTGAAGGCGGGCGGCACCGACGCCGCCGCGCGTGCGCTGGAGTTCTTCCTGAAGAAAACCGCCGTGGTGGTGAGTTTCCAGAACGGCCTGCACAACCTGCCGTTACTGGCGCAGCGCCTGCGCGAACAGACCGTGCTGGCCGGCACGGTGCCGTTCAACGTCATGCAACCGGCCCCCGGCCACTTCCACCAGGGCAGCGCGGGCGATCTCACCGTGGAGCGCTCGCCCCTGCTCACGCCCTTCCTGCCGGAATTCGAGGCCGCCGGCCTGCCGCTGGAGCTGGTCGACGACATCCAGCCGGTGCAGTGGGCCCGGCTGCTGCTCAACCTCAACAGCGCGATCAACGGCCTCTCCGGCCTGCCCCTGCGCCGCCAGCTGGAACAGCGCCCCTATCGCCTGGTGCTGGCCGCGGCGCAGCGCGAGGCGCTGGCCCTGCTGCGCCAGCGCGGCCAGCGCCTCGCCCGGCTGACGCCGCTGCCGGCGGCCTGGCTGCCCGCCATGCTGGAGCTCCCGGACCCGCTCTTCCGCCTGCTGGCCAGCCGCCTGCTGGCCATTGATCCGCAGGCGCGCTCCGCGCTGCAGGAAGACCTGGACGCCGGGCGCAAGACCGAGGTGGACTGGCTGCAGGGCGAAGTGCTGCGCCTGGCGCGCGAACAGCACCGCCCGGCCCCGGTCAATGCCCGCCTGCTGGCGCTGGTGCATGAGGCCGAACAGGGCGGCCGCCGCGACTGGAGCGGGCCGGAACTGCTCAACGCGGTGCAGGACGCAGGCTAGAATGCGCGCCTGACCCGCCACCTCCAGGACCGCCATGACCCGTCTCGGATTCATCGGTGTCGGCCTCATGGGCCTGCCCATGTGCCGACGCCTCCTCGCCGCCGGCTACCCGCTCAGCGTCTGGAACCGCTCGCCCGGCAAGTGCGCGCCCCTGGTCGCGGCCGGCGCCCGCCTGGCGGCCTCCCCTGCCGCGCTCGCCGGCGCCGCCGATGTCATCATGACCTGCGTCGCCGACACCGCCGCGCAGGAAGAGGTGTTCGCCGGCGCCGACGGCCTCGCCACGGGGCTGCGACCCGGCCAGGTGGTGGTCGATTTCTCGTCCATCTCCCCGGCCGCCACGCGCACCCTGGCGGCCGCCGCGCAGGCCCGCGGCGCGCACTGGATCGATGCCCCGGTGTCGGGCGGCGTGATCGGCGCCGAGGCCGGCACGCTGGTGATCATGGCTGGCGGCGACGCCGCCACGCTGGAGTCGCTGCGCCCCGTGCTGGCCTCCCTGGCGCAACGCGTCACGCATATGGGCGGGAGTGGCGCCGGCCAGGTCACCAAGGTCTGCAACCAGCTCATCGTGGCCGCCAATGCCGTGCTCATTGCCGAGGCAGTGGCGCTGGCGGAAAGGGCCGGCGTCGACGCCAGCCGCCTCGCCCCCGCCCTGGCCGGCGGCTTCGCCGACTCCAGGCCCTTCCAGCTGCTGGCGCCGCGCATGAGCGCGCGCGCCTTTGAGCCGGTGCAGTGGCGCGTGCGCACCCTGCTCAAGGACCTGGACATGGCCACTGCCCTCGCCGCCGACAGCGGCAGTCCCGCGCCCCTGGCCGCGCATGCCGCCGAACTCATGCGCGAGCATGGCGGACACGGCTGCCTGGACCAGGACCTGAGCAGCCTGATCCGCCTCTTCGCCGACCGTCCCTAGCGCCGCCGCCCTCGTGCCCGCCGGGACCACGCGGCCCGGCCGCGCCTACACTTGACGTCGGGCCACCGCCCGCCACCGGAGACCGCCATGCTGCGCTTTGCCGCCAACCTGTCCCTGCTCTGGGCCGAGCTGCCGCTGCCGGAGCGCTTTGCCGCCGCGCGCGCGGCCGGCTTTACCGCCGTGGAGATCCAGTTTCCCTACGAGCTTGACCTGGACACCCTGGAGCGCCTGCTCGAGGAGAACAGCCAGCAACTGGTACTCATCAACGTGCCCGCCGGCGACCTGATGCAGGGCGGCGACGGACTGGCCTGCGTGCCGGGGCGCGAGGCCGATTTCCGCGACG
Source organism: Pseudomonadota bacterium (assembly GCA_040385265.1). Classification (GTDB taxonomy): domain Bacteria; phylum Pseudomonadota; class Gammaproteobacteria; order Pseudomonadales; family Moraxellaceae; genus UBA2031. Next base: position 10,106 of record JAZKHS010000045.1, on the reverse strand, counting down.
CGGTGACGCAGGCCCTGCGCTATGCACGCGCCCTCAACGTGCCTGTCGTGAACCTGCTCTCCGGCCGCCGCCCCGAAGGCCTGCACGAGGATGTCTGCGAGGCGGTGCTGGCCGCCAACCTGGACCACGCGGTAACGCGCCTGCATGCGGCCGGGATCACGCCGGTCCTCGAAGCGATCAATCCCTTCGACATGCCGCGCTTTCTGGTGCACTCGCTGGAGGACATGCGCCGCCTCTGCCTGCGCATTCCGCACCTGATGATGCAGTTCGACTGCTACCACCTGAGCCGCATGGGCGAGGACGTGGTGCAGGCCTTGCGCGCCAACCTCGGCGCCATCGGACATGTGCAGTTCGCGGACGCGCCCGGCCGCCACGAACCCGGCAGTGGCCGCCTCGATTTCACCGCCATCTTTTCACTGCTGCGCGATTCGGCCTATGCCGGCTACTGTGCGGCTGAGTACAAGCCCTCGCGCGCCACCGACGACACCCTCGGCTGGTGGCGGCGCTGGCAGGACGACCAGAACTGACCCCGACCCTGCCGCAGTAGCCCTGCCCCGCCCGGAACTGGAACTGGAACTGGAACTGGAACAGAAGTGAAAACAGCCACCAGGAATAAAAAATGAATGACTGCGTGTTTTGCCGCATCGTGCGCGGCGAGCTGCCCGCGATCCGGGTCTATGAGGACGAGGCCGTGATGGCCTTCATGGATATCTTCCCGCTGCGCCGCGGCCACCTGCTGGTGATCCCGCGCCAGCACCACCCGCAGTTGCACCAGCTGCCGGCGGACTTGCGCGCGCGCCTGATCGACACCGGGGCGCGCCTGTCACAGGCGCTCTACCGGTCGACGCTGGCGCCCGCGGCCGTGCACTTCGCCATCAATGACGGCCCCGCCGCGCACCAGACCGTGCCGCATGTGCACCTGCACGTGCTGCCGCGCTATCGTGGCGACAGCGGCCGCTTCCTGCTCAGCCTGCTGCGCAAGCCTCTGGACCTGGCGCGCGGCCCGCGCCCGGCGGCGCACTTCGAAGCGGACGCCCAGGCCATCCGCATCGCCCTGGCGTCGGCCTGAGGCCCGGACAGGCAGCCGGGAGAATCCCCGCTCAGGCGTGAAACCAGCCCGGATGGCGCAACAGCCAGTGCCGCACGGACTCGAGACGGGCGGCGGCGTCGTCCGTCTCGAGCAGGGCCTGGCGGATATCGTTGTCGAGCGGCAGGCCGTCGGCGAGGCGCCAGGCCAGCATGCCGGCATCAGTCACCACATGGCCCTGCTCCTCGAAGGCCTGCGCGATCTCCTGCAGGTCCTCCGGCACCGGCTCATAGGCCTCGCCGCGCAGGACGGTGGCGCGGGCAAATATGAGGCCGTCCTCCTCGACGCGCAGATGCGACAGGCGTACCCGCTGCTCCCCCAGCACCCGCGCCCCCAGGGTGCCGTCGCGCTGACTTTGCAGCTGCTCGAAGTAGGCCCGGGTGCCCACCTCGCAGGTGAAGGCCGGCGCGCCCACTTCACGACCCTCGCGGATACGCACGATGACAAAGGGCGAATGCCGGCCGCACATATCCACCAGGCGCCGGTAGCGCAGCTCAAAAATGCGCAGCGGCAGCTCGCCCCCCGGAAAGAGCACGGTATTCAGCGGAAACAGCGGCAGATCTTCGCTCATGACAAAAGGGCGCGGAAAGACAGAGAGTGGCCATCCTGCCCGTTTCCGGGAGGCGGGAACACTGGACGAATGTTATCCAAGGGCCGCGGCTAGAAATTGACGCCAAGCGCCAGGTAAAGCGCGCGCTGGCGGCGATCGCCCACCGCCGCCAGCAGGTAGAACGGCCCCAGCACGGTATCGGCTGCCAGGAAGGCGCTGCCGGATACCGCCTCGTCCGGGGTGGCATAGCCGGGCAATACCCGGCCCATGCGCCCGGCCTCGAGGCCCGTGCCGGCGTAGATGCCGCGGCCGAGGCCGGCCGGCATCTCGCTGACCTGGCGATAGAGCATCAGGCCGGCGCTGACCAGCTCATGGCCCAGGTAGTAGTCCGGCGGATAGGCGCTCAGGTTGAACAGTCCGCCCAGGCCGAAGGCCTCGTGCTGGGGCAGGGAGCCGTCAAAGGCGGTGGCGCCGCGCAGGGTGAACAACAGCGTGTTGTGGCCGCGCGTCAGGGCCCGCTTGGCGACAAACTCCAGGCGCTCGTACTCGAGGTCGGCCCCGGCATCCCGGCGCGAGGCAAAGTACTCCAGGCGGGCGGCGCCCCCGGCATGCGGGAAATAGACGCTGTCGAGCTGATCGTAGACGCTGCGCAAGGTGAAGCCGCCCTGGTGGTAGCCGCCATCGGGAATGATGGGGCCCGCCTCGGAGGCGACACTGGCATAGGCCGTGGTGGCGCCGGCGCGCACTTCGCCGAAGCGGCCAAACACCGAGCCGAACTCGAGGGCGGCGCCGGTCCGGGTATAGCGGTAGCCGAAGCGGGTGTCACTGGAAAAGCGCAGGTCGCGGTGCTGGTCGGTGTAGAACACCTGCGGCGCCACGAAGAATTCGGAGCCCAGGCTGGCGGGCTGGTACCACTCGCTTTGCAGGGAAAAATCACGGCCGACGCCGAGATCGGTGCGCCACTGCCCGTCCAGCCGATTGAGCCAGGCACGGCGCAGCGAGGCGGTGGCGGTAAAGCGGCTGTCGCCGGTGAAATCGGTGTAGAGGCCGAGGCCGAAGCGCATGAAGTCGCGGCCCGGCCGCTCCTGCGGGGCAATGTGCAGGTCGGCGACGCCGGGGCCGGTGTTGGCCAGGTCATAGGTGATCTGGGTGAAGTCCCCGCGCGCATACACGCGCTCGATATTGCGGTGCAGCGCCGCCATGTCGAAAGGCTGGCCCGGCTTGAGGCGCAGGAGGTCGCTCATCACCGCCGGATTGACCCAGCGCATGTCCGCCATTTCCACCCGCTCGATCACCGGCTGCGCTGGTACCCGGGCGGCAATGGCGGCGCGCCAGGCGGCATAGTCTGCCTCGCTCACCTGCAGCTCGCGCAGATGCCCGGCATTCTCCAGCACGGACTGCTCGCCGCGCGCGATCATCGCCTCCACGCGCTCGAAGTCGGTGCTGGCCAGGCCATCCAGGTCCGGCACGAGCAGCACGTCAAAGGGGCGCAGTCGCGCCAGCTCGGCATCGAGCTTCTGCATCATGCTGATGTTGATCACCTGCTCGCCGATGGCGACCAGGCTGTCGAGCTGGTCCGCGCGCAGGTTGGGGCTGCTGACGTTGACCGCGATCACCACCTCGCCGCAGAGCTGCTGGCCGAGCGTCACCGGCAGGTTGGTGGCAAGGCCGCCGTCGACCAGCAGGTGGCCCTCATAGTCATAGGGCTCGAACAAGCCGGGCACCGTCATGCTGGCGCGCATGGTGTCCGCCACCGTGCCGCGGTCCATGACCACGGTCTCGCCACTGACGATGTCGGTGCCGACCGCACGGAAAGGGATCGGCAGGTCGTCGAAATGGGCCGCGGCGCGCGCACCGGTGAGTTCGCGGAAAAAGAGGTTGATGTGCTGCACGCTGACGAAATTGCGCGGCGTCACCGGCGCGAAGTTGGCCAGCGTGAGATCGAAGCCGAAATAGGGGCGCGCGTCCTCGGACTTGCGGAAGTAGGGAATGTCGCTGCGCGCCGGGCGGTCGGCGAAGACGGCATCCCAGTCGGCCTCCACCACCAGGCGTTCCGCCACATCCAGCGGCGTGCCGCTGGCGACGGTGCCGCCGGCAATGGCGCCCATGCTGGTGCCGACGATGCAGTCATAGGGCACGCGCAGCCGCTCCAGGGCCTTGAGCACGCCGACATGGGCCAGGCCCCGGGCGCCACCGCCGGACAGCACCAGCGCCACGCGCTTGCGGGCAGGGCCGCTGGCCGGATCGGGCGCCAGCGGCGCCGCGAGTGGCGCCCGCGCAGTGGCCGGCGCCAGGGAGTGGGCCTCGGCAAGAACAGGCGCCGCCGCGGGCAATGCCGGGGCCGGCGGCACGACGGCGGGCGCCGCCCCGCTGCCCCCGGTGACGGGCGCCGGCTGCGCCACGGCCATGCCCTGGAGCAGGGCCAGCGCCGCCACCTGCATCATCGTCCCGACGCCACGCCGCATCCCCATCCCCTGCAATCCTGAACCCATGCGGACCGGACCGCGCCCCGAGTGTGCCTGAAAGCCCGGCACCCGCACAGGCAGGCGCGGGGCGGCTGTCTAACGCCGGCGGCGCGCACTCCCGGCAAGCGCCGCAAGGAACACTCGCCCCTCGCCGGCACGCGGCGGCCTTCCCCGGGATCACCTGCCCGGCGGCCCCGTCCGGAATCGCTCGCCCGGCATCGCTCGCCCGGCATCGCTTGCCCGGCGGCCGCGCTCCGCTCCCGTCGGCGACTAGACCGCCTCCAGCGCCTCGGACAGGCGCTCCACCGCCACCACTTCCATCCCGTCGACGCCGCCCTTGGGCGCGTTGCCCTTGGGCACGATGGCGCGCGTGAAGCCATGCTTGGCCGCTTCCTTGAGCCGCTCCTGGCCATTCGGCACCGGCCGGATCTCGCCGGAGAGGCCGACCTCGCCAAACACCACGAGATCGTTGGGCAGCGGCTTGCCGCGCAGGCTGGAGGTGACCGCCAGCAAGAGCGCGAGGTCGGAGCCGGTCTCCAGCACCTTGACCCCGCCCACCACGTTGACGAAGACATCCTGGCCCACGGTGGCGATGCCGCCATGGCGGTGCAGTACTGCCAGCAGCATGGCCAGGCGGTTCTGGTCGAGGCCGATGGCGACGCGGCGCGGATTGCCGTAGGACTCGTCCACCAGCGCCTGCACCTCCACCAGCAAGGGCCGCGTGCCCTCGCGCGTGACCATGACGATGGAGCCGGGAATGGCCTCGCTGTGGCGCGACAGGAAAATGGCGGAAGGATTGCTGACCTCGCGCAGGCCACGATCGGTCATGGCGAACACGCCGAGCTCGTTGACGGCGCCAAAACGGTTCTTCACGGCGCGGATGACGCGGAAGCGCGAGTCCGCCTCGCCCTCGAAATAGAGCACGCAATCGACCATGTGCTCGAGCACGCGAGGCCCGGCCAGCGCGCCCTCCTTGGTGACATGGCCGACCAGGAAGAGCGCGCAGCCGGAGTGCTTGGCAAAGCGCGTCAGCTGCGCCGCCGACTCGCGGATCTGCGACACGCCGCCCGGCGCCGACTGCAGCGCTTCGGTGTAAAGCGTCTGGATGGAGTCGCAGACCAGCACCCGCGGCTTTTTCTCGCGCGCGGTGGCGATGATGTTCTCGACGCTGGTTTCCGCCATCAGCTGCAGCTTGTCCATGGGCAGTTCGAGGCGGCGCGCGCGCATCGCCACCTGGCCCAGCGACTCCTCACCCGTCACATAAAGGGCGGGCAGCGTTTGCGCGAGATGGGTGAGGGTCTGCAGCAGGATGGTGGACTTGCCGATGCCGGGGTCGCCGCCGATCAGCACCACCGAGCCCGGCACCAGCCCCCCGCCCAGCACGCGGTCCAGCTCGGACAGACCGCTGGGCACACGCTCCTCGGCAGTGGCGGACACGTCCTTGAGCACGGTGACCGCGCCGACGTGACCGGTATAGCCGCCCGCCCGCCCCGGCTTGGGCGCGGACTCGCGCAGGCTCTCGGTCATGGTGTTCCAGGCGCCGCAGTCCCCGCACTGGCCGGCCCACTTGGTGGACTCCGCGCCGCAGGCGGTGCAGGCATAGATGCTCTTGGCTTTGCTCATGGTGTGGCGGCAGCCCCGTCAGATGGATGCGGGGATTGTAGGAGGCCGGCCCCACCCACCGGAACCCCGGCAGGCGTAATACGTGCGCTGGCGTAACGCTCGCTCCCGGGCGGCGCAGGGGAGAGCGTGGCCGGTCGTGACCGCAACCGGGAAAGAGGACGCCTGTGACAGAGGACGACAGGGAAAGGGAAAAGTTGCCGACCGCGACAGAGGGCGGCGGGCAACGGGCGGCGACAGACCCCGAGCCCACGGCAATCCGTCGGCAGCCGCATGTGCAGCGGCGGCTTTAAGCACGACCGCCACTGCCGCCGTTCGTACCGTTGGCGGGATCCGGGAATCAGTGATGCCGCGGGTGATAGTCGGCGCGCGCGGAAAGCAGGTGCATGGCGCCCCCGTCCTCCGCCTCGAAACGGGCCTCGGGATGGCGCCGGTGCAGCACTTCCTTGACCTTGCGGGCACGGGCCGCCTCGCGCAGGTTGACCACCAGCAGGTACTTGCCGTGGGCAATGGCCTCGTGGAATGGCGCCAGCCGGTAATTCTCGTGGCTGAGGCCGATCATGCCCCCCACCCAGGCGCCAAAGTGGCCGATGAGGAGCGCGATGAGCAGGAAGCCGATCAAGCCGACCTCCATCTCGAAGGGTTGCACGATGGCGATCCACAAGGCGAAGAGCACCCCCGCGATACCGCCGACGAGGGCGCCGCGCAAGCCTGAGTGCACCAGGTCGGTTTCCTCGAAAATGGAGGCATCGTGCAGCTCGTTGCGTCGCAGGCCGTCGTGGTCCTTGCTGACGATGTAGTAGCCGTTGTCGTCCACATTGAGCTCACGCAGGGTGTCAGCCATGCCGCGCGCGGTGACGAGCCGGTCCATCAGATAGTAGAGAGTGCGCATGGGAGCCTCTTCCTTGCCACAAGTGCAGTGAAGTAAGCGTAGACCACGATGGCGAGAGTGCGAGTGTAAATGCGTGCGGGCGATGGTCCCGGCAGCGCAGGGCCGGGCGGAGTCAGAGTCAGGAGCCTGGGCTTGAGCCTGGGCTTGGGCTTGGGCTTGGGCTTGGGCTTGGGCTTGGGCTTGGGCTGCGGCTGCGGCTGCGGCTGCGGCTGCGGCTGCGGCTGCGGCTGCGGCTGCGGCAGGGGCAGGGGCAGAGGCAGCGGCAGCGGCAGGAAACAGCACCAGCGGCGGCAGGGAAAGAACGCCAGGGACTACCAGACGTCGCGGCGCACCCGTGCCGTGACCTTGCACAGCAGCTCGTAGGAGAGGGTGCCCGACCAGGCCGCCACCTCGTCCACCGACAGGCCCTCGCCCCAGAGGATGCAGGGATCGCCGGGCTCGGCCGGCAGGGCGCCGAGGTCGACCGCGATCATGTCCATGGAGACGCGGCCGGCGAGGCCCACGCGCTGGCCGTTGACCAGCACCGGGGTGCCGTTGCGCGCGGTGCGCGGATAGCCGTCGCCATAGCCGATGCCGACGATGCCGATGCGGGTGTCGCGCTCCGCGGTCCAGGCCGCGCCATAGCCCACCGCCTCGCCGGCGGCGACGTCGCGCACCGCGATCAGGCGCGAGGACAGCGTCATCACCGGGCGCAGGCCGAGCTGGTCCGCGCTCTGCCCGGCAAAGGGGGAACTGCCGTAGAGCATGATGCCGGGGCGTACCCAGTCGCCGTGCGCGGCCGGCCAGGCCAGGATGCCGGCGGAGTTGCACAGGCTTTCCTGGATGGGCTCGCCGCTTTGCGCCAGCAACGCCTGCACGCTGCGGTACTGGCTGATCTGGCGGTCGGTGAGCGGGGAATCCAGCTCATCGGCGCAGGCAAAGTGCGTGAGCAGGCCGATCTGGCCGGTAATGGCCGTGGCACGGATGCGCCGGAAGGCGGCCAGCGCCTCGTCCGGGGCAAAGCCCAGGCGGTGCATGCCGGTGTCGAGCTTGAGCCAGACATTCACGGGGCCGGTCAGGCGGCAGCGCTCCAGGTAGCCCAGCTGCGGCTCCTTGTGCACGACGACATCCAGGTTGTGGCGCACCGCCTCGAACATCTCGCTGTCGGAGAACACGCCCTCGAGCACGGTGATGGGGCGGCGGATGCCGGCCGCGCGCAGCTCCAGGCCCTCTTCCACCAGCGCCACGCCAAAGCCGTCGGCCTCGGCCAGCGCATCGGCGACCAGGCGGGCGCCGTGGCCGTAGGCGTCGGCCTTGACCATGGCCAGCACGCGCGCATAGGGCGCCGCCTCGCGCACGCGGCGCAGGTTGTGGTGCAGCGCGGCCAGGCTGATGCCGAGGCGGGCGTCACGCATGGCGCAAGGCCCCGCGGCAGCGGCCGTGCCGGCGTCCGCCGCGAGGGCAGGCCGGACGCCGTGCACTGCCGCCGCTGCGACCGGGTCCGCCCGGCACCACGCCAATACCCATCAGTATTCTTCCTCCTGGCGGTAGTACTCGGGTGCCAGGTCTTCAAAGCGGGTGTACTTGCCGAGGAAGGCCAGGCGCAACATGCCGATGGGGCCGTTACGCTGCTTGCCGATGATGATTTCCGCCGTGCCCTTGTCTTGCGACTCCGGGTTATAGACCTCATCACGATAGATGAACATGATGACGTCGGCGTCCTGCTCGATGGCGCCGGATTCACGCAGGTCGGACATCACCGGACGCTTGTTCGGGCGCTGTTCCAGCGAGCGGTTGAGCTGCGAGAGTGCGATCACCGGGCATTCCATTTCCTTGGCCAGCGCCTTCAGCGAGCGCGAGATTTCGGAAATTTCGTTGACGCGGTTGTTCTCGAGGCCAGGCACTCGCATCAGCTGCAAATAGTCGACCATGATGAGGCCGATGGCGCCGCCGCAGTCGCGGGCGACACGGCGCGCGCGGGCGCGCACTTCGGTGGGCGAGAGCGCGGCGGTGTCGTCGATGAAGAGCTTCTGGTCGGCGAGCATGGCCATGGTGGAGGTCAGGCGCGGCCAGTCCTCTTCCTCCAGCTTGCCCGAGCGCACGCGCGTCTGGTCGATGCGGCCGAGCGAGGACAGCATACGCATCACGATCGAGTCGGCCGGCATTTCCATGGAGAACACCAGCACCGGCGCACCGCCCATCAGCACGTTCTCGACCAGGTTCATGGCAAAGGTGGTCTTGCCCATGGACGGACGCGCCGCGACGATCACGAGGTCGCCTTTCTGCAGGCCGGCGGTCTTCTCGTCGAGGTCGGTGAAGCCGCTGGAGAGGCCGGTGAGCGCATCGCCGGAACTGAACAGCTGCTCGATACGGTTGACGGTCTTGGCCAGGATGGGGCGCAGCGCCTGCGGCCCGCCGCCCTTGGTCTGCTGCTCGGCAATGGAGAAGATCTTGCGCTCGGCCTCGTCCAGGATCTGGCGCGAGGTCGCGCCCTGCGGCTGGTAGGCGTTGTCGGAGATCTCGTAGCTGGCGCGGATGAGCTGGCGCAGGATCGAGCGCTCGCGGACGATGTCGGCGTAGGCGGCGATATTGGCGGCCGAGGCGGTGTTCTTGACGATCTCGCCGAGGTAGGCGAGGCCGCCGGCCTCTTCCAGCTCGCCCAGGCGGTTCAGTGTTTCCGCCACGGTCAGGGCGTCACGCGGCTTGCCCTCGTCGGCCAGGATGGTGATGGCGCGGAAGATGAGGCGGTGGTCACGGCGGTAGAAATCGTTCTCGGTGACGATTTCAGCGGCGCGGTCCCAGGCGTGCTCGTCGAGCAGGAGGCCGCCCAGCACGGACTGCTCGGCTTCCAGGGAGTGCGGTGGCAGCTTGAGATTGGCGACAGCGCTGTCCGTGCTGCCGGCAGGGACATTGGCCAGGGGAATATCGTTCATGAGGGGGTGCTTCCGGGGGATGACGGAAGATTACCTGACCTGCTGTTTTAAAGGCAGCGGTTCGGTATGAGGTTTTGTTGGAGCTGGTCGTCATTTGCGGGGGATAGGGGCGGCGGGAAGGGGTGGTCCTGGTGCCGGGCCTGGTTCAGCTCCTGGTTCAGCTCCTAACTCAGCTACAGCATCGACCGTCGGCGCCGGCATCGATGGCGGTGGTGGCGGCTTCGACTTGGGGAGGGCTTGGGGCGGGGTCGTGGGGTTCTGGCTTCTGTGTTCCTGCACTGGGGTTTCGTGAAGTTTCGGGCGCTGGGCGGGACGTGTCCCCGCCTCCGGCAGGAACACATCCCACCCATCGCCCAAGACTTTCCGTGGGCCCCGGCCGAAGCCTCGGCCGGTGGCCGTCGGCTCCGCCTCAAGGGCGCTGACAGGGCGGGCGTCTTCGCCGGGAAAGGATAAGAGCTGCTCCGGCCCTGTCTTCGCCTCTGGCACCGCCAATGGCTTCGGCGGCGTCCCCTCTCCCGGTCGGGGCGAGCGTTCCTTCCGGACTCCCACCTGCCCTTGCCCTTGCCCTTGCCCTTGCCCC
>JAZKHS010000044.1:0-31134 GCA_040385265.1 Pseudomonadota bacterium | reverse complement strand
CGCATCGTGACGCAAGCCCAGCGGCAGCCGGCGGAGCCGCCGCTGTGGGAGTGGACGGAGGACTGCTGGAGTGTCGAGGGCGAGGGCAATGGTCACTGCGCCAGCCGCGTCCTGGTCGGTGGCGAGGAGGCCGGCAGCGGCGGCTGGGGCCGCGCCCCGATGGGGGCGCGACGTCCGGCGGCTTCTTTCCGCCTGGTCCTGGACGTGAAGTGATCCCGCGGCGCCGGCACCATGGCGCATGGCCTGCGGCCTGAGTCCACGGTTTGGGGGCATCCCGGGCCGCAAGGTATGATGGGCGACTCGTCCATCGGCGCCGGCCAGCCGGCCTTCCGCTGCCACCCGCCCGGGCCGTCCCTTTTCCGTTCCAGGATCCGCCACCCATGACGACTGCGCCGGCCGCGCTGCGCTTCAAGCCCCTCGGCATCGACACCGCCTACGAGCACATCGTCTACATGCACGCGCTCAATCCGGTGTGCCGCGCCGAGGGCTTTGCCGCCCAGACCCGTATCGTGGTCACGGCCGGCGACAAGTCGCTGATCGCCACCCTCAACATCATCAACAACGGCCTGCTGACGCTCGATGAGCTCTCGCTCAGCCTCGGCGCGCAGCATACGCTCGGCCTCCGGGACGGCGACACCGTCGGCGTCAGCCACGTCCCCTACCTGCGCTCGGCCAGCATGATCCGCGCCAAGATCTATGGCCAACGCCTGGGGCGCGAGGCCATGGAGTGCATCATTCGCGACATTGTCACCGGCTCGCTGTCCGAACTGCACCTGTCGGCCTTTGTCACCGCCTGCGCCGGTGACAACCTGGACCTGGACGAGATCGTCGCCTTGACCGAAGCCATGGTCACCTGCGGTGAGCGCCTGACCTGGCCGCACCCGGTCGTGGTCGACAAGCATTGCGTTGGCGGCCTGCCCGGCAACCGCACCACGCCCATCGTGGTGGCTATTGTCACCGCCTGTGGCCTGGTGATGCCCAAGACTTCCTCGCGTGCCATCACCTCGCCGGCGGGCACCGCCGACACCATGGAGGTGCTGGCCCCGGTCAACCTGGACCTGGACGGGATGCGCGCCGTGGTGGAAAAGACCGGCGGCTGCCTGGTATGGGGCGGCGCCATGCAGTTGTCACCGGCCGACGACGCGCTGATCCGGGTCGAGCGTCCGCTCGATCTCGACAGCGACGGCCAGCTGGTGGCCTCCATCCTGTCCAAGAAAATCACGGCCGGCTCCAACCGCGTGCTGATCGACATGCCGGTGGGGCCGACCGCCAAGATCCGTACCATCGAAGCGGCCGAGCGCATTTCCAGTCGCCTGGTGGACGTGGGGCGCCGTCTCGGTCTCGACGTGCACACGGTGGTCACCGACGGCTCGCAGCCGGTGGGACGCGGCATCGGCCCGGCGCTGGAAGCCCGCGACGTGGTGCAGGTGCTGAAGAACGAGGCGCAGGCGCCGGCCGACCTGCGCGAGCGCGCGCTCATGCTTGCCGCGCGCGTGCTCGAGCTGGGCGGCCTTCGTGACGGCGCCGCGCTGGCGGCGGATACGCTGGCCAGCGGCCGTGCCTGGGTCCAGTTCCAGCGTATCTGCGAGGCCCAGGGCGGCCTGCGCGAAATTCCGCTGGCCCCGCTGGTGCAGGTGGTGACCTCGCCGCTCAGCGGGCGTGTCGCCAACATCGACAACCGCCTGCTGGCCCGCATCGCCAAGCTGGCGGGCGCGCCCGCCTCGGTGGTGGCCGGGGTCGACCTGCATGTGCACCTGGAGGACTGGGTGCAGGCCGGCCAGCCACTGTTCTCGGTGCATGCCGCGGCGCCCGGCGAATTGCGCTACGCCATGGCCTTCCAGGCCGAGCACGAGAACGTGATCATGATCGAGAGGGCCTGATGAACAATCCCCACCTGCTGGTCTTTCCCGGCAACGAAGGCATTGCCCTGAGCCTGCTGGGTCATCTGCCCGCGCGCATGGACCTGCTGGAGCTGCACCGCTTTCCCGACGGCGAGAGCATGGTCACGCTGCCGCCCATCGATACCGGTTCCGACGTGCTGGTGGTGTGCTCGCTGGACCAGCCCGACAGCAAGCTGGCGGCGCTGCTGTTCACCGCCGACACCGCGCACGAGTACGGCGCCGGCCGCGTCATCCTGGTTGCGCCCTACCTGGCCTACATGCGCCAGGACAAGCGTTTCCACGACGGCCAGGCCGTGACCTCGCGCACGTTTGCCGTCGTGATCTCGCGCCATTTCGACGGCCTCGTCACCGTGGATCCGCACCTGCACCGCTACCATTCACTGTCCGAGATCTACTCCATTCCGGCGCGCCATGTGTCCTCCGCCCCCGCCATCGCCGCCTGGGTCCACCGCGAGGTGGAGAAGCCGGTGCTGGTGGGCCCGGATGAGGAAAGCGCGCAGTGGGTGCAGGCCATCGCGGAGCTGGAGGGCCTGCCGTCCACCGTGCTGGCCAAGATCCGCCACGATGATTTCAATGTGGACGTGTCGCTGCCGGACGCGCAGCGCTGGGCCGGCCATACGCCGGTGCTGGTGGATGACATCATTTCCAGCGCACATACCATGATCGCGGCCATCGGCAGCCTGGCCAGGATCGGCTTGCCGGCGCCGGTGTGCATCGGCGTGCACGGACTCTTCGCCGGGTCGGCGCTGGCCGAGCTCAAGGCGGCCGGCGCGGCGCGCATCGTCACCTGCAACTGCGTGCCGCATCCCAGCAACGGCATCGACGTGATGCCGGCCGTGGCGGCGGCACTGTTCGAGCTGCGCTGAGCCGGTCCGGTCCGCGGCCCTCGTGGCTCGCGGCCCACGGCTCACGCGACAATCTGCCGCGCACTTGACGGTCATCAAGGCGGGCGCTGCCGCGTTTGCCTATCCTGCACGCCGTCGAGCCCTTGCGGCACCGACCGCAACTACAAATCCCGTTCGTCCGGTCGCGCCATACCCGTTGGCGTCCGGACTGTGGCCGTGAGTACAGGACGTAGTCATTGCCTTTCCGACCTGCGCAGGGCAGGGGGTTTTACCCCTTGCCCCGCGCATTTCTTTTTGTCTTCCCGCGATATACCTGCCGCTCACTCCGGGTCACGGCGAGGGGCGGCTGTCTGCAATTGCGCCGGCGTATTGAAGTTGGCCAGCCGCGGATCGTCCGCGGCACAGTCCAGCGCCACCGCGCCGAGCGCCAGCAGCAGCCGGCGCGGGCTACGCTCGCCCGCCTGCCAGGCCTGCACGATGGCCGGGCGCAGGCGGGCGGGGATCACGCTGAACATCGGATTCCAGTCGCCGTCCTGGCGCACCATCACCGGCAGCCCCGGATGCTGCTGCGCCCGCTGGCGCAGCGCCTGCACCAGGGCGTGGTCGATGCGCGGCGCGTCACAGGGCAGCAGCACCAGCACCTCGTGGCGCATGGCCTGCAGGCCGGCGCAGAGGCCGGCCAGCGGCCCCGGATAATCGGGGACCTCGTCATGCACGATCTGGTCGGCCAGTTCCGCGTAGCGCGGCAGGTGGCGGTTGCAGGAGATGATGAGGTCGTCGGTCAGCGCGCGCACCGCGTCGTGCACCCAGCGCACCAGCGGATAGCCCTGCCATTCCAGCAGGCCCTTGTCATGGCCGCCCATGCGCGCGCCGCGGCCGCCAGCGAGGATGAGCACGGAGCAGGGGGGAGGGGCGGTGGTGGTCATGTCGGAGCGGGCCAGGAGGAGGGGCGCCAGTGTGCCATCAGGCGTATGCTCGCGGAAACCGCTTGACCTTCCCATGATGGGAAGCCTGATGCTTTCCCTGTCATCCCCAGGGAGGAAAAACCATGAATGCGCCTGCCACCCCCGCCCGCCACGACCTTGGCATCCGTGGCATGGGCTGCGCCTCCTGCGTTGGCCGCGTCGAGAAGGCCCTCGCCGCCGTGCCCGGCGTCAGCAGCGTCAGCGTCAACCTGGCCACCGAGCGCGCCCGGGTGGAGGCGGCGCCGGAAGTGCCGCTGGCCGCCCTGCGCGACGCCGTCGAAGCCGCCGGCTATCACCTGGATGAAACCGAGGTCGACCTCACCATCGGCGGCCTCAGCTGCGCCTCCTGCGTGTCGCGCGTGGAAAAGGCCCTGCAGTCCGTGCCTGGTGTACTCGATGCCAGCGTCAACCTGGCCACCGAGCGGGCGCGTGTGCGCCTGCTGCCGGATACGCCTACCCGTGCGCTGCGCGAAGCGGTGGTGGCGGCCGGCTACCGTGCCGATGCGCTGATGATCGCCGTGCCTGCGGAGGCGGAAGCGCGCGCCCGGGACCAGGGCCGCCGCGAGCGGCTCATGCTGACCGGCGCCATCCTGCTCACGCTGCCGCTGGTGTTGCCCATGCTGGGCGCGCTGTTTGGTGCGCACTGGATGCCGCCCGCCTGGCTGCAGCTGCTGCTGGCCACGCCGGTGCAATTCGGCTTTGGCGCGCGCTTCTACCGCGCCGGCTGGAGTGCCTTGCGCGCCGGCAGCGGCAACATGGACCTGCTCGTCGCCATCGGCACCAGCGCCGCTTACGGTCTCAGCCTCTACCAGATGCTGGCCGGCCATGGTGATCATGCGCACCTGTATTTCGAGGCCTCCAGTGTCGTCATCACCCTGGTGCTGCTGGGCAAGTGGCTGGAGGCCCGCGCCAAGCGCCAGACCTCGGCCGCCATCCGCGCACTGCAGGCGCTGCGGCCCGATACCGCCACCGTGCGCCGCGACGGCCGCGACGAGGAAGTGCCTCTGGCCGAGGTGGAGGTGGGCGACCGCGTCGTGGTCCGCCCCGGCGAGCGCATTCCCGTCGACGGCGTGATCCGTGAAGGCCGCAGCCTGGTTGATGAAGCCATGCTCACCGGCGAAAGCCATCCGGTGACGCGCGAACCCGGGGGCAAGGTCGTCGCCGGCTCCATCAGCACCGATGGCTTGCTGCTCATCGAGGTCAGCGCGGTCGGCGCGGAGACCCTGCTCGCGCGCATCATCCGCCTGGTGGAAGACGCGCAGGCGGCGAAGGCGCCCATCCAGCGCCAGGTCGATCGCGTCAGCGCCGTCTTCGTGCCGGTGGTAATGGCGATCGCGCTCACTACTTTCCTGGGATGGTGGGCGGTCGGCGCCGGCGTCGAGACCGCGCTCATCAATGCGGTGGCGGTGCTGGTCATCGCCTGTCCCTGTGCCCTTGGCCTGGCCACGCCGACGGCCATCATGGCCGGCACCGGCGTCGCCGCGCGCCACGGCATCCTGATCAAGGACGCGGAGGCGCTGGAGATCACGCACCGGCTGCGCGTCGTCGCCTTCGACAAGACCGGCACCCTCACCCTGGGCCTGCCGGAAGTGGTGGCCGAGGAGGCCGTCGCCGCGGACGTTTCCGTGGTGGCGATTGCCGCGGCGCTGCAGGCCGGCAGCGCGCATCCGCTGGCGCTGGCGGTGCTGCAGGCGGCGCAGGCGCGGGGCCTCGCGGTGCCGCCGGCCTCGGCCTCGCGCGCCCTGCCCGGGCGCGGCATTGCCGGCGCCAGCGCGGGCGTGGCCTATGTCTTCGGCAACCGCGCGCTGATGGACGAGGAGGGAGTGGACACCTCCTTGCTGGCGGCGCGGGCCGCGGCGCTGGAGGGGCAGGGCGCCACCGTGTCCTGGCTGGCGCGCAGGCCGGACCGCGCGCTGCTGGGCTTTCTCGCCTTTCGCGACCAGGTGCGCCCGGAGGCGGCCGCGGCCGTGCGCCAGTTGCAGGCGCTGGGCATCCAGACCGTGATGATCACCGGCGACAACCGCGGCGCCGCCGCCGCGGTGGCGCAGCCGCTGGGCATCGACCGCGTCATTGCCGGCGTGTTGCCGCAGCAGAAGGAGCGCGAGGTGGTGAAGCTGCGCGAGCAGGGCGTCACCGCCATGGTCGGCGACGGCATCAACGACGCGCCGGCGCTGGCCGCCGCCGATGTCGGCATCGCCATGAGCACGGGCTCGGACGTGGCCATGCACACCGCCAAGGTCACGCTGATGCGCGGCAATCCGCTGCTGATCGCCGACGCCATCGCCATCTCGCGCGCGACCTGGCGCAAGATCCGCCAGAACCTGTTCTGGGCCTTTGCCTACAACCTGGTCGGCATTCCGCTGGCCGCGCTCGGCTACCTGAGCCCGGTGATCGCGGGCGCCGCCATGGCCTTTTCCAGTGTCAGCGTGGTGGGCAATGCTCTGCTGCTGACGCGCTGGAAACCCTCCGGAGACGACGACGTCGCCGGGCGGACGCCCGCTCCCGAAGGCGCGGCCATTACGGCCGCCGTCCTGCCAAAGGCGGAGATGACAGCGGAGACGAAAGCGGACCGCCTGCCCGCACAACAGCCAGGCGCGGCCGTGAACACCGTCGCGGCGGCCGCGGCCCTTCCGGGCGGAGCCGGAGACGCGGGAACTGCGCTGGCGTCCGCTCCCGCCCTTGTGCCGCCACCGCTCGGCGCAGCAGGAGCCAGCGCTGACGGGGAGGGCGCGACATGATCACCATCGGCGAGGCGGCCGCGCGCTCCGGCATCAGCGCCAAGATGATCCGCCACTACGAGGCCATCGGCCTGGTGCCGGCCGGCACGCGCAGTGAGTCCGGCTACCGCCTCTACAGTGACAAGGACGTGCACGAACTGCGCTTCATCAAGCGCGCCCGTTCGCTCGGCTTTTCGCTGGAGCAGATCGAGACCCTGCTCTCGCTGTGGCGCGACAAGGGCCGGGCCAGCGCCGACGTCAAGGCGATGGCGCAGTCCCATGTCGCGGAGCTGGACGCGCGCATCCGCGAGCTCACCGACATGCGCGACAGCCTGGCGACCCTGGCGCGCTGCTGCCGTGGCGACGACCGTCCCGACTGTCCCATCCTCAAGGGCCTCGAATCAGGAGAACAAGCATGACCCCGCACGCCAGAGTGGCCTTCCACTACGAAATGAAGGCGGCGCGCGCCTGCTACCGCGACGGCGACCTCGACGCCGCCTTCGCCCACCTCGAACGCGCCCATATCCTCGGCCAGCGCGACACGCTGCGCCACACCTGGAGCCATGGCTGGATGCTGCGCGTGGGCTGGGCGCGGCGTGACGGCCGCGAGATCCGCGGCCAGTTGCTGCGCCTGGTCGGCGCACTGCTTATCTCGCGGATCTGGGTGCCGCTTGGCAATACCGGTGGCGCCAACGTCAGCCCGGTGCAGCCCATGCCGCTGCCGGATGACCTGCGCCGGCTGCTGGAAGAGGCGCCGCGCGGGTGAACGTCCTCACGGTCCTTTCACCGCTTTCTGCCTGGCTGGTGATGCTGAGCCTGGGCCTGGGCGCCGCCAGCCGCGATCGCGCCGCCTGGCGGCATGAGTTGTCCCCGGCCTACTGGCTGGGCGGGCATGCCTTGCCCTTGCTGCTGGTGCTGGGCTGCATCGGCCTGGGCCTGGTGCCCGGCATGGCGGCGCTGGGGCTGGCGCTGTGCCTGCTCTCCGGCGCCGGCACCTCGGGCGTGGCCTGGGCGCGGGCGCGAGGCGCCAGCAACGAGCGCATCACCGCGCGCCTGGCCAGCGGCGCCGTGCTTGCGCTGCTGTGCATGCCGCTGGCGGCGGCGGCCTGGCTGCGCCAGGACGCGCTGTCGGTGGCGCTTACCGTGTTTCTCACCCTGGTGGCGGCGCAATGGCTGCCCTGGCAACTCGGGCGCTGGTGGCGGGCGCAGCGGCCGCCGTCGGCCACCGTGCAGCGGTGGCTGGAAAAGGGGGCGTCGTGGTCGGTGCTGGCGCTGATCGTGGTGGTGGCCTGGCAGTCGCTGCCGGGGCTGCTGGCAACGCCGCGGCTGACGGTGCTGGCCACCGCGGTGGTACTGGTGCTGGCCGTCGCCTCCGCCTTTGATGCCGGCGCACGGCTGGAGACCATGGGCGTGGTCAAGAACCTCACGCTGGTGACGCTGGTGCTGATGCAGGCAAAGGCGCCGGCGGAGGCCATGACCGGACTCGCGGCCTTTGGCGCGGTGATGTACCCGGCGGCGTGGCTGGCCGGGCGGCTGCCGGCCCTCAGCTGGCGCGGGCGTACCGCGCCAGGAAGAACCTGACGTTCTCGCGAACCAGGTGCTCGTCATCGGCCAGCGGGGGAGCCCCCAGGCCCAGGGTGGCGCAAAGGTGCGGTTTGCCCAGGTGCAGGGCGAGGAACTGGTCAGCGGCGAGTTCGATGTCATCGACCTGCAGGCTGCCGGCGGCCACGGCGGCGCCCAGGTAGGCCTTGACCAGGCTGGTGATGCGCTGCGGCCCGGCCTTGTAGAAACGCTCGCAGATCTCCGGTTGCGTGCTGGCCATGCCGTACATGATGCGGTGGATGCGCAGCGCGTCGTCGGTACGCATGAGCGCCACGAACTGGCGCCCGATCAGTTCCAGGGCTTCAGCCGGCCGCGCCGGGTCCAGGCGGTCGTTCAGGAAGTCCGCAAACATGTCGTCGGTGCAGGAGGTGACACAGGCCTCGAAGAGGGCGTCCTTGCTCGGAAAATAGTTGTAGAGGGTCATCTTGGAGACCCCGGCCGCCTGCGCGACCACTTCCATGCTGGCGCGATCATAGCCCTGCTCGAGGAACTGCCCGACGGCAGACTCGATGACCCGCTTCATGCGTTCCGGGTCACGCGGGCGACCCCTCTTGCCTTGGCTTTCGCTGCTCATATGTTTACTTGACGGTACAGTAAATAGGAGGTATTCATATACTACACAGTATAGTTAATTGAGCAACGCATGAACATTGCCATGTTGTTACACAAGCGGCTACCCCTCCGGGCTGCTGCGATGGCGACCGCCGGGGTGCTGATCACCGCCTGTGCCGCCAGCCCTCCCGCGCCTGCCCTTGGGCTGTCAGCGACGTTTACGGGTGGGGGCGGGGAGGTGGTCAGCCCGACTGCCGACTGGTGGCAAGTGTTCAACGACCCGGTGCTGGACCACATGATCACCCGCGGGCTGGCCGGCAACCATGATGCCCGCCTGGCAATCACCCGGGTGCAGATGGCGCGGGCGGGTGTCACCGCCGGCCAGTCCCGCCTGCTACCTTCGCTGGCGCTGACCGGCTCCCGGTCGGACAGCCGCAGTGGACTGCCGCCGCCCTACAAGAATGGGGAGCCGGATACCCGCGCCACCCGCATCGGCGCTGAGCTGAGCTGGGAGCTGGACCTCTTCGGCGCCGCCCGTGCCGCCCGCCGTGCCGCCAGGCACGACCTGCTCGCGGCCGAGGCCGGGATCGAAGGCGTCCGGCTGCTGGTGAGCGGAGAAATCGCGCGCCAGTATTTCACGCTGCGCGCCGCTCGCGAGCGCCTGCAACTGCTGGACGACATCCTGGTGACCTTGCGCGGGACCGAGGCCCTGACCCGCAAGCGCGAGGCGGCCGGCCTGGCCAGCCTGCTCGATGTCGAGCTGGCCACGGGGGAGCGTCTCGCTGCCGAGGCGCTGCAGCCGCAACTCAGTACGCTGGTGACGGCGACCCGGGCCCGCCTGGCCGTGCTGCTCGGGCAGAATCCCGGCGAGCCCCTGGCCGAGCTCGACAGTGCGCCGCCGCGCGCGCCCTGGCCGGATCCGGGGGCGCCCGCCACCGGGCAACCGGCCGACCTGCTGGCACGCCGGCCGGATCTCCGTGCGGCCGAGCAGCAGCTGGCGGCGGAAAGCGAGCGTTTGCGCGAAGCCCGCGCCCAGTATTTGCCCAAGTTCTTCCTCAGTGCGGTGTTCGGCAGCCAGGAGCTGACACTCAACTCGGTGGCGCTGTCGCCAGTGCGCTACTCCCTTGTCGCCGCCGCTTTCAGCGCACCGCTTTTCACCGGCGGGCGCATCCGCGCCGGCGTCCAGGCCCAGGGCGCGCGCGAGCAGCAGGCATTGCTCCACTACGAAAGGCAGATCCTGACCGCTGTTGAAGAGGTGGAGGTCAGCCTGGCCGCCGTCAACGACGAACGCCGCCGCGTCAGCCTGCTGGCGGGCGCCGTCGCCGCCCGCCAGCAGGCACTGGGCCGCGGTGACAGCCTCTACCGTGCGGGCCAGATCGACCTGCTGCAACTGCAGATCCTGCAGCGCGCGGCGATGGCGGCCGATCAGGCCCTGGTCGAGAGCGAAGCCCAGCGCGCGCTCAACACCATCCGCCTGCACCAGGCGCTGGGCGGCAGCTGGCAATCCGCCCCGGCGTCCGCTGCGACGCCACCGTTGGCCCGACCCGCGCCGACTTCGAAAACTTCCTCGCAATCCCTGATGAGTACGCCCTCATGATGACGCTCGCCACCTCTCCCTTTCGTCCTGCCCCCTTGCGGGTCCTTGTCGTCGCGCTGGCGGTGGCCGCGCCGCTGCTGCTGGTCAGCGGCTGCTCCTCGGAGGCCGCGATGGCGCCGCCGGCGCGTCCCGTGCTGGTGATGACAGTGCCGGGCGGCGCTGCCGCCGCCGTCGGCGAACGCAGCGTGCCCGGCGTGGTGGTGGCGCGTTACGCCACCGACATCGGCTTTCAGGTCGGCGGCCGTGTCGGCAAGCGGCTGGTCGAAGTCGGGCAAGTGGTGCGCAAGGGCCAGGTCCTGATGCAGCTCGACGACAGTGACTACGCGCTGGCCCTGGCCGCGCGCAAGGTCGAGGCCGATCAGGCCACTGCGGATGAGCAGCGCCTGAAGACCCTGGTGGCCGAGGGCGCTGTCAGCGTGGCCGACACCGACCGCCAGAAGGCGCGTGCCGAGGCCGCGCGCGCGCAGTACGAGATTGCGAGCAACCAGGCCCGGTATGCCACCCTGGTGGCGCCCTATGACGGCGTGGTAACGGAGCTGCGCGCCGAAGCGGGGCAGATGGTGGCGGCGGGTGTGCCGGTCGTGTCGATGGCACGCCAGGGCGAGCTCGAGATTGCCGCCGACATCCCCGAGGCGCTGGTCGCGGAAGTGGCGCGCCGGCAAGCCCGCGCCGAGATCTGGGGCGCGGCGGCCGAGCACTACCGGCTCAGGCTGCGCGAACTGTCGCCGGCGGCCAGCCAGCCGCTGCGCACCTATCGCGCGCGTTTCGCGTTGCCCGGACTGACGCCCGCGGCGAAAGCCCGCCTGCGCCTGGGTATGACCGCGCAAGTGCAGTTCTCAGGCAGCGGGGCAGGGGCCTTGCCCGGGACGGTCACGTTGCCGGCGTCCGCCCTGGTCAAGACCAGTGCGGCATCCGCGGTCTGGGTGCTGCCGGCAAAGACCGATCACCTCACGCTGCAGCCGGTGCGCGTGCTCGCCTATGACAATGACACCGTGTCCGTCGCGGGAGTGGCGCCGGGCACGCGCGTCGTGACCACCGGTGTGCAAAAGCTCGATGCCGGCTTGCGCGTGCGCGCAGTCGAACGTAGCGGCGCCGGCCTCGACTACCGGGCGGGGAAGGGCGCATGAAGGGTTTCAATCTCTCCGAGTGGGCCGTCACCCATCGCGCCATGGTGATCTTCCTCATGATCGCATCGCTGCTCGCCGGGGTGTTCGCCTTTACCCGCCTGGGCCGCCTGGAGGATCCCAACTTCAACGTCCCGGTCATGACCGCCGTGGTGGTCTGGCCCGGCGCGACCGCGCAGGAAGTCCAGGACCAGGTGCTCAACCGTATGGAGCGGGCGGTGCAGGAAGTGCCCCATCTCCGCTATGTGCAGAGTTTTGCGCGCCAGGGCTTTGGCGGCATGACCATTGCCATCAAGGGACGTCATTCCGGCGATGAGCTCAAGGCGCTGTGGTACCAGACGCGCAAGAAGATCGGCGACATCCAGGGCGATCTCCCGGCCGGTGTACGTGGCCCCTTTTACAACGACGAATACACCGATGTGTACGCCACGCTCTATGCGTTGCGTGGCGATGGCCTGACGCAGGCCGAGTTGCAGGAGTTTGCCGAGAGCATCAAGCGCCGCCTGCAGGCGGTGCCCAATACCAACAAGGTCAACATCCTCGGCAAGCAGGCCGAGAAAATCTATGTCGAGGTGTCCAGCCGCCGGCTGGCCGCGCTGGGGCTGCCGCCGCAGGCGGTGTTCGAGGCTATCGCGCAGCAGAACCAGGTGCGGCCCTCCGGCTTTGTTGAGACCGAAGGCGACCGTGTCACGGTGCGCCCCGGCGGTCGCCTGCGCTCGGCAGCGGAAGTTGCCAATGTCAGCATTGCGGCGGGTGGCAAGCTGCTCCGCCTCGGCGATATCGCGAAGGTCCATACCGGCTATGAAGATCCGGCCAGTTTCACCATCCGCCACAACGGCCATCCGGTGCTGGTGATTGGCGTCACCATGGCGGCCAACGCCAACATCCTCACCCTGGGACGTGACCTGGACACCGAGATCGAGAGAGTGCGTGCCGATCTTCCCGTTGGGCTGGAGATCGAGAAGTTCGCCGACCAGCCCAAGGTCGCCGAGGCCTCGGTCTGGGAATTCGAGAAGTCCTTTGTCGAGGCGCTGGTGATCGTGCTCGCGGTGTCCTTCCTGTTCCTCGGCTGGCGTACCGGCATTGTCGTGGCGGCCTCGGTGCCGCTGGTGCTGGGCATTGTCGCCGTGATCATGCTGGCCTTCGGCTGGAACCTGGACCGCATCACGCTGGGCTCCCTGATCATCGCGCTCGGCCTGCTGGTCGACGACGCCATCATTGCCGTCGAGATGATGGTGGTGAAGATGGAGCAGGGCTGGGATCGCGTCAAGGCGGCGACCTTTGCCTATACGTCCACCGCCTTCCCGATGCTGACCGGCACCCTGGTGACATTGGCCGGCTTCATGCCGGTCGGCTTTGCCCAGTCGACGGCGGGCGAGTACGCCGGGGGCATCTTCTGGATCGTCGGCATTGCGCTCATCGTGTCGTGGTTCGTGGCCGTGGTGTTCACGCCTTATCTTGGCGTGCTCCTGCTGCCGGAAAATCTTGCCACGAAGGCGCACCATGATCCCTATGACAGGCCTGTTTACCATCGCCTGCGGCGGTGGGTCGACTGGTGCGTCGAGCATCGAAAAAAGGTGCTGCTGGCCACGCTGGGGCTGTTCTTGACGGCCATGGTCGGCATGCAGCTGGTGCAGCAGCAGTTCTTTCCGACGGCCTCGCGTCCGGAGCTGCTGGTGGAACTGCGCTTGAAGGAGGGCGCCTCCTTCCAGGCCACCCAGCACGAGGTCAAGCGCCTCGAGAAGATACTGGCCAAGGACAAGGACATCTCACTCTTCACCGCCTATACCGGTCAGGGGTCTCCACGCTTTTACCTGTCGCTGCAGCCGGAGCTGCCGAACCCGGGCTATGCCCAGTTCGTGCTCATGACGCGTGACCTGGAGGCGCGCGAGGCCGTGCGCGCCCGTCTTATCGCGCTGTTCGAGGCGGACCGCGAATTCCCGGCGCTGCGCGGTCGCGTGCTGCGGCTGGAGTTCGGTCCGCCGGTCGGCTTCCCGGTGCAGTTCCGCGTGGTCGGGCCGGAGGCCGCCGAGGTGCGCCGCATCGCCTACGAGGTGCGCGACATCGTCCGGCAGAGCCCGCTGGTGCGCGACACCCAGCTGGACTGGAACGATCAGGTGCGCTCGCTCAAGCTCGACATTGACCAGGACAAGGCGCGCCTGCTCGGCATCTCCAGTGCCGATATCTCCGATGTGGCGCAGACCGTGCTGTCCGGCGCGCCGGTGAGCCAGGTGCGCCGTGGCGAGGAGCTTATCGACATCGTGGTGCGTGGCACCCCGGCGGAGCGGCAGTCACTGGCCGGCGTCGGCGATATCGCGTTGTTCTCGCGCAGCGGCGGCGTCGTGCCGCTGAGCCAGGTGGCCCGCGTCGAGTCGACCTTCGAGGAGCCGGTGCTGTGGCGGCGTGACCGCAAGCTGGTGCTGACGGTGCGCAGCGATACGGTCGATGGCGTGCAGGGCCCCTATGCCACGCAGAAGATCATGCCATCGCTGCAGAAGGTGATTGATCGCCTGCCACCGGGTTACGAAATCCAGCAGGGCGGGGCCATCGAGGAAAGCGAATTGGCGAACAAGGCGCTGGCGGTGGTGTTCCCGGTCATGCTGCTAGTGATCCTGACCTTGCTCATGATGCAGCTGCAGAGCTTCTCGCGGGTGTTCATGGTGTTCATGACGGCGCCGCTGGGATTGATCGGCGCGGTGCCGGCCTTGCTGATCTTCAATGTGCCGTTTGGTTTCGTGGCCTTGCTCGGCGTCATCGCGCTCGGCGGCATGATCATGCGCAACTCGGTGATTCTGGTGGACCAGATCGAGCAGGATATCAGCCAGGGCACCGAGGCGTGGACGGCGATTGTCGACGCGACCGTGCGGCGTTCGCGCCCGGTCGTGCTGACGGCGGCCGCGGCCATCCTGGCCATGCTGCCCTTGTCGAGCAGCGTCTTCTGGGGACCGATGGCGATTGCCATCATGGGCGGCCTGGTCGTGGCCACCGGCCTGACCTTGCTCATGGTGCCGGCCTTTTATGCGGCCTGGTTCAAGGTGCAGCGGCCGGCAGGCGCAACGGCGAATGGCGATCCGCACGGCGTCGGAGCGCCGGAGTAGCCCTTTTTTAACACGCACCAGCCGGGGCCCCGGACTTCACGGGGCCTTGCGGCCGGCATCATTGGCAGGACACCGCCACCCCTCACGTGAGATCTGATTCATGAGCAACAACGATATGCGCGTCGCCCTGGTCACCGGGGCATCTTCCGGCATCGGGCGCGCCACGACCAAGGTGCTTGAACAGGCGGGGTACCGGGTATTCGGCACCAGCCGAAAAGCGATGGCCACGGGTGGGAATGGCATTAAAATGCTCGTTTGCGATGTCACCGACGAGGCTTCGGTGCAGGCCATGCTGTCCGAACTGCTGAAGCGGGCAGGGCGCATCGACCTGCTGGTCAACAACGCCGGCATTGGCCTGCTGGGCGGCGCAGAAGAATCGTCCAGTGCGCAGGCCCGGGCATTGTTCGACGTCAATGTCTTCGGCCTCATCCGCGTGACCAATGCCGTGCTGCCCGTCATGCGCCGGCAAGGGCAGGGCAGGATCATCAACATGAGCTCGGTGATGGGGCTGATACCGGCGCCCTTCAATGCCCTGTATGCCGCGACCAAGCATGCGGTCGAGGGCTATTCCGAATCGCTGGACCATGAGGTGCGGACGCTGGGCGTCCGGGTCGTGCTCGTCGAGCCGGGCCCCACGCGGACGGCCTTCGAGGAAAACCTCATCAGGCCTGACCAGCCGCTACCTGCCTACGCTACTGAACGCGCGCGCATGGAGGTGGGAATGCGCCAGCTGGTAGAGACCGGCGATGCGCCGGAAGTGATCGCCGCCACCGTGCTGAGGGCCGCCACGGAGGCGGTGCCCAAGCGGCGTTATACCGCGGGCAAGATGGCCGGCCAGATTCGCTTCATGCGCCGCTACTTTCCGGAGTCCATGGTGGACAGGGGCATCCGCAAGTTCAACGAGTTGCCGGTCTAGCCGTGGTGAAGCGCTGCCCCTGGCGCTCGCCGTGGTTTGCGGCGAGCGCGTCCATTGCGCTGCGGGGCTTCGCGTAACAGCGCGACAGGCTATACAGTGGTCAAGCGGCGGATCTGATGCCGTTCACGAGCGCATCATTTACGGCAGGAAAGGGAGAGTGAAATGAAGGCCTTTATCGTCGAACGCTACGGAAAGAAAGGCGGCATCCGGATGGGAGAGATGCCGGAGCCTGTCATGGGGGAAGATGACGTTCTGGTCGAGATCCATGCCGCGAGCGTGAACCCGCTGGATGCCAAGGTCAGGTCCGGCGAGTTCAAGCTTTTCCTGCCCTATAAAGTGCCGTTTGCGCTGGGCAACGATTTCGCCGGGGTGGTCGTTCGCGTCGGGTCCCGCGTCCGGAAGTTCAAGCCGGGAGACGAGGTGTTTGCGCGGACGGATGCCGACCGGATCGGGGCGTTCGCCGAGTTCATCGCGATCAGGGAAACGTCGCTGGCGATGAAGCCGAAAACCCTCACCATGGAGGAGGCCGCCTCCATTCCCCTGGTGGCGCTGACGGCCTGGCAGGCGCTGGTGGAAAAGGCGAATGTGCAGAAAGGACAAAAGGTCCTGATTCATGCGGGATCGGGTGGCGTGGGCACCTTTGCGGTCCAGCTGGCCAAACACCTCGGGGCGACGGTCGCCACGACCACCAGTACGGCGAATGTCGACTGGGTGAAGGGGCTGGGGGCCGATGTGGTCGTGGACTACCGGACGCAGGCATTCGAATCGGTCCTGAGCGACTACGACATGGCCTTGAACAGCCTCGGGGGCGACACGCTCGAAAAATCCCTGCAGGTGTTGAAGCGGGGAGGAAGGCTCATCTCGATCTCCGGCCCTCCCGATATCGAGTTCGCCCGGGAGCTGGGATTGAACTGGATGCTGCAGCAAGTCATGCGTCTGCTCAGCTTTCAGATCAGGCGTAAGGCGCGGCCGCGCCAGATCCGTTATTCCTTTCTTTTCATGCGCGCCAGTGGCGACCAGCTGGCCCGTATTGCCGCGCTCATCGATGCAGGGGCGATTCGCCCGGTGGTGGATCGGGTATTTCCCTTTGCGTCGATCCAGGAGGCCTTGGCCTATGTGGAACAGGGTCGGGCCAAGGGCAAGGTGGTGATCAGGGTGAAATGAGGGGCAGGGTCTAACGACAGCTCGCATCGTATTTAACATAATATACATTATGCGCTATATCGGGCGGTCGTCTGGCGCTGGGATCAGCCATTGAATGTTATTGAAACTCAATCTATTGCAAGCGCCTTCTAAAGTCGGGCCCATGCCGACGTCAGCGCTGCTGCAACATCCTCCGCGTCCGGGCGTCACGCCCTGACCGCCGCGGCCGTCTGCCACAGCCGCTTGCGCGCCTGCGCCGGCGTCTGTCCGCTCCAGCGCTTGAACGCGCGCGTAAACGCGCTCTGTTCCGAAAACCCCAGCAGCAAGGCAATGTCGGTCAGGCTGAGGCCGCGGTCGGCCAGGTACTGCCGCGCCAGTTCCTCCCGGCTGCGGTCCAGTACCTGTTGCCAGGTCTGGCCACGGGACTCCAGGCGGCGTTGCAGTGTCCGCACCGAGACATGCATGGCGGCGGCCATCGTGGCCAGTGCGGCGTCGCCTTCGGGCAGCCGCCGCAGCAGGGTTTGCTGCAGTGAACGGTCGAAGGCGTCGGCGTGCGGCATGGCCTGCAGCATGGCCTGCGCTTGCTGGTCCAGCAGCTGGCGCAGGCCGGGGTCACTGTGCAGCAAGGGCAAGGCCAGGTAATGCAGGGGAATGCGGACGGCGGTCTCGTCCTGGTCGAAGTCCACCGGGCAGCCGAAGAAGGCCTCGATGGCGACGCGGCTGGCCTTGTCCGGCGCCGGGCTGCAAAAGCGGATGCGTGCCGGGATGGGCGGCTGGTCCACCTGCTGCTGCATGAAGTTGACCAGTGCGGCGATCCCCAACTGGTCGTGCAGGGAGTTCTCGACCAGGGGCTGGCGCGGCCAGCGGATCTCCACGTCGGCGCCGGTGGCGACCACTTGCGCCAGGCTGGCCCCGTAGAACAGACGCTCATAGCGCTGATAGACCTGCAGGGCCTCGGCCAGGGTCTTGCTGGCCAGCACCAGATAGCCGAGGACGCCGACATGGCGCGGCTTGACCAGGGCGCCGATGGCCAGGGGCGTGCCCGGGCCCGGGCGCAGGGCAACGGTCTGCGTCAGCAGTTCCTGCCAGACCGGCAGCGGCACCACGTTTTCCTGGCCCCAGCGCTGCAGGGCCGCACGCAGGTCGGGCGCAGCCAAGCCCTCCTGGTCCAGCCAGTCGGCCAGCAGGCCCAGCCAGGCGCCGGTGACGCGGATGATGTCGGCCACTGCCCTTCCCTTCCGTGTTCAGTCGCACTCAGGAAACGACCGCCGGAGACGGTCGTGGATGACCATGATCCTGTCGCGTCTGGCATGTATTGTCAATCAAGTGGCGTTTTAAGAGGGTTTGATGACGCCAGGCATCAAGCGTGGTCTCCAATTGCAGGCGTAAGCGGATCAGTCCACCACGAACACCATGCCCAGCAGGCCCACCGACACCACCTCGTCGCCCGCCTTCGTCCAGGAAACGACGCCCAGTGACTCGTAGCTCGCCATGAAGGCCTTGAGGTGCCCGACGCCGAGCGCCTGCTCGAAAGGGCTGCGCCCGTTGACGGTCTCACGGATGGTGTCGCGATGGCGGTCGGCGGAGGGATTCAGCAGCAGCATCAGCACCAGCGTGGCGAGGGCGATGCCGCCCCAGAGGGAAATCGTCTTGTTCATGGTCAGGGTCTCCGGTCAGGCCAGCGAGTGTCCTCGAGCCGACGCCGCGATTCTGCGCGCGTGCCCGCAAATATCGCCGCGGGCGCCCTCCCCTCAACCCTGCCCTAGCCTGTCACCTTGTGCAGCAGTGCGCGGCTGATGATGCGTACCTTGTCGCGCAGCGCGAAGCGCGCCACGTTGGCCTTGACCACGCCCCGGGTGAAGCGCGTGGCCTTGCTGTAGTCGATGCGCACATCGACGAACACGGGGCGGCCACCGGCGGCGCAGGCGAGTGCCTCGCGGAGGCCGGCCTCGATGTCGGCATTGCCCTGGATGGGCACGTACTGGGCGCCGGTGGCATCGGCCAGCCCCTTCACCTTCAGGCAGCCCAGCACCGAGCAGGGCTTGCGGTTATAGGGCAGCGCCTGCGCCTGGGCGATCTGCGACAGCTCGCCGTCGCTGAACACGCAGGCGACGACTTTCGGGCTTTGCTGCCAATCGGAAACTCATCCAGTCGGCAACTCAGGTGCCCGGACGGTGCATTCTGGAGAGGAGCCGGTTCGTCCCTTCTCGGCGCAGGCACGCGTCGGCATAGGGTGGGCTGGCGGTGCCCGGGAGGGATCGCCGTCGAGCGGCAGGCGGTCAGGGGTTGGGCTGTCCGGCAATGGCGCGCGCGGCCAGGCGAGCGTTGAACATGGCGCAGGACAGGAAGGTGCCTTCCAGCGAGCGCTTGCCGGCAATGCCGCCGCCGCCGAAACCGGCGGCCTCGCCGGCCGCATAGAGGCCGGGAATCGGCATGCCATGCGCGTCCAGCACGCGCGAATGCAGGTCGGTGAGCATGCCGCCCATGCTCTTGCGGCTGATCAGGCGGGTACGGATGGCCAGCAGCGGCCCCGCCCAGCTGTCGTTGATGGGCTGCAGGTTGCAGGTGCGGATGCGCTCGCCCGGCCACAGCCGCAGCTGGCGGATGCGCTGCACCTGCTCGTCGTTGAGGAAGCGGCCACCGCGGCGGATGCTCTCGTCATAGGCGCGCACGTCCTCCTCCATCACCCAGCTGTTGACGCGATCCTCGCCGGTGAGGGCGTTCATGTTCTGCGCCAGTTCGCTGAAGCTGGTGCCGGTGGCGACATCGGGATTGGCCAGCAGCATCTTGTACAGGCGACGGTTGCCGGCCAGCGCCTCCCACATCAGGGGCAGCAGCTGGTGATCGCGGTAATGCGGATTCTCGTCGCTGCCCGCCACCCCCAGCTCGCGCAGGGCGATGCGGCGGTTCATCAGCAGCCAGCCGTACTGTCCCGGCAGGTGGCCCAGGCGCCGGCACAGGTCGTGGGTGTCGAAGCCGGTGACCAGCGGCCGTGGACCGATGCGCTTGCCTTCGGCGTCCAGCCACAGCGCGGAACGGGCCGGGATCAGGCTGAGCCCGTGGTTGGGGAAGCGCGGCTGCGGGTGGGGAATGCCGGCGGCGTAGTTCCACATCTGGTTGAGCTTCACCACCTGGCCGCCCACGGCGGCGACGCGGTCGTGCAGGTGGCCGTCGGCATGGGGCGAGGCGCCGAACAGCAGGTTGCCGGGGGCGGGACCGTAGTCCGGGTCCCAGTTGGCGCGCACCTTGTCCGGATTGCCGTTGATGCCGCCCCCGGCAATGACGATGTGGTCGGCTTCGAGGATGAAAGGGCCCCCGGCATTGGCGCCGGTGACGGCGGTGACCGCCCCCTTGTCCATCACCAGGTCCTCGACGCGGTGCCCGAAGCGCAGGGTGAGCTGGTCCCGGCGCGGGTGCTGCAGCAGGCGCGCCTTGAGGGTGTCGGTCAGGCCGCGGCCGCAGCCCCAGACGATGTGGTAGCGCGGCACGCTGTTGCCGTCGCCGTCATTGCCGCGCTCCACCCAGTGCACCATGGGAAAGAAGCGCAGGCCGAAGCCGTGCAGCCAGTCATAGACCTCGGTGCGGCAGCGGTTGACGTAGGCCTCGGCCCAGCGCGGCGCCCAGCGCTCGTCATGGTCGAAGGCGGCGGCGCGTTGCCAGTCGGCCAGCGCCAGCTCGGGGCTGTCGGGAATGCGGCGATGCTTCTGCTCCGGCGTGCCGACCAGCAGCATGCCACCGAAGGCGTGGCGCGCCTGGCCGCCGAAGTGGTCCTCGTCGCGGCCGTCGAGCAGGGTCACGCGCAGGCCCAGGTCCAGCAACTCCAGCGCCGCGGTGATGCCGGCGATGCCGCCGCCGACCACGACCACGTCGGTCCGGTCGGTCTGGATGCGAGTCATGTGGATTTCCGGTAATGGAAGATGCCGGGAGTCTGACCGAGTGCGCCGGCGGGAAGTTTGATGGCGGTCAAATGAACGGTAACCATCAGTCCTGCCTTCGCGCGTCGACATCGAGACCCGGAGGCACCGGAAAGCCAGGGACCCCGCCGGGCCGCTCCGGCTCCGCTTTCGGCCGTGCTCGTCTCAGGCGCCAGCCGGCCTCGGGGCGGTATCGCCCTGGCGGGGAAGCTGCGGTCCTGCCCGCGCCGGATCAGCCCGGGTGCCCGTCGACCCGGGCCGCCACCAGCATGGGGGCGTAATGCCACAGGAAGATGGCGAAGGCCAGGGCCCAGCAGAGGCCCGCGAGCGCCAGCCCGGGCGCCGGCCACAGCGCCGCCACCCCGACCCGCGCCAGCACGCCGGCGTTGAGCAGGGCAAAGGCCGGACCCATGGCCGCCGGTGGCAGCAACTGGCGCCCGGTATGGCCCAGCGTCACCCGGGCCACCATGGCCAGGATGGCGCCGCCCATTGCGCCCATGGTCAAGGCGTGCAGCGGCAGGCTGGGCGCGGCAATCACGCCGGCCTGCCAGAGCCCGAGCCCGAACAGGCCCACCACCAGCCAGGCATAGGCCAGGTGCAGGGACCACAGCAGCGGTACCCGCCAGATGCCCTGGTCATACCAGTGTACGACGCGGAAGCAATGCCCCAGCGCCAGTGAGAAGCAGAGCACCGCCATGGCGCCATGGGCCCGGTCGGCAAGCCCGGCTGCCGTGAGCCCGGCCATGCACAGGCCGCCGCCCAAGGCCAGCCAGTCGACCCAGCGCAGGTCCTCGGCCTTGCCCTTGAGATCCAGGCCGCGGCGGGTAAAGAAGGGAATCACCCTGCCACCGATCAGGCCCAGCAAAGTCACGATGACCCAGACGGCGGCCAGGCCGCCACGCTGCTGCAGGGTGGCGTTGTCGCTCACCACTCCCGCCGTCACCATGGCGTTGGCGCCGGTCAGTACCAGCAGCACCAGCAGCACGGGATAATTGCGGACCTGCCGGACCTGCCAGATCGGGCGGCCGAGGACCACCATGACCGCCGGCAGGAAGGCCAGCTCCAGGGGGAGCAACAGCCAGCCTGGGGCGTTAGCCAGCCAGGCCAGGCGCGCCGCCAGCCAGAGTGCGGCCAGCCAGCCCAGTGGCTTACCCGCCAGTCCCGGGCGGCCGGTCCAGTTCTGTACCGCGGTGAGCAGGAAGCCGGCGATGATGGCGGTGGCAAAGCCGAAGAACATCTCGTGCCGGTGCCAGCCCAGCCAGCCGCCGGCAGGTTGCCAGACACTGGTCAGACCATTAAGGGCAATCAGCCAGAGTAAAACGGCCGCCAGGGCGAAGGCTGCCCCGCCCAGGAAGAAGGGCCGGAAGCCCAGGCGCAAGACCGGAGGGATGCTCTGGTGCTGCTTGAGGTCGATGATCTGCATGAGGGCTCCCTGTCTCCCCAACTACTGGTGCTACCAGTGTCGACGGAGTGCTGCCTTGGTGGTCAGACCAAAATAAGCGTACAAAATAACTTTAAGTACGCCTCATAAGTTAATGATAATTAATAATTATGCTTTCATCAGCCGACACAGCCACCACCCCCTTGGCCGCTGCCGCCGCAACCACAGCCCCCGACCGGACGCGCCACCGCTGCCGCGCTTGCCGAGGACGCGGTGGCGGTTGCGGTTGCGGGCGTGCGCAGGCTGGCCGGGTCCACAGTCGCCACCGTGGCGACTTCTGCCCCGGGCGCAGCCGCCCCTGCCGCCGCCAGGCCTTCGAACAGGATATTGTTCTCCAGGTGGATATGCTGCATCAGGTCCTCGCGCAGCTGGCGCAGGCCGCGGCAGAGCGCCTGCCAGGTATTGCAGGCACCCGCCGGCGTCACGAAGTCGTCGGCCAGGGCCTCCAGCCGCGCCAGCGCCTCGCCGTGCTGGTCATGCTCGAAGCGCATCACCGCCACCGGGCCGCCGGAGCCGTCGGCGCCGGCCGCCAGCAGCGGGAACAGCACCTGCTCTTCCTTTTGCATGTGGCTTTCCAGTTCCTGCTGCATGCCCACGAGTGCGTCGGCCAGGCCGTTCGGGCAATGTGGGCGGGCGCCGTGCACCTGCTCCACGCGCCGGGACAGGCGGATCAGTTCCGGCAATTGCTCGCGATGCACCGCGTGGTAGCGGGTCAGGAGATGCTCGATCAAATTGGTCGTACCAGATCCGCGCCAGTCCTTTTCGCCGCTGTCCTGGCCCGCCAGTCGCTGCAGTTCGGCGGCAATCGCACCGGCGTCCAGGCCGCGCCCTGAGGCGGCCTCCGCCAGGCTGTGGCGACCGCCGCAGCAAAAGTCGAGCTTGTGGGCGTGGAAGACGCGGGTGGCGCCGGGAATGTCACGGGCGAGATCACCGAGGGAACGTTCGAGCATGGTCATGGGGTACTCCGGAAATGAAAGGTAAATCGTTCTCCCTGGGGATATTGCGAACGCCGTGCCATCTTTAAAACCCAATAAAACCAATGAGATGCAAAATTTGTGGTGAAAAATACCTTGGCGAGATAGGGTGTTATCTACCTTTATTGGGTTGAAACCACCATGATCGAGGCAAGCCTCTTCGCCGACCTGGCCGCCGCCCTGCCCGCCAATGTCCGCCTGCAGCGCCTGGTGCGGGTGCTGCGCGAGCATTTCCGCTGCGGCGCCGTCGCCCTGTTGCACTTGCAGGAGGACGCCCTGCTGCCGGTGGCCACCGAAGGCCTGGTGCAGGAGGCCATGGGGCGACGCTTCCGGGTCTCGCTGCACCCGCGCCTGGCCGCCATCCTGGCGCAGCGCGACCCGACCTGCTTCGACCCCGGCAGCGAGCTGCCCGATCCCTATGACGGCCTGCTGGCCTCGCACGCGGGCGAGCCGCTGCCGGTCCACGATTGCATGGGCATCAGCCTGCATGTGGAGGGGGCGCCCTGGGGCGTGCTCACATTGGATGCGCTGGAGGCCGGCACCTTCCATGCCGGCGCGCGTGATGACCTGCGCCGGCTGGTGCTGCTGGTGGAGGCCGCCATCCGTGTCACCCGCCTGGAGGACGAGGTGCGTGCCCTGCGCCAGTCCTGGAGCGGCACCCTGCCCGCCCTGCCCGGCCCGCTGGCCGACGAGGACATCCTCGGCCACAGCGATGTGCTGCAGGCCTTGCTGCGTGAGATCGACGTGGTCGCCGAGTCGGACCTGCCGGTGCTGCTGCTGGGCGAGACCGGGGTCGGCAAGGAACTGATGGCGCGCCGCCTGCACCTGCGCTCGCCGCGGCGGAGCCAGGCCCTGGTGCACGTCAACTGCGCCGCCCTGCCGGAGTCACTGGCGGAAAGCGAGCTCTTCGGCCACTGCAAGGGCGCCTTCTCCGGCGCCGGCAGCGACCGCGCCGGTCGTTTCGAGGCCGCCGATGGCGGCAGCCTCTTCCTGGACGAGGTGGGCGAGCTGCCCCTGACGGTGCAGGCCAAGCTGCTGCGGGCGCTGCAGAACGGCGAGATCCAGCGCCTGGGCGAGGACCAGCCGCGGCGCGTGGACGTGCGCATCATTGCCGCGACCAACCGCGACCTGCGCCAGATGGTGCGCGACGGCGCCTTCCGCGCCGACCTCTACCACCGCCTCTCGGTCTATCCCCTGCCCATTCCGCCGCTGCGTGAGCGCGGCAGCGACATCCTGTTGCTCGCCGGCCGCTTCCTCGAGCTCAACCGCGCTCGCCTCGGCCTGCGCAGCCTGCGCCTGGCCCCGGCGGCCGAGGCCCTGCTGTTGCGCTATCCCTGGCCCGGCAATGTGCGCGAGCTGGAGCATGTGCTGGGAAGGGCGGCACTGAAGGCGGTCAGCCGTGGCGCGCGACGCACCGACATCGTGTCGCTGGAGCCGGAACTGCTGGACCTGGACGGCGATAGCGGCGTCACCGCCGGCGGCACCGGGGATGGCACGGACCTGGCGTCTGCGGACGGCGCCGGTAAGGTCGAGGGCGTGGCGCGGTCCCTGCGCGAACAGGTCGACGCCACCCAGCGTGACGCCATCCGTGCCGCCCTCGCCCGCAGCGCCGGCAACTGGCGGCTGGCGGCACAGCGCCTGGAGCTGGACCCCAGCAACCTGCACAAGCTGGCGCGTCGTCTCGGCCTGAAATAGCGGACGTCGGCCGCCCGTGTTCGGGGCCGGCCGGCGTCCGGCAGGCAATGGCCCGGGCAGAAGCCCGGCGGGTGGCGCTGGGCACGCTCCCGCCGCCGTTACCACAGGGCTGAAGCCCGGTGTTCAGCGCCCCTTCTCCGTGTGGTGGCCAGCTTCCCTTCAGGAGAAGGGACGATACTCGCCATTCTGGGGCGAGGGGGCGCTGCGCGGGACTTCCGGGCGCGGTGCCATTACCGGGGCCGCCTGGCGAAAGCCCGGGCGCGGCGCATTCTGGCCTTGCTTCGAGTCGCCGGTACGGAAGAAGGCCATGAGCTGGCTCAGCGATTCCGCCTGTGAACTCATCTCCTCCGCGGTGGAGGCCAGCTCTTCCGAAGACGAGGCGTTGCGCTGGGTGATCTGGTCCATGGCACCCATGGCGCGGTTCACCTGGTTCACCCCGGCCGCCTGCTCGCCGGAGGCGGCGGCGACCTCCTGCACCAGTTCCGCGGTCTTGCGGATGGCCGGCACCAGTTCGTTGAGCTGGGCCCCGGAGCGCTCGGCCACGCGCACGCTGCTCGCGGCCAGCTCGCTGATCTCCTTGGCGGCGGCCTGGCTGCGGCCGGCCAGCTGGCGCACCTCGGCGGCGACCACGGCAAAGCCGCGGCCATGCTCGCCGGCACGCGCCGCCTCGATGGCGGCGTTGAGCGCCAACAGGTTGGTCTGGTAGGCGATCTCCTCGACGATGCTGGTCTTCTGCGCGATCTGCTTCATGGCCGTCACGGTTTCCTGCACGGAGCGACCGCTGTCCTCGGCATCGAGCGCGCCCTTCACTGCCATCTTTTCCATCTCGCGGCTGTTCTCGGCGTTGCGGGTAATGGAGGCGCTCATTTCCTCCAGGCTGGCGGAGGACTCCTCCACCGAGGCGGCCTGCTCGCTGGTGCCCTGGGACAGCGACTGCGACGTGGCGGCGATCTGCTGTGAGGCCGACGCCAGGCTGGCCGAGCCGGAACGGATCTCGTCGATCACTGACGTCAGCTTGTCCATCATCATCTTCATGGCCGCCAGCATGCTGGTGCTGTCGCCCTGGCGCAGCGTCATCTGCTGGCTCAGGTCGCCCGCGGCAATCGCCATGGCGATGCCGGCGGCGTAGTCGGGCTCGCCCCCCAGCTGGCGCATCAGCGAGCGGGTAATGACGAGGGCAAAGGCGAGGCCCATCAGGATGGCCACGGCAACGCCGATGATGACGGTCATGCGGACCGCTTCACGCAGCGAGGCCGCTTCCCGGGAACGCAGCTCCCGCAGGGACTGTTCCGTCCCCAGGAAATCGTCCACGTCGCCCTTGAAGGCATCCATGGTGGCCTTGCCCTTGCCGTTGGCGAAAAGCTTGAGCAATGTCTCCATGGGCACCTTGCCACTATTCACCTCGCGTCGAAGCGAAAGCATCTCCTCCTCGATCTCCATGAACTCGCGGTGGTGCTGCAGCATTTTCTCCAGGCGTTGCTGTTGGGCCGGGTTGTCCGCCGTCAGGCGCCTGGCCTCGGCGAACGAGCGCTCGAAGGCCTCCTTGCCAGCCTTGTACGGCTCCAGATAGTCCTCTTGGCCGGAGATCACGAAGCCGCGTGCTCCGGTCTGGATGTTGATCATGTCGATCAGCATGCCCTCCCCCTCCGACAGCACGTGGTAGGTGTGCACATTCCAGCGCTCCGCCTCGGCCATGCGCCCGAAGGCCACCAGGACCACGACCGCCACAAGGGCAAATACGGTGATGACGCCGCCAAAGGCAAGGCCGAGGCGTGAACTGACTTTCAGGTTGGCGAACATGGCGTGTTGGCTCCGGTGATACCGATTTTGTTGTTTTGGGGAAGAAGATTGTCATCACCGGAATGACCGGGGACAACGCGCGTGCCGGGCTCGGGATGGCGGCGGCAGGGGCTCTCGATGGCCAGGGCGGCGCGGGAGTCGAGCCCGGGAAGGTAGCGGCGGCAATGGGGCTTGCGGGTCCGGGTCGGGGGCGACGACGCCGGGGAGCCTGCGGCAGACAGGAGGGTCACTTTCGGCCTCGCGATCGCGGGGAAGCATCCTTCGCTCGCTTGAAAAAAACCAGCTCCTGCCGATTTGTCAGATTGCTTTTTTTAATTCTGTAGTGAGGACTAAAACAGCCGGCGTGAGGCCGGCCCATCTCTCTTTGGAGGGAGGCGGGCATATATTTGACGCGGCGAACAGGCCGCGCGATTTTTTCCAACCGTTCACGCGCCGAAGACGTACTTTCGTCTGAAATATTGTGCGCATGCCGAAACGCCAGGAGTGGCACGCGCCGCAGCTCCGCGTGGCACGAAGACGTCATGCGCTGCAAATGAGCTTGCACAACGCAGCCTGTACACAATCGACTGGCGACTTTGTGCAAATGAGCGAACCTCCCATAAGGGAGATCTTGTTCAGGCGCCTACCGCTCAAGTGCTACTTCCCATGGAACATCCGCGGGATGGCCTCCTGGCGCGGTCGATACGCTCGCCCCCGCCTCCCCGGCGGGCGTTGCTGCTGACGGCAGGACGTTCAGGGGGCTCTCGCTCATGGCCCTCGCCACCGCAACCCGACGGACAGGAGGTCTGCATGCTTCGTATCGCCATCGTGATCGGCAGCACCCGGCCCGAGCGCCGCGGCGAGGCCGTGGCGCGCTGGGTGCTGGAGCGCCTGCTGGCGCAGCAGCACGCCGACGCCAGCTTCGTGCTGCTGGACATCGCCGATTTCCGCCTGCCCTTGCTCGACGAGCCCATTCCGCCGTCGCAGGGCAAGTACCAGCAGGCGCACACGCGGCGCTGGGCGGAGGCTGTCGCCGGCTTTGACGCATTTGTCTTCGTCACCCCGGAGTACAACCACGGACCGCCGGCGGCACTCAAGAATGCGCTCGACTTCGTGTATTCGGAGTGGAACGACAAGGCGGCGGCGTTTGTTGCCTACGGCAGTGCCGGTGGTACCCGTGCCGTCGAGCAGCTGCGCCAGGTCATGGCGGAGCTGCAGATCGCCGACGTCCGCGCCCAGCTGGCGCTCTCGCTCTACACCGACTTCGAGAGCTTCGCCACGTTTCGCCCTGCCGCGCACCATGAACAGACGCTGGCCTCGCTGGCCCGCCAGCTCATCGACTGGGGCACGGCGCTGCAGCAGCTGCGACGGCGCCGCACGCCGGCGACCCGGCAGGCGGGCTGAGGCGACCCAAGCAACAGGCGCCGCGCCGGAAGTCCCGGCCGCCGCCGCAACGGGAGACAGGTCATGGCTACCAGCCTCATGCAACTGACGCGGCTCCTGCCGCAAGACGTCCTGCGCCAGCTGGCCGGCGCGGGCGTCGACCGCCTGCGTACCGCCATCAGTGCCGCCCATGCCCTGCCCACGGTGCCCGGCTGCACGCTCGGCCTGTGGCGCGACCCTTACCGCTTCGTCATGAAGACCTGCGCCCGCCTGGGCAGCGAAGGCTTCCAGGGACGCTTGTTGTTTCGGCGCACGATATTCCTGATGGGTGAGGATGCTGCCGTACTCTTCTACAATCCGCAGCTGTTCCAGCGTGCCGGTGCGCAGCCACTGCGCCTGCAGCGCACGCTGTTCGGCATCGGTGGCATCCAGAGCCTGGATGGCGCCGAGCACCGGCGGCGCAAAGCGGTGTTCCTCGACCTGCTGGCCGGGCCGGCGGCAGTGCAGCAATTCGGCGCGCTGGCGGGACAGGCGCTACGGGCGGCGGCGGCACGCTGGCCGGAGCAGCAGAGCGTGGAGTTCTACCCCGAGGTCCGGCGTGCCCTGACGCGGGCGGCCTGTGCCTGGGCCGGGTTGCCGCTGGCGGATGATGAAGTGGATGAGCGTTGCGAGCAGCTGAGCGCCCTCTTCGACCAGGCCCATATCGTCGGCCCCACGCACTGGCGCAGCTGGTGGAAACGACGCCAGGCCGAGCGCTGGTGCCAGCGCGTACTGGCGGATTACCAGGCGGGCCGGCGCACGGCGCCGGAGGACTCCGCCCTGCATGCCTTCAGCCACTACCGTGACAGCAATGGGCAGGCGCTGCCGCCCCGGATGGTCGCGGTTGAGTTGCTCAATGTAATCCGGCCAGTGGTGGCGGTCTCCGTTTATGCCGTCTTTATCCTGCATGCGCTGGAGACCCACCCGCACTATCGCGAGCTGCTGCGCGAGGATGACGCCTTCCTGCCGCTATTCGTGCAGGAGGTACGCCGCTTCTACCCCTTCTTTCCGCAGGTGGCGGCACGGACGCGCGAGGCCTTCGAATGGAATGGCCTGCGCTTTCCGGCCGGCGTCAGGGTAATGCTGGACCTGTATGGCACCAACCATGACGTCCGCGCCTGGGAGGCGCCGGATGTCTTCCATCCCGAGCGCTTCCGGCGCCGGACGCCGGGCGCCTATGGCCTGGTGCCGCAGGGCGGTGGCGACGCCGCGGTGCACCACCGCTGCCCCGGTGAGGCGCTGACGCTGGCGCTGATGGCGGAGATCACGCAACTGCTGTGCCGCGAGCTGCGCTATGAGATGGCGGAACCGGTGGCGGGACTGGATTGGGGGCGGCTGCCGGCGTTGCCGCGAGAGCCTTTACAGCTGGTGCGCGTGGCGCTGGCCGGCGCCACACCGGCGCGCCTGCCGGCCGCCGAGCGCAGCAACGGCCGTGCGGGCCGGGCGCGACCGCACTGAACCCGGCCCGTCGCGCCGGAGCGCTGCGTAGTAAGTGAGGAAGGGGCGGGAATCAACGCCCCTTTTGGCACAGACCGGGCCCGGCTATTTGAGGCGCATGCGGAACGACAGGTCGGCGGACGGATTGCCGCCCCCCGCTGCGTTCAGCGTGCCCTGCGGGCGCAGGCGGATCGTGGTGACCGCGGCATCGAAGCCGCTGGCATCGGGGCTCGGGACGTAGGTCCAGGTGGCACCGTAGTCATTGGAGAAATCGATGCTGTCGGTCAGGCTCGCCAGCGACGTGAATACCCAGCTGAGCCCGCTCGCGGTGGCGCCGTCCGCGAAGCGCACCGGCCCCAGGCCGGGTCCTGCCAGGTCGTTGACGTAGAGCTCCATCGTGGCCGGCAGCGGATCGCTGATGACGAGGCTGTTGTTGTCCACGGCGCCAGCGCCCGTGTTGCTCAGGCGCAGGGAGTACTCGCGCAGCGATCCGGGAATCGCCTTCGGGTTGACCAGGTTGTTGATGGGGTCGGAGATCAGCGTCGACCACTTGAGCAGGTTCAGCTGCGGCAGCTTGCGCGTATTGGAATAGGTGCAGACGATCACGGTGTCCGCGGGCGATACGGTGAGGGCATTGCCGGCCAGGCCGCTGGTACCGGTACAGGCCAACGACGACACATACATGGAAGGGTCGCCCACGCTGATGCTCTCGGCAATCGTGCCCGATTCGGCCGCATACACCGTCACCGGCGTCGCCGAGACGGTATTAAAACCGCTGGATACCGCGCTGCCGGTGCTGGCGTTGTTGGTGAAGCCGCTGCTGGTCACCGTCGCGGTGTCGCCGGGCACCGCGGCGCTCCAGGCCTTGCGCAGGGTCAGCGAGGCGGACTTGCGGGTGTTGGTGTAGGTGCAGGCGATGCTGGTGTCGGCGGGGCCGACCGTGAGGGTGCTGCCGACCAGGCCGCTGCTGCCGGTGCAGCCGACACTCTGCGCGTAGTTGGCGATATTGCCGACGCTCAGGGTCTCCGAAAACGTCCCCGCCTCGCCCGCGTACACGGTCACTGCCGGGCCGGTGGTGGAGTTGTTGCCGGTGCTGACCGAGGCGCCGCTGGAGGCGTTGTTGCCAAAGCCGGTGCTGGAGGCGGTGGCGGTATTGCCGCTGATGGCGTTGACCCAGGTTTTCCGCAGCGTCAAGGCGGCGGACCTGCGCGTGTTGGTAATGGTGCAGGCCACGTTGGCATTGGGCATGGTCAGGCTGCCCGAGCTGCCGCTGCCGGCCGTGACCGGCGCGGTGTTGCAACTGTAGGTCGAGGTGTAGTTGGCAAGTGCCGGCCCGGCCCCGGCGGCTTCGCCGAAAG
The DNA here is from genome assembly GCA_040385265.1 of Pseudomonadota bacterium. GTDB lineage: Bacteria > Pseudomonadota > Gammaproteobacteria > Pseudomonadales > Moraxellaceae > UBA2031. Next base: position 654 of record JAZKHS010000044.1, on the reverse strand, counting down.
TCGCGGTACTGGTCACATCGACCAGGGTACTGGCCGTGGCGCCGTTGCCCGCCTCGGTGCCGGTGCTGCCGTTGGCATTCATGATGAACTTGCCGGAGTCCGCCAGGGGCGACAGGCTCTTGGTGACGGAAAGCGTGCGCTGGCGGATGTTGCTGAAGAGACAGGTGATGTCGGCGCCGGGATTGAGGGCGGTGCTGTCGAGCACGACATTGCGGCTGGCCAGGTTGGGCGTCGCGGTGCCGCCCGCGCTCATGCCGGTGCAGCTGATGCCGGAGAGGCGATAGCCGGCGGCGACGGATTCCGTCAGGGTCGTGGCCACCGAGGGGGCCAGGGTCTGCGTGGCGCCGGTGACGCCCACCCCGGAAGTGACGGTAGTGATGTTCTGGCTCGCCCAGCCGTTGGTGCCGGTAAAGGTAAAGGTACCGACGTCACCGGTCGATACCTTGGTGACGCGCACGACGGGTGGCTTGGTATTGGTGATGGTGCAGGCCGCTGCCGAGTTGTCCTGGCTGAGCGCGGCGGTGAGGGTGCGCGTGGCGGGCGTGGTGCCCAGCGTCGGCGTGCCGCGCACGGCGGCGCAGCTGAGGGCCGCGGTGCTGTTCCAGCCCGTCGTGGCTGCCTCGACAATGGTCAGCGTGCGCGCGGTTGGCAAGG
>JAZKHS010000043.1:24933-32948 GCA_040385265.1 Pseudomonadota bacterium | reverse complement strand
CCCTAACGTGAAGTTCAGGCGCGCGCCGTTGGCGGTCGCCAATTTAGCCGAAGTGTACCGCGTCGCCTGGAACGCAGGGTTAGGTTCGTGGCCGAAGCCGGGGTTCACCGGCCTCTACTCAACGGATATGCCCAGTGTAATGGGCGGCAGTATATGCCGAAGCACCAGGCGATGAGCCCCAAGCTGCAGGGCGTACTGACTGACTGGGCCCTCTCCGAGAGGATCTGACGCTTCTACGCCAGCAATGACGCAAGGCAGCAGGGGAGCGACCTCGGGCATTGGCTTGGCCGCAATGAGGGTGCCATCAGGTTGACTCGCTTGCAGCTCATCGCTGGAGCACGCCGAGAGATCAAGGCCTAGAGCGGGATAGCGATCTCCCGACAGCTGCACCTCGCATGGCCGGACAGCAATATAGCTGCCATTCGCGAGCTCAAGGATGGCTTCAGTGCCGCAGATGGCGGTAGTCAGGTCGTTCTGCCACGCAGGGTGAACTGGCCCGGAGCGATAGAGCCAGACGCACTTGAGGATTTGACCGGTAAGAGAGCTTGCTTCCATGCGAACCTAACGTTGGAAATCAGCCGCACCGGTACGGTGTCGGCTGCATTGACTTGTTAGAAGGCATTTAACGCCAAAGAACATAGCCAATGCCGCCAATACACAGAACCAAAACAACCGAGAAGATAACTAGAAGAAGAGTAAGGACACCAAGCTCAGGGGATACCTTAAGGCCAAGCTCATCTCTAATCTCGAAAACATCATTTCTTGTTATTGCCGAGAGAACAGCCCCTATAACAAAGAAAGTAAGTAGGCCTAGGCCCATAAAGAAAGGAAGATATAGAGAGTACTTTGCACTCTCGTTTGCGGCATTTGAGAAATAGAAGGAAAGCATCGCGCCTGAAATGGCAAAGTAGAAGCCTAGAAGCTTAATTACTATTTCAAGATAGAATTTATAGGTCTCAATATGCTGATTGTACTGACGCCAAAGAATTTCACGATGTTCCATTCTTATGCCTTCTAACGTGGAGTTCAGGCGCGCGCCGCGGGCGGTTGCCAAATTAACCGAAGTGTACCGCGTCGCCTGGAACGAAGGGTTAGGCCGTTTTGGAGGCCACTAGATTCGCTACCATTGCCGAGTGTTCAGCTTCGCGGGCCGCTTGAAGCTCGAGTAAGTACGCCTTCATCTTTGTAAGGTGATGCAATGGATCCCATTCTTCCTCTGCATTCGTTGGAAGCCCTATATGAGACCTGAGGGATTTGGCGATTCCCGATGCCTCAATTCCTAGCTCGGCGTACCGAAGCTGCCTTTCCTCAAAGCCCTCAGCATAGTCTGGTGGGGTTGCTGCATACTCAAATGCCGCACTTATTCGATTATTGGCTACTTCAATCTTATTGGGGAACGAAAGAGCCTTGTGCATAAGGCTGGCTGGAAGTGACTTCCATTCAACTTTTGCAATATCGGGCTCAAACTTTGGAGTATCTACCTGAATGCTGGAGTATCCGTTTTCGTCGGGTTGGCCATGGCAAAGGCCATCATCGCCGGCGACGGCCACGCAGCCAGCGACAAAGCGATCCAGCATGCATGCTATTTGAATGGCAAGGAACTCAGCTTCCTTTTTGTTTTTCCTGCTCTGAAACCACCATTCCTTCACTATGGTAAGGAATACCCCAAGTACAACGCCAATCAGGCCGTAGACTGCCTTATCCATATGATCTCCTTATCTGCCTCTGAACATGGCCTAAAAGGCCTAACGTTAAGTAGACACCAAATGGTGCGATAAAGATTACGGCACCTGGTGTCTAAATCGACTGTTTGAATTAGTCCCTTTGCAGTTCAATGACTTGCGGGCGTCTGCTGGACGCCTTCCGGACTCGCTGGGGAACATACACCATGGAAGGGATTCCGCAAGAACCGAAGATTCTGGACCAGTTGCGCAATCTGCTGCGCACCCGGCACTACAGTATTCGTACCGAGGAGGCTTATCTCGGCTGGGCGGAGCGCTACATCAGGTTTCATGGCTGCCGTCATCCTGCGGAGCTGGGGGCGCCCGAGCTGGAGGCCTTTCTTACTCACCTGGCCGTGAAGCGCGACGTCGCCGCCTCCACCCAGAACCAGGCTGCCTCCGCCATCCTCTTTCTTTATCGTGAAGTACTGGGTCTGGACTTGCCGTGGCTGCAGGGGGTGACCCGTGCCAAACGGCCCCGGCGCCTGCCGGTGGTGCTGACTCCCGAGGAGGTGGCCGCGGTGCTGGACGCGCTGGAAGGGACATTGGCGCTCATGGGGCGCCTGGTCTATGGCAGCGGCCTTCGACTCATGGAGTGTGTGCGGTTGCGGGTCAAGGACGTCGACTTCCGGCGCGGTGAGATCCTGGTGCGTGAGGCCAAGGGTAACAAGGACCGGGTCACCATGCTGCCGCAGCGTCTGGTGGGTCCGCTGCAGCATCATTTGAAGCGGGTGAAGCTGCTCCATGAAGAGGATGTCATGGCGGGCCATGGGCGTGTCTGGCTGCCACATGCGCTGGCGATCAAGAAGCCGGCGGCGCCGCTTGAGTGGGGCTGGCAGTATGTCTTTCCTTCCTCCCGGCTCTCGGTTGATCCGCGTTCGGGGGTGGTGCGCCGCCATCATGTTGACGAGAAGGCGCTGCAGCGTGCCATCAGGCGGGCGCTGGCCAGGGCGGGCATCGTCAAGCCGGCCACGACGCACAGTCTGCGTCATTCCTTTGCCACTCACCTGTTGGAGCGGGGCCACGATATCCGGACTATCCAGGAGTTGCTGGGGCATGCCGACGTTTCCACCACCCAGATCTATACCCATGTCCTGAACCGGGGTGGCCTGGGCGTGCGCAGTCCGCTGGATTAGGCCGGGAGGGGCCGGACAGGGTAGGGCTGGCCGGGGGGAGGGACTGCGCTGCTGCCGGTCGACTCCGCGCGCCGGGCACAAAAAAGGCCGGAAACCGTGGGTTTCCAGCCATTTTGGCAGTGCTTGAAGAAGTGGTGGCTATGGCGGGACTTGAACCTGCGACATCAGCATTATGAATGCTGCGCTCTAACCAACTGAGCTACATAGCCACGCGAGGCGCGCATTTTGTCCATGGCGGGGGGTGCTGTCAAGACCCCCGCGGGCCTCTTGCGCCGCCTCCTCTGCTCAAGGCCCTGGCCTCGACCCCTGCCCGGGACCGGGCGGTGGGCCGGCGTGGAAGTGGCCCTGCCTTCAGGCGTCGCCGGTGGCCGGCAGGACGGCCGGGGTCACCGGCAGGCGGGTGACCAGGAGCTGGTCGATGCGGTGGTTTTCAAGGTCGACCACCTCGAACTTGTAGCCGGCGTGCACTACCCAGTCGGTCAGCTTGGGCATCTTGCGCAGGCTGTACATGATGAAGCCGGCAATCGTCTCGTAGCTGCTGTCCTCGGGGAAGGACTCGATCTCCAGGGCGCGCATCACGTCCTCCACCGGGGTCAGGCCGTCGATCAGCCAGCTCTGGTCGTCGCGCTTGACGATCTGCTGCTGGCTGGCAATCACCAGGTCGCCCATCACCGTGCTCATGACGTCGTTGAGGGTGATCAGGCCCACCACCAGGGCGTACTCGTTGAGGACCACGGCAAAGTCCTCGCGGCTGGCGCGGAACTGGTCCAGCAGCTCGTACAGGGTGAGGCTGTCCGGCACCGTCAGCACCGGCTTGATCCAGGGCGCGCCCTGCGGGGTCAGCGGCTTGCCGGTCAGCAGCAGCGTCAGCAGGTCCTTGGTGTCGGCATAGCCCACGACGCGGTCGATGACGTCGTCGCAGACCAGGAACTTGGAGTGCGAGTGCTGGGCCAGTTGCTGGCGGATGGCGGCTTCCGAGTCCTGCAGGGTGAAGTAGACGATGCTCTCGCGGGTGGTCATGGCCGAGGGCACCAGGCGGGTCTCCAGGCCGAACACGTTCTCGATCAGGTGGTATTCCTGGCGCGGCAGCACGCCGGCCTCGGCGCCGGCATCCACCACGGCGGAGATGTCGGCGAAGGTGATCTCGTCGGCGCGGCGGTCGGACAGGCCCAGCAGCTTGAGCAGCCAGTCGGAGACGCCGTTGAAGAACCACACCGCCGGCTTGAACACGGTGATGAAGAACTGCATGGGGCCGACGGTGGCCAGGGCCAGGCGCTCGGGGGCGAGCATGGCCAGGCGCTTGGGCAGCAGGTCGGCAAAGACGATGAACAGGCTGGTGATGGCGAGGAAGGACAGCACGCGGCCGGTCGTGGCCACCCAGTCGCCCTCGAAGCCCAGGGCCAGGGCCTGCTGGAAGTAGGGGGTGAGGGCGGACTCGCCGAACACGCCGGCCAGGATGGCGACGGTGTTGACGCCGACCTGGATGGCGGTGAAGAAGTGGCCGGGCTTTTCCTGCAGGGCGAGCACCTCGCGCGCCCGCGGGTCGCCGCCGTCGGCCAGCACCGTCAGCTTGATGCGCCGCGCCGCCGCCAGGGACAGCTCCGAGATGGCAAAAAAGGCGCTGGCGCCGATCAGGGCGAGGATGATGAGCAGCTGGCTGGTCAGGCTCACAGGGGACTCCGGGACCACGGGGCCTGTGAGTATACCCCGGCCACCGTGCCGCCGCCGTGCGCCGGACGCCGGACGCAAGGAGCAAGGAGCAAGGAGCAGGAAGCAGGAAGCAGGAAGCAGGAAGCAGGAAGCAGGAAGCAGGGAGCAGGAAGCCCTGCCCGCCAGGCCAGCGGATCAGCAGGTCGGCAGGCCAACTCGGGTGCAGGGGTGCGGCAATGCAGGGAATGCAGGAAATGCAGGGAGTGCAGGGAGTGCAGGGAGTGCAGGGAGTGCAGGGAGTGCAGGGGGCGCCGCCACGGCGCGGCAGGCCGCTGCCGGGAGCGCGCTCCGGCCCTGAGGGTCGGGAGCGGAGCGCAGGCCTTAGCGGCGCGTAGGCGGATCGTTGTAGGTGCCGGGGTGGACGCCGTTCTCCGGGTTGGAGTGGTGCTGCAGCCAGAGACTCATCAGGCCCTTGCGGCCGCGCACGCCGAACTTGCGGAAGATGGAGGCGACGTAGGAGTGCAGGGTGGACTCGGCCAGCCCCATGCGGAGCGCGATCTCGCGCTCGGCGGCATCGGTCAGCAGCAGCTCCAGCACGCGTCGCTCCTGTGGCGACAGCGGCGTCGGCGCGCGCGGGCCGCGTGCCTGGCGCAGCGCGGTGATGTCGCGGGCAATGCCGACACGCAGGCGCTTTCCGGGGACCCAGCGCACCGACCACATGACGTGGATCTCGCGGCCGTCCTTGTGCAGGTAGCGGTTTTCAAAGCCTACCCGCTGCGTGTCGGCTACCACGCGGCGGGCTTCCTCCAGCGTCCGGTCACGGTCGGCTGGCGCCACCAGGTCGATGATGCGCCGGTCGATCAGCTCTTCCGGACGGTAGCCGAAGAGGGCCTCGCAGGCCGCGTTGACGTGGCGGATGCAGCCGTCGTCATCGACGACGAAGACGGCGTCGGGCAGCAGGTCGTGGACGTCGGCAAGGCCGTCCGGGAGTTCAATGGGCATCGTGGATCGCGTCGTGGCGGGGCCTGGGGGCGTCGGCGGTCCCGCGGGGACTGCGCTGGCAGGCCGCGAAGGGAGCGTACTCCGGGTTAGTGGGGTCTTTATCCCTGTGCCGCGCCGGAGTGTCAATGTCCGGCGAGTGTCGCGCCGACGTGCTGTGATTGTTGCCAGCCGCGGGCGGCACCGGCGATCGCGGCCCCGGCCGCCGAGCGCAGGGCCGCCGCCGGCATCGCCGGGGCTCGTCCCGCCCTGCTCCAGCCCTGCCCGCGCCAGCGAGGATCCCGACCCCGACTCCGACCCCGACTCCGACTCCGACTCCGACTCCAGATCTGACTCCGACTCCAGATCTGACCCCGGCTCCGGTTTCGAATCCGGCATTGCCTCCCACTCCCGCGGCAGCTCCTGCGGCAGCTCCTGCGGCAGCTCCAGCGCTGCCGGCGAAGGCCGGCCGCCGCCATGAAAAAGGCCCGCATGCGCGGGCCTTTTTTGTGCCGGGTGGATGCCCCGGACGGAGCAGTCGCCTCAGACGTTGAAGCGGAAGTGCATCACGTCGCCGTCCTGGACGATGTATTCCTTGCCTTCCAGGCGCCACTTGCCCGCTTCCTTGGCGCCGGCTTCACCGTTGTACTTCACGAAGTCTTCATAGGCGATGACTTCAGCACGGATAAAGCCCTTTTCAAAATCGGTGTGGATCACGCCCGCGGCCTGCGGTGCCGTCGCACCGACCTTCACGGTCCAGGCGCGCACTTCCTTGACGCCGGCGGTGAAGTAGGTCTGCAGGCCCAGCAGCTGGTAGCCGGCGCGGATCACGCGGTTGAGGCCGGGCTCTTCCATGCCCAGCGTCTCCAGGAACTCGATCTTGTCGGCCTCGTCCAGCTCGGCGATTTCCGCCTCGATCTTGTTGCAGATCGGCACCACCATGGCACCCTCTGACGTGGCGTACTTCTGCACGGCGTCCAGGTGCGGGTTGTTGCTGAAGCCGTCTTCGGAGACGTTGGCAATGTACATCACCGGCTTGGTGGTGATCAGGCACAGCGGGCGCAGCGCGAGCAGCTCGTCGTCCGAGAGCTTCACGGTGCGCACGCGCAGGCCTTCGGTCAGCGTCGGCAGGATCTTTTCCATCACCGCCTTCAGTACCTGCGCTTCCTTGTCGCCCCCCTTGACCTGCTTTTCCACGCGCTTCAGGGCCTTTTCCACGGTGTCCAGGTCGGCCAGCGCCAGTTCCATGTTGATGATCTCGATGTCATCGACCGGATTGATGCGGTTGGAAACGTGGATGACGTTGTCGTCCTCGAAGCAGCGCACCACATGGGCGATGGCGTCGGTCTCGCGGATGTTGGCGAGGAACTGGTTGCCGAGGCCTTCGCCCTTGGAGGCGCCGGCCACCAGGCCCGCGATGTCCACGAACTCGATGGTGGCGGGCTGCACGCGCTGCGGCTTCACGATGGCCGAGAGCGCGTCCTGGCGCGGGTCGGGCACGGGCACGATGCCGGTGTTGGGCTCGATGGTGCAGAACGGAAAGTTTTCCGCCGCGATGCCGGCCTTGGTGAGGGCGTTGAAGAGCGTGGACTTGCCGACGTTGGGCAGGCCGACGATGCCGCAGTTGATAGCCATGTCTGTTTCACCTTTGCCTGGGCCGGCGACTGCCTTGCCCGTTGAAATTCAGTTGCGGCGGATTACAGCGCCGCCTTGAAACCGTTCAGCTTGTTCATGGCCTGGGCGAGCTGGCCGGCGATCATGTCATCGCTCAGCGCCACCGCCGCGTCCAGCGCGCGTTCAATCAATTCCTGTTCCTTCGCCGGCGCCTTGGTCAGCACGAAGCCGGACACGTCCTTTGCCGTGCCCGGATGGCCGATGCCCAGGCGCAGGCGGTGGAAGCCGTTCTGGCTGGCCAGCGCGCCGATGATGCTGCGCAGGCCGTTGTGGCCGCCGTGGCCGCCGCCGGTCTTGAGGCGGACGGTGCCGGGCGGCAGGTCGAGCTCGTCGTGCGCCACCAGGATCTCGTCCGGGAGGATCTTGAAGAAGGTGGCGAGCGCGCCCACCGACTGCCCGGACAGGTTCATGAAGGTGGTCGGCACCAGCAGGCGCAGGTCCTGGCCGGCCACGCTGCCACGGCCGGTGAGGCCGTGGTACTTGGGCTCGTTCGCCAGGCGGATACCGTACTTGTCGGCCAGCCGCTCCACGAACCACTGCCCGGCATTGTGCCGGGTGGCGGCGTATTCGGGGCCGGGGTTGCCCAGTCCGACGATGAGTTTCAATCCACTCATGGCATCCAGTTCCTGCAGGAGTTCTGAAGGATTCCCGAGGGCCCGGCGCCAGGCGCATGCAGCGCGACGCGGCGGGTCCGGCCAGGGCCGGCGAATCGGAAATCCTTTAGGGCGCCCACGAAAACCATCTCAACACAGCCAATTCCAACACAGCCAATTCCAACGAAGCCAACTTCAACGAAACCTGCTTCAACGAAACCTGCTTCAACGAAACCTGCTTCAACGAAACCTGCTTCAACGAA
>JAZKHS010000043.1:0-24833 GCA_040385265.1 Pseudomonadota bacterium | reverse complement strand
CTTCAACGAAACCTGCTTCAACGAAACCTGCTTCAACGAAACCTGCTTCAACGAAAAGCGGGGCCGAGGCCCCGCTTTTTGCGTTCGCTGACGGCACGGGCCGCGGGGAGGAGTTACTCCGCGCGGGCCTTGTGCACGTTGGCGATGGGCTGGTCGTAGGAGTGGCCCAGCGCCAGGGCGGGGATTTCCACGCCTTCCGGCAGCTTGATGTCGGACAGGTGCAGCGTGGTGCCGACGTGGATGTCGGCCAGGTCCACCGTCAGGAATTCCGGCAGGTTGGACGGCAGGCAGGCGATTTCCACTTCGGCGGCCTGGATGGCGAGTTCGCCGCCTTCCAGCTTCACGCCCACGCAGGTGTCCTGGTGCAGGTAGTGCACGGGCACCTTCATGGTCAGCTTCTGGCTGGCATCGACGCGCAGGAAGTCAGCGTGCAGCGGGGTGCCTTTGGCGGGGTGGCGCTGCAGTGCCTTCAGCACGGCCTGCTGCGGCTGGCCATCGATGCTGATGGTCAGCACGTGGGAGTAGAAGGCCTCGGATTCCAGGGCCTTGTTCAGTTCGCGCAGTTCCAGGGAAATGGACTGGGCGCCGGCGCTGCCGCCGTAGATGACGGCGGGCAGGCGGGATTCCAGACGGCGCAGGCGGCGGCTCGCACCTTTCCCTGCGTCGGTCCGGTCCTGGGCATTCAGAGTGAAGCTAACGGACATGGTGATGTCTCCGGTTATCCATCGGGCTCCTGCGACCAGAGCCCGGCGGGGTCAATCACCGCGCGGTATTGCGCGGCAAGTTTTCGGGGCGGCGGCTTCTGGCCTGCCACTCCCGGAAGTCATTCCGGCACGGGGCGGGGCCTCGTGCCGGCACAGCGCCTGCGGGCGCCGCTTACAGCAGCTCGAACATCGCGCTGATGGATTCTTCGTTGTTGATGCGGCGCACGGTCTCGGCCAGCATCGGCGCCAGCGACACCTGGCGGATGCGGCCGGAGGCGCGGGCTTCGTCGGTGAGCGGAATGGTGTCCGTCACCACCAGCTCGTCCAGCGCGGAGCCGGTAATGTTCTTGAGCGCGGCGCCCGACAGCACGGCGTGCGTGCAGTAGGCGAGCACGCGGCGGGCGCCGTGGTCCTTCAGCGCCGCGGCGGCCTTGCACAGGGTGCCGGCGGTGTCGACCATGTCGTCGACGATGACGCAGTCGCGGCCCTTCACGTCGCCGATGATGTGCATCACCTGCGATTCGTTGGCCTTGGGACGGCGCTTGTCGATGATGGCGAGGTCGGCATCGTCGAGCTGCTTGGCGACGGCGCGCGCACGCACCACGCCGCCCACGTCCGGTGACACCACCATCAGGTTCTCGTAGCCCTGCTTCACCAGGTCGGCCAGCAGCACCGGCGAGGCATAGATGTTGTCCACGGGGATGTCGAAGAAGCCCTGGATCTGGTCGGCGTGCAGGTCGACGGTGAGCACGCGGTCTACGCCCACGGTGGTCAGCATGTCGGCGACCACCTTGGCGGTGATGGGCACGCGCGCCGAACGCGGGCGGCGGTCCTGGCGGGCATAGCCGAAGTAGGGCAGCACGGCGGTGATGCGGCCGGCGGAGGCGCGGCGCAGGGCGTCGGCCATCACGATGATTTCCATCAGGTTGTCATTCGTGGGATTGCAGGTCGACTGCAGGATGAAGACATCCTTGCCGCGCACGTTGTCGTTGATCTCGATGGCGATCTCGCCGTCCGAGAAGCGGCCGACATGGGCATCGCCCACGGCAATGTGCAGCTGGGCGGCGACCTTGCGCGCGAGTTCGGGATTGGCGTTGCCGGTGAAGAGGACCAGGTTGGGCATGGTGCGTACCGTTCGTGTGCGGGCCGGGCGTCATAAGTGCGACAAATGCAAAAGCCGGCCGCCATTCCGGGAATGGCGACTGGCGGAATCACTCATCAGGTGCCGGCGGCCGACGCGCAGGGCGGGTCGGAGACCGGTCGGCCCCGTCGCTGCCGGCGGGGCCGTGGCGCCTCCCTGCCGGGAGGCGACCTTGAAAATGGCAGGGGCGGCTGGATTCGAACCAACGCATGACGGGATCAAAACCCGTTGCCTTACCGCTTGGCGACGCCCCTAGTGTTTATAGGTAGGTCTATATATGGCTGCACCGGTCAGCCCGCCGCCGCCAGGGCGACGTGGGCCGGAGACCGGTTCTGGCCGCGGGCGACAAAGCCGGGAATCGGGCTCTGGGCCAGCAGCGCTTCCGCGCGGGCGCGATCGGGACAGGGCAGGAAGCAGCAGGCGCCGGTGCCGGTCATCCGCGCGCGGCCGTGTAACGACAGCCAGTCCAGCGCGGTGGCGACGGCGGGAGACAGTGTTCTGGCGACGGCTTCACAGTCGTTGCGCAGCCCGTTTTCCAGGCCCCCCGCGCGAAAGGCGGCTAATGTAATGGCGGGGGTATGACGTGTCAATTGCGGGTGCCGGAACACGTCGGCGGTGCTGAGGTGGGCCGCCGGCGTCAGCACCAGGTACCAGGGCTCGGGCAGGTCGACCGGCGCCAGGCGCTCGCCCACGCCCTCGGCAAAGGCGGCGTGGCCGCGCACGAACACCGGCACGTCGGCCCCCAGCGCCAGGCCCAGCGCCGCCAGCCGCTCCGTGTCCAGGCCCAGCGCCCACAGCCGGTTCAGGCCGATCAGGGCAGTGGCGGCATCCGAGGAGCCGCCGCCGATGCCACCGCCCATGGGCAGCACCTTCTCCAGCGAGATGTCGGCGCCCTGCCTGCAGCCGGTCTCGGCCTGCAGCAGGCGCGCGGCGCGCAGCACCAGGTTGCTCTCGGCCGGCACGCCCGGCAGTTCCGGGCGCAGGGTGAGGACGCCGTCGTCGCGGCCGCGAAAGTGCAGGGTGTCGGCGCGATCCAGGAACTGGAACACCGTCTGCAACAGGTGATACCCATCCGGCCGCCGGCCGTTGATGTGCAGGAAGAGGTTGAGCTTGGCGGGGGCGGGCAGGGTCAGTTCGGTCAGCGGCGTCACGGGCGGGTCTTCAGGTGGTGGCCGGGGCGGAGCGGCTCATCGGTCTCCCGCCGGCGCGGTCAGGCCCGCATTAAAGGCCGGGGTCCGGCAGCTTGTCGAGAGGGGCGAGCGGCAGCACGGTAGCGGGATCGCGCGCCGGGGGCGGGCAACAGGCAACTGCGGAGGTGGCGCCGGCGCAGCAGGAGGGGTCGGGCGTCGCGCCTGCGCCGGCGCCGGGCGTCCCGGGTACGCAGCAGGTCGTGGCCGGCCCCGCGCCGCAACAGGGCGCGGCGGCCTGGCGGTCACAGCAGGCGGCGGCTGTGGCACTCGCCGGGAGCGCGTCGGCGCGGGCCGGCAAGTGCAGCCGCCATTCGCCGATGACGACAGTGGCGCGCCCGTCGGGGCCTTCCACGGTCAGCCGCCGCGGCAGCCGCGGCGCTTCCTCGCTCCACTCCAGGTAGCGCACGGTCCAGCCGTCTTCGCGGATCACCAGGGGCCGGCCTTCCGGATCGCGCTCGATGCGCGCGCGGGCCCCGGCCGGTTCCGCCTTCATCCAGTGCAGGGCGCTCGAGACCGGTGCCCGGCGCCGGGTCAGCATTTCAAAGAGCTCCTCAGGTGAGCTAGCGCTTACTTCGTTTGCCATGCCGTCGGCCAGCAGGCGCACCGCGCCGGGCCGGCCCTGGAGCTCGGCCCGTCCCAGGCCCAGCGGTCCGCGCACCACCAGCCGGTAGTCGGTGCCGTGCTGGGTCCAGGTGAAATAAAGGTTGGTGCCGCGCTCCGCGTTGCGCACCGCGGCCTTGCCCTCGGCTTCCCAATGCAGGGGCAGCACCGGGTTGGTATAGACCGGCTGCGGCGCGCGGCTGGCGCAGGCGCCAAGGAGCAGGGGCAGGGCCAGCAGGCCGGCGCGCAGGAGCCGTCTCACCGGGACTCCGGGTCCAGGCGCGCGCGCACCCGCGGCAGATGCCGGCTGCGCGGATGCTGGCGCAGGGCCTCGGCCCAGATGCGCCGGGCCTCGTCACGCTCGCCCAGGGTCCACAGCACTTCGCCGAGGTGGGACGCCACCTCGTCATCCGGGAACAGGGCGTAGGCGCGGCGCAGCTCGACCAGGGCGCCGGCGCTATCGCCGCGCCGGAACTTCACCCAGCCCAGGCTGTCGATGATGGCGGGATCGTCCGGCTTGAGGGCGAGGGCGCGGCGCACCAGGGCCTCGGCTTCGTCCAGGCGCTGGCGGCGGTCGGCGAGGGTGTAGCCCAGGGCATTGAGGGCGCTGGCATTGTCCGGGTCGCGTTGCAGCACAGCGCGGATATCGGCCTCGAAGGCCTCCAGCTGGTCCAGCTGCTCGGCCACCATGGCCCGGCTCAGCAGCAGGTCCAGGTTGGCGGGCTGCTCGGCCAGGGCGCCGCTCAGGACCTCCCAGGCACCGGCGGCGTCGCCGCTCTCGGTCATCAGCTCGGCTTCCAGCTGGTAGAGGCTGGTGGCGATCTCGGGCGCCTGCTGGCGGGCGCCGGCCAGGCGCAGGCGGGCCTGCGCCGCCTCGCCGCGTGCGCTGAGCAGGCGCCCGATCTCGGCCTGCGCTGGCAGGTACTGGGTGCCCGGCTGCACCGCCTCGAAGGCCGCGATGGCCTCGTCGGGGCGATTCTGCCGCTGCGCCAGCAGGCCCAGGAAGTAATGCGCCTCATCGCCCAGGACCTCGCTCTCGCGCAGCGCCTCGAGCTCGCGCCGGGCCACGGCGTCGTGCTGGTTGTCGAAGGCGACCAGGGCCAGGGACAGGCGCAGGTGCAGGTCGTCCGGCTCGCGCTGGAGCATGCTGCTGAACTCGGCTTCGGCGGCATCCAGGTCGCCGGCGCGGATCAGCGCGCGCGCCAGGTTGAGGCGCAGGTTGTGGTGGTCGGGGTGGCGGCGCAGGGCGTCACGGAGCAGGGCGGCGGCCTCGCGGCTGCGCGAGAGCTCGGTCAGCATCTTGGCGCGCAGCAGCACCGCCTGCACGCTGGCCGGGCGCAGGCGCTGGGCCCGGCTGGCCAGCTCCAGCGCCTCCGCGGGCTTGCCGCTCTGGGCGCGCAGCAGGGCCAGGCCGAAGACCAGGTTGGCATTGTCCGGATGGCTGCGCGAAAGCGTGCCGAGGCTGGCGGACAGCGTGTCCCGGTCGGCCTGGGTGGGCGGCAGCGCGGCAATGAACAGCTGCTCGAGGTCCGCCTCCGGCTGCAGCTCGATGAGCTTGTCCAGGGCCGGCATGGCCACGTTGAACTGGCGCTGGCGCAGGGCGTTCAGGCTGAGCAGGAACCAGCCCTCGGCTGCCTCCGGTGCCACTTCGGTCCAGAGCCGGGCCATTTCCAGGCTCTCGGGCTGGTTCAGGACCTGGGCAATGGTGGTGGCGCGTGCCACCACATTGGCGTCGCGGGTGTCGCGCGCCGCCGCTACGTAGTGCTGCAGGGCCAGGTCGGGCCGGTTGCGCAGCGCCGCAAACTCGGCGGTGAGCAGGGTCTCCAGGGTGGGCGCGGCAAAGGGGCGTAGCGGCGCCGCGGCAGCCGGCTCGGCAGGGGCTGCGGCCGCGCCCGTGGCGAGCGGCGCGCGGGCGGGCGGCTGCGTGGCGCAGGCGGCCAGCAGGGGCAGGAGGGCAAGGGCAAGGAGGCGGTGGGCCATGGCAGCAGCGGCGGTGCTCGGGAAACAGCGGAGACAAGCATAGTGGCAAAAAAGCCCCGGCGCCGCCAATGCGGGGTAGGGGCCGGTCGCCCCCTCCTTGCCACCATCGGCCGGTTTGTCTTTACCGGTCCTATCCCGCAAAATTCGCACCTTTCCACGCCAGGCCCCTCCCCACGGGAGCGCCTGGCGCCTCGGGGCAGGGTCCGCTGCAGGGTGGCCCACGGTAAACAGGTACGGCATGGGGCTTCTCGCGCTCGGCATCAATCACAAGACCGCCTCGCTGGATCTGCGCGAGAAGGTCGCCTTTACGCCGGATGCGCTGCTGGCTTCGCTGCGCGCTGCCCTGCAGGAGGCCGGCGTCAGCGAGATTGCGATTCTCTCCACCTGTAACCGTACCGAATTCTACGGGCAGCTCGCCGGCGTCGACGGCGAGGCCTTGCTGGCCTGGCTCGCGCGCAGCCGCCAGCTGCCGCTGAGCGAGATCTCCGGCAGCGTCTACCAGTACCGGAACGAGGAGGCGGTGCGGCACATGATGCGCGTGGCCGCCGGCCTGGACTCCATGGTCCTGGGCGAGCCGCAGATCCTCGGCCAGATGAAGGACGCCTATATGCAGGCGGCCGAGGCCGGCACCCTGGGGCCCGCCCTCGAGCGCCTGTTCCAGGCCACCTTTTCCGCGGCCAAGCAGGTGCGCACCGACACCTCTATCGGCGCCAACCCGGTATCGGTGGCGTTTGCCGCCGTGCAGCTGGCACGGCAGATCTTTGCCGACCTGCGCGATACCGAAGCCCTGCTGATCGGGGCCGGCGAAATGATTGAGCTGGTGGGCAAGCACTTGTACGAACAGGGCGTGACGAAGATCACCGTCGCCAACCGCACGCTGTCGCGCGGCTTCGAGCTGGCGCAACAGTTCAATGGCCGCGCCATTGCCCTGGAGGACATTCCCGAGGCGCTGGTCAATACCGACATCGTCATCTCCTCGACCGCCTCGCCCCTGCCCATCCTGGGCAAGGGCATGGTCGAGAGCGCCCTCAAGCGCCGCCGTCACAAGCCGGTACTCATGGTCGACATCGCGGTGCCGCGCGACATCGAGCCGGAGGTGGCCGAGCTGCAGGACGTTTACCTGTACAGCGTCGACGACCTGCAGTCGGTGGTCGAGGACAACCTGCGCTCGCGCCAGGAAGCCGCCATCGCCGCCGAGCACATCGTGACCGCGCGCGCGGCGCAGTTCATGACGCAACGGCGCGAGCAGGGTGCCGCCCGCCTGGTGGTGGCCTACCGCCAGCAAGTGGAAGAGCTGCGCCTGGCCGAGGTCGAGCGTGCCCTGGCCGGCCTGGTCCGCGGCCAGGATCCGAAGGAGGTGGTCGAGCGCCTCTCCCGCGGCCTTATGAACAAAGTGCTGCATGCGCCCAGCCTGGCCATGAAGAAGGCCGCCGCCGAGGGCCAGTTTGAAAAGCTGCAGTGGACGACGGAGCTGCTCGCGATCCGCGCCCCGGAAGAGGCGCCTGCTCCGCCCGCGGGCGCCGGTGGCGGCGAGGGCGCTGCCGGTGCTTCTTCGTTGCCGGGAGCCGGCGTCCCGGTCTCGCCGGTGTCGGCCCCGGCGTCCGGCCAGTCCAGGGTTTCCGGCAGGTCCGGCGACGAGGGCAGCACGGTGTCGGCCGGGTCGCGCGGGGACGGCGCATGAAGGCGTCCCTGCGCGCCAAGCTGGACAGCCTGGTGGAGCGCGCGGAGGAGGTGAGCGCCTTGCTGGCCGATCCCGCCGTGCTTTCCGACAACGACCGTTTCCGCAAGCTCTCGAAGGAGCATGCCGAGCTCGAGCCGGTGGTGGCCGCCGTGACCGCGCTGCAAAGCGCCGAGCGCCGCCTGGCCGATGCCGGGGCCCTGCTCCGGGAGCCGGACTTCCGCGAGATGGCCGAGCAGGAGATGGCGGAAACCGGTGTCGAGGTGGCGCGCCTGACGGACGAGCTCGAAACCCTGATGGTTCCGCGCGACCCCAACGACAGCTGCAACGTCTGGCTGGAAGTGCGCGCCGGTACCGGCGGCGACGAGGCCGCCATTTTTGCCGGCGACCTGTTCCGCATGTACTCGCGCTATGCCGAGAAGCAGCGCTGGCGCGTGGAGGTGGTGTCCTCCAGCGCCGGCGAGCACGGCGGCTTCAAGGAAGTCATTGCCAAGGTCGAAGGGCAGGACGTGTATGCCCGCCTCAAGTTCGAGTCCGGCGCCCACCGCGTGCAGCGCGTGCCCGCCACCGAGTCGCAGGGCCGCATCCACACCTCCGCCTGCACCGTCGCCGTGCTGCCGGAAGTGGAGGAAGTGGACAGCATCGACATCCGCAAGGAAGACCTGCGCATCGACACCTTCCGCTCCTCGGGCGCCGGCGGCCAGCACGTCAACACCACGGACTCGGCGATCCGCATCGTGCACCTGCCCACCGGCATCTCGGTGGAGTGCCAGGACGAGCGCTCGCAGCACAAGAACAAGGCGCGCGCCCTCAGCATGCTGGCGGCGAAGCTGCTGGCCTCGCGCCAGGCCGAGCAGCACGCCGCCCAGGCTTCGCTGCGCCGCGACCTGGTGGGCTCCGGCGACCGCTCCGAGCGCATCCGCACTTATAATTTCCCGCAGGGCCGTCTCACCGATCATCGCATCAACCTCACGCTGTATTCGCTGGAACGCCTCATCGAGGGCGACCTGGATGAAGTGCTGGATGCGCTGGGCCGCGAGCACCAGGCCGACCAGCTGGCGCAACTGTCAGGCGGCGAGGAATAGGCGATGACTGCTGTCCGTGCCCTGCTGGCCGATGCCGGCGCCCGCCTTGCCGCGAGCTCGCCCTCGCCGCGCGTCGATGCCGACGTCCTGCTGGCGCATGTGCTGCAGCGAGACCTTACGTGGCTGCGCGTGCATGACCAAGACGAGATTCCGGCGCCGGACTGTGCGCGTTTCGCCGCGGCGCTTGCGCGTCGCGAGCAGGGCGAGCCCGTCGCCTACATCACCGGGACGCGCGGCTTCTGGTCTCTGGACCTGGCGGTGGATGCCGCCACCCTGATTCCGCGCGCCGACACCGAGACCCTGGTGGAATGGGCGCTGGAGTTGCTGCCGCAGGGCGTGAATTCGCAGGCGCTGGACCTGGGCACCGGCAGCGGCGCCATCGCCCTCGCGCTCAAGGCCGAGCGGCCGCGCTGCGCGATCTCCGCGGTGGACCGTTCGCCCGCGGCGCTGGCAGTGGCGCGCGGCAACGGCGAGCGCCTCGGCCTGCCGGTGCGCTTCATCGAAAGTGACTGGTATGCGCGCCTGGGTGGCGAGCGTTTCGACGTGATCGTCGCCAATCCCCCGTATATTGCCGAGAACGATCCCCACCTCGTGCAGGGCGATCTGCGCTTCGAGCCCGCCAGCGCGCTGGTCGCGCCGGCCCAGGGCCTGGGCGACCTGCGCCATATCATCGAGGGCGCGCGCCGCCATCTGCTGCGCGACGGCTGGCTGCTGCTGGAGCATGGCCATGAGCAGGGGCGCCCGGTGCGCGAGATGTTGCAGGACAACGGCTTCGCCGCCGTCGACACCCGTCGCGACCTGGGCGGCAACGAACGCTGCAGCGGAGGTCGCTGGCCATGCTGAATGATGATGAACTGCTGCGCTATTCGCGGCAGATCCTGCTGCCGCAGGTGGACGTGGCCGGCCAGGAAAAGCTGCAGGCGGCGCGCGTGCTGGTGGTGGGGCTGGGCGGCATTGGTTGTCCGGTCGCGCTCTATCTCGCGGCCGCCGGCGTCGGCACCCTGCTGCTCGCCGACTTCGATACCGTGGAGGTCAGCAACCTGCAGCGGCAGGTGCTGTTCACCGCCGCCGACGTGGGACGGGGCAAGGTAGCCGCCGCCGCCGAGAAGCTGCGCTTACAGAATCCGCATGTAGTGATCGAGGAGTTTGCGCTACTACTGGACGCCGACAATGCCGCGGCGCTGGTGGCGGGCGTCGATCTCGTCGTCGACGGCTGCGACAATTTTCTGACTCGCGACGTGGTGAATGCCGCCTGCGTGGCCACGGGCACGCCCCTGGTCAGCGCTGCGGGCATCGGTCTTTCCGCTCAGCTCGCGGTCTACGATACGCGCCAGCCGGCCTCGCCCTGCTACCGCTGCCTCTACCCCGATGCCGACGAGGCCGCCGCGGCCTGCAGCGAGTCGGGTGTGCTGGCGCCGGTGGTGGGCGTGGTGGGGACGCTGGCGGCCACCGAGGCGCTCAAGGTCCTTGCGGGTCTGGGGCAGCCGCTGGTCGGGAGGCTCTGGCTCTGGGAAGCCCTGGCGCAGACCATGCGCACGCTTGCGGTGCCGCGCGACCCGGCCTGTCCGGTATGCGGCCACCGCCCGCTGCCGTCGCGGGCATGAGGAGCGCCTCGGGCGCGGGCATGTAATTTCAGGTGCGCGTTCATGATGTCCGTCATGGGCGAGTGCGCCTGTGACGGGCCTCATCTGTCTGTGCAGGTGGGTGTCAGGGGTGGCAGGGAGTGGCATGTCACGGGCGCCCTGCGCCCGGCATGCGTGATTGTCGTTTCATCGTACAGGAGTCGCTCGCGAGCACGGCCTTTCCGGTCCGCCGCGGGGTAAGAGGAAGTCCATGAACCGCTATGCAAATCTTGGTAATGCTTTCAAGGGCCTGCTGCGCCTGACCCAGACCGGCGCCGTGCTCGCCGGTGCCGGTGCCGGCTGGGTGATGGGCGACCGCCCGCCCACGCCGCGCCTGCTGCGCCAGACCTTCGAGAAGCTGGGCGCCACCTACATCAAGCTCGGCCAGTTCGTGGCCAGCTCGCCCTCGCTTTTTCCCGAAGCCTACGTCACCGAATTCCAGCATTGCCTCGACAAGACGCCGCCGCTGCCCTTCGAGATCATGCGCGGCGTGCTCGAGCGCGAGCTCAGGCAACCCCTCGACCAGATCTTTGCCGAGATCGACGAGCAGCCGCTGGCCTCCGCCTCCATCGCCCAGGTTCACGCCGCCCGCCTGGTCACCGGCGAGCAGGTCGTGATCAAGATCCAGAAGCCGGGCGTCGGCAACATCCTGCTCACCGACCTCAACTTCCTCTACTTTGCCGCGCGCGCCTTCGAGCTCGGCTTTCCCAAGCTCAAGTTCGCCTCGCTCTCGGCCATCGTCGCCGAGATCCAGGCCTGCATGATGGAAGAAATCGATTTCTACAAGGAGGCGCGCAACATCCGCGATTTCACCGCCTTCCTGAAGAGCACCGGCAACGAGGCGGCGGTGGCGCCGCGGGTGTACGAGCATGCCTCCGGCTTGCGCGTGCTCACCATGGAGCGCTTCTACGGCGTGCCGCTGACGGATCTCGAGACCATCCGCAAGTACACGCGCGATCCGGCCGGCACCCTGATCTCCGCCATGAACACCTGGTTCTCCAGTCTCATGTTCTGCGAGAGCTTCCATGCCGACCTGCATGCCGGCAACCTCATGGTGCTCACCGACGGCCGCCTCGGCTTCATCGATTTCGGCATCGTCGGCCGCATCGAGCCCGATACCTGGGAGGCCACCCACGGCTTCGTGGAATCCCTCACCAGCGGCGATTTCCGCCTCATGGCGCAGAGCATGACGAAGATCGGCATGACCCGGCGCAGCGTCGACATCGACGCCCTCACGCGCGATCTCGAGCAGCTCTACGGCAGTTTCACCACCGTCGATCCCGAGCATGTGATGAACGGCGCGGTCAACGACAACGAGATCAACCGCATCATGCTCGACATCGTGGCGGCGGGCGAACGTCACGGCATCCGCTTTCCGCGCGCCTTTGCCTTGCTGCTGAAGCAGATCCTCTACTTTGACCGCTACGTGAAGATCCTGGCGCCCGACCTCAATGTCTTCTCCGATGAGCGCCTCGACCTGCTGGCGGAGGGCCGTCCGCTGCCGCGCCTGCACTAAGTCCCGCCCGCGGCGCCTCGCCGTTGGCGCCCGCTGCCGGCGGCGGAGGTCGCAGGGCCGGCCGGTTGAGCAGGGGTTCCAGTCCTGTGGCTGGCATCGCCGGCACCAAGACAGGCATCGCCGGTCCTGCGCGCCGCTCCGGCAGGACGTTGCGCAATACCGGCGCTGCGCCCTGTCGGACCGGCACTACCCGTTATTCATCGCATTGGCAGGGAGGGCAGGACAGCGCTCTCCCGGGGACCTGACCCAACGGCAAGGATGCCGCCGCCATATCACCGCAAGGAGCGTCGCCATGAATGCACCTGTGAAGGCCGTGCCCGACGGTTACACCACCATTACCCCCTACCTCATCGTCCGCGGCGCCCGCCGTGCCCTGGAGTTCTACCAGAAGGCCTTCGGCGCGACGCCGCGCCTCTGCCTGCCGGGCGCGGGCGGCGGCATCGCGCATGCCGAGCTCGCCATCGGCAGCAGCGTGGTCATGCTCGCCGACGAGTTTCCCGGCCTCGATGCGCGCTGTCCGCATTCGCTGGGCGGCTCTCCGGTCAGCCTGCTGATCTATGTCGACGACGTCGACGCCACCTATGCCCAGGCGCTTGCGGCGGGCGCCACGGCCCTGCGCCCGCTGGAGAACCGTTTCTACGGCGACCGTGCCGGCCAGGTGTGCGATCCCTTCGGCCATATCTGGACCCTTGCCAGCCGCGTCGAGGCCATCACCGCCGAGCAGCTCGCCGGGCGCCTCGAGGAAATGTTCGGCTCCATCGTCCCGACCTGATCCGCGCTGGGCCACTCCGGTCCCGCCATGAAAAAGGCCCCGCTTGTGCGGGGCCTTTTTCATGGCACATCCAACACCCTGCAATCAGCCGAGCTTGCTCTTCAGCAGCTCGTTGACCTGCGCCGGGTTGGCCTTGCCCTGCGACACCTTCATCACCTGGCCGACAAAGAAACCGAACATCTTGCCGCGCTTGGCTTCTTCGGCGGCGCGGTACTGTTCGACCTGCTGCGGGTTGGCGGCGAGTACGCCGTCGATCAGCGCCTCGATGGCGCCGGAGTCCGACTCCTGCTTCAGGCCCTGCTTCTCGATGACCTCGTCGGCGCTGGCGCCGTCACCGTCCCACAGCGCCTGGAACACCTGCTTGCCGATCTTGCCGGAGATGGTGTTGTCGTTGATGCGGTTGATCAGTCCCCCCAGCTGCGCCGGGGTCACCGGGCAGTCGCTGATGGCCGACTCGGTACGATTGAGGCCGCCCAGCACGTCCATCATGACCCAGTTGGAGGCCTGCTTGGCGGCGCCGTTGGCGGCCGTCACCGTCGCCTCGAAGTAGTCGGCCAGCTCGCGGTCGGACACCAGCACGCCGGCGTCGTACTCGGGCAGGCCGTAGGCGCTGATGAAGCGCTCGCGCTTGGCCACGGGAAGTTCCGGCAGCTGGCGGCGGATGTCGTCGATCATCTGCTCGTCCAGCACCACCGGCAGCAGGTCGGGATCGGGGAAGTAGCGGTAGTCGTTCGCCTCTTCCTTGCTGCGCATGGCGCGGGTCTTGTTGGTGTCCGGGTTGTAGAGCACGGTGGCCTGGTGGATGGCGCGGCCCGATTCCAGCTCGTCCATCTGCCATTCGATCTCGGCGTTGATCGCCTTTTCGATGAAGCGGAAGGAATTGACATTCTTTATCTCGCGGCGGGTGCCGAACTTCTCCTCGCCCTTCTGGCGCAGGGAGACGTTGCAGTCGCAGCGCATCGAGCCTTCGGCCATGTTGCCGTCGGAAATATCCAGGTAGCGGATCAGCGCGTGGATGGCCTTGGCATAGGCCACGGCTTCCTTGGCGGAGCGCATGTCCGGCTCCGACACGATCTCCAGCAGCGGCGTGCCGGCGCGGTTGAGATCGATGCCGGTCATGCCGGCGAAGTCTTCGTGCAACGACTTGCCGGCGTCCTCTTCCAGGTGGGCGCGGGTGATGTTGACGCGCTTGGTCTTGCCGTCGTCGAGGGCGATGTCGATAAAGCCCTTGCCGACGATGGGCAGGTCCATCTGCGAGATCTGGTAGCCCTTGGGCAGGTCGGGATAGAAATAGTTCTTGCGCGCAAACACGCTCTTGCGGCCGAGCTCGGCGTTGATGCCGAGGCCGAAGCGCACCGCATGGCGCACCGCTTCCTTGTTCAGCACCGGCAGCACGCCGGGCATGCCCAGGTCGATCAGGCTGGCCTGCGTGTTGGGCTCGGCGCCGAAGGCGGTGGACGAGCCGGAGAAAATCTTGGATTTGGTGTTGAGCTGGACGTGGATTTCCAGGCCGATAACAACTTCCCAGGTCATGCTGTCGTCCTCACGCGAATTCCGCGGGGAGCTGGCGGTGCCAGTCCGTCGCCTGCTGGTAGCGGTGCGCGACGTTGAGCAGCTTCGCCTCGCTCCAGTAATTGCCGATCAGCTGCAGGCCCACCGGCAGCTGCGACGTGAAGCCGGCCGGCAGGCTCATGCCGGGCAGGCCGGCCAGGTTGGTGGCGATGGTGTAGATGTCGGAAAGATACATCGCGATCGGGTTGGCCTGCTTCTCGCCTAGGCCGAAGGCCACCGAGGGCGAGGTGGGGCCGGCGATCACGTCGCATTTTTCAAAGGCGCGTTCGAAGTCTTCCTTGATCAGGCGCCGCACTTTCTGCGCCTGCAGGTAGTAAGCATCGTAGTAGCCGGCGGACAGCGCATAGGTGCCGACCATGATGCGGCGCTTCACCTCGGCACCGAAGCCCTCGGCGCGCGAGCGCTTGTACAGGTCTTCCAGGTCGCGCGGCTGCTCGCAGCGGTGGCCGAAGCGCACGCCGTCAAAGCGCGACAGGTTGGAGGAGCACTCGGCGGGCGCGATCACGTAGTAGGCGGGCACCGCCAGATGCGAGGTCGGCAGGTCGATCTCGACCACGGTCGCGCCCAGCTTCCTCAATTCTTCAATGGCGGCGTCGATGACCGTGGCCACGCCGGCGTCGAGGCCCTCGCCGAAATACTGCCTGGGCAGGCCGATGCGCAGGCCGGCAATCGATTCGTTCAGGGTGGCGGTGTAGTCGGGCACCGGGCGCTCGACGCTGGTGGAGTCGCGGCCATCGTGGCCGGACATCACGTTCAGCATCAGCGCGGCGTCTTCCGCGGTCTGCGCCATGGGGCCGGCCTGGTCCAGGCTGGAGGCGAAGGCAATCATGCCCCAGCGCGAGACGCGCCCGTAGGTGGGCTTCAAGCCGGTCAGGTTGCACAGCGAGGCCGGCTGGCGGATGGAGCCGCCGGTGTCGGTGCCGGTGGAGGCGGGCGCCAGGCGCGCGGCCACGGCGGCGGCGGAGCCGCCCGAGGAGCCGCCCGGCACGCGCGCGGTGTCCCAGGGGTTTTTCACCGGACCATAGAAACTGGTCTCGTTGGAGGAGCCCATGGCGAACTCGTCCATATTGGTCTTGCCCAGCATCACGGCGCCGGCGGCGTTGAAGCGCTCGATCACCGCGGCGTTATAGGGCGAGATGAAGGAATCCAGCATCTTCGAGGCGCAGGTGGTCTTGACGCCCTCGGTGCAGAAGATGTCCTTCTGCGCCAGCGGCACCCCGGTCAGGGGCGCGGCCTGGCCGGCGGCGCGGCGGGCGTCGGCGGCGTCGGCCTGGGCCAGGGCCAGTTCGGGGCAGACCGTGATGAAGGCGTTCAGGGCGCCGTCGTGGCGGGCAATGCGGTCAAGGAAGTGCCGGGTCAGCTCGCGGCTGGAAAAGTCGCGGCGATCCAGGCCCCGGGCCAGTTCGGCCAGGGTCTGGTGGTGCAGGGGCGTGCTGGATGACATGGACACGGGCTCCGGGGCGGCCTCCTGCCGGGCGGCGGGGCAGGGGGGCGGTTCCTAAGAAAAGACGGTTATTCGATCACCTTGGGGACCAGGTAGAGGCCGGCGTCGTGGGCCGGGGCAATGGCCTGGTAGGCGTCGCGGCGGTTGGCCTCGGTGACCACGTCCGCACGCAGGGGCTGGGTGGTGTCCATGGGGTGCGCCATGGGCTCGACCCCGGCGGTATCGGCGGCCTGGAGCTGGTCAATCAGGTGCAGGATGTCGTTCAGGCGGCCGGTCACCCGGCCTTCCTCTTCGACGGTCAGCTGCAGTCGGGCGAGATGGGCAATCTTGGCCACATCGGCGGCGGTCAGGCTCATGGAAGCGCTCGGGAATGAGATTTGTTGGGAACGAGTAAGGGTCGGCAAATTAGCACAGTTCCAGCCTTGTCCAAAGACACCCGTTTGTTTAGAGTTAGCCGCATTTTTACGGGTTCCCCGGCCTTTTCCCGTCCTGTTGGCGGTAGATCGCCGGTCCCCGGTGCCCCGGGCCACTGGCGCCCCCGGCCTACCCCCTAGCGACTCACAGGTTCCCTGCCCCCATGCTGCCTATCCTGAAAAGCTTCCTCGGCCTCTTTTCTTCCGACCTCGCGATCGATCTTGGCACCGCCAATACGCTGATCTACGTGCCGGATCGGGGCATTGTCCTGAACGAGCCGTCCGTGGTCGCCATCCGTCAGACGGGGGCCGCCAAGACCGTCGCCGCCGTCGGCGTCGATGCCAAGCGCATGCTGGGTCGTACCCCGGGCAACATCTCCGCCATCCGCCCGCTCAAGGACGGCGTCATCGCCGACTTCGAAGTGACGGAAAAGATGCTGCAGTACTTCATCAAGAAGGTGCACGAGAAGGGCATGCTGCCCCCGCGTCCGCGCGTCCTCGTCTGCGTGCCCTGCAAGTCCACCCTCGTCGAGCGCCGCGCCATCCGCGAATCCGTCCTCGGCGCCGGCGCCCGCGAAGTCCGCCTCATCGAGGAGCCGATGGCGGCCGCCATCGGCGCCGGCCTCCCGGTCGAGCAGGCCTGCGGCTCCATGGTCGTCGACATCGGCGGCGGCACCACGGAAATCGCCGTCATCTCCCTGTCCGGTTCGGTCTACTCCGATTCCGTGCGCATCGGCGGCGACCTGCTCGACGACTGCATCGTCTCCTACGTGCGTCGCCAGCACGGCTGCCTCATCGGTGAATCCACCGCCGAGCGCATCAAGCAGGAAATCGGCACCGCCTTCCCCGGCGGCGAGCTGCGCGAGATCGAAGTGCGCGGCCGCAACCTGGCCGAAGGGGTGCCGCGCTCCTTCACCCTGAACTCCGACGAAATCCTCGGCGCCCTGCAGGATCCGCTCACCGGCATCGTCACCGCCGTCAAGAGCGCCCTCGAGCAGACCCCCGCCGAACTCTCCGCCGACATCTCCGAGCGCGGCATGGTCCTCACCGGCGGCGGCGCCCTCCTGCGCGACCTCGACAAGCTGCTGTCCAAGGAAACCGGCCTGCCGGTGATCGTCGCCGAGGACCCGCTGACCTGCGTCGCCCGTGGTGGCGGCCGTGCCCTCGAGTTCATGGACAACCCGGCCTACGACATGCTGTTCGTCGACTGACGCCGCCGCGCCGGGCTTCTCGCCCGGTGCCTGCGTCATCCCCGGCCCCGGTCGGGGGCTGGGCCGGACGGCTCTCCCCAGCGACCAGAGTTGAGAATCGGAGCCGGCTTTGCGCCGGCTCTTTGCTTTAAGCTGCACCAGGTTCCGAACGCCGATTCGGGAGAACGGTCATCGAAGACACCCTTTTTACCAAGCGCTCATCCGGCCGCTACCGCCTGCTGTTCGCCACGCTGCTCTCCATCGGGCTCATGTTCGTGGACTCGCGCTTCAAGAGCGTGACCGATCCCGTGCGCTACCAGCTCAACGGCCTGTTCTCGCCGGTCTACGAGGTCATGGGCTGGCCTGGCCTGTTCAGCGAGTGGCTGGTCGAGGCCGGCATGAGCGGCGAAGGCCTGCGCGACGAAAACCGCTACCTCAAGAGCCAGCTGCTGGTGCTTTCCGGCCGCCTGCAGAAGTTCTCCGAGCTCGCCGCCGAAAACGCCCGCCTGCGCGGCCTCATCGATTCCACTCTGGTAGTGGACGGCCGCGTGCTCATTGCCGAGATCGTCGGCGTCGACCCCGACCCCTTCCGCCACATCGTCATGGTCAACAAGGGCAAGCCCGACGGCATCTATGTCGGCCAGGCCGTGCTCGATGCCCGTGGCGTCATGGGCCAGGTCATCGAGGTCGGCCCGCAGGCCTCCCGCGTCATGCTCATCGCCGACCGCGAGCATGCCTTGCCGGTGCGCATCGCCCGCAACGGCATCCGCGCCATCGTCGCCGGCAACGGCGAGATCGACCATCTCAACCTGCAGTACGTGCCCGAGTCGGCCGATGTCAAGGTGGGCGACCTGCTGCTCTCCTCCGGCCTCGGCCTGCGCTATCCGGCCGGCTATCCGGTGGGCGTCATCACCCGCGTCAACAAGACCGGCGGCAGCGAGTTTGCCGACATCACCGCGCGCCCGGCGGCCGAGCTGGACCGCAGCCGCCACGTGCTGATGCTGTTCTCGCGTCCCGCCCTGCCGGCGGCCCCGATGGGCACGCCCGCCCCTGACCAGCCTGGCGCGCCCGCCACTCAAGGAGGCGCTCATGGCTAGACGTCGCAATCCCTTCCTGGCCCTGCCGCTCAGTTTCTTCCTGGCCTTCGTGCTGGCGGTCCTGCCCTTGCCGCAGGGCCTTTCCTACTGGCGCCCCGAGTTCGTCACCATGGTGCTGGTGTTCTGGGTGCTGAATGCCCCCAACCTGGTCGGCATCTGGTTCGCTTTCTTCATCGGCCTCATGGTCGACGTGCTCTTCGCCACGCCCTTTGGCGTGCATGCCCTCGTGCTCTCGATGGTGGCGTGGATGTCGCGCCTGTCCTGGCGCTGGCTGACGGTGTTCTCGGTGTGGCAGACGTCGGGCCTCGTGCTCGTGCTGGTCTTCGCCAGCCTGCTGGTCAAGCGCGTGCTGCTCGGCATCGTCGCCCTGCCGCCCGACTCGATGCTGTACTGGCTGCCCGCCCTCACCAGCGCCCTGCTGTGGCCGACCGTCATGGTGTCGCTGCGCCGCTTCTCGCAGCGCGGATAGCGGCGCCCGGCCGCGATTCCGCGCGCCGACGGCCGCCGTGCCGTTCTGTCCAGCGAGGCCCCCTCCCGCCCCGGTAGGCCGACGGGGAGGGCTTCGCGTTGCCCCGGCGCATATCGTCCCGCCGCGGCGCCCGGTATCATCGTCCGCATCGCCACTTTCCCTCGGGCCGCCCCATGCCGACCCCGCTCTATCTTGCCTCGACCTCGCCGCGCCGGCGCGAACTGCTGGCCCAGCTCGGCCTGGATTTCCAGGTGCTGAAAGTGGACATCGACGAGACACCACGCCCCGGTGAGGGGCCGGCCGATTACGTGCTGCGCCTGGCGCGGGAAAAGGCCGCGGCCGGGCTGGCGCAGGCGGGGGAGGGCGTGGTGATCGCCGCCGACACGTCGGTAGTGCAGGGCGGGGCCATCCTCGGCAAGCCCGCCTCACTGGATGAGGCCATTGCCATGTGGTCGCGCCTGTCCGGTGGCGAGCACGAGGTCCTCACCGGCGTCGCCGTCGGCAGTCGCGAGCGCATGGGCGCGCAGGTGGTCGCCACCCGCGTCCGCTTCCGTCCCCTCACCCTGGCCGAGATGCAGGCCTACTGGGCCTCGGGCGAGCCCGGCGACAAGGCCGGCGGCTATGCCATCCAGGGCAAGGGCGCCATCTTCGTGACCGGCATCGCGGGCAGCTACAGCAACGTCGTGGGCTTGCCGCTGGCGGAAACCGCCGCCATGCTCGACGGCTTTGGTATTCACGTGCTGTCCTGACGTGGCCTTCCCGGTGCCGGGCCGCCACGGTCAATGCCGCCGATGCTGATACCGCCGCCGCCGGCCGCAAGCAATGCCGCTGGCGCCGCGGCCCTGACAACGACTCCGACCGCAAAGACAACGACATGTCCGAAGAACTGTTGATCAACGTCACCCCCATGGAATGCCGCGTCGCCCTCGTCGAGAACGGCACCGTGCAGGAGCTCTACGTCGAGCGCACGGCCCGCCGCGGCATGGTCGGCAATATCTACCGCGGCCGCGTCGTGCGCGTGCTGCCCGGCATGCAGGCCGCCTTTGTCGACATCGGCCACGAGCGCACCGCCTTCCTGCACGTCAACGACCTGGTCTGGCCGAAAGTGGAGGGCGAGCGCGAGCGTCCGCCGCTGATCTCGGAGCTCCTGCACGAGGGCCAGGCCATTGTCGCGCAAGTGATGAAGGACATGATGGGCAGCAAGGGCGCCCGCCTCACCACCGACCTCTCCATCCCCTCGCGCTACCTGGTCTACATGCCGCGCGGCGAGCATGTCGGCGTATCCCAGCGCATCGAGGACGAAGCCGAGCGCGATCGCCTGAAAGGCCTGATCCGCCAGCTGCGCGAGGAGTCCGACGAGACCCGCGCCGCGGGCGGCTTCATCGTGCGCACGGTGGCCGAGGGCGTCAGCGCCGACGAGCTGCGGCGTGACATGCAGTACCTGGTCAAGCTCTGGCGCTGGGTGCAGGACCGCAGCCAGACGGCCGCCGTGCCCTCGCAGGTGTACGAGGAGCTGCCGCTCTACCTGCGTACCTTGCGCGACCTGGTCAGCACCCATGTGCACAGCGTGCTCATCGACTCGCGCGAGACCTTCGGCAAGGTCGACGACTTTGTCCAGGAGTTCGTGCCCGAGGTGCGCAACCGCATCGAGCACTATCCGGGCGAGCGCCCGCTCTTCGAGCTCTACAACATCGAGGACGACCTGCAGAAGGCGCTGCAGCGCAAGGTGCTGCTGAAGTCGGGCGGCTACCTCATCATCGACCAGACCGAGGCCATGACCACGGTCGACGTCAACACCGGCTCCTTTGTCGGCACCCGCAACCTCGAGGACACCGTCTTCAAGACCAACCTCGAGGCCACCCACGTCATCGCCCGCCAGCTCCGCCTGCGCAACCTCGGCGGCATCATCATCATCGACTTCATCGACATGGAGGAGGCCGAGCACAAGCAGCAGGTGCTGCGCTCACTCGAGAAGATGCTGGTGCGCGACCATGCCAAGACCAAGATCACCCAGGTCTCGGAGCTTGGCCTGATCGAGATGACGCGCAAGCGCACCCGTGAGTCGCTGGAGCACCTGCTGTGCGAGACCTGCCCCGAGTGCGACGGCCGCGGCACGGTGAAAAGCCCGGAGACGGTGTGCTACGAGATCTTCCGCGAGATCCTGCGCGAAGCGCGCGCCTACGACGCCGCCCTCGGCTACCGGGTGGTCGCCAACCAGAAGATCATCGACAAGCTGCTTGGCGAGGAATCCGCCGCCGTGGCCGACCTCGAGGCCTTCATCGGCAAGCCCATCAAGTTCTCGGTGGAAGCGCTCTACCGGCAGGAGCAGTACGATATCGTGCTGGTCTGACCCGGACCCGGGAGGGGGAGTGGCGGGCCTGGGCTAAAGCTGCCATTGAACCTGGAACTGGAACTGGAACTGGAACTGGAGCGGTCAACGTCAGTGGCGACGAGCCGGGTGGCCAGGACGCTCCGGCAGCCATCCGGAAGACACAGGCGGAAGCTGATCGGTGACAGATTCGCTACTGACTTTAGAGGTAGCAAGGTTAGGCTGCATTTGCCGCAAAACACCGCCTTTGCCCCATAAACCAACAGGCTGTCACTGCCCTGCCCGCCGCGAGGCCTTACGCTAACCGTGCCCCTTTTTTCCGCAGATCTCCCATGAACTGGCAGGCTTTCCGACTGTGTGCGCTGTGGTGCTGGCATCAGCTGCTGACGCTCGGCCTGGCGGTGCTGGTCGTGGTGGCGGTCATGGTGGGCGTCAGCCGCGAGCTGCTGCCGCTGGCTGACGACTACCGCCCGCGCCTGGAACAGGCGCTCAGCCAGCGCCTGGGCCTGCCGGTCACCCTGCAGCGCCTGGAGGGCGAGGCGGACGGTCTCCAGCTTTTCCTGCGCCTGGTCAACCTGGACCTGCGCGATCCCGCCCGTCCTGCCGCCGTCCTGCTGCGCGTACCCGAGGTCGAGCTCCGGCCTGCCGTCTGGCAGAGCCTCCTGCACCGCGAACTGCGCGTCGACGTGCGCCTGCACGGCCTGGACATCCATCTCGACCAGCAGCCCGATGGCCGCTTCCAGCTGCGCGAGCTGGCCAGCCTCGCGCGCCGCGACGCCGCCAGTGCCGAGCGCACCCTGGGCTATGTGCTGCGCCAGCCGGTGCTGGCGCTGTCCGAGAGCCGCGTCGCCATCACCCTCAACGACCTGCCCGGCATCACCCTGGCCGGCATCGATATCGTCAATCGCAATGACGGCGAGAGCCATCGCCTGGCCGGCCGCCTGCGCCTGCCGGGCACGGCGGAGGAGCTTGCCCTCCAGCTTGAGCTCGACGGCGACCCGCTGCGCTGGCGCCAGGGGCAGGCCCGGGCTTGGCTGCGCCTGCCGGTGGTCACCCTGGATGGCTGGCTGCCTGTCCTGGCCGGCGTCGGCATCCGCTATGGCCTCGCCCTTGAGCACCTGCGCGGAGGCGGGCAGTACTGGCTCGCGCTGGACCGCGGCCGACTGGTATCGGCCCGCGCCGAGGTCGACTGGCGCGACGTGGCCTTCCGCCGCGATGACCAGCCGCGCCGGGTGCAGGACCTGCGCGGCGAGTTTGCCTGGAGCCGCAACGCCGGCGGCTGGCAGCTTGCCGGCTCCCACCTGCGCGGTCGCATCGACGGCGAGAATTGGCCGCTGCCGGCGCTGGCCCTGCGCGGCGGCCCGGACGTCCTCACCGTGGCGGCGCGCAACACCAATGTCAGGGGCGCCTTGCGCCTGCTGGCCTGGGTGCCGCTGCCCCCGGCTCTGGCCGAGTGGCTGCGGGACGCGACCCCGGAGGGCCAGGTCGGCGGCCTGCGCGCTGACCTCGCGGCCCGCCCCGAGGGGGGCTGGAGCTTGCGTCGCCTGGATGTCGAGGCGGTCGGGCTGGCGGCCAGGGCCGCGGGCCGCCGTCCCGGCCTCGAGGGCCTGGGTGGCTGGCTGCGCTGGACGCCGGACCGCGCCTGGGCCGGTCTCGGCCTGCGCCAGGGCTCCTTGCATCTGCCCACCTTCCAGCCGGATCCGATTCCGGTATTCCACCTTGAGGGCCGCCTGCGCCTGGCGCGCGAGGGCGCCGGCTGGCGCGTCGATTCCGGCCGCCTCAATGGCGCCAACGCCGACCTGGGCGCCAGCGGCGTCCTCAGCCTCGCCCTGCCGCCGGCGCCGGCGCAGCCGCGCATCTCGCTGGCGGCGCAGGTGCAGCAGGCCCGTGCCGGCAGCGCCTGGCGCTATGTGCCGGTGGGGGCGGCCGGCGCCAGGACCGTGGACTGGCTGCGCCAGCACCTGACGGCCGGTCTCATTCCCCAGGCCGAGCTCTACCTGGAGGGGCCGCTGCATCCCCATCCCGAGGAGGATCCCAGCCGCCTGCTGCTGCGCGCCGACCTGCGCCGGGCCAGCCTGGACTACGCAGCGGGCTGGCCAGGGCTGCGCGAGCTCGATGCCGAAGTCATCGTGGCGGGGCCGAGCCTGACGGTCCAGGGCGGCAGTGCCCGCCTGCTCGATGGCAGCCGCGGCGAGGGGCTGGCCGCGAGCATTCCTGACTTTCGCGATCCGGTGCTCTCGGTCAGCGGCAATCTCGCCAGCACCGGCGCCGACGTCACCCGCCTGTTTCGCGACTCGCCGCTGGCCCGGCAGCTGCCCGGACTTACCGACGTGCTGGCGCTGGAGGGGCCGGTCAACGGCCGTCTGGTGCTGGCCATGCCCCTGCGCGGTGGCCGGCCCGACATCGACGTCTGGGCCCGGCTCGCCGACAACCGCCTTTTCCTCAAGCCGGCGCGCCTGACCGTGAATCGCCTGGCCGGCGAGCTGCGCTACTCCAGCCGCGACGGCCTGTCGTCGCCGCGTCTGGACGCCGAGCTGCTGGAGGCGCCAGTGCGTGCCGACATCCGCAGCGAGGGCGGTGCCCGCCCCGGGCTGCAGGTCAATGTCGAGGGCAGCGCCGGCGTGCCGGCCCTGCGTCGCTGGCTGGGCTCGAGCCTGCTTGACTTTGCCAGCGGCGCGGCGCCCTACCACGCCCGCATCAGCGTGCCGGCCGGCGGCAGTCCGCGCCTGCAGCTCGACTCCTCCCTGGCCGGCCTGCGACTGGCGTTGCCGGCGCCGCTGGGCAAGACCCAGGCCGAGGCCGTACCGCTGCGCTACCAGGTCGGCTTCGGTGGCGCCGAGCAGTTTGGTCGCCTGCAGTATGGTCAGCGCATGAGCGGGGGGCTGGTCTGGGCCGGCAGTCGTCTCGATCGCGTCCTGTTGCGGCTGGACAGCAGCAGCGCGGCCTGGCCGCAGCAGCCCGGCCTCGAGATCGAGGGGCGCCTGGCGCGGCTGGATATTGCCGAGTGGCGGCCCGTGCTGGCGCGTCAGGCCCGGCGCGAGCGCGCGGCCACGGTGGCCGCGCGCGGCGACGACGCCATGCCCGGTCTCACCCGCCTCGATCTTGACGTTCGCGAATTGATGGCCGAGGGCCGGCGCCTGCGCAATGCCCGCCTCGGCCTGCGCCGCCTGGGCAAGGCCTGGCAGCTGGGCGTGGACAGTGATGAGCTCGCGGGCAGCGCACGCCTCCCCGATGCCGCCGGCAGCGAGATCGGCGTCACCTTTACGCGCCTGCAGTGGCCCTTGCCCGCCGCGCCGGCGCCAGGCAAGGCAGCGGCTGCCGCCGGTCTCAATCCGGTGGCCGGCCTGGGTAACCGCCCGGTCGCCCTCAATGGCGAAGGCCTTCGCATGGCGGCCTGGCCCGGCCTCGGTCCTCTCTCCGTCAAGGCGCGGCTGCTGCCGCTCCCCGCCGGACTGCGCGTCGAGGACATCGCGCTGCGCGGCCCCATGCTTGATTTCCGCGGCCAGCTCGACTGGCAGTGGCGCGGCGGTGACAGCAGCCGCCTGCAGGGGAGCGTCGCCACCTCCAATGTGGCGGCGTTGCTGGCCGCCTTTGGCATCAAGCCGCCGCTGGCCGGCCGCGGTGGCGCCGTCGAGCTCGACCTGTCCTGGCCGGCCGCCCCTGACCGGGCGGCCCCGGAGTTGCTGGACGGCCACGTCCGGGTTGCACTGGAATCCGGCCGCCTCCTCAATGTCAGCACCGGCACCAGCGCCAGCCGCATCTTCGGCTGGTTCTCCCTGGAAAACCTGCAGCGTCGCTTCAAGGGGGACTTCGCGGACGTTACCCGGCGCGGCCTGGCCTTCGACAGCATCACCCTGGAGGGCACGCTGGCCGGCGGCGTGATGGCGCCGGCCAGCGTGCGCATGAAAGGACCCACGCTGCAGGCGGATGGACAGGGTCGCCTCGACCTGGGCCAGCGCAAGGTTGACCAGCACTACACCGTGACCGTGCCCATGACCAGCGCCGTCCCCATCGCGGCGGTGGTCATGGCC